>NZ_JAGHQW010000017.1 GCF_017744115.1 Salinisphaera sp. G21_0 | reverse complement strand
CTCCCCGCCCTGCCCGCTCATCATGGTGCAAATGACAATATGATGGGAGCGGGCAATGATGGTGAAGCAATGGTGCTTTTCCTGAACAAGTCCGGGGCCCGCTCAGAAGAGACCCTGCGCCGTTATGAGCGAGAAATAACCAGACTGACAGCGTTTTTATACTTTGAATTGGGAATTGGGTATAAAGATGTGCGCCTTAAACACCTGCAAGCCTATGTCAACTTTATGCAGAACTTACCACCGCGCTGGCTGATGCCTGGCATCCTTCCCGGTCAGCCGGAGAGGATTATGTTCAGATCCCCGATCAAGCCAGGAAAAAGCATCGATCAGGTTATTGATGTACTGTCCTCCTTTTTCTCTTTTCTGGAGAAAAATCGTTATACCGCTGGCAATCCGGCCGCATCACTTATTCGATCGGGTGAAAAGCTGGCCCGGGGCAACACCATCATCCGATATTTTTATGATAATGAGTGGCAATTTATTAAAGAGTGCCTGGCAAGCCTGCCAATGGGTACCGAAAGAGAACGGATTGAATCAGCCCGAACCCGCCTTATCCTCTCTTTAAGTTATGGGCTGGCTTTGCGGGAATCTGAGCTGACGGGACATACCTGTTCAGATATACACCCCGATAATGACAACGGTTTTTATCTCAGTGTTTTGGGCAAGGGCAGAAAAAGAAGACAGGTTCCCCTGAATAAAGTGCTTCAACAGCAAATCATTGAATACAGGCGCATGAATGGATTCTCAGGCCTGTACGGAGACCCTTTTCCCCTGGCACCAAAGACACGCAAAACCGGGGGGCTGATCACCCCGCTTTCAGCCCGGGGGCTTCGATTCTGGTGGCGATCCTTTATGGAAAATTGTCAGAGAAAGGCCTCACCGGATATCAGGCACAGATTACAGGGGCTGCCATTTCACACGCTGCGCCATACAGCGCTGACGCACCTCGCTCGAAAAATGGATATCGAAGACCTTGCTATATTTGCAGGTCATGATTCAATCAATACCACAAGCCAGTACTACCATGCAGAAGCAAGTAGACTGAAAAAGATGGCTGCCGATCATCATATCTGATTAAGCTGAAAAGAAGACCATAAGAATTGTTTTCACCTGTGATAAAGGAGGAATTCTTCCGTAAATGGTCTGGGAACTGATTGCTCATACATCAGGGAAGGTCATGAACTATTGCCAGGGCTGTAAAAAACCACTCAAGGGCCAATGCGTTAAGGCAATGGGCATGCGCTGGCACCCGGGCTGTTTCAGGTGCAGTGGCTGCAGGAAGCCATTTGCAGGAAAGGCTTTTGTCGTATTCAGGAACCGGGCCTTTCATCCTGACTGCCTGAGGTGTCCGAGCTGCAGAAAGCCCGTCAAGGGAAACTATGTAGAACTTGATAAAATGGCCTGGCACCCGGTTTGCGCGCAAAAGCAGACCGCCCCACTCTGCTCTGTCTGTCGGAACCCTCTCACCAGGAACTACTTTGTGGATTTCTGGGGCAATGCTTTTTGCAATAACCATGATGGGCATCCGGAGTGTTCCAGCTGCAGTCGGCTTGTTTGTGAAAATCTCACCAATGGCGGTATGCAGTATCCCGACGGGGTTGTTATCTGCAACAAATGCAGCCTCAATGGCGTTTCCACCCAGGAGCGCGCGGACCGCATTGCTATTGAAATGCGCTCGGCCCTGGCATCGGTTGGACTTAGTCTGAACTCAACACAGACACCGGTAAAACTCTGCGGCCGTGATGAGCTAAATGACGCCAGTCATCATGACTTTCATGATAATCATCCCATTCTGGGGGTTACACGAACCACGACAACTCACCGGAAAGGACAGATATTAGCCAGAAATTTTGACTGCATTTTAATCCAGATAAACCTGCCGGAAGAACATTTCCGAACCGTAATGATTCATGAACTCACCCATGCCTGGTTTTTTTACAATTATTATGAAAATCTGCCACTGAAGGTAGAGGAAGGAATGTGCGTATTAATGGAGTATATCTGGTTAAAAAACCTTAACACCAAAGATGCTGAGTTTCGAAAAAAGCAAATAGAGCAAAGTGCCGACCCAATTTACGGCGATGGGTTTCGGGAGGCCAGAGAGTCATTGAAGCATATGCCACTGAACTCACTTCTGGAATTTATCAGGGATAAAAAGAAATTCCCCGGTCGCTGGAGTTCTTTCTTTTTCTAAAAGAAGGAAAAAAGCTATTAAATGAGAAGTGGAGGCGAGTACCGGAGTCGAACCGGTCTAAATGGAGTTGCAGTCCACTGCATAACCGCTTTGCTAACTCGCCCTTCTAAAAAGAAGAAAGGTGGGATGGTGCCCGAGGCCGGACTCGAACCGGCACGATCTTGCGATCGAGGGATTTTAAGTCCCTTGTGTCTACCAATTTCACCACTCGGGCAGTACTTGAATAGTACAGAGTAAAAGCATAAAAAAACAGGCTCAGCCTGTAATTTTATTCTGGAGGCGAGTACCGGAGTCGAACCGGTCTAAATGGAGTTGCAGTCCACTGCATAACCGCTTTGCTAACTCGCCAGAATCTTGAGCCTGGTTTGTTCTTGATGTAAGAGACAAACCTGAACATTGAAAGCATCAATGCATCGTGCTCGCATTTATGCAATTGAATCACATAAATTAAATAATTGGAGCGGGAAACGAGGTTCGAACTCGCGACCTCAACCTTGGCAAGGTTGCGCTCTACCAACTGAGCTATTCCCGCACGCTTTTTTGAAAATCGACAATCGGCAATCGATAATCAAGAACCAATGCTAGACGACTTTGGCTAACTGCCTGTCAGCGCCCGAACACGAAGCGTATTTTAGGTTTTTTTGCTTTGATGTCAACCGCTTTCCGTCACATCAGTCAGGCTTGTTGAACGGAGAAAGATCTGGCCAGGCGGCCTTCAGATAAATATACATAGACCATAGTGTCAGAATTGCAGAAAGGTACAGCAGGACAATACCAAGCAAACCAATCCAGGAATCAACAGGCACTGGCGATAATAGCAGTAAGGTAATGGCTGCCATTTGAGCCATGGTTTTCGCCTTACCGATCATGCTCACAGCAACACTGGTCCGCTTACCCAGTTCAGCCATCCACTCTCTCAGGGCCGAGATGACGATCTCCCGGCCAATAATGATCAGAGCCGGCACCGTCATCCAGAATGCACGAAACTCATCAATCAGCAGGCACAGCGCCGTGGCAACCATGATTTTATCAGCGACCGGGTCAAAGAACGCCCCGAAAGGGGTTGTCTGGTTGAGCCGACGGGCAAGATACCCATCAAACCAGTCCGTTGCGGCAGCGAAGGCAAATATTCCAGCACAGGCAAGGTAACTCCACTCAAATGGGAGATAAAAAATAATGACGAGAAATGGGACCAGAACAATTCGTGTTAGTGTTAGAAAATTCGGGACGTTCATAACTACTTAATTAAGCCCTTGTGCTGTAAGGCTATGAAGCATGCAGCTGGCAGCCTTGGGACGGTATTGGGACGGTTTGACATATCGCCTTGCTCTTTCGGGATGATCCTAGGGCCTGTTGACGTTTCGTTGCGTGCTCAGCGTATCAGGGCGCTCCTATGACGAGGCGCGGCATAGCAGGAAGGCTGGTTGCCTTTCAAAATGCCGCAACGAAGTCATAGGGGTGCCCTGATACGCCCGAAGGGTGGCTCAGAAAGGTACCATCTGTTTTGTCAGACTTGCTTGGCGTAGAATAACTACGCGCTGCGCAAGTCTTTCGCGCATATGACACCTTTCTGAGCCACTGAGCACGCAACGAAACGTCAACAGGCCCTAAGATGCCAGAAATCAAAACAGGGCATACGGTACACAGTCCTGCTCTTCGGTGCTAGTCATTATGAAAATATTCATGTATCTGCTGCGCCAGCCTCAGACTGATGCCTTCAACTTTCTTCAATTCTTCGATGGTTGCACCACTCACGCCTTCGCGACCACCAAAAAACTTCAATAAAGCTGAACGCCTTTTGCTGCCAATACCCGGAATATCTTCCAGCACGGAACGGTTTCTGGCCTTTTGCCTGCGTTGTCGATGCCCGGTGATGGCAAAGCGGTGTGCTTCATCCCGGATCTGCTGTATCAACAGTAATGCCGCCTCAGCACCTTCGGGGTTGAGCTCCTGATCCTGGTAAATCAGTGTTTCAAGTCCCGGCTTTCGGGTTACTCCCTTGGCAACCCCAAGCAAGGGAATCTGCAATTGCAGCCTGGTCATCACCTCCGAGGCCTTTCCTAACTGCCCCTTACCCCCATCAATAATGATAAGATCCGGCCTGGCCCCCTCCCCTGCATCTGCCTCCGCCAGTTTCTGATAACGCTTATCAAGAGCCATCGCCATGGCGGCATAATCATCCCCGGGCTCTATACCAGTGATATTGTAACGACGGTATTCACTGAACACCGGCCCTTCCGGACCAAATACCACACAGGATGCAACAGTTGCTTCCCCCATGGTATGACTGATATCGAAACACTCCATACGCAGGATGGGTTGCTCAATGTCCAGCAAATCCTTAAGTTGTGCGTATCGCTGGTTTAAATGGCTTTTGCTTGCCAGGTGACTTTCAAGATTCTGCTGCGCATTTTTATTGGCCAGGCCCAACCAATCGTGCCGTTCAGAGCGTACTCTGTCCTTGATCTTGATTTTCTTGCCAGAAACCGCCTGGATCGCATCCTCAATAGTATCTGCACCGGCCAGCTCAAACGGAACCACGATTTCCTCGGGAAAATCACGACTGGCAAACAGCCTTACATAGAACTGGGCCATAAAATCTTCCAGGTAATCAGACCGTTCAGCTTCCAGCTTAAAATCAGGAAAGTAATATTTATGACCAAGCAACCTGCCAGAACGAACAAAGAGCACGTCAAAACAGGTATTGCCACCCATTTGGGCAAACCCGATCACATCAATATCACCGGCCGATTTGGTCACCGTCTGCTGTTCCTGAACAGCCCGGAGGTGGTTGATTTTATCGCGGGTTGCCGCCGCCTCTTCAAAATCCAGCGAGTCAGCAGCATCTTCCATGCGCTTTATCAGCGAACGGATTAACTGCTGGTTTTTGCCATCCAGGAATTGCCGGGTATCCTCAAGATCCTGCTGGTACTCTTCTTTTGAGACCAGGCCAACACAGGGGGCCTTGCAACGGTTGATTTGATATTGCAGGCAGGGCCGGGTTCTATTGTTGAAATAGATGTCAGTACACTGACGTATCTTAAAAATCTTCTGCAGCAGGTGCAGGCTTTCCCGAACCGCTCCGCTACTCGGGTAAGGCCCGAAATACTGGCCTTTCTGTCGTTTGCGTCCACGACAGGAGTCCATCCTGGGAAAATCATCATCACCGGAAATATAGATATAGGGGTATGACTTATCGTCCCTCAGCAAAATATTGTATGGTGGCTTTCTGTCTTTTATCAGGTTTTGCTCAAGCAGCAGCGCCTCAGTTTCAGTATGGGTAATCGTCAGCTGAATATCAGCAATCTTACTTACCAAAGCCATGGTTTTAGTGGTAAGACCCGTCGCTCGGAAGTAGCTTGAGAGGCGATTTTTAAGATTTTTCGCTTTACCGATATAGAGTGTTTTGCCACTGTGATCACGCATATCATAGACACCCGGACGGCTCGACACCTTTTCCAGAAATGATTTGTGATCAAACTTTTTGCTTTCTTCACTACCTGTCATGAACCACCAGACAACGGTTATCAAATCACCTGCTCATTATATCTTCACAGCGCGGTAGAAACGAATAAGCCTGCATTTTTCAGTACAGGTAACAGGATTTTCGGGCATCAGCACCGGGAGTAGCGGAAGGAACTCAACAAGAGGTTCATCAGAGCCTGTAAGGCAGCGTTCACTCTATGGTATCTACCAGGTCATGGCGAATAGCCAAGTGTGTCAGCTCTACATCACTGGTGATATTCAGCTTTTCAAACATCCGGTAGCGATAGCTATTCACCGTTTTGGGACTGAGGCATAATTTATCGGATATGGTCTGTACTTTCTCGCAATTAACAATCATAAGAGCTATCTGCATTTCGCGATGAGAGAGCTGATTGAAGGGTGACGCACTGTCTGGCTCAATAGCTTTCAAAGCCATTTGCTGGGCAATTTCCGGGGAAATGTATTTCTTTCCAGTAAATACCGTGCGAATGGCCGTAACCATTTCGGTAATATTTGAACTTTTGGTGACGTAACCTGACGCGCCGGCTTCAAACAGCCTGGTGGGAAATGGGTCATCCATACAGACGGTTACGGCAATAACTTTTGCATGAGGGTTGATCTGGCAGATTTTCCGGGTGGCTTCGAGCCCGCCAATACCGGGCATTCTGACATCCATTAACGTGACATCCGGAGTGAGTTCCCGATAAAGGCTGATAGCATCTTCACCGCTGACAGCCTAGGCTACAATTTGAATACCCTCAACATCAGCTAACATGCGAGAAATTCCAGTTCTCACCAAATCATGATCATCCGCAACCAGAACTCGTATCAAAATCTACTCCGGTATGTTTCTTATCGTTTTATTATGAAAGATTATGCACAGAGTTAATGGGTCTTAAAACCCCCAGTGAAAAAAAAGGCATAAAACCAGTAGAAAAATACCACTTTCAAAGAAAGTGGTATTTTTTTAAAAGACAGCTGCCCTATTGATCAGAGCTTGCCTTCAAGTTCCGGAATAGCTTCAAACAGGTCTGCTACCAGACTATAGTCTGCAACCTGGAATATGGGCGCTTCTTCATCTTTGTTGATAGCAACAATGACTTTACTGTCCTTCATTCCAGCCAGGTGTTGAATGGCTCCGGAGATACCAACGGCAACATAGAGCTTGGGAGCAACAATCTTGCCGGTTTGTCCCACCTGCATATCGTTGGGTACATAGCCTGCATCCACGGCAGCACGGGAAGCACCGACTGCAGCGCCAAGCTTGTCGGCTACTTTGTAAAGTAACTCAAAGTTCTCTCCATTACCCATGCCACGACCACCAGATACGATGATGTCCGCAGCCGCCAGCTCAGGACGGTCAGACTGAGCCAGCTCTTCGCTGACAAAGCTCGATACGCCTGCATCATGACTGCTGGCAACGGTTTCTACACTGGCAGATCCACCTTCCGCAGAAACCGGGTCAAAACCTGTGTTACGAACGGTAATAACCTTGATAGATGCACTGGACTGAACCGTGGCAATGGCATTACCAGCGTAGATCGGACGGGCAAAGGTGTCTTCGCTTTGTACACGGATGATGTCGGATATCTGATCAACATCCAGTAAAGCTGCCACCCGTGGCATCATATTTCTGGCATCGGTTGAGGTGGATGCCAGTACGTGAGAGTAATCCTTGCCCAGTTCAGCAACCAGCAGACTCACATTTTCTGCCAGTCGGTTTTCCAGTGCAGCATTCTCGGCCAGCAAGACTTTTGATACACCCGCTACGGCAGATGCCTGCTCTGCAACTGTGCTACACCCGGACCCTGCAACCAGCAGGTGAACCTCTCCCCCGATTGCGGTGGCAGCTGCAACCGTGTTCAGAGTTCCCGCTCCGAGCGTGCTGTTATCATGATCAGCAACGACTAATATGGCCATTAGATCACCTTCGCCTCATTTTTTAATTTTTCTACCAGCTCATCCACGCTGGCCACCTTGATACCCGCCTGTCGTTCAGCCGGTGGTTCTACTTTGATCGTCGTTAAAGTAGACGACACTGCTACGCCGAGGTCTTCTGGTGATTTGACATCCAGAGGCTTACGCTTGGCTTTCATAATGTTGGGCAGTGATGCGTAACGCGGCTCATTCAGACGCAAATCCGTGGTAATCACTGCGGGCAGCTTCAGGCTTAACGTCTGTAAACCGCCGTCCACTTCACGGGTAACATTAACGTTGTCACCGTCAACATTGACTTCTGAGGCGTAGGTTGCCTGAGACATACCGGCAAGTGCCGCAAGCATCTGACCGGTCTGGCCATTGTCACTGTCGATGGATTGTTTACCCAGAAGAACAAGGTCAGGCTTTTCTTCATCCACAATGGCCTTAAGCAGTTTGGCAACTGCCAGGGAACCCAGAGGCTGATCAGTCTGAACCTGAATGCCTCGGTCTGCACCAAGAGCCAGCGCTGTTCGTATCTGCTCCTGGCACTCTTTGGCACCAAGGGATACGGCAACGATTTCTGTAGCGACACCTTTCTCTTTGAGTCTTACTGCTTCTTCAACAGCAATTTCACAGAAAGGGTTGATTGCCATTTTGACGTTGGTGAGATCGACGTCAGTGTTATCCGCCTTCACTCGAACCTTGACGTTATAGTCAATGACTCTTTTGACGGCTACTAATATTTTCATGAGTTCGCAGCCTTCCCTTCTCGTTATTGGCCAGGTCTTGAATTGTCGAGCAGATAACGAACAACCGGACAGACAAATTTTATTATCATTCAGCAACCTGTGTTCACACATCTGCTGGGGCGCAGTCTACCAGCACGTCAATAAGGGTTCAAACGTATGTTTCAATCAGTTCACTCAGATATTCTTATTTAAGACAGGTGTCTGTTACTATGCATCACCGGAAATACACCTGATTCTACTGGTTTCAGAATAGCTGTGGGGGACAAGATAGCAGCTGTTCAGCAGCCGGAATATTTCTGTGTATAGGTATTAATAACTAATGACGTGTTGTCCATTCGGGGAAACACTGAGTATAATGCCAAGCAATTTCAAACAGTTGTTTGAATACCGTTCTGAAAATAACACTCCGACAGGGAGGAAGCTCATCATGGAACGCGAATCCATGGCATTTGATGTCGTTATCGTGGGTGCAGGCCCTTCCGGCTTGTCAGCCGCCTGTCGGCTGATGCAATTGTCTCAGGAGCAGGATAAAGAACTTAGTGTCTGTGTTGTCGAGAAAGGCTCCGAAGTTGGCGCTCATATCATCTCAGGGGCAGTTTTTGAACCAACTGCGCTTAATGAGTTGTTTCCCAATTGGAAAGAGCTGGGTGCGCCGTTAAATACTCCAGTGTCATCCGATGACATTTATGTGCTTCGCTCTGAAGAAAAATCGATAAAAGTACCCAACCTGTTTGTGCCTAAAACCATGCACAATGAAGGCAATTACATCATCAGTCTCGGTAATCTCACCCGCTGGCTGGCGGAGCAGGCCGAGTCACTTGGGGTGGAAATTTTCCCGGGATTCGCCGCTCAGGAAGTGTTGTTTAACGACGATGGCAGTGTCAGGGGTATTGCAACCGGAGATATGGGGATTTCGGCCTCTGGTGACGAGAAAGACAGCTTTATGCCAGGTATGGAGCTGCACGCCAAATACACGCTCTTTTCCGAAGGATGCCGTGGGCATCTGGGCAAGCAACTTATCAGCCATTTTAAGCTGGACGAAGGACGTGACCCTCAACATTATGGCATCGGCATTAAAGAGTTGTGGGATATCACACCCGAGAAGCATCAACAGGGCCTGGTGGTTCATACTGCTGGCTGGCCACTGGCTGAAAGCGGGTCTACCGGTGGCGGATTCCTCTACCATCTGGAGAATAATCAGGTGGTACTGGGCCTTATTACCGATTTGAGCTATTCAAATCCACACCTCAGCCCCTTTGAAGAGTTCCAGAGATTCAAAAAGAGTCCGGTTATCAAACAATATCTGGAAGGTGGAAAACGGGTTTCCTATGGTGCAAGAGCACTGGCCAAAGGCGGGCCTCAGTCATTACCTGAGATGACTTTTCCGGGCGGACTCTTGATTGGTTGTGACGCCGGAACCATGAATGGTGCCAAAATAAAAGGCTCCCATACCGCCATGAAGTCCGGCATGATTGCGGCAGAAGAAGTGTTCAAGTCGGTGAGTGCAGGCTCTGAAGGCGGCAATAAACTGGAATCCTTTGATGCGGCATTCAAAGCGTCCTGGCTTTATAAAGAACTGCATCAGCAGCGGAACTTTGGTCCGGCCATGCATAAGTTTGGTAACATCTTTGGTGCCGCCTTTGCCTTTGCAGACCTCAATATTTTCAATGGCAAATTGCCATTCACCCTGCACGATACCACTCCGGATTATGCCCAGCTTAAGCCAGCGGCAGAGTCCAGCCCCATCAACTATCCAAAACCTGATGGTGTGATCACCTTTGACCGGTTGAGTTCAGTTTTTCTCTCGAATACCAATCACGAGGAGGACCAGCCCTGTCATCTGAAGCTTAAAGACGCAACCATTCCGCTTAAGCAAAACCTTCCGGCTTATAATGAGCCAGCGCAAAGGTACTGCCCTGCCGGGGTTTATGAGATTGTGATGGATGAGGATAGCGGGGAAAACCGGTTCCAGATCAACAGCCAGAACTGCGTTCACTGTAAGACCTGTGACATCAAGGATCCCGCTCAGAATATCACCTGGATTGCCCCGGAAGGTGCTGGCGGCCCGAATTACCCAAACATGTGAGCTTTCCTGCAATGAGGGTGGTTCAGCCACCCTCAACAACTCCCAGGGAATAGTCTTTCCCCTGGCTGCGAATGCTTAACTCTATTCCCTCAGCCACCCGGGTTTCAACGGCCTCTCCCACTAACTGGTAAAACACATTGCGATTTACCAATGCATCCAGCTGATCTCTAACCCGGATATAAGGAACGAACTCTCCGGTCTTCATACTTTTGATCATTTTCAAACCGTGTTCATTGCTTAGCACTACCTCATCACCAACATTGGTGGTAAACAGGTATTCGGGACCATTCGCACCATCCCGAACCTCTGCTGAAACCACGACAAATGGCGCATCATCCACCCGAATTCTTACTTTTTCTACCGGAGTAACCAGGTAGTAATGGCCATCATCATCATGCCTGAGAACTGAAGCAAACAGCTTCACCATTGATTCCCTGCCAATGGGGGAGCCATTGTAGTGCCAACGGCCATCCCGACTGATGCGCATATCAATATCACCACAGAAAGGAGGGTTCCAGCTGTGTACAGGAGGTAATCCTTTTTTCTTATTCAAAAACTGCAGATTTGCCACAATATTGTCCGGCTTTGATTCATTGTTCACAAAGCATACTCCCATGCTTGCTGGCTATTCAGCCCATTATTATGCCTTATTTGGTAATAACAGCTTTTTGATGTTTTTCAGGGTGCTTGCCATCAAGCAGATGAACACATGAAAAAATGTCAAATTTATCTCAATTCATAATGTCAAGAATAACCAATGCTAACATAAAGAAATAAAGATTGGCTCAGGACTGGAGTATGGAACTCTTCAAAATGGTTGCGGGATGCCTTACAGACTGGCTAAGCCACAACGTTCAGGAAAGAACAAGCCCCCTGTGTGATTTTGAACGTGTCAGGCATGAAATTAAGCCCTGCGATGTTCTGTTGGTTGAAGGAAGATCCAGAGTCAGTCGGGTTATTAAGCAAACCACTCAGAGCCCCTGGTCCCATGCCATGCTTTACCTTGGCCGCCTTCACGATATTGAGGATGACAGAATTCGCCAGATTGTCAGTGAATCCTATGGCGGCTCCCCTGATGAACAACTGATTATTGAGAGTGAACTGGGAATTGGTACCGCTATCCAGCCCCTGAAAAACTATGAAGGGGAGCATTTGCGGATATGCCGACCCAAAGGGCTGAGCTACAGCGACAGCCAGAAAGTCATACACTACGCAACCAGCCGTCTGGGTATGGATTACAATGTCAGGCAGATTCTTGATCTTGCCCGGTTCTTCTTCCCCTACTCTTTTCTGCCCAGAAGGCTTGGCTCCACGTTATTTCAGCATTCTCCGGGTCAGGAAACAAAAACAGTCTGCTCAACCATGATTGCTGAAGCCTTTAGTTTTATCCACTTTCCCATCCTGCCCCTGGTTAAACACGATGGCGATGCCGGCGTACAACTCTTTCAACGAAATCCAAAGCTTTGCACGCCCCGTGACTTCGATTACTCCCCCTACTTTCAGATTATCAAGTATCCATTTCTCGATTACAGTCATCACGCAGATTATCGACTATTGCCCTGGCATGGTCAGAGGGTGCTGGAGGGTCGAGAAGCGGATTTTTATATGTCTTCCCAGCAAATTGAGCAGCTACAGAAAGAAAGCACTGTGGATCATGAGGTTTTGGGTGATGTGGCCTCCCTCTCTCCTGACAAGAAAAGTAGTGGTGAGAGCGGTTCCGTTTCAACTCACTGACCACTCCAGGCGCATGCTACTTAATCATTTTCTGGGTTTTTGATGCATAACTAACGAAACATCATGCATTCTCAGACAATGCCAACTTGCTCTTCGCCTGACCAGCTAAAGATCTTTAAGAGCCTCGTGGATCAAAGGCTGAAACATAAAAGACTGCAAAAAAGAAACCCGCGATTCTGGGGGAAGAATACACGGGCTAAGACCATTAGGAGTGAAACATAGGTACACAATCCAAGTACCAAGGCCATTACTGACCTAGACTGATCTGATCGTAGGGGGAAGTCGATCAAACCAGCATCGTAAGTATGATTCAGAATCAAAATACGTCCATTGAAGATTAAGATCATTTTATAATATTAAGAGAAATTCAAAGAAATCAATAGCTCACGGCTCACGTTCGCCATTAGGGCGCGGAATTTTAAGCAAGGAGAACCACTCTCAAAACATGAGGACGCAGGGCGCTGATTCATGAACACTGAAACGGAGCTAACTCTGGGCAGAATACCCAGAGCCAGGAGAATCAGGAAACGGGGGCATTCATCTGTTCATATAAAGTATCGCAGCGCTGTGCCAATGCCCGATCAATAGCCAGCACGCCACTACCCTCATCGGATTGATGGGTTCCCCAGGCAATAGTCACCTTGCCCCACTCAATAACAATTCGCGGATGGTGGACATGAGCTTCAGCCAGACAGGCAATGGCGTTACAGAATGCCAAAGCTCGAGAGTATTTTTTAAAGCCGAAGGATTTTTCAATATGATCAATGTTGTCATACTGACAGGAAACCCAGTCATTCATACGTGCACTCCTGTTATTGAATAAAAACCGAAGTTCAGTCTAATTCAAATATAAGGGGATGGCATCAGAAATGCAGGTATGAAAATTGTCTGGTCATGCTATGGAGAAAGCGCACAGACCCGGCGAGGCAGTTATACCTGCGAGAAGCATGTGGTGCCTTACCGGCAACAACCCAAAGCATGGGGTGAGCAGTTGCCGGATGCCTACTGAACTGCCAGGAGTCACCAGTAATCCAGGTTAGGAATTACGCCTTCTCAGTTTCTGCTTCAGCCTCTTCAGACTTCAGCTGCTCAAGCTCCTGAGTTGCGGTATTCAGCTGCTGGGTAAGCTGCTTTTGTTTGGTTTTCAGGCCACTGTTTTCACCAGTAAGCGTGCGATTCTGCTCCTGAAGACGCTTGATCTGCTTCTTCATTCGATCAGGATTGCTGGCTCTCAGATCTTTCAGTTCATTTTCCATGTTTTTCAGCTGGGCAGCAGCTTTTTCAGCTTTCTTCTCGGCAGTTTCCAGGCGCGATTTGAGCTGGCTTACTTCCCGGTTGTGTTGCTCTGTAATTTCAATAAGAGCTGCCAGGCGTTGCTGTTCAATGATATCCATTTCACTGCTTGTATCAATGCTTCCGCCCATGCTCAGGGTACCCATAGATTCGATTACCTCCGGGGAGTTTTATAAGATAGGAATTAATAAAAAGCTTCCACCAGCGCGAGGGTTACGCACTGAAGCGAGAAAAATATTAAGAAGATATGAGTTATTCTTCATTAAGCGGCTGGTTAAAAGCAGAATATCAGTAGACTAGGTGGCGGAGTCTAATACATAAAAAGACATATTGAAAGGCTTATCTGAAAAATGAACAGATAACTTTGCCTGTTCAGGGGGATTTTTTACCAAATTGCAGCCATACATGGCTAACTTGCAAATTCATGGGCTAAGCCCGGGTTATAGGGTATTCTGATGGGAGCAGTAATCCTGATACCGCACCAATGCATTCAACAGCTTGATAAAACAACACGTTAGACAATGCCTGAGACAATAACACTTTTGCCGGATCATGTTATCGGCTTCCCTCCCCTTGAGCATGCGCTTGAACAGCCGGATGGGCTTTTGGCTATTGGGGGTAATCTTGAGGTGGACACTTTGGTAATGGCTTATCAGCAAGGCATTTTTCCCTGGTTTAATGAGGGCGACCCTATTTTATGGTGGTCACCCTCCCCACGGATGGTGTTGAAACCGGGAGAGCTGTATTTATCCCGATCATTACGCAAACTGCTGAGAAAAGGGCTCTACCAGGTTACTTTTGATTACGACTTTGCTGAGGTTATAACGGCCTGCTCAAGTATCCGCAGGGACTCAGAAGGAACCTGGATTACTGATGAGATGATTGACGCCTACACTGCTTTGCATGATGCCGGGCATGCACACTCTGTTGAGGTCTGGCAACAAGACAGGCTGGTTGGAGGGCTTTACGGGGTAGCTCAAGGGCGCATTTTTTTCGCGGAATCCATGTTCAGCCGAGAGAACAATACTTCTAAAATTGCCATGACAGCCCTTTCTGAACAACTTTCAGCCTGGCAGTTTGAACTGATTGATTGTCAGGTCTATTCAGACCATTTGGACTCTCTTGGGGCAAAATTGATTTCAAGATCCAGATTTGTAGATTATTTGGACCGCTATTGCTCACAGACACCTTCCTGTTCAGACTGGAAACAGGAATGGCAATGGAATGACTTTCGATAATGAGCCAGTATAAAAATATCAAATTTTATGCCACACAACCCCATGAATGCAGTTACCTGCCAGAGGAGCAGGCAACCACACTATTTATGGATCCAGAAATTCCGCTGAATAAAGAGCTGTGCAGTGATCTTGCCGACGTTGGATTTCGACGAAGTGGCCAGCATATTTACCGCCCACACTGTAACCGCTGCAGGGCCTGCATACCGGCAAGAATCCCCGTAGATACCTTTCAAATGAGAAGAACGCAGCGAAAGACCTGGAATCGCAACTCTACACTCAGGGTTGCCAAAGTGTCTGCAGACTTTCAGGATGAGCATTACCTGCTCTATGAAAAGTATATCAATCAATGCCACCAGGATGGTGATATGTATCCTGCAACGATTGAACAGTACACCTCTTTTCTGGTTGAAAGCACCGAATTTACCGCATTTTATGAGTTCCGTCTGGACGGACAACTGCTTGCGGTATCGGTGGTAGATCATTTACGCAACAGTCTTTCCGCAATTTACACCTTTTACGATCCGGATTGCTCACAACGCAGCCTTGGTCGATATTGTATTTTATGGCTTATCGATCATACCAGAAAACTCGGGCTACCCTATCTCCATCTGGGTTATTGGATCCGGAAATGCCAGAAAATGAATTACAAAATTGAATACCGTCCTGTGGAGCTTTATGTCAGTCAGGAATGGCGACAATTGAAATAATACGACTGACAGTAAAGGGTGCTTTGCTTTACCAATTGTTTTCAGGCAGAATGCCCAACAAAATTAACCAAGCCGTACCAACCCCTTTGAGGTAGTTATTTAATGGCAAAAGAAGAGAGTCTGGAAATGGAGGGTGTCGTTATTGACACCCTTCCTAATACGATGTTTCGTGTAGAACTGGAAAATGGCCATGTTGTTACCGCGCACATCTCCGGAAAAATGCGCAAGAACTACATCCGCATTCTGACTGGCGACCGGGTAAAGGTAGAACTGACGCCATACGACCTGACGAAAGGCCGTATCACTTACCGTTCTCGCTAACAGCGGTGCTCACCCCTGAGCACCTACCCGTTGTCTTCTAACCTGCCTCACCATCAATTGCCTCCAGATCGGAAGCACGGCTTTTCGCTGCCTCAAACTTGAGGTACAACTCTCCCTTGCGAACAGTTACTTTTACATTGCCCCCATGCTCAGCAAGCTTTCCGAACAGAATTTGTTCCGCCATGGGCTTTTTCAAGTGCTCCTGAATAACCCGCCCCATAGGCCTTGCTCCCATCTGGCGATCAAACCCTTTCTCCGCCAGCCAGCTGCGGGCCTTGTCATCAACATCCAGCTGCACGCGCTTCTCATCCAGCTGAGCCTGGAGCTCAGTGAGGAATTTATCAACCACATGCTTGATAATTTCATCATTGAGTGAGGCAAAGGGAATAATGGCATCCAGACGATTTCTGAATTCAGGCGTGAAGGTTTTCTTAATGGCCTCATTGCCGTCAGTGGTATGATCCTGCTCAAGAAAGCCCATGGAGCTTCTGGTCATGTTTTCAGCACCCGCATTGGTGGTCATGATCAGAATCACATTTCGAAAATCAGCCTTACGACCATTGTTGTCCGTCAGGGTGCCATGATCCATAACCTGCAGTAACAGGTTAAACACATCGGAGTGGCCTTTCTCTATTTCATCGAGCAACAGCACACAGTGCGGCGTTTTATTGATGGCCTCAGTTAACAGACCGCCCTGGTCAAACCCGACATAACCCGGGGGTGCCCCTATAAGGCGTGAGACAGTGTGGGCTTCCATATACTCAGACATATCAAAGCGCACGAGCTCAATACCCAGGGCCTTTGCCAGTTGGCGACAAACTTCTGTTTTGCCGACACCGGTTGGTCCGGAAAACAGGAAAGAGCCAACTGGTTTTTCAGGTGCCTTGAGGCCTGCTCTTGAAAGCTTGATAGCCGTTGATAATGAAGTGATCGCCTCGTCCTGTCCGAACACCACCATTTTCAGATTGCGCTCAAGCTTGCCAAGCAATTCCTTGTCAGAGGAAGAGACTGACTTTGGCGGAATCCTGGCCATCTTGGCGACAATCCTTTCCACATCATCGACATCAATAACTTTTTTCCGTTCGGACTCAGGTTGAAGCCTCTGATACGCCCCTGCTTCATCAATAACATCAATGGCTTTATCGGGCATGTGACGGTCATTGATGTAGCGGTCTGCCAGTTCGGCTGCTGCTTTCAGGGCTTCATCCTGATACTTGATAGCATGATGCTCTTCGAATTTCTTTTTTAGTCCCAGCAGTATCTGGAAGGTGTCTTCAACATTGGGTTCGACAATATCCACTTTCTGGAATCTTCTTGCCAGTGCCCGATCTTTTTCAAAGATCCCACGAAACTCCTGGAATGTGGTAGAACCGATACAGCGCAGCTCGCCAGAAGTCAGCATTGGCTTCAGAAGGTTTGAGGCATCCATCACTCCACCAGATGCTGCACCTGCACCAATGATGGTATGAATTTCATCGATAAAGAGAATTGCATGATCCAGTTTCTTAAGTTCACTCAGTAACTGCTTGAAACGCTTTTCAAAATCACCGCGATACTTGGTCCCGGCCAGAAGCGAACCCAGGTCGAGGGAGTAAACAACAGCCTTGGATAAAACCTCAGGCACGTCACCATCAACAATCCGACGGGCCAAACCTTCAGCAATGGCCGTTTTCCCTACCCCGGCCTCGCCAACCAGTAAAGGGTTGTTTTTCCGCCGACGGGTAAGAATCTGGCAGACCCGCTCTACTTCTTCAGCCCGACCAACCAGGGGATCAATTCTGCCGAGACGCGCCTGATCATTCAGATCAGTGGCATACAGTTTGAGGGGGTTCTTGCTGCTGCCACCACTGCTACTCTCCGGCTCCATATCATCGGACAGATCATGACCAAGCTCTTCGAGCTCCTGACCCGGCGTCTTGGATATTCCGTGGGCAATAAAATTAACAACGTCTATGCGGGCCACATCCTGTTGCTTCAGGAAGTAAACAGCCTGACTTTCCTGCTCACTGAAAATAGCGACCAGTACATTAGCACCGGTAACTTCCTTTTTACCGGAGCTTTGCACATGAAAAACAGCACGCTGCAGTACTCGCTGAAAGCCAAGTGTTGGCTGCGTTTCACGCTCATGGTCATCGTCGGGGATTAATGGGGTCGTTGAGCTGACAAACTCAGTGAGATCCTGGCGAAGTTTATGAAGATCAATTCCGCAGGAAACCAGGACTCTGGCTGCGGATTCATTATCAAGCAAGGCAAGTAAAAGATGCTCAACCGTCATGAATTCATGACGATTATCGCGGGCGTCTTTAAATGCATTATTCAGTGTTGCTTCGAGGTCTTTGTTAAGCATATGGTGTAACCTTGAAAACGCTAATCGGCCTTTTCTGTCTTGCACAGCAGGGGATGGTCGTTTTCTCTGGAATATTCATTAACCTGCTGAGCCTTGGTTTCCGCGACATCCTTGCTGTATACACCACAAACGGCTTTTCCCTGGGTATGTACCATCAGCATAATTTGAGTCGCCTTCCCTTCTGGCATACTGAAAAACTTCTCCAGTACCTCAACAACGAAATCCATTGGTGTAAAATCATCATTCAGGAGCAAGACCTGATACATGGGAGGGGGAGCCAGTCTGGTTTTTTCCGGAACGACTGCAACGCTCAGATCACCTTCCTGTTCCTCTCCCTCTTTTTGCAAGCTTAGACGAAACAGTTCGAGATTACTCATGGTTTTATGACTGCCAACCTTCGATTTGTAACTTCACTGTCTGGTAACCAACAGCACACTCATGGCACCGCAAGTATTTACTACTGCCAATCATAAAAGCTAATCATAAAAACAACGAGCACAAAATACTGATCGGCACGGTTTACAGACATTTGATGACAGAAGATAAATTAGTGCACACCTACTAAGAAATTGACAAATTTGCCAGGATTTCTCTTCTCATTCTAAAGATACTGGAGCAAATCACAATGGCCGACTTTCGAAAATTGATCGGGCGACTGACAACAAAAGGAGATAAACGTGGAAAGTACAATAAAAAAAGGGGGGATAAAATATTAAAGCCGAAAATGAATTTCCGGCTTTAACTGATGAAAAGTTAACTGAAAACTTACATGTGGTTAATTATTTCATCGGCAAACTCAGAGCACTTGACTAACGTTGCGCCCTCCATCAGTCGCTCAAAATCATAGGTAACGGTCTTGGCACCGATAGCACCATCCATACCCTTGATAATGAGATCTGCCGCCTCATTCCAACCCAGGTGACGAAGCATCATTTCAGCAGAAAGAATGACGGAACCGGGGTTGACCTTATCCTGGCCTGCATACTTTGGAGCAGTACCATGAGTGGCTTCAAAGACGGCCGTTGGCGCACCGATATTCGCACCAGGAGCAATACCGATACCACCAACCTGGGCAGCAAGCGCATCAGAAATGTAGTCGCCATTCAGATTCAAGGTGGCAATGACATCATACTCTGCCGGGCGCAGGAGAATCTGCTGCAGGAAAGCGTCAGCAATCACATCCTTGATGACAATATCTTCACCGGTATTCGGGTTTTTGACAGTGTGCCATGGACCACCATCAAGAGGCTGGCCGCCGAAGTATTCAACAGCCGTCTGATAACCCCAATCCTTGAAGGCACCTTCCGTAAACTTCATGATATTACCCTTGTGAACCAGGGTAACGGATTTACGGTTGTTATCGATAGCAAACTGAATTGCCTGCTTCACCAGACGCTCGGTGCCCTCTTTTGAAACAGGCTTGACACCAATACCGCAGTCTTGCTCAAACCGGATTTTGGTAACGCCCATGTCATTGCGCAGGAAGTTGATCAGCTTTTCGGCTTCGGCACTGCCAGCCTGCCACTCGATACCCGCATAGATATCTTCCGAGTTTTCACGGAAGATAACCATGTCGGTTTTTTCAGGTTCTTTTACCGGGCTTGGCACACCCTTGAACCAGCGCACAGGACGAATGCAGGCGAACAGGTCCAGCTCCTGACGAAGAGCCACATTAAGCGAGCGAATACCACCACCAACCGGCGTTGTCAGAGGGCCTTTAATACTGACCACATACTCTTTGAGAGCCTCAAGCGTTTCTTCCGGAAGCCAGGTATTATCATCGTAAACCTGAGTAGCCTTCTCACCGCAGAAAACTTCCATCCACTCAATTTTACGCTGCCCTTTGTAGGCATTCTTTACAGCAGCATCAACAACTTTCAGCATCGCTGGTGAAACGTCAGCACCAATACCGTCACCTTCAATATAAGGAATGACAGGGGTATCGGGAACATTCAGGGAGAGGTCCTCGTTGACAGTGATTTTGTCACCGTTGGCAGGCACCTTGATCTTTTGGTATCCCATTATCAACTCCGTTCTCTAATCATCGGTTTAGCCAGATCAAAGACTGGTTCAACGCTTCTTGTCGTTATTTAAAGCATGCAGCCATATCCAACAGCAATGTCAGCAGGGTAAAAGCACTGCTGACAACGGCAAGCTGACCGCACAAAAACGCGTATACCATATACCATCCTTAGCCAGGAATAAATGAAGTTTTGTTACAAAAGCGAAACCACCATCTGCATTTACCACTATAAATTTCCAGCGGTATGGCGCTTATTTAGCGGGAAAGGTAAAATGACCAGCTATTTTTTGACAGGTGGCAGTATACCCCAGTGATAAAGCATCCTTCCCAAACCAAAGTGATTGTTGGCATGTCCGGCGGTGTTGACTCGTCCGTATCCGCTTTGCTTCTGCAACAGCAGGGCTACCAGGTGGAAGGACTTTTTATGAAGAACTGGGAGGAAGATGACGGGTCTGAATACTGCACCGCAATGACCGATCTGGCCGATGCCCAGGCAGTCTGCGACAAACTTGGCATTCATTTACATAAAGCCAATTTTGCCGCTGAATACTGGGATAATGTTTTCGAACATTTTCTCAATGAATACAAAAACGGCAGAACTCCGAATCCGGATATCCTGTGCAATAAAGAGATCAAGTTCAAAGCCTTTCTGGATTACGCATTCACCCTCGGCAGCGATTACATAGCGATGGGGCATTACTGCCGTCGCGTGGACCGTGACGGCCATAGCTATCTGGTAAAAGGGGTTGATAATAGTAAGGATCAAACCTACTTCCTCCATGCGGTAAGCGAACAACAGATTGCCCGCACTCTCTTTCCGGTCGGTGACCTGGAAAAAACTGAAGTTCGACGCATTGCCGAAGAACACGGTCTGATTACCCATAACAAAAAGGACAGCACCGGCATCTGCTTCATCGGTGAGCGCCGATTCAAGGACTTTTTGCAGCAGTACCTGCCAGCACAACCTGGCGTTATTGAAACGGAAGATGGCAAGGTGATTGGTGAACACTCGGGCTTGATGTACCACACCATTGGCCAGAGACAGGGGCTGGGGATCGGCGGACTGAAAAATGCCGATGAAGCGCCCTGGTATGTACTTGATAAAGACCTTGAAAGAAATGTGCTGATCGCCGGTCAGGGTAAAGATCACCCCCTGCTCTTCTCAGATAGTCTGACCTGCTCGCATATCGACTGGGTTTCAGGAAAAGCACCACAGATGCCCTGCCAGCTCAAGGCAAAAGTGCGTTATCGTCAGCAAGATCAGGGCTGCACGCTTATCCGGGAAGCCAACGGTGATTACCGGGTTACCTTTGATCAGCCGCAACGGGCAGTTACCCCGGGCCAGTCGGTGGTCTTTTATGATGACCTTTATGGTGAGAATGTGTGCCTTGGCGGCGGTGTTATTGAAACACGGGCACAAGCATCGGCTTGATCTTCAAGAAACTGAAAACCTTATCAACGACAACGGAAATCCCAGAGAAGAAGATTGGTGCGATATTCTACAAAGGACCAGGCGGCTGCATTATCTGGCGTGTTCCAGGCCGCAGAGTTGGTAGACAAGCTGGCCAGAACCGGGCAGTGGAGTGAAGAGGCTCTGACCCCATCCATCCACAGCATTTTTGTCACCTCGCCGGATGATGTTTCCCAGGTTTACGGTGGTTTCAATGGTCTGTCCATGGGGCGAAAAACCCTGGAGTCCGTGTTAAGCAGGGACAGCTCCGCGATTCAGGGGGATGTTATCCGTTATGCTCTGGCCCTGATTCACATTGAGAAAAAGCTGAGTAGTAACCGGAAGATGCTGAGCACCATCGGTGAGCGTCTCAACAGAACCAAAGAACAGGTCGAACATTTTGGCATGCTGCATGACAATGTAATTGCCAGCCTGGCCAGCATCTACCTGGATACCATCAGCACCTTTAAAACCCGGATACAGGTGGCTGGCGATATGCGTCACCTGCAGAACCCGGTTAACGCTAACCGGATCAGAGCCATCCTGCTGGCCGGCATCCGTTCTGCCGCCCTCTGGCGTCAGTGTGGTGGCAGTCGCTGGCACCTGTTCATCAGCCGAAGCAAGTTACTTGATGGCCTCAAGCGACTGTAATAGCCGAATTTCAAAGGGCACCTCCCGATGCCTGACCCATCCACTGCACCGGAAAGCGGCCAGTGATCTCCCTCCTGATCAGCATTCTGCGTCAGGCCAACCGGCCAATGATTAGAATCTGACAGAGGGATCCGTTATCATGCGCCCTTTTCCCCCGAGCTTAAGGCATAAAACATGGAGCTGAATGCACTGACCGCCGTCTCTCCCATTGATGGACGTTATGGTGATAAGACCCAATCCCTCAGAACCATTTTCAGTGAATATGGACTGATCCGTTTTAGGGTTGCGGTGGAGGTTCACTGGTTACAATCTCTGGCCAGCCATTCTGCCATTACCGAGGTTCCGGCACTGTCTGAACCAGCCAGCCAGCTGCTGAACAGTCTGGTCAGTGGTTTCTCCATGGCCGAAGCTGAGCGGGTTAAAGAGATTGAGCGCACCACCAACCACGATGTGAAAGCGGTAGAGTACCTGATCAAAGAGCGCTTTCAGGGTAATGATGAGCTATCAGCGATCAGTGAGTTTGTCCATTTTGCCTGCACATCGGAAGATATCAATAACCTCGCCCATGGCCTGATGCTGAAAACCGGCATGGCCGAGGCCGTCCTGCCTGAGATGCGTAACATCATCTCAGCCATTGAACAACTGGCCAGGACCCATGCCGACCAGCCCATGCTGTCCAGAACCCATGGTCAGACCGCTTCCCCGACCACCCTGGGTAAAGAGATGGCCAATGTGGCTTACCGCCTGAAGCGTCAACTGAAACAAATCGAAAGCATTATCCCCATGGGGAAAATCAATGGTGCTGTCGGCAACTACAATGCCCATCTGTCGGCCTACCCGGAAGTGAACTGGGCTGAACATGCCGAGCAGTTTGTCACCAGCCTGGGTCTGGAGTGGACCCCCTACACAACCCAAATCGAACCCCACGACTACATTGCTGAGCTTTATGATGCCATCTGCCGTTTCAACACCATTCTGATCGACTTTGACCGGGATGTCTGGGGCTATATCTCTCTGGGGTATTTCAAGCAGAAGACGGTTGCCGGTGAGGTAGGCTCTTCCACCATGCCCCACAAAGTCAACCCGATTGATTTTGAAAACTCTGAAGGCAACCTGGGCATTGCCAACGCCATTATGCAGCACCTTGCCGCCAAACTGCCGGTTTCCCGCTGGCAGCGCGACCTGACGGACTCCACCGTGCTGCGCAATATGGGCGTTGGTCTGGGCCAGAGTCTGATTGCCTATGCCGCGACCCTGAAAGGCATTGGCAAGCTGGAAGCCTCCCCTGCCCGTCTTGAGCAGGACCTTGATAACGCCTGGGAAGTACTGGCAGAGCCCATTCAAACCGTCATGCGCCGCTATGGTATAGAGCAGCCTTATGAAAAGCTTAAAGCACTGACCCGTGGTCAGGAAGGCATTACCAAAGAGACTCTGGCAACGTTTATTGATGGCCTGGAGCTTCCTGCCAATGTAAAGGCCGGGCTAAAAGCACTGACACCAGCTACTTATGTTGGTAATGCGGTAGAGCAGGCTCTGGCTATTTAACACTGACAGAGAATTGGCAAAAAGGAGAGGCAACACCGCAAGTCATAAGGTGATTATCCATTAGTTTCGGATAATCACCAAAGAAACCAATTGAGTGATCTGAACTATTTTTTTATCCGATTGTCCAAAAATTGTTATTCAAAAAACAACTGGACTCAACCCATGGACTCGACAGTTTCAGGGCAAATTCCTGATCTTTCATCAAATGCTTTTTTTACCGCAAGCCCTGGTTCTAAAGGCTTCAATTCTCAATCAACTTCCCCAGGCGGAACAGCTGTTAAAATTGTCTCTGAAGTGGCTTCCCCCCTTTCCATCACAACGTTCGAAGAATCTCCGGAATGTCTAATATGTCGTAAGGAGATTTGTCTGAATAAACGTAATATCAGTCAGCCGGAAATAACGTATTGCGAATCCCTCCACACATACCATCAAAAATGTATTATTGATTTTTACACCCGGAACCCTGACCAGCAGGCTCCCCATAAAAACCCGGATTTAAAGTGCTTTAAATGCCATAAACCAATGCCGTTAAGCATGCCCAGATGGGATGGAGAGGCTTTTATTTGCCCGATTCGCAAAAGCGAGCTGGATGCGAATACACCTTATGTTGGTCCCCCCATGACATTCTCACTGGCTGATTACCCTTTGATTGATGCGCAGGAGGTAACGGTTGCCCTGGGTTTTAAGGGAGCTCCCACCATTCGTATTCTGGACGCATCGCGAAAACCTCAAGAGGACGACCCCTTACAAGGTGACTATATTGTTTGCCATGAAAACCTGATATTAAACTGGCAAACTCATTTCCCTAACAGGGATAAACCAAGCAACTATAACTTTGCCAGACATGCTGCGGCTAGTTGGTTAAGTGATATAACCGGCGAATCTTGTCAACATCTGTTGCAAACCGTATCTGAAATCTTTCCGGAGCGCCCTGATGGCGACAAAAACACGCCATCAATTGAAATAACTTGTTCGATAGAGAGTAGCAACGACAAGAAAGTATATAGTTTTGCAAGTAATTACCCAATTTACCCCCTGGAATGGTGCAAACCTGCAACACAACGAATGGCATGTCTGGAAAAGACGAAAGACATCTCTGAATCATTCCCTGTTTTTTTAGACGGCTCAGATACTGATCAGCCAGCACAGAAACGAAAAAAAATAGAGTCCTCCACTACTGATGGCGAAAACAGAGCCAGGCATGTCTGTTCAATAGCCGACGAATGTTTAGTACAAAACTCCACACAAGACTCCGGGCAACCAATAGAAGAAAATTCCGATCCTCAACTCGATACACTCTCATTCGAGATATCTGTCACTACGCCCGGCAGCAATGATTGTCCGATTCGATGCTATGACATGAATTTTAGTAATAGCAAATCAATCAGATTTGTTTTTACAGATGACCGGTCCCCTTCAAGCCGTCTGATGCTATCTTCTCGGTATGAAGAATTCAAAACCAATTTTCAACGGGCAATGTCAAATATGGGCGAGGGTGATGAGTTGTTGGTCAGGGTAAAGCTGAAAAAACCATCTGACTCAACAAAAACTCAGGAAATGGAGCCTTCTCCTTCTGAGCCCCTCCTGGGACAGGACGACACAGATGAAATCTTTGAAGAAATGAAACGCCTTGAAAAAATAATGTTAAAAAAGATTAGGGAGAATCGTTGATCTAATAGAGAAAACGCTCTCAATTAACCTGTTAACCGGTTGATTGAGAGCGTTTTTTTTGAGCCCGGGACTCGACCGGAATAGTCAGCCTTTAAGCAGAATTAGCCGCTTTATACTCTTTTCGGCGTTGATGAAGTACAGGCTCGGTATAACCGTTAGGCTGCTCACAACCCTTGAAGACCAGGTCGCAGGCTGCTGCAAAGGCAATACTCTTATCAAAGTCTGGAGCCATGGGCCGGTAAGCGGTATCAGTGGCATTCTGCCGGTCTACAATCACAGCCATACGCTTCATGGTTTCCATTACCTGCGCTTCTGAACAGATATCATGACGAAGCCAGTTGGCAATATGCTGGCTGGAAATTCGCAGCGTGGCACGGTCTTCCATCAGGCCAACGTCGTTGATATCCGGAACCTTGGAGCAGCCAACACCCTGGTCAATCCAGCGCACCACATAGCCAAGAATTCCCTGGGCGTTATTGTCCAGCTCTTTCTGGATCAACTCTACGGATAATTTACCCGGATCGGTCATTACCGGAATTTGCAGAATGTCATCAACACTGGCTTTTTGACGACGGGACAGCGCTTCCTGACGGGCCAGAACATTAACTCTGTGATAATGAACGGCATGAAGTGTTGCGCCATTGGGCGACGGCACCCAGGCGGTGTTGGCCCCTGACAGGGGGTGTGCAATCTTCTGCTCCATCATTTTTGCCATCTCATCCGGCATCGCCCACATGCCTTTACCAATCTGAGCTTTACCGGGCAGTCCTGTATGAAGACCAATATCAACATTCTGATCTTCATAGGCCTGAATCCAGGTCGACTGTTTCATCTCCCCTTTTGGAATAACAGGGCCGGCTTCCATACTGGTATGTATTTCATCCCCGGTACGGTCCAGGAAACCGGTATTGATAAAGACAATACGATCTCTGGCCTCACGGATACACGCTTTCAGGTTTATGGAGGTTCTGCGCTCTTCATCCATAATGCCCACCTTCAAGGTGTTGGCAGGTAGATCAAGCGCCGCCTCGATACGTGAAAACAGTTTGCAGGTAAAGGCGACTTCTTCGGGACCATGCATCTTGGGCTTGACGATATAAATGCTGCCTTCCCGGGAGTTCTGCTGGTTACCTGATTTTTTCTTCAGGTCGTGGATGGCAATCAGGGAGGTGAACATACCGTCCATAATACCCTCAGGGATTTCATTACCCTGAGCATCAAGAATGGCATCATTGGTCATCAGGTGCCCGACATTTCGGACAAACATCAGGCTTCTGCCGGGTAAGACCAGCTCACTGCCGTCGGGTGCCGTGTAAATCCGGTCAGAACTCAGCTTTCGGGTCAACGGCTTGCCACCTTTAACGAAAGTATCTTCCAGATCACCTTTCATCAGTCCAAGCCAGTTGCGATATACCAGAGCCTTGTCTTCTGCATCCACTGCTGCCACGGAATCTTCGCAGTCCATTATGGTGGTAAT
Organism: Salinisphaera sp. G21_0; assembly: GCF_017744115.1. Classification (GTDB taxonomy): domain Bacteria; phylum Pseudomonadota; class Gammaproteobacteria; order Pseudomonadales; family Endozoicomonadaceae; genus Endozoicomonas. Next base: position 78,166 of record NZ_JAGHQW010000017.1, on the reverse strand, counting down.
GGCAGCCTCAACGATCAGATCCTGTACATCCGCAGCGTCATCCCTGCCGATCACACCTTCAGAATCCATCTGAATATCAATGTGTAACTCATTATTTTTCAACAGTATTGAATCGGGCTTTTCAGGTATTCCGGTATAACCACAGAATTTTTCCGGCTCTTTCAGGGATGTTATTGAACCATCCTCAAGTGAAATGGCCAGGCTGCTTTCCAGCACCTGATAGCGAACGGCGTCTTTATGGCTACCACAAGCCAATGGAGCCGCTGTATCCAGCAATTCACGACCAAACTCAATCACTTTTCTGCCACGAATCGGGTTATATCCTTTGCCCTTTTCTGCTCCTTCGCTGTCCGGAATAGCATCCGTTCCATAAAGCGCATCATACAGGCTACCCCAGCGGGCATTGGCTGCATTTAAGGCAAAGCGGGCATTCATAACAGGGACTACCAGCTGAGGCCCTGCCTGACGAGCTATTTCGCTGTCGACCTTGCTGGTGGAGATGGCAAAGTCATCCCCTTCAGGCAGCAGATAACCTGTTTCCTCAAGGAAAGACCTGTACTCAGACTTATTATCTTCGGTATAGCGGTTTTGCTGGTGCCATGCATCAATCTTCTGCTGAAGTTCATTCCGGCGGGCCAGAAGCGCTTTGTTTTCAGGGGCGAGGTCATTAACCAACGCTTCGAGGGACAGCCAGAACTTCTCCGGGTCCACACCGGTTCCCGGAACAATGTCATTTACCAGTAAATCATGGAGTACCCGAGCGATTTGCAGGCCGCCTTTCTGGATGCGTTCAGTCATTTCAACCTCACTTCCTGATCATTATTATGCAACTGACGTATACATTATGCTGTAACCATGTACAAGCACAACAATCCAACCGTCAATGTTATCGAAGCGAGAAGGTATGTCCAATTAACGCCCGCAATGACGGCTATTTATCCTGTGAATGTTAAATCGAAAATTGACCGGGAATAATCAAATTATGAGTACCCAGGCTGGAGATTTTCGTCTCACCAATCAGTGCCATGGTGGACTCAAGCTCTTTATGGATTATCTCCAGAGCCCTGGTTACACCAGCTTCACCCGCAGCACCCAGCCCATAAGCAAAGGCTCGCCCCACAAGAACCCCCTGGGCACCCAGCGCAATCGCCTTCAGTACATCCTGACCACTGCGCACACCACTATCCAGTAACACATCGACCTGCTGGTTTGCCGCTTTTGCAATACCAGCCACAGTTCTGATGGTTGAAGGTGCGCCATCCAGTTGGCGTCCACCATGGTTAGAGACCACCACTGCCTGGGCACCTGCATCAATGGTGCGATATAAGTCTTCTGTATTCAGTATTCCTTTAATGATCAAATAACCATCCCAATGATCACGAATCCATTGTATATCTTTCCAGCTTAATGAGGCATCCAACTGCTCTGATGTCCACACAGCAAGAGAACGGAGGTTGTCGACTCCTTTTGCATGACCGACAATATTCCCGAAAGTATGATGTGATGTGCAAGCCATCTTCAAACACCAGACAGGGCGATTAAGGAACTGAATCAGCGATGTGGCTGTTATCCGGGGCGGGGCTGAAAGCCTGTTTTTTACATCTTTATGCCTTTGCCCCATGATGGGCAGATCCATGGTTACCACCAGTGTTTTACAACCTGCCTTTCTGGCTCTATCCATCAGTTGCAGGGTAAAATCCCGGTCTTTAAATACATACAACTGAAACCAGAAAGGTTGATGGGTCTGTCGGGCAACATCTTCAATTGAACAAATACTCAAGCTGGACAGCGCAAAGGGAATACCAAATGCTTCAGCTGCCCTGGCAGCCAGAATCTCACCATCAGGATACTGCATTCCTGCCAACCCGACAGGAGCCAGCGCCACCGGCATTGTCACCGGAGTCTGCGCCATAAGAGATGCAGTATTTCTCTGGACTACATCTACCCCAACCCGCTGTCGAAACAGTAAATCGTTAAAATCAGAGTGATTACTGTCATAAGTCCTTTCAGACCAGGCACCTGAGTCTACGTAGTCATAGAACATTTTTGGCACACGTTTTCTGGCCAGAGCCTGTAAGTCATGAATAGAGCATATTTGTGCAAGATTTGAGTGAGCGGCAAACATAGGATCTGCCCAAATTTTGTAGAAGTCTGTTAAATCTAGCGGGCAAAAACAAATGTGCAAAACCCGGGAGCACCGTCTGGTCCGGATTCAGATTCTGTAAAGGGAAAAAAGAAAGCCCTTTTCTTTTGGGAAAAAGAAAAGGGCTTTTTCAATAACGCCTGCTCTGGCTAATCAGTCGTCCAGGACAACACCCTGCTGCTGCTCAGAGATTAACAAGTAGTATGACTCGGCGATAAATTCCTTGCACTCTTCGGCAACATCAAACAGTGCATGCTCTGCTTCCAGGTCACTCAGCCAATCCATTTTTCTCTCCAGTAATCCAACTGATTTTGTACTTCTTTAACGGAGGATAACGTCTTATTTTCCTCTTCTGTTTCGCGCAAGTCAGCGAAAGCAAGCAAATTAGAACACAGACAAACAAAGAATAACAGTAATGACTGTTAGTTTATGTTGTTAGCTGTTTATCTGCGTGAAAACAAACGACAAGGTCACTTTCCCGCCACGGATTTAATAATCTGCCTCAGCCACTGATGGGCAGAGTCATGATGCAGCAAAGGGCTCCAGGCCATGGACAGGTCAAATGATGGAATTTCAAACGGGGGCCTGACGACAGTGAGCCTGGTACTGAATCGTTCAATATCCGCAAGTCGACTGGGAAGTGTAGCGATCAGATCATTCTGGGCAGACAACAGCATCGCCACCTGATAATGACGGGTAAAAACACTGATTTTGCGTTTTTTGCCAACAGCGGCCAGCGCTTCATCGACCCAGCCCAGTCGCTGTACATCCTCAGGATTAACCCCTACGCCAATACCCATTCCGGTTTTGCTGGCCCAGATATGCTGGGATTGAAGATAGGTGTCCAGGGTAAAATCAGTCAGTATCGGGTTTTCTCTGCTCATCACACAGGAAAAATCATCCTGCCAGATCCGGGACTGATAAAACGACTGAGGCAGACTGTCAAAACGGTTAATAGCCATATCAACCCAACCTTGCTCAACGTCGTGAAAGCTCACATCACTGGGCGTCAGGACATCCAGTGTCACATTCGGAGCCAGGGAGCGAACCTGCTTCAACACCAGAGGGATCAGGGTTGATTCAGCATAATCAGAAGCCATGATCCGGAATACCCGCTGACTGGTTTCAGGATCAAACTTCTCTTTTGGCTGAATCGTTTTCTCCATGGCCAGTAATGCCTCACGAATCAGTGGCTGGAGTTCAAGTGCACGCTCTGTTGGGGTCATCCCCTCGCTGGTCCGGATTAACAGAGGATCATTAAACAACTCCCGCAGTCTGCGCAGCCCATTGCTCATGGCAGGCTGGGTAATTCCCAACTGTTCCGCGGCACGGGTTACGTTGCGCTCCCTGAGCAGAACATCCAGGTAAACCATCAAATTCAGATCAACGCGTGCAATATTCATTCTATAAATACCCGAGATAACTCTTATAAATTACCAGAATCTTTCTCAGGTGTTTAGGATATGCGACGCAAATCAAACATTTGTTTGAATTTAAACAGTCGCATAACTACACCTCGCTGTTCGGGGGAGGAAAATAAGATGGCTCGCTATAACCGCTCTGAAGAAATTGCCCGCATTGAAAAGGACTGGGCGGAGAACCCGCGCTGGAAAAATGTCAAACGAACCTACAGTGCAGAAGACGTCGTTCGTCTGAGAGGTTCTGTGAAAATCGAAAACACCATTGCCAGACAGGGTGCCGAGAAACTCTGGGACCTGGTGTATGGCAACCAGTCTAAAAAAGGTTATGTCAACTGTCTTGGTGCCCTCACTGGTGGCCAGGCAGTGCAACAGGTTAAAGCCGGCATTGAAGCGATCTACCTTTCCGGCTGGCAGGTTGCGGCAGATAATAATAGCGCCAGCACCATGTACCCTGACCAGTCTCTGTACCCGGTTGACTCCGTGCCTGCAGTGGTCAAGCGCATCAACAACAGTTTCCGTCGTGCTGATCAGATTCAGTGGAAAGCCGGCAAGCAAGCGGGTGATGAAGGCTATGTTGACATGTTTGCCCCGATTGTTGCGGACGCAGAGGCAGGCTTTGGTGGTGTACTGAACGCCTATGAGCTGATGAAGGGCATGATTGAAGCTGGTGCTGCCGGTGTACACTTTGAAGACCAGCTGGCTTCCGTTAAAAAGTGTGGTCATATGGGTGGCAAGGTACTGGTTCCCACCCAGGAAGCTGTGCAGAAATTGATTGCGGCCCGACTGGCTGCTGACGTTGCCGATGTACCCACCATTGTTCTGGCCCGTACCGATGCTAACGCGGCTGATCTGATTACCTCTGACTGCGACCCTTACGATGCAGCATTCCTGACTGGCGAAAGAACCCCTGAAGGTTTCTTCCGGACCAAGGCCGGTATTGATCAGGCTATTGCCCGTGGTCTTGCCTATGCGCCATACGCGGATCTGCTGTGGTGTGAAACCGCCACTCCAGACCTGGATGAAGCCCGTAAGTTTGCTGAAGCGATCAAGGCTGAGTACCCGGATCAACTGCTGGCTTACAACTGCTCACCCTCCTTTAACTGGAAGAAAAACCTGGACGATGAAACCATTGCCAAATTCCAGCAGGAACTGAGTCATATGGGCTACAAGTACCAGTTCATCACCCTCGCAGGCATTCATAACATGTGGTACAACATGTTTGAACTGGCTCATAACTACGCTCAGGGCGAAGGTATGAAGCATTATGTCGAGATGGTCCAGGAGCCAGAGTTTGGCGCTGCGGAAAAAGGTTACACGTTTGTTGCCCACCAACAGGAAGTTGGAACCGGCTATTTTGATGATATGACAACGGTTATCCAGGGCGGTCAGTCTTCAGTAACTGCTTTAACCGGCTCTACGGAAGAAGAGCAGTTCTAAACGGTAAAAGCTTGAGCCCCTGATGGATGACGGGGCTCATTTTTAACGATGAAACATATCTCTGGCCAATTCAGGATGCACTCTCATTAGCTCGTTCTTAAATCTGTGAGCTGTTTTGTTCGGTGACGTCCTGAGTTCACTGGGCGTTGTTAACGTATCGAGAAGTGACCTGACTTTCGCTGACTTATTACGTTTACGTTGGATACTCTCAAGCTCAGTACTGGAAATAGTAAGTTTATGCACCAGATTGTTTGTCAGTTTTTTTATCTGATGAGCAAACAAGCCATCCACCGCTTTATCATAGTTCTCTACTAATTTTTGATAGTATGACGACTCCGAATTTGCAGTGTGATAAACAGTAAAGCCACTTCCTGATAATTCGTTGTTACGAAATTTATCATTGATTAATCGACGCAGGGCGGGACCATCCCCAAGGGTTGTGTGTCGGGATCTCAAAAAAGAATCGAAGTCTGCAAGAATTTCTGCTGTCTGCTGCTCTGCGTATGGCGTGCAGGGTTGTTGAGGGACAAACTTTTTACCAATGGAAGAGGGGGAAAAATTTCTTTCATGTATTGCCCTCCGAAGTGCCTGCACATCTCCGAGTGTCGACTGAGTAGAATTAATAAAGTTATTTATATCATAAAGAATCCAGACAGCACGCTGATATGCATGGGGTGAACTGAATTTCGAGTAAAAATCCTTTGCTGTTTTTGAGCTATTTCCTTTGCTTGCACCTGAATCTTGATTAGCCCGTTCAGATGATAGGAAGGCAGGTACCCCGGGAATCTTCGGAAACATTCACACAATCCTTTACATAATTATTATGACTCTATGTTTTACATAGACTTATTCTTTATGTATAAGTTCAATTTTTAAGTGATAACTGTTATAGCCCACGATATCCCGGTACCCTGGAAACCGCTCTCCCCTGAACTTTTCAGACCTCGCAGCCAATTTTGACTATCTTTTAAAAGCGATGGCAACACCAAAGCCAGTCTGCCTTTAATAAGTTAAAGATGTTGAGGTTATGTCAGCAGTACCCAATGTTAGCCAGCTTCCTGATTATCTGAAGTTAAATCATGCTTTTCAGCAAATAAGAAACAATGTGCGCACCACCCCGCTGTTAAAATCAGATACCTTGAGCGAGCTGATCAGAGGTGAGGTGCTGATCAAAGCCGAGTCTCTGCAAATTACCGGAGCCTTTAAATTCCGGGGTGCCTTCTACCGACTGTTAAATTTAACGGAGAGTCAGAAAAAACAAGGTGTTACAGCCTATTCTTCAGGAAATTTTGCAGCAGGCCTGTCAGCCGCCGGGCAGCTTCTGGACATACCGGTCAGGCTGGTAATGCCCCATGACGCCCCCAAATCAAAAGTAAATAATGCCAGGCGTTACGGCGCAGAGGTCATTCTCTGCCAATGCAATAAACCTTCCAGGGAGGAAGCTGCCAGTGCTATGGCCAGGCAAATAGCCAGAGACCACGGCGCAGTTCTCCTACACCCTTTCGATGATCATGAGATCATCATTGGCCAGGCATCTGTAGCGCTGGAGCTTCAGGAGCAGTTGGCGATGTCCGGGAAATCCTGTGATCACATTCTCTGCCCCGTTGGTGGTGGCAGCCTGGTGGCAGGATCAAGCCTGGTGTTTGGCAGCAACACCCAGGTATGGGCCGTTGAAGTGGATGGTTACCAGGGCATGGGTATTTCCCTTGAAAACGGCAGACGCTCTCGAGCCAAAGGTCATATCCTGTGTGACTGTGATGCTTTACTGGCCCTTGAGCCTGGCATTGCCAACCTGGATATCGTTCTGCAAACCGGTGTCAGAGGTATAACAGTCAATCCTCAAAAATCCCATGACGCCATCAGGCTCAGTTTTCAGGAGATGAACCTGGTGCTGGAACCCAGCGGTGCGGTGGCCATTGCCGCGATTATGGATAACCCGGCACTGTTTGAAAATAAAACCGTAGTAGCGATTGGCAGTGGAGGCAATGTTGATCCGGATAAGTACGCTTCAATAATTCAGGCATAGTACAGTTAAGTCAGGCAGCAATCCAGCTGCGAATATGATCCATTAACACCCTTGCCTCCACGGGCTTCTGCAAATAGTCGTCTGCCCCTGCAGACCGACAGCGCATAACGTGCTTGAGAAGCACATGGATGGCCTGTTTACTCGCCTGGAACATACATCGCCAGATAACGAAGAGGAACAATCCGTCATTGCCATGGCCGCAAGTTGGCTTGGCAGAGCCTGTCCGGTCATCCCCCATTACCAGACAGCCATTTCAAAACCTCAAACTGTCTTCCGCGATCAACTCCAATCATGTATTCCATCTTTGAAGATTGAAGAAGAAAAGAGTATGGACTCATTACCTCCGGTTGACCTGGTACTGCCAGATCACAACATTGCGATTGAAGTTCAGGGACCGTTTCATTATGTGGGTGGTGATTTCAAAACCAGGAATGGTTCGACTCTGCTTAAAATCGCACTGCTGAAAAAATCAGGATTTGAGGTCATTGAAATCCCGGTTTACAAGCTTTGGAACAAAGATTTAATGAAACGATGTATTGATCAAATAAAAACCAGGGTATACACCCACCACAGGGTCATGGCTCTGCATCACTTAAAAGAGGGTGGGCAGATGAGGCATACGTAGCTGCCGATAAAGGATGACAATCCTCAGATCCCTATTGCTTAGCCGCCGAAGATCATTAAAAGAGCAAATAGCCAAACCAAAAAGTAGCAAAAAGAAGAGAACAAACAGCCAGTAATCTCCTTCCTTCCATCATAACTCAAGAACCGTTCTCACATTCCAGGGAAGGAGATTTTCCAGCTTTTCGACCATATCCGCAGGTGATCCATGGGCAGATTGATCAATGGTTGCCACTGTTTGTCTTGCTCCAGATCATTTAAACATAGCGGATTGGTGGAACGTAGATGTGTTTCCCCAACCGCTTACGTTTATAAACATTTCAGCAAAATGAACTTCTGAACAGAACCGCAGTCTGCTTTTTATATTATCATGAATTAATGAAATATAATTATGGATAGAAACACTGCTGGTATCAGTGGTAAACACGCAAGACCAGGTAATGATTACAACCAACCAGATAACCATGCCGCTTCTTCAAGGCGTGGGCGATATAGACAGAGTACAGTCAGACAGCGGGGTAATCCCCCCCGCACTACCCTGGGGCGTAATGAATTTTACCATTCTTCTGGCGTATGCTCTTCTCAATCTCTACTGCGCCGTTCAGTCAACCCTGCTCAAGATTTTAATGCCCACATCAAACCAGAAATAATGGCTGGTCTGGTGAGTAAATCGGATCGTTTCGGTCATCGCTATGATGGGAGAAATCACGGGCAATATGCCAGTTCAATTAAAAAATACACGTCAGCTGCTAAAAGACCGTTAAATCGAGCGGAACAAAGCCAGCTGATACGTTTGCTGCAAAATTTTAAAGCAACACGGAGCTGGAATTGGCGAAGCCTGACGACAACACTTCATTCATTTACTTCAGCGGGTGTTTTTACCCCCCATAAACCCATAGATGAGCGTGTTAAGCTTACTCAAGCTGCCTTACTGTCAACGCTACTTGATGCAATAATATTTAACTGCAACCAAAAACCTGAAGCCAGGGATATTGATGCCCGGGGAATCGCCAACCTGCTGTGGGCCATGGCGAAACTGGTGGACAACGAACAGGAGCGGACACCAGAGCTCAACGAGGCCATAGCCGCGCTGTTTCCGCACGTGAAGGCACAGAAAGCCAACTTTAAACCACAGGGAATCGCCAACCTGCTGTGGGCCATGGCGAAACTGGTGGACAACGGTCAGGAGCTGACACCAGAACTCAAAGAGACTGTGGTCGCGCTGTTCCCCCACGTAAACGTACAGAAAGACCAATTTATTCCTCAGCATATCGCCAACCTGCTGTGGGCCATGGCGAAACTGGTGGACAACGGCCAGGAGCAGACACCAGGGCTCAACGAGGCCATGGCCGCGCTGTTGCCCCACGTGAAAGTACAGAAAAACCAATTTATTGCTCAGCATATCGCCAGCCTGCTGTGGGCCATGGCGAAACTGGTGGACAACGGCAAGGAGAAGACACCAGAGCTCAGCAAGGCCGTGGCCGTGCTGTTGCCCTGCGTGAGCGCACAGAAAGGCCAATTTAATGCTCAGGGTATCACCAACCTGCTGTGGGCCATGGCGAAACTGGTGGACAATGGGCAAGAGCAGACACCAAGGTTCAATGAAACCGTAGCCGTGCTGTTGCCCCATGTGAACGCACAGAAAGGCCAATTTAATGCTCAGGGTATCGCCAACCTGCTGTGGGCCATGGCGAAACTGGTGGACAATGGGCAAGAGCAGACACCAAGGTTCAATGAAACCGTAGCCGTGCTGTTGCCCCATGTGAACGCACAGAAAGCTAACTTTAACCCACAGGAAAACGCCAACCTGCTGTGGGCCATGGCGAAACTGGTGGACAACGGCCAGGAGCGGACTCCAGGGCTCAACGAGGCTGTGGCTACACTATTGCCCCATGTGAAGGCACAGAAAGCCAACTTTAACCTACAGGAAATCGTCAACCTGCTGTGGGCCATGGCGAAACTGGTGGACAACGGCCAGGAGCGGACTCCAGGGCTCAACGAGACCGTGGTCGCGCTGTTGCCCCACGTGAAAGTAAAGAAAGACCAATTTATTCCTCAGCATATCGCCAACCTGCTGTGGGCCATGGCGAAACTGGTGGACAACGGCCAGGAGCAGACACCAGAGCTCAACGAGGCCGTGGCTACGCTTTTGCACAACGTGAACGCACAAAAAGCTCACTTTAAACCACAGGAAATCGCCAACATAATGTGGGCCATGGCGAAACTGGTGGACAACGGGCAGGAGCGAACACCAGAACTCAAAGAGGTCCTGGTTGCGCTGTTGCCCCACGTGAACGCACAGAAAGCTCACTTTAAACCACAGGAAATCGCCAACCTGCTGTGGGCCATGGCGAAACTGGTGGACAGCGGGCAGAAGCAGACACCAGTGCTCAAAGAGGCTTTGGCCGCCCTGTTGCCCCACGTGAACGCACAGAAAGATCACTTTAAACCACAGGGTATCACCAACCTGCTGTGGGCCATGGCGAAACTGGTGGACAGCGGGCAGGAGCTAACACCAGTGCTCAACGATGCAGTGGCCGCGCTGTTGCCCCACGTGAACGCACAGAAAGACCAATTTACTCCTCAACATATCGCCAACCTGCTGTGGGCCATGGCGAAGCTGGTGGACAACGGGCAGGAGCGGACACCAGAGCTCAAAGAGGCCCTGGCCGCACTGTTGCCCCTCGTGAACGCACAGAAAGCTAACTTTAAACCACAGGCTATCGCCAACTTACTGTGGGCCATGGCAAAACTGCTGGACAACGGGCAGGAACGGACGCCAGAGTTCAATGAGGCCGTGGCCGCCCTGTTGCCCCTCGTGAACGCACAGAAAGCTAACTTTAACCCACATGATATCGCCAACCTGCTGTGGGCCATGGCGAAACTGGTGGACAACGGGCAGGAGCAGACACCAGAACTCAACGAGGCCGTGGCCGTGCTGTTGCCCCTCGTGAACGCACAGAAAGACCAATTTAATTCTCAGGGTATCGCCAACCTGCTGTGGGCCATGGCGAAACTGGGTGAACTCGTTGAGCTAAGCGTGGTTACCTCTACGTTCGAATCGCTTGTCTACAAAATCAGTGAAAACCCCCTGCTCTCTCAGCAAGACATATTGATGTCTCTCTGGGGAGTAATGGTATGCTGTGCCAGGTTGTCTCTGGTCTCGGATGCCGATAAAAATAACGTGCTTGAAAAGCACATGGATGACCTGTTTACTCGCCTGGAAAATACATTCCCAGACAATGAAGAGGATCAATCCATTATTGCCATGGCCGCAAGTTGGCTTGGCAGAGAGTGTCCGGTCATCCCCCATTACCAGACAACCACTTCAAAACTTCAGACCGTCTTCCGCGATCAACTCCAATCATGCATTCCATCTTTGAAGATTGAAGAAGAAAAGAGTCTGAACTTATTACCTCCGGTTGACCTGCTACTGCCAGATCACAACATTGTGATTGAAGTTCAGGGACCCTTTCATTACGTGAGTGGTGATTTCAAAACCAGGAATGGTTCGACTCTGCTTAAAATCGCACTGCTGCAAAAATCAGGATTTGAGGTCATTGAAATCCCGGTTAACCAGCTTTGGAACCGGGATTTAATGAAACTTATTGATCAAATAAAGACCAGCGTAGGCATCCCGCCACAGGGTCATGGCTCTGTATCACTTAAAAACGGGGGGCAGATGAGGCATACGTTACTGCCAATAAAGGATCGCAACCCTCAGATCACTGTTACTAAACCGTCGAAAAATATGTAGAAGATCAAACAGGCAAACCAAAAAGCAGAAAAAGGAAGAGAAAAAACAGCCAGTAATCTCCTCTCTTCCATCATGACTCAAAGGAGTAGATGTAGATGTGTTTCCTCAACCGCTTACGTTTATAGACATTTCAGCAAAATGAACTTCTGAACAGAACCGCAGTCTGCTTTTTATATTCTCATGAATTAATGAAATATAATTATGGATAGAAACACTGCTGGTATCAGTGGTAAATACGCAAGATCAGGTAATGATTACAACCAACCGGATGACCGTACTTCATCTTCAAGGCGTGGGCGATATAGACATGCCACAGTCAGACAACGGGAAAATCCCCCCCGCACTACCCTGGGGCATAATGAATTTTACCATTCTTCTGGCACACGCTCTTCTCAATATCTACAGTGCCGTTCGGTAAACTCTGTTCAAAATTTTAATGCCCTCATCAAACAGGAAATAATGGATGGTCTGGTGAGTAAATCGGATCGTTTCGGTCATCGCTATGATGGGAGAAATCACGGTCAATATGCCAGTTCAATTAAAAAATACACATCAGCTGCTAAAAGACCGTTAAATCGAGCGGAACAAAGCCAGCTGATACGTTTGCTGCAAAATTTTAAAGCAACACGGAGCTGGAATTGGCGAAGCCTGACGACAACACTTCATTCATTTGCTTCAGCGGGTGTTTTTACCCCTCATAAACCCATGGATGGGCGTGTTAAGCTTACTCAAGCTGCCTTATTGTCAACGCTACTTGATGCAATAATATTTAACTGCAACCAAAAACCTGAAGCCAGGGATATTGATGCCCAGGGAATCGCCAACCTGCTGTGGGCCATGGCGAAACTGGTGAACAACGGGCAGAAGCAGACACCAGAACTCAACGAGGCCGTGGCCGCCCTGTTGCCCCACGTAAACGCACAGAAAGCTACCTTTAAACCCCAGGAAATCGCCAACCTGCTGTGGGCCATGGCGAAACTGGAGGAGAACGGGCAGGAGCAGACACCAGGGCTCAAAGAGGCAGTGGCCGCGCTGTTGCCCCACGTGAACGCACAGAAAGACCAATTTAATGCCCAGGGTATCCCTAACCTGCTGTGGGCCATGGCGAAACTGGTGGACAACGGGCTGGAGCTGAAACCACAGATCAAAAAGGCAGTGGCCGCGCTATTGCCCCATGTGAACGCACAGAGAGCTGACTTTAAACCACAGGGTATCGCCAACCTGCTGTGGGCCATGGCGAAACTGGTGGGCAACGGGCAGGTGTGGACACCAGGGCTCAACGAGGCCGTGACCGCGCTGTTGCCCCGGGTGAACGCACAGAAAGACCAATTTCATGCCCAAGGGATCACCAGCCTGCTGTGGGCCATGGCAAAACTGGTGGACAACGGGCTGGAGCGGGCACCACAGCTCAACGAGGCCGTGGCCGCGCTATTGCCCCATGTGAACACACAGAAAGATAACTTTAAACCACAGGCTATCACCAACCTGCTGTGGGCCATGGCGAAACTGGTGGACAACGGCCAGGAGCGGACACCACAGCTCAACGAGGCCGTGGCCGCGCTATTACCCCATGTGAACGCACAGAAAGCTAACTTTAAACCACAGGAAATCGCCAACCTGTTGTGGGCCATGGCGAAACTGGTGGACAACGGGCAGGAGCTGACACCAGAGCTCAACGAAGCCGTGGCCGCGCTGTTGTTTTATGTGAACGTACAGAAAGCCAACTTTAAACCACAGGAAATCGCCAACCTGCTGTGGGCCATGGCGAAACTGGTGGACAACGGGCAAGAGCGGACACCAGAGTTCAAAGAGGCCTTGGCCACACTGTTGCCCCACGTGAACGCAAAGCAAGACCAATTTATTCCTCAGCATATCGCTAACCTGCTGTGGGCCATGGCGAAACTGGTGGACAACGGGCAGGAGTGGTCACCAGGGCTCAAAGAGGCCGTGGACACACTGTTGCCCCACGTGAACGCACAGAAAGACCAATTTAATGCCCAGGGTATCGCCAACCTGCTTTGGGCCATGGCGAAACTGGTGGACAACGAGCAGCATCGGACACCAGAGCTCAAAGAGACCTTGGCCGCGCTGTTGCCCCACGTAAACGCACAGAAAGCACACTTTAAACCACAGGAAATCACCAACCTGCTGTGGGCCATGGCGAAACTGGCAGGCAGCGGGCAGAAGTGGACACCAGAGCTCAAAGAGGTTGTGGTCGCGCTGTTGCCCCACGTGAACGCACAGAAAGCTCACTTTAAACCACAGGAAATCGCCAACCTGCTGTGGGCCATGGCGAAACTGTTGGACAACGGCCAGGAGCAGACACCAGAGCTCAACGAGACCGTGGCCGCGCTGTTGTACCACGTGAACGCACAGAAAGACCAATTTATTCCTCAGCATATCGCCCACCTGCTGTGGGCCATGGCAAAACTGGTGGACAACGGCCAAGAGCAGACACCAGAGCTCAACGAGACCGTGGCCGCGCTTTTGTACCACGTGAACGCACAGAAAGACCAATTTATTCCTCAGCACATCGCCAACCTGCTGTGGGCCATGGCGAAACTGGTGGACAACGGCCAGGAGCGGACACCGGGTCTCAACGAGGCCGTAGCCGCGCTGTTGCCCCAGGTGAACGCACAGAAAGACCAATTTATTCCTCAGCATATCGCCAACCTGCTGTGGGCCGTGGCGAAACTGGTGGACAACGGCCAGGAGCGGACACCAGGTCTCAACGAGGCCGTAGCCGCGCTGTTGCCCCAGGTGAACGCACAGAAAGACCAATTTATTCCTCAGCATATCGCCAACCTGCTGTCGGCCATGGCGAAACTGGTGGACAGTGGGCAGGAGCGAACACCAGGGCTCAACGAGGCCGTGGCCGCGCTGTTGCCCCACGTGATCGCACAGAAAGCTAACTTTAAACCACAGGAAATCGCCAACCTGCTGTGGGCCACGGCGAAACTGGTCGACAACGGGCAGAACCGAACCGCAGAACTCAGCGATGCCGTGGCCGCGCTGTTGCCCCGCGTGAACGCACAGAAAGACCAATTTATTCCTCAGCATATCGCCAACCTGCTGTGGGCCACGGCGAAACTGGTGGACAACGGGCAGGAGCAGACACCAGAACTCAACGAGGCCGTGGCCGTGCTGTTGCCCCTCGTGAACGCACAGAAAGACCAATTTAATTCTCAGGGTATCGCCAACCTGCTGTGGGCCATGGCGAAACTGGGTGAACTCGTTGAGCTGAGCGTGGTTAAATCCACGTTCGAATCGCTTGTCCACCGAATCAGTCAAAACTCTCAGCTCTCTCAGCAGGTAATATTGATGTCTCTCTGGGGAGTAATGGTATGCTGTGCCAGGTTGTCCCTAGTCTCCAATGCCAATAAAAATCTTGAAAAGCACATGCATGACCTGTTTACTCGCCTGGATAATACATCCCCAGATAATGAAGAGGATCAATCCATCATTGCCATGGCCGCAAGTTGGCTTGGCAGAGCGTGTCCGTTCGTCCCCCATTACCAGACAATCATTTCAAAACCTCAATCCGACTTCCGCAATCAACTCCAATCATGCATTCCATCTTTGAAGATTGAAGAAGAAAAGAGTCTGAACTTATTACCTCCGGTTGACCTGCTACTGCCAGATCACAACATGGTGATTGAAGTTCAGGGACCGTGTCATTACGTAGGTGGTGATTTCAAAACGAGGAATGGTTCGACTCTGCTTAAAATCGCACTGCTGCAAAAATCAGGATTTGAGGTCATTGAAATCCCGGTTAACCAGCTTTGGAACCGGGATTTAATGAAACTTATTGATCAAATAAAGACCAGGGTAGCCATCCCGCCACAGGGTCATGGCTCTGTATCACTTAAAAACGGGGGGCAGATGAGGCATACGTTACTGCCAATAAAGGATCGCAACCCTCAGATCACTGTTACTAAACCGTCGAAAAATATGTAGAAGATCAAACAGGCAAACCAAAAAGCAGAAAAAGGAAGAGAAAAAACAGCCAGTAATCTCCTCCCTTCCATCATGACTCAAGAACCGTTTTCACATTCAAGGGAAGGAGTGCCAGCGTTGAACACCTGTTGCGCATGAATCTTGCCCCGGATGATTTGAAAATAGCGGATTGGTGGAACAGGAGTAGATGTAGATGTGTTTCCTCAACCGCTTACGTTTATAGACATTTCAGCAAAATGAACTTCTGAACAGAACCGCAGTCTGCTTTTTATATTCTCATGAATTAATGAAATATATTTATGGATAGAAACACTGCTGGTATCAGTGGTAAATACGCAAGATCAGGTAATGATTACAACCAACCGGATGACCATACTTCATCTTCAAGACGTGGGCGATATAGACATGCCACAGTCAGACAACGGGAAAATCCCCCCCGCACTACCCCGGGGCATAATGAATTTTACCATTCTTCTGGCGCATGCTCTTCTCAACATCTACAGTGCCGTTCAGTAAACCTTGCTCAGGATTTTAATGCTCTCATCAAACAGGAAATAATGGATGGTCTGCTGAGTAAATCGGATCGTTTCGGTCATCGCTATGATGGGAGAAATCACAGTCAATATGCCAATTCAATGAGCGTGTTAAGCTTACTCAAGCTGCCTTATTGTCAACGCTACTTGATGCAATAATATTTAACTGCAACCAAAAACCTGAAGCCAGGGATATTGATGCTCAGGGAATCGCCAACCTGCTGTGGGCCATGACGAAACTGGTGGACGACGGGCAGGAGCAGACACCAGAGCTCAAAGAGGCCTTGGCCGCGCTAATGCCCCACGTAGACGCACAGAAAGCTAACCAGCAAATAAGAAACAATGTACGCACCACCCCGCTGTTAAAATCAGATGCCTTGAGTGAACTGATCAGAGGGGAAGTGCTGATCAAAGCCGAGTCTCTGCAAATTACCGGGGCCTTTAAATTCCGGGGTGCGTTCTACCGACTGTTAAATTTAACGGAGAGCCAGAAAAAACAAGGTGTTACAGCCTATTCTTCAGGAAATTTTGCAGCAGGCCTGTCAGCCGCCGGGCAGCTTCTGGACATACCGGTCAGGCTGGTAATGCCCCATGACGCCCCCAAATCAAAAGTAAATAATGCCAGGCGTTACGGCGCAGAGGTCATTCTCTGCCAATGCAATAAACCTTCCAGGGAGGAAGCTGCCAGTGCTATGGCCAGGCAAATAGCCAGAGACCACGGCGCAGTTCTCCTACACCCTTTCGATGATCATGAGATCATCATTGGCCAGGCATCTGTAGCGCTGGAGCTTCAGGAGCAGTTGGCGATGTCCGGGAAATCCTGTGATCACATTCTCTGCCCCGTTGGTGGTGGCAGCCTGGTGGCAGGATCAAGCCTGGTGTTTGGCAGCAACACCCAGGTATGGGCCGTTGAAGTGGATGGTTACCAGGGCATGGGTATTTCCCTTGAAAACGGCAGACGCTCTCGAGCCAAAGGTCATATCTTGTGTGACTGTGATGCTTTACTGGCCCTTGAGCCTGGCATTGCCAACCTGGATATCGTTCTGCAAACCGGTGTCAGAGGTTTAACAGTCAATCCTCAAAAATCCCATGACGCAATCAGGCTCGGTTTTCAGGAGATGAACCTGGTGCTGGAACCCAGCGGTGCGGTGGCCATCGCCGCAATTATGGATAACCCGGCACTGTTTGAAAATAAAACCGTAGTAGCGATTGGCAGTGGCGGTAACGTTGATCCGGATAAGTACGCTGCAATATTAGAGGCTGTCTGAGTATTCGATTGACCGGCTGGTCGTTGGGCAGGCATAACTGGTGGAAATATATCCATTCTGTGCAAATCTTGCCAGCCCTCCCCAGCAGTGGGAAGGACAGGCAAGAGGATGTAACCAGAAAGAACTCAGAAATTAATCGATCACATGCACAGAAGCAGTATTGGTAGTACCGGACTCAACCAGGGCACCGGAAACCATGACAACCAGGTCACCGGACTGAACAAAGTTGTGCTTTACCGCCAACTCTTTACCCAGCTTGTAGAAGGCATCAGTGTTTTCCTGCTGCGGTACCAGGCTGGTGGTCACCCCTTTGCTCAGACTGAGTTGGTTAGCGGTCTTCTCGGAAGAAGTCAGCGCCAGAATCTGGGCTTTAGGGAAGAACTTACGCAAAGAACGTGCTGACTTACCCTGCTCAGTGGCAACGATAATCAGCTTGGCCGCCAGAATATCTGCCGTCTTGACCGCACCACGGCAGACCGCTTGCGTGATACTGCGATAATTGTCGATCTCGGCATCGAACTCTTCAACACGCAGTTCCATGCTGCCATCCGTGCTGTTACAGATGGTTGCCATGACCGCCACAGATTCTGCCGGGTACTTACCTTTGGCGCTCTCACCGGAGAGCATAACGGCATCGGTGCCATCCAGAATAGCGTTAGCTACGTCACCGGCTTCTGCACGGGTTGGGCGGGGATTCTTGATCATGGAATCCAGCATCTGGGTAGCCGTGATAACCGGCTTACGGGCATGGTTACACTTGTTGATCATCATCTTCTGGGCAAAGATCACCTGATCAACCGGGATTTCTACCCCGAGGTCACCACGGGCCACCATGATGGCATCAGAAACAGCCAGAATGTTGTCGAAGTTATCAACGCCTTCCTGGTTCTCGATCTTGGAAATGATCTGGATTTCCTGACCACCGTTGGCATCCAGCAGTTCACGGATCTCGTTAACGTCGCTGGCTTTACGAATAAAGGAAGCCGCTACAAAATCAACGCCCTGCTCACAACCAAAGACCAGGTCAGCCTTATCTTTTTCTGACAGGGCTGGCAGGTTAACTTTAACACCGGGCAGGTTTACGCCTTTGTTTTCACCCAGCTCACCGTTGTTCTTAACTTCACAGACGATTTCCTGAGCCTTGACTTCTTTTACCGTCAGTTCAATCAGGCCATCATCCAGCAAAACCGTGTTACCCGGCTTCAGGTCAGCGGTCAGTCCGGCATAGGTAACCGCTACACGCGTGCTGTCACCAATAACAGACGTGTCGGTAGTCAGAGTAAATTCCTGTCCTGCTGTCAGCATGACGTCATCGCCATTGTGCAGTTTAACAGTTCGGATTTCAGGGCCTTTAGTGTCCAGAAGAATGGCAACACGTTTACCGGTTTCAGCCATGACTTCTCGCAGACGGGCAATACGGGCACCATGCTCGTCAAAGTCACCATGAGAGAAATTCAGTCGCATCACATTCATGCCATTGTCGACCAGTTTGGTCAGCATCTCATGGGATTCAGACTTTGGGCCGATGGTACAGACGATCTTAGTCTTTCTCACTGGAGTTTTCTCCGTCATAGGGGATTTCCGGGAGCCTGCAGGGCTTATGCCGACAGGCTCCCAGTGTGATTGACGGTCAGGTATACGAAGTCCCGACACTTTGGTGGGTGCGGATACTACCGCAAAAACGAAAGAAAACCTTGGCCTTTTTACAATAAATCCGTTGTTTTAGATCAGTATTTTCCGAAACATCGGTTAATTAATCACCAACGATAATAACTTATGAAAATGCTTGTGAAGCAGTGACTTATTATAGAAAGATTCGTTATTTATGAAGGTCTGGGATTGCCCTGTTGCAACAATGCCAGTATCGAAAGAAACAGGGCTATCGAGACATTAAACCAGTCGGTCAGCAGAAACGACAATCCCGTTCAAATCGGCATACAGGAAATGACCGGGAATGAAATCCACTCCATGAAATCGAACAGCAATATCGACATCTCCCAAGCCTTTTTTATCCGTTTTCATCGGGTGGGCAGCAAGCGCCTGTACCCCCAGCGGCAGTTGTGAAATAACTTCAACATCACGAATACAGCCATAAACAATAATACCCTGCCAACCATTACTTACGGCCTGTTCTGCCAGCATATCGCCCAGCAAAGCCCTTCTCAGAGAACCGCCGCCATCAACAACCAGCACCTTACCGTGACCGTTACTGAACACCTGCTCCCGAACCCTGGAATTATCTTCATGGCATTTAATGGTGACAATTTCGCCACCAAACATATCTCTTCCACCAAAGCTGTTAAAACCCGGATCAACTACCTGAAGGTTACCGGGGAAGTCATCACACAAATCGGGGGTGGTAAAACTCATTATTATTCTCCCATGACAATTCAGACTGGCATGATAACAAAAAAATCACGGAGAAAAGCTTTTCCTCTGTGAAACTGGTATTAATCTCTGCACAATTAAATGCCATACCATAAACGTGCAATGCCCGCTAGCGTTCGGCATTTTCCCTGTGGTTTTTTCAAACTGAACTAAAAACTCAGAGCAGGAACTTTTGCCAAACTCAGCAATCTACAGTTCAGTTCCTGAATGCTAAGACAGTTAACTACTTATTAGCAGGATGGGACAAAGATTCAAAAGGTGCTACTGATCAATGGTCGTATAAATAAACTATCTATGAGCTAGTCAGGCAGGAGTTATCATGCAACCAATAGCGCAGAGTAGTCTCAGAAGTATAGATGGAAGCGGTTTAAAAAAAGACGAAGAGGCGTTAATTAATGGCCTGAAGCCTATATCCGGGTTAGTGGCTAACTTTAATAAAAGTATCAAAGAAGCCTCAGAACCGAATCAGAATCAATCGTTCAAACGATTGAAAGAGCATTTACCACCCGGATGGACGATCAGCACAGATACCAATATTGATCATCGTAAGCTGGAAATAGTTGAATTCAGGTTTTCCACGAATCATTTATCCCCGGGCACAACGTCTCAAGAGCCTGATATCGAGACGATACATTGCGATAGTCCTATTGAGTCAGGCAATATTGACCCAGCGAAGCTTGAAATTTTTCAATGTAAGACTAATGGTCTTGAACTCCAAGTGCAAGCCTGCTTCGGTCGTGATATTCAAACTACCTGTTTCAGCCCAACAGGAAAGAATCTCTTGATCAGTGGTAGCGACAGTTTGATGGATCATAGCCTGGTAACCTGGCGACAAGGTGTCGATGGCAACTGGTCGGAGAATAACAGGCATAATGCCAAAGTTTCCAATGAGATTTTTTTCCAGTTCAACCGGTTGGAAAATACACTCTTGAGTACCTGCTCAGATGGCAGGGTCAAGGTGAGAACTCTTGATAGTGATGGCCGTTGGGAAAAATTGCTGGTTCTTGGCCACCTCCCACTTGAAGATGGCGATGAGCCGGTATCGGCAAACTTCAGCCCGTTGCAGGACAAGATTATGACCTACGATCACCGCGACGGCATAATCAATGTATTTCGAGTGGATGGTAACAATGGGTGGACCCGGCTAAACCAGCCATCAAAGATCAGGCAAATTGGGCTATCAGCACTGGAGTTCATGGCCGCGAATAATTATTTACTGACTTGCAATGGCATAAAAGCGACCATCTGGGGCTGTAGTGATCAAAGCAACTGTCTTGAGAATAAATTTGATAAAGTTTACGACAGTCCAATTGAAGATTGCCAGATGAGTTATGATGAGCAGCATGCCCTTATCCTCCCCCGGGGCAACCAGGTTTTTTTCCTGGCTCGTGATGTCGACGGCAACTGGTCACAGGTCGGAGAGGTCCGTCATTCTGAGCAAATAGTCAATCACCACAACGAGCATGTTCGCAATCGTATTTGCAAAGCCTCCCTCAATCACTCCGGGCTATATGCACTCACCCGCGATTTAGCAAATAAATCTATCATTTCCGGTTATGACGATCATGGTGCCTGGGTAGAAAAAAGAGAGATTCCGAGTTGTGATTATGCCATCTTCAGCCACTCCGGGCGTAAAGTGCTGGCCAGTTTCGGCAGTGGCTCCTTTAAAGTCTGGGATTGCAATAGCATCGGTAACAGTCTGGACAAAGGGCAACCCCTTGAGCACATCGGCAGTGACAGAGTCATCTTCAGTCCCTCAGAGAATCTGCTCCTGAGTTATGGGGTTCTGACGAATTACGTTTGCATTTGGGGTGATGACGAAGAAGGTAACCTGGTTGAGAAAGCACGGGTATGTCATCAGGGGGGGATTTTCGACGCTCGCATCAATAATCAGGAGGATAGTGTCCTGAGCGTCGGCCTTGATTACTTTGTGAAAATTCAGGGGCTCGACAGCGATGGCAAACGACGGGAGCCGCTGGTGGTTGAGCAGCAAGGAAGAGTCGAATTGTCCGGTTTTTCCCCCTCAGGTAGCTTTGCCATTATCGTTAAGGGCAACACCGCCTGCATTCTGGGACGTGACGATAATAGAGAATGGACGCAACAAGTCGTGACAAGGCTTGATGACTATCTGATCCAATTCGTTCAATTTAATAAATTGGAAAACCATTTTCTAATCTTTGGCAGCGGTTTCAAAGATCATGGCAAGCCCGGCTTTGTCCAACTCTGGGGCATTGGTGATGATGACAAATGGGCAGAAAAAGAACTGATAACACTGGATCATCCCGTTGAAATGGCCGAATTTAGCCCCGATGGTGATCATTTACTTATCCACTGCAAGAATAATAGTGGGGGTACCGTCTCGCTCAAAGGTGCTACTGCGCTACTCTGGAAGATTCCAGCCAGCTTCCCAAAGCAACCTTTGAACAGCCCCTGACAGAGTCTTTCCGCCAGATAGAGCCAGGTTTCCAGAACATAGTCCGGATTCAGGGAAACGGTATCAATGCCCTCCTCCATCAGCCAGCGAGCAAAATCTGGATGGTCGCTGGCTCCCTGGCAAATAGCGATCTATTAATCCTGTCGGCGACAGGCCTGAATCGCTATGAACAACAGCTGCTTGACTAAATTAAGAGCAGGAACTTTTGCCAAACTCAATGGTCGTATAGATAAATCATCTATATGCCAATCAGACAGGAGTTATCATGCAACCAGCAGCGCAGAGTTGCCTCAGAAGTCTAGATGGAAGCGGTTTGAAAAAAGACGAAGAGGCGTTAATTACCAGTCTGAAGCCAATATCCGGGTTAGTAGCTAACTTTAATAAACGCATCAGTGAAGCCCCTGAAATGGGTCAGAAAAAATCACTCAAACGATTGAAAGAGCATTTACCACCCGGATGGACGATCAGCACAGAGACCAGTTTTGTCAATCGAAAGCTGGAAGAAATTGTCGGGCTGAATTTTTCCACGAATCGTTTATCCCCGGGCACCACACCGCAACAGTCTGGTATCAGCACGATACAGTGCGATAGTCGTATTGAGCCGGGCAATATTGACCCAGGGACGAGTGAAATTTTTCAATGCCAGACCAATTATCTTACGTTCCAAATGAAGGCCCACTTCGGTTGTTATATTCTTCAAACCTATTTCAGTCCTTCGGGTAAGCACCTCTTCATCAGTGGTTGCGACAGTTTGAAAGATCATAGCCTGGTAAGCTGGCTACAAGACGCGAATGGTAACTGGTCGGAGAACAGCAGGACCAGGGTTGGGGCCCAGAAGATTATTCCCCAGCTTAACCGGTCGGAAAACACGCTTCTGACTATCTTCTGCCAGGATGGCAAGGTCAAGGTGAGTACACTCAATAGTGATGGGCGCTGGGTGGAGTCGCGGGTGCTTGAGCACTTGCCACTTGCAGGTGGCTACGAGCCAGTGATGGCAAGCTTCAACCCGGTGCAGGACAAGATTATGACCTACGATCAGCGCGCCGGCAGAATCAACGTTTTGCGATTGGATGGCAGCCGGTGGACTCTGCTAGACCAGCCAACAGAGATCAGACAAAGTGGGCCAAGAGCACTGAATTTCGTCCCCACGAATACTTTTTTAATGACTCAAAATGTTGAAAAAGCGACCATCTGGCACCTTAATGATCAGCGCAACTGTATTGTTCCTGAATTTGTCAAGGAGTGCGACCGTATGATTTCTGATTGCCAGTTGAGTCGGGATGAGAGCCATGCCCTTGTCCTCCTGGATAACCGGGTTTTCTTCCTGGCTCACGATGCCGACGGCAACTGGTCGCAGGTCGGAGAGGTCCATCATTCTGAGCAACCCGCAGAAATTCGCCAGGGCGTAAGTGTGCCCAACCGTATTTGCTCAGCCTCCTTAAATCCCTCAGGGCAATTTGCACTTACCCGCGATTTAGCCAGGAAAACTAAAATTTCCGGTTATGACGTTAATGATGACTGGGTAGAAAAAATAGAGATCCCGAGTTGTGATAATGCCTCCTTCACCCGCTCCGGGTGGAAAGTCCTGGCCGACTTCGGTGGTGGCTCCTTTAAAATCTGGAATTGCCGTGTTACAGGCAATCTGGACAAACCCCAAACCCTTGAGCACACAGGCAGTGACAGACCCATCTTCAGTCGCTCAGAAAAACAGCTCCTGAGCTATGGCAATGAAACGAATTACGCTTGCATTTGGGGTGATGACGAGGAAGGTAACCTGATTCAGAAAGCACGAGTATGTCATCAGGGGGGGGTTATGGTTGCTGACTTCAATGTTAAGGAAGACAGTGTACTGACCGTCGGTCATGATTGCACTGTGAAAATTCAGGGGCTTGACATAGATGGTGAATGGCTGGAGCGGCTGGAGGTTAAGCATCAAAATCCAATTGAAATTGCCCAATTCTCCCCATCAGGCCGTCTTGCATTTTCCGTTAGCCGGGACAGTACCGTCTGCATCATGGGACGAGACGATAAGGGCAAATGGACACAACAGGCATTGACAAAACCTGGCACCTGTTTGATCAAATTCGCCCAATTTAATAAATTGGAAAACCATTTTCTAACCTTTGGCAAAGATTATAAAGATCATAACAAGCCGGGCTTTGTGCAACTCTGGAGAATCGGTGATGATGGAAAATGGGCAGAAGAAGAGCTGATAAAACTGAACCATCCCGTTAAAATGGCCGATTTTAGCCCCGATGGTGATCATTTAATAATCCATTGCAAAAATAACCCCGGGGGAGTGCCCAAAGGCGACACAGTACTTCTCTGGAAGATTCCTGCCAGCCTCCCAAGGCAACCTTTGGACAACCCCTGACAGGGACTATCAAAGAGTCATTCCGCCAGATAGAGCCAGGTTTCCAGAACCGAATCGGGGTTGAGGGAAACGGTATTAATACCCTCTTCCATCAACCAGCGGGCAAAGTCAGGATGATCACTGGGCCCCTGGCCGCAAATACCGATGTATTTGCCCTGCCGGCGACAGGCCTGAATTGCCATGGACAACAGCTGCTTGACGGCAGCATTACGTTCATCAAAAAGGTGGGCAATCAAGCCGGAATCCCGATCAAGCCCAAGGGCCAACTGAGTCATATCGTTGGAACCAATGGAGAAGCCATCAAAATATTCCAGGAACTCATCAGCCAGCAGCGCATTGGATGGCAGTTCACACATCATAATGATCTTCAGACCATTTTCACCACGACGAAGTCCAAAGTCAGACATAATGTTGATGACCTGACGGGCTTCATCCGGCGTTCGGACGAATGGCACCATCAGTTCAACATTGGTCAGGCCGAACTCGTCCCTGACCCGCTTCATGGCCCGGCATTCAAGCTCAAAACAGTCCCTGAAGGATTCCGAGATATAGCGGGAAGCGCCACGAAAGCCCAGCATCGGGTTCTCTTCATGGGGCTCATAGATCTTGCCGCCAATCAGGTTGGCGTATTCGTTAGACTTGAAGTCTGAGAGTCGGACAATAACCTTTTCCGGGGCAAAAGCGGCAGCAATAGAAGCGACGCCTTCAACCAGTTTTTCAACGTAAAAGTCGACAGGATTGCCATAGCCCGCCATTCGCTCATCAATCTGCTGTCTGACGGCATCGGGTACGCTGTCCGGATTAGTTTGATAGTTCAGCAAAGCCTTGGGATGAACACCGATCATTTTGTTAATTATGAATTCCAGCCGGGCAAGCCCCACACCCGCATTGGGCAGTCGAGAGAAACCGAAAGCCCGGTCAGGATTCCCCACATTCATCATGATCTTGAAGGGCAACTCAGGCATCTGATCCAGATCTTTCTTCTGGTGCTCAAACGGCAACTCACCCTGATAAATAAAGCCGGTATCCCCTTGTGCACAGGAAACTGTTACCGGCTGACCATCTTTCAGTCGGCGTGTAGCGTCACCGCACCCGACCACCGCTGGAATCCCCAGCTCTCGGGCGATAATAGCAGCATGACAGGTACGCCCACCCCGGTTGGTGACAATGGCTGAAGCCCGTTTCATAACCGGTTCCCAGTCCGGATCGGTCATATCGGTAACCAGCACATCGCCATCCTGAACCCGGTCCATATCCGCCAGATCATCCACCAGACAGACACGCCCCTGACCAATGCGCTGGCCAATACTGCGGCCTTCTGCGAGAACATTACCCTGTTGCAACAGGTGATAACGTTCCAGCGTCCTGGACTCAGTTCGGCTTTGTACTGTCTCAGGCCGGGCCTGAACCACATACAACTGCTGGTCATCGCCATCTTTGGCCCACTCGATATCCATGGGTCGGCCGTAATGGGCTTCAATGGCCACGGCCTGACGAGCCAGTTCCATCACATCGGCATCATTGATGGAGAACTGCTGACGCTTCTCAAGGTCAACGTCCACGGTTTGCACCGATCTCCCGGTCTCTGGGGCATCACCGTAAACCATCTGAATCGCCTTGCTGCCCATATTTCGCCTGAGGATGGCAGAGCGCCCTGCTTCAAGTGCGGGCTTGTAAACATAAAATTCATCCGGGTTAACTGCCCCCTGAACCACGGTCTCTCCCAGGCCATAGGAGGAGGTGATAAATACCGCATCGCGGAAACCCGACTCGGTATCCAGAGTAAACATCACCCCGGCAGCCCCCGTTTCACTGCGCACCATCCGCTGAATTCCCGCTGACAGCGCCACATCCCGATGGTCAAAACCCTGATGCTCCCGGTATGAAATAGCACGATCGTTAAAGAGAGAGGCAAAGACTTCCCGAACCGCTCGTAGAACATTCTGTGCACCACGAATATTCAGAAAGGTTTCCTGCTGCCCGGCAAAGGAGGCATCGGGCAAGTCTTCCGCCGTTGCTGATGACCGCACTGCCACAGCCAGATCCTCCTGATCACCACAGAGTTCACGGTAGCTGTTGACAATGGCCTGTTCAAATTCCGGTCGAAATGGCTCATCCATAATCCATTGGCGAATATTGGCACCCGCCCGGGTGAGCTGTTGAATATCATCAATATTCAGTTCATCCAGCAGGGTATGAATACGATCATATAACCCTGAGCCATCCAGAAAGTCTCGATAAGCCTCTGCCGTGGTGGCAAAACCACCGGGTACACGAACCCCTGCCCTGCCAAGGTGGCTGAGCATTTCTCCCAGCGAGGCGTTCTTGCCACCAACCCGCTCTACATCGCTATTGCCCAGGGCATCCAGGCCCACGACAAACTCTGGTAAAGATGAACTGTTCAAGCCACTCTCCTGCCTGTACTGCAAAGGATTACCATGGGTTTCACCGCTGAGAATTCACCGACTGTGCTGTCAGAGTTCCACTCTGCCAGGCTATCAGTCCATAAATAAAGCTGTCATAGTACTGCCAATAAGACGACACCGGTTACCTCACCGGGAAGATTTCGGTATAGTTTGTTAGAAAATGTTATTGATTGGAAGAGTTTTTTACTTTGGATCACATCATTTTGATCTATCTGTACCAGAAACAGGTAATCTCAAGCTATTAACCCCTGAATTTATGCTTCTGGAGTCGATAAAATGGAACGATCGGTATTTTTTATCTCTGATGGTACTGGCATTACCGCTGAATCCTTTGGCCAAAGTCTGCTTGCCCAGTTCTCGGGGCCTACATTCCGTCACCACACACTGCCCTATATTGATACCCCCGAAAAAGCCGTTCGGGCACTGACCCTGATTAAAGAGACTCATCAGCATGAAATGATGCAACCTATCCTCTTTATGACGGTGTTGAATGAAGAGGTCAGCAAACTGCTGCATACCAGCGGGGCTTATATTATTGACCTCTTTGCTACCTTCCTTCCCGGCCTGGAGATGGAGTTAGGTTCGCACCCGTTGTATACCGTCGGCAAGAAGCGTTCCACAACCAGCAGTGCCAGCTACCACCGTCGCATCGAAGCGGTGCAGTTTGCCCTTGATAATGATGATGGTGCCCGCATCCGGCACTATGAAAAGGCCGATATTATCGTGCTGGGTGCCTCCCGTTCGGGCAAAACACCCACCTGCATCTATCTTGGCTTACAGTTTGGTATCTATGCCGCCAATTACCCAATTACCGAGGATGATTTTGATAAGGGCATCAAGCTGCCTGATTTTCTTCGCCCGCACAAAGAACGTCTTTTTGGTTTGACCATCAATCCGGCCCGGCTCTCAGGTATCAGAAATGAGCGCCGTCCAAACAGCCGATACTCATCGGTCAGGCAGTGTCAATATGAAATACAGATGGTTGAACAGATCTATAACCAGGAGCAGATCAGCTATATCGACACCACTGAATTTTCCGTCGAAGAGATTGCAACACGGATCATGGATCAGGCCAATCTGACAAGAAGGCTGAAATAACCATAATTTATAATTCAACAGACCCTGAGGACTGCCCTTCAATTTGTCAGCAAACTATTTATTTTCTCCCGGCAGCCCGGAGAGTTGAATTTTTTTTCCCGTCTCATTGTCAAAAAGCATCTTTGATGAGGGGACGAACAGATGGATGTGACAGGCTTTAAAAACGACACAGTTACTGGATCAGACTCAACATCCGAACGCAGCTATGGCAAAGAGACAGGCAATTATAAATACCTGACCGTACGACCAGCAGAAGACAAAGAGGTACTCTTCCATGCTGGTAATTTTGCACCTGACAATACCGGAACATTTGGAACTGACTCACCCTGTTCTAACAGTTTGTTTACGTTAAATGACTGCAAAGTGAGTCATTCCAGACCTTGCAGTGCGAAACCCATCGACAGTGAAATAAGTAAAAAAAGTGCCGAAGGCCATCAGAAAGAGGCTTTCAGCTACGGCCAGGTCCAGTTTAAGCAAACGAAGTTACTGGCAATGCTCACTTCAGGAGAGGTTGAAAAGCAATGCGTGAAAGAAGAACTAGAGAAACTTGTTCAACAATTTGATGAATTACAGGTCAATGTCAGTTTAATGGATAAAGTCAACAAACTGAAAAGAGAGATTGAGCAATACATTGATCCTCACCGCCTGGTTGGGGGGGAATACAATTCTAAAAATGGTGCACCATCAAGAAAAACAATAGCGGATGGAATTCAAATAATAGCAAGGGATATCGCTATTTGGGCGGGGACCACAACAAACAATCTGAAAGTACTAACCTATATTATTGAACAAGGGTTTCCCATCAAACAAAGCTCTGACTGGTTTGATCATGATCCTGAATCTATCGCTTACCTGCCTTTTGATACAATGACAACGCTGATAGATAACTGCACCCCATATTGCCCGGACCTGTTATTCGTCAAGGCTATTTTTGCTGATGCTGATCCTCGCTTTGACGCTCTTACCCAGACGATTTTAACATCCAGACGTATTAGTGATGGGCTATTTCAGGAAGCGATTGCACAATCAATACCCGCCGCTTCACAAAGCAGGTTAAAGGTTTTCTTTAATTACCTTCGTAGTCAATCTAATGCCAGCAACATGATTAAAGACTTGGTTAAGCAAAGCTACGAGCATCACCGAATTGCTAATCTTGCCGGGGTTCACAGATACAAAAACAGCGTGATAATGGTATTTGTTCTTGAAGCCATTGCACAACAATCACAGAGTGAAGCCCGCACTCTTATTCGCTCATTTTGTCAGGATGAACAGCAACTGATTGCAATGACAGCTCTATTAGGCGGACTGCATCAATCCACCGAATTATTGAATAAAATGGGCATTACTGTCACCAGACAGGCGTTTAAAGAAGTATCCGTTAATCTTAAAAATTCTCCTTTCTTTATGGCCAAAGAGGCTGGATTGACCAATGAACGATTATTTACCAATACAGTCAACCGGATAGCTCCCTTTCTATGGACTTTGCCCAATGAATATGGGCATCATTTGCACCAGAGGAGCCTGTTTCCAGATAAGAAAGCACTGTCGTTTATCCATCTTGTCATGAAGCAAGCGACCATTTACCAGAAGGAAAGTCAGGAATCAAAAAAATGGTCAGGCCCGAATTGTGAAAAAGAATTGGTTCTGGGAGATGTAAGCCTGTGGGCGGCAAAAATTTTTACGGTAACGGATGATACTCTTTCGGCAGACAGTTTGGGCCTCTTACAGGAAGATGCCAAGTACAGTGAGACATGGAATATCCTGATCCGCAGGGCTAAATGCTGCAATGGCCTTGCCCGTCCCGATGATTTCATGAAATTCATGGACTGGCTGTTGATAGATGGCCTGTCTTTGGTTCGAATGGAGTCGGAATACCGCAAGAAAGAGGCAACATTTACAGCCAGGCAAAAAAGTTATCGTCCGGATTTGTGGTCGGACCCACATAGTAAGGATTCAACAACATCTTCAGCCTCTCATAATCAACTTGTATACTATACCAAACTCGTCACAACATTACATTTTGATATCATTGAATCATTTCTACGCCTTGCACCTTCCGGCCATCGAATCCATGTGCTGAATAACTGGCTGACTAATCCTGATTGTGCGAAACAACGGGAAACCTTATTTCGTCAGCCAGTTTACCCACTCAATAATATGGAAAGTCCTAACATTTGGCAGTTGCTGCTATCACTGGATAAAGATTATCAGCCACCGGAAAATCAGTTTGATCATGATTGGCAAATACCGGTTAATCCGCAACAGTGGACAGCGCCTCCCCCGTTAGCATCATTATCATCCGAATCTATCGAAGTTTACGGACGTACGCTGGCAATTCATCGCACGGACGGTGGCTGGGATTACATGAAATTTATCAGTGATAAGGAGAAGCCGGAAGAACTGGCAACGGAGGGTAATAAAATCCGCCTTATGGCAGATATAGCCAGTCACTACGGCTTGAAAAGCTCAATTCCCCGGGTTGTCGGCAGTTATCGTTGGGATAATGCGAACATTGATTTGGCAACATTTACACCTCCAGCCAAAAAGGCCAAACTAGAGGAAAAGTGCCGCTATATTGATGGCAAGACAAGTTATTGCCTTCATTTGAAATCAACAAAAGATGCGCCTTATCATTTATATCCCTACGACCTTGACCCAGTAACAAAGGCGGATCAGATTTGCCAGGGATTTCATAAGTATGCCCATGATTGCGGTTTTTTATTCAGTTGCGGATTATATGCTCCAGCGGTCATTGCAGCTGACCATGATTCAGTAACTAAACGAAAACACCATATCCTCTCATCTTATGTAGGTGCCCCAAGCGAGGGGCGGATGCTTCAGTGGAAGAAAGCTTCAGAATATCCCAATGTGGGGCCCGTAGGCATGCGGGATTCCGGTGATACGAAAAGTATGATTGAGCTGGGTGAGGATTATTTTTTCTCCAAAAGATATCAGGAATTTCTTGATTTTGAAAAATCAGAGGATCGAGCCAGGGTGGCATTTTCAGAACTGGCAAAAAATGCCCAGGGACTGATATTGCAATATGCTCTCTGCTTTCAAAAACAGTTTAACTGTGACAATAGGGAGTCCACGCTGAATCATGAGCGTAAAATACAGGAAATTCTGACGACGCTGTTTCACAAGGCATTTCCCCGATTCACAGAAGAGCGTGTGGTTCAGGCAATGGAAGAAGATGAGCTGCTGTCACAGGCGGTTAGAGAGGTTATCTACTGGTGTGGTCATGACGCCAGATTCGTTAACCACATCAAACAAAATATTATTCCAGAATCTACCTACCCGGACTGTTCTGAAGCTACTAATATCGTAGATTTCAGTACTCTGGAGCCCCGTGAGCTGATTCCCGGCATTGGTTTTGTTACACGGGATAATCAGCCAAACCTTGGCGTTACTTTTGGCGTCAATCCATTGGTTACGCTGAACGCATTGATTGTCAAGCTACTGGCATTGGGAGCCCTGACCTCTTTGTGAGTTCAATCTTTCATGATCTGACATTTATCATCTCTTGCGGACCAGGCTTCTAAACGGGCAATATGCACCAGTGTAAATACAGCCTCTTGCCCGGATATGGGGGGAATTGTTTGCCGCTTGCCAAACCGTTAAATACCGACACGGCTGTTACTCAGGCAGTGGGTAACGAAATCAGGCCTGAAATAGCCCGGGATCCTGTTTATTTCCATCGCTGGTGGGTTACCTTACCGACGTTACCGTTCGATAACATCACCAGCTATTTATCAATTGAAGATATAAGCGCGTTCGCCCAAACATGCAAGGCAGTGGCCAGCCGATTGGTGACCTGCGGACTGGAAGAAGTCCGCTACTTCCTCTCCTTGTCGCAAGACAAACAGAATTCGTGTCAGACAATCATTCATTCTGACCGGCAACTCCTTCAGTACCTCAGGACGTTATCGATATTTTCCAGGCGCCACTTCCCTGTGCAGCTGAGCCCGGCCTTTTATGCCTGTTACGCCCGGCATGCGCGCCAGCAGATTATTGATGCAACGGCACTTACCCTGAAACCCGCTGGGAGCCTGAATATGGACAGCTATAGCTGGCATTATCATGATCTTAAGCTGTGCATGATTGTCGCAACCAAGGTGAAGGGGGGCATTGATATTCTGACTCCGGATCGTCATGGTCACTGGTGCAGGTCGGCTGAAATCACATGCAATGAAATTTGCTATTTTCATCAGCAGCGTTCTAACCATATTTTATTTATCCCACAAAAGGTGTCGAGGAGCCTGGTAGGAGAACCATCGCACTACAAACACATCGTCAAAGGCCACTTATTGTCCGTTTATGAATGTCACGATGATTCCTGGGTTGAGCAACAGCAATTGACCATCGGTGAGGTGTTTCCTCAAATCAGGACAAGATTGAACAATGACGCTTATCTGTATGCTATGAATGACTTCTATCTGTCACCGGATGCCAGCGCACTGGTCTGTAAGTACAAGCGGCGTGAAGTTGCCATTCTGGGTCGGGAAGCGGAAGGTCAGTGGGTTAATAAAGGCAGCATTACAACCCGTATTCGTAATTTGTTGTTCAGTGATGACAGCCGTCATGTCGCGCTTTGGGATGGTTCATTCATCACGCTGATGGGCAAGTCAGCCGATGGGGTCTGGTCAGAAACAGGTAAAATCATTGTTTCAGACACTGATATTCACATGAACTTCATAACCGGTGCTGGTACTGAGTCTGGTGATAAGTTTGAACTCGAGGTACTATTCAGCCCGGATAATAAGCATTTTGTCACATGGTTTGATAATGCTGGCGTTGACACTCATCGAGATAATTTCTTTGTCGTTATCGCGGCCCTTGGTCCGAATGGAAAATGGAGTGAAAAGCAGAGAATTGTCAAAACCTGTGAGCCTCCGGCGACGTATTATCCCCTGGAACCTGCTTTTGGTCCCGATGGTCGGCTTCTGATTATCACCACCGATGACGGTGTTGAAATCTGGGAATTAAACAGTGAGGATCAATGGCTTCCCGCTGCTCAGGAGCAGCCCCATTGCGGTAAAGGCACTGTTTATTTTTCTGAGCACCCGGACGAATTTATCATCATAAACGGGCGTAGAATATCAGTCTGGCGCAAGGCGGCGTCCGGAATCTGGGGCAAATCCCAAACATTTTCGGCTGGATCTCTGACCAGAGTCAGTCCTGACGGTGACACCATTGTCTGTAATGAACCGTCAGGCCATACCGATATCCACCAACGCCGACCCTCCGGCGAGTGGATCAGTCAACGTATCGAATTTTCCATCAGGGATGGGTGTTTTAACAATGAGAGTTGCCTGCTTGCCGTTGTCCCACCCCTTGAAACCGAAACCGACCACCTGATTTTGCTGGGGGTGAACGCAGACGGGATCTGGCAGGAAAAGGCCCGGTTGCCATCAGAAAACAGGATTCATGCATTTTGCTTTAGCCAATGCAGCCGCAGAATACAGATCGAAAGTGACCGCGGTGGCGATGGTGTCAGAATACAAAGTTTTTTTTCTTTCTGGAGGATCGTCCCGGATCAATGTTAACTTTCTCGGTCAGCCTCCTGGAACTGATTTCCCCGCAGTTTCATTCAACGGGCAAGCAAACCCAACCCTCCATCAAAACCCTGGCACTGCGGCTCATAATGGCCTTGGTCACGGACCATTGCCCATTATTCAGCACTGCTTCTGCCCCCACTTTCAAGGTACCCGAGGGGTGACCAAAGCGGACCGGGTTTCGTTCACCACCGCCGGCAGCCAGGTTAACCAGGGTGCCCGGAATGGCAGCCGCCGTACCAATAGCCACGGCAGCGGTGCCCATCATGGCATGATGAAGTTTACCCATGGATAGGGCCCTGACCAGCAGGTCGATCTCTTCTTCAGAGACCTTCTTGCCGCTGGATGAGAGGTAACTTTTCGGTTCAGCAACAAAAGCGACTTTCGGCGTATGCTGTCGGGTTGCGGCTTCTTCCAGGCTGCTGATCAACCCCATCTGCAGTGCGCCATAAGCCCGAATATTCTCAAACATGGCCAGTGCCTGCTCATCGCCGTTGATCACTTCCTGTAGTTCAGTTCCCTGGTAACCAATGTCAGCAGCATTGATAAAAATGGTGGGAATGCCGGCATTGATCAGGGTTGCCTTTAAAGTCCCAACGCCGGGTACTTCAAGATCATCCACCAGATGGCCGGTCGGGAACATGGCACCTTCACCATCGGCAGGATCGAGAAACTCAACCTGAACCTCGGCCGCCGGGAAAGTCACACCGTCCAGGACAAAATCCCCCGTTTCCTGTACGGCACCATTGGTCATTGGCACATGGGCAATAATGGTTTTTTTGATATTGGCCTGCCAGATCCGTACCGTTGCGATGCCATTGTCGGGTATCCGTTGCTTATCAACCAGACCGTTGCTGATGGCAAAGGCCCCGACAGCCGCAGTCAGATTGCCGCAGTTACCACTCCAGTCCACGACAGGTTGATCAATGGCTACCTGACCAAAGAGATAATCGACATCATGATCAGGCTGACTGCTTTTCGACAGGATCACCGTTTTGCTGGTACTGGACGTGCCCCCCCCCATACCATCAATCTGCTTACCGTAGGGGTCCGGACTGCCAATCACTCGAAGAAGTAGCGCATCACGGGCCTTACCCGGAACCTGTGCAGCTGGTGGAAGATCGGTGAGATTGAAAAAAACACCCTTGCTGGTTCCGCCTCGCATATAAGTCGCAGGAACCTTGATTTGTGGAGGATGAGCCATGGGGAACAGCTCCTTCTGTATAGGATTGTTATGCTGGCCCTGATCAGGGGCCAGCGTGAGAGCTCTCAGGCAGCGGCTTCGGATTCCAGGAAGTCCCTGGCAAAACGCTGCAGAACACCACCGGCATCGTATACGGATACTTCTTCAGCGGTATCCAGGCGACAGGTTACCGGGACCTCAACAGTTTCTCCGTTGGCACGGTGAATCAACAGGCTCAGTGTGGCTCCCGGCGTCCGCTCACCGATAACATCGTAGGTTTCGCTGCCATCAAGTCCTAACGTCTTACGGGTTGTACCAGCCTTGAATTCCAGAGGCAGCACACCCATACCCACCAGGTTGGTCCGGTGAATACGCTCAAACCCTTCTGCCACAATGGCCTCCACACCGGCAAGCCGAACTCCTTTGGCAGCCCAGTCACGGGATGACCCCTGACCATAGTCCGCACCGGCTACAATAATCAGCGGCTGGCGACGCTCCATATAGGTCTCGATGGCTTCCCACATCCGTGTTTCTTTGCCTTCGGGCTCAATTCTGGCCAGAGAACCCTGCCTGACTGCACCATTAGCATCCAGACACATCTCATTGAGCAGCTTTGGGTTGGCAAAGGTCGCCCGTTGCGCCGTCAGATGGTCACCACGGTGTGTGGCGTAGGAGTTAAAATCTTCTTCCGGCAGCCCCATTTTCGCCAGATATTCACCTGCCGCACTGCTGGCCAGGATCGCATTGGAAGGCGACAGGTGATCGGTGGTGATGTTATCACCCAGAATCGCCAGAGGGCGCATGCCTTTCAGGGTGCGCTCACCAGCCAGAGCGCCCTCCCAATAGGGAGGACGGCGGATGTAGGTACTCATGGAGCGCCAGTCGTAGAGGGGACTTTCGGCCTGCTCCGCCTTGCCCAGATCAAACATGGGAATATAAACCTGGTTAAACTGCTCTGGTTTTACGGATTCAGCAACAATTGCGTCAATCTCTTCATCGCTGGGCCAGATGTCTTTCAACGTGATGGGATTACCATCCTGATCAGTACCCAATGCATCCTTTTCAATATCAAAGCGCACCGTACCGGCAATAGCATAAGCCACCACCAGCGGTGGCGAGGCAAGGAAGGCCTGTTTGGCGTAGGGATGAATCCGTCCATCAAAGTTACGGTTGCCAGAGAGAACGGCTGTTGCATAAAGATCCCGATCTATGACTTCCTGCTGAATTTCCGGATCCAGTGCCCCACTCATACCATTACAGGTGGTACAGGCATAGGCGACAATGCCAAAGCCCAGTTTTTCCATTTCAGAAAGAAGACCTGCTTCCTCAAGATAAAGCCTGGCAACTTTGGAACCTGGTGCGAAAGATGATTTCACCCAGGGTTTCCGCACCAGCCCCAGCTCGTTAGCTTTTCGGGCCACCAGACCGGCGGCAACCACGTTACGAGGATTACTGGTATTGGTACAGCTGGTGATAGCCGCAATGATGATGGCACCATCAGGCATTAAACCTTCTTGTTCATCTTCTTTTTTATAAGGCCCTGCAACGCCACGGCTTGCCAGCTCAGAGGTCGGCAAACGACGGTGTGGGTTGGATGGCCCTGCCATATTCCGGCAAACCGCAGAGAGATCAAAGGTCAGCACCCGCTCATAGTCAGCGGTTTTCAGATCATCAGCCCACAGTCCGGTGGTTTTGGCGTAATTTTCCACCAGGGCCACCTGTTCAGGCTCACGGCCGGTCAACTTAAGATAATCAATGGTCTGTTCATCGATGTAGAACATCCCGGCGGAAGCACCAAACTCCGGGGTCATATTGGCAATGGTGGCACGATCACCAATGGTAAGATTGGCAGCCCCTTCGCCAAAGAACTCCAGGTAAGATGAAACCACACGCTCATTTCTGAGAAATTCAGTCAGGGCCAACACGATGTCGGTGGCCGTAATCCCAGGCTGACGCTGCCCTGTCAACTCAACACCGACAATATCAGGAAGTCGCATCATGGAAGGACGGCCCAGCATCACCGTTTCCGCTTCCAGGCCACCAACACCAATAGCGATAACGCCAAGGGCATCGACATGGGGCGTATGGCTGTCGGTACCGACACAGGTATCCGGATAGGCGACACCATCACGGGCCTGGATAACCGGAGACATTTTCTCCAGGTTGATCTGATGCATGATGCCATTACCCGCGGGAATCACATCAACATTCTCAAAGGCAGTTTTGCTCCACTCGATAAAGTGGAAACGGTCTTCATTGCGACGATCTTCAATAGCCCGGTTCTTTGCAAATGCATCCGGATCAAAGCCGCCGTATTCAACGGCCAGCGAGTGGTCAACAATCAACTGGGTTGGCACAACCGGGTTAACCCTGGCAGGATCACCGCCCTGCCCGGCGATAGCATCTCGCAATCCGGCAAGATCCACCAGGGCGGTCTGGCCAAGAATGTCATGACAGACAACACGGGCCGGATACCAGGGGAAGTCCAGGTCACGCTTACGCTCAATGATCTGCTTCAGGGAATCGGTCAGAGTAGCCGGATCACAGCGGCGAACCAGCTGCTCGGCCAGCACTCTGGAGGTATAGGGTAAGGTGTTATAGGTGCCCGGCTGAATCGCTTCCACGGCTGCACGGGTGTCATAATAGTCCAGCTGGGTGCCGGGTAAGGGTTTACGAAAATCAGTGTTCATACGTCGAACGTCCACCGGGCAAGTAATTTATTGTTATAAACCACGAAGGCCACAAAGAACACAAAGATGTGTTTTTCTCTGGTGGTCTTTGTGGTTAATCGCGATCTTCAATAGCGACCCATTCTGCGCTTTCCGGTCCGGTATAGTCGGCAGATGGTCGGATAATGCGGTTGTTAGCACGCTGCTCCATAACGTGAGCAGTCCAGCCGACTACCCGTGAACAAACAAAGATCGGGGTAAACAACTTGGTAGGAATGCCCATAAAGTTGTAGGCAGAAGCGTGGAAGAAGTCAGCATTACAGAACAGCTTCTTCTCCCGCCACATGACCGCCTCAACACGCTCGGAAACGGCATACAGATACTGATCGCCCGCCTGCTCAGACAACTTCCTGGACCACTCTTTGATGATGGCATTACGGGGATCAGACTCGCGATAAATTGCATGGCCAAAGCCCATAATCTTATCTTTGCGTGCCAGCATGCCCATGATCTTCTCTTCGGCCTCCTCAGGTGAGCGCCAGTTCTCAATCATTGCCATAGCCGCTTCGTTAGCGCCACCGTGGAGAGGGCCACGCAGTGAGCCGATGGCACCGGTCACACAGCTGTGAATATCAGAAAGGGTGGAAGCACAAACACGACCGGTAAAGGTTGAAGCATTGAACTCATGCTCAGCATAAAGCACCAGGGAAGCGTGCATGACCTGCACATGGAGTGGCTCTGGCTTTTTGTTGTGCAGAGTCCAGAGAAACTGCTCGGCGATAGAGTCAGCATCGGTATCAACATCGACCCGAACACCGTTGTGGCTGAAGTTGTACCAGTAGTTGATCATGCCGGGGAAAATGGCCAGCATGCGGTCAATATGATCGTTCTGCTGTGAGAAATCCTGTTCGGTTTCCAGGTTACCCAGCATTGAACAACCGGTACGCATTACATCCATTGGGTGAGCATCAGCGGGAATCTGTTCGAGTACCGTTTTCAGGGCATCGGGCAGATAGCGAAGGCCTTTCAGCCTGGTTTTGTAGGCGTCCAGTTCAGCCTGGTTTGGCAGTTTGCCATAAAGCAGAAGGTACGCGACTTCTTCAAACTGGGCCTTATCGGCCAGCTCTTTGATATCGTAACCACGGTAAGTGAGGCCCGAACCGGTTTTGCCAACGGTACAGAGCGCGGTTTCACCGGCTGACTGACCACGCAAACCGGCACCGCTTAATTTTTTTTCTGTCCCAGAGTTCGTCGACATAATACTTCTCCGTTTTTTTATTTCGTGCACTTATTGATGATCAGGGTACCAGACAGGTACCCGGTCATTATTGTTATTGCCTGAAAAAAGACTTCCCTCAAATTGACGATAAAACTGCCGGGCATCGGTTAATCACGCCTCAGCAGCAGACAGTTTATGGGTTCAGGAACTCCCTGGTTTTCACCAGCTGTTCACGCTCCTGGAAGGTCATCATGCCGTCGGCGATAGCGCCACTGTTACCGTCACGCCTGATCACCTCCAGTACTTCCCGCATCGCGGTCACAGCAGCCCGTTGCAGATCAGATGGAATAATAATCAGCTGATAGCCCATCGCTTTCAGGTCTGCAGTAGGTACCAGTGGCGTTTTACCACTGTAGAACATGTTAATCAGCTTGGGACCGGGGGCCTGTTTGGCAATTGCTTCAATCTGCCCAATGGTCTGTGGTGCCTCAACAAACAGCATATCCGCCCCTGCTTCGACATAAGCCCCGGCACGATCTAAAGCATCGTCAAAACCGGTAACGGCAATGGCATCGGTACGGGCAATCACGGTGACGTCACCGGCATACTTTCTGGCCACCGAGACTTTCTTACACATTTCGTCAACAGATACCAGAGACTTGCCGTCCAAATGCCCGCAGCGCTTGGGAAACTCCTGGTCTTCCAGGTGAAAAGCACTGACGCCCGCATTAGCAAAAAGCTCCACGGTGCGTTTGACATTTACCTCGTTGCCAAAACCGGTGTCAGCATCAGCAATCACTGGCAGAGAGGTGGCGGCCACGATCTGACGAACCCGTTCGACCACTTCCGTCAGTGTCAGCAGACCAATATCAGGCACACCGGTGCTGCGGGCAATGGCTCCACCACTGGCGTATAGCGCTGAGAAACCGGCTTCTTCACCGAGCCGGGCCGAAATACCATCATAAACACCGGGAGCGGTGACAATGCCCTGTTCAGCAATCAATCGACTCAAGGCATTATTCTTTTGATTCATGGCGTTACCTCTGGTTCTTAATTCTTGATATAAAGAGTGTTAACAGCAGCATTATCTTGTGGGCCCTGTCGACGTCATAGACACCATAGAACATGGTTGACAATATTTTAAACTGGGATATTTATACCTAACTTTTATCAGCACTTCTACCTGCATTGAAAACAACATATAACCAAATCAGTAACATCATATAGATCACAATTGCTTATTCAAAAAACATCTCAGTAAAGCTGCATTGCGTTGAGCTGAAAGGCTAAGCTTGCTGTGCAAGAGCATTTTTAACTCACTGCTCTTGACGTTTGGTAACAGTGAGTCAGGCTGAAAACCGTTTGAATGCCCGACCTGCGCTCCCTGTTAATCGTATGGTACTAAAGTTAACTCTAATAAATGCTAAGGAGTCATATCTTGGAAACGACGATAAGAAATGCATCTTATACATCAATACCTTTGCAATCCATAAATGAGGATCCAAAAACTTCAAGTGAAAATACAGGAGGATCTTTCAGAACCAGCAATGGAAAATCATGGGGCGTTGTTATTGGTCTTGGTGTGGCCGTTATCGGAGGCACGACATTAGGGCTTTTGGGTGGATTTGGATTATTGAATGGCGCTGAGACCAAGTCAACTCCAACTCAGTCACTTGGTAATACAACTTCGCCAGGACCTGAAAATACTCAGGGTTTCGATGTCCACAGAGGTAGAAATATAACAGTCAGCAATTCCATTCCCCCTTCCACCCAAACATTTATAACCAAGAGCATAACAACCACTCCTAAAATTGATGTAAGAACTCCACACGCTTCTTGGCTATCAGCATCAACTATGGGGCTAACATCCACTGCTTCCCAGGGAACACCTACACCTACAGCTCCCGGCAACGCCGCCCGGCAGTTTGCCGCCAGCACAACAAACACTCCTATAATCGAAGCAAGTACTCCACAATCCACTATATCGCCAACATCCACTGCTTCTCAGGGAACACCAACATCTACAGCTCCCGGCAACGCCGCCCGGCAGTTTGCCGCCAGCACAACAAACACTCCTATAATCGAAACAAGTACTCCACAATCCACTATATCGCCAACATCCACTGCTTCTCAGGGAACACCAACACCTACAGCTCCCGGCAACGCCGCCCGGCAGTTTACCGCCAGCAAAACAAACACTCCTATAATCGAAACAAGTACTCCACAATCCACTATATCGCCAACATCCACTGCACCTAGAAACGGTACTATTTGAGAGACTATCGTGCAGTTGCTAACAGGGAAGTTATACAGCTACAACCATTGCAACAACAGATGATATTAGCAATTGATGGCTGGTTCATGGATTGTAGGCGATGGCATAGTACCCCGGCTCCAGTTAAAATGCCGACTGTTTTGTTCGGACACCTGTATGAAGACGCTGACAATTCTGGAACTGGAATATAAAGAAGACACCAGTCTCTACTTTGAACATTTTATTCACCTCCCTTATCCCTGTTTTCTGGATAGCTCGGTATTTGATGGCAAACAGGCAGCCTATAAAGATCATTCCAGCCGTTATGACATTATGACTGCCGCCCCCGAAATGCACTTCACCTTCACCTCAGAAGGTGATTTGATGATTGAAGATCTCATCCAACAAAAAACAGAAACTTTTTCTGGAACTGAACCTTTTTCTCAATTGTCTAAATGGCTTAGTGCTATGAGCAAAGTCGACAATGCCGGATTGCCTTTTGTTGGCGGTATGGTTGGTTACTGGGGATATGAACTGTGTGAACACCTTGAGCCGGACCGAATAGCCCATCGAGACAGTTCAACACCGCTGATGTCCGTCGGACTCTATCAGTGGGCGCTGATCTGTGATCATAAGGAACGACGGGCCTGTCTGGTGTTTCATCCTGATATGCCCGAATCATTGAAAACTGAAATTCTGAAAGCTATTGACCATAAAGTCAGGAAGTCAGACCGCTCACCATTCAAACTGCTCGACAGATTCACCCCGACACAGACTCCGGCTGAATACCAGTGCGCATTTCAGCAAATTCAGGACTATATCGTGGCGGGAGATTGCTATGAGGTAAATCTTACCCAGCGTTTTACTGCGCTCTATGGCGGCGATTCCTGGGAAGCATTTAAAAAACTCAGAACCGTCACTAAAGCGCCCTACTCTGCGTTTATTTCACGTCCTGACCTGAGCATTCTCAGTCATTCCCCGGAGCAGTTTATCCGACTGGAAAACGGTCATGTTTCCACCAGGCCTATCAAGGGTACCCGTCCCAGAGGCCGTTCTCCTGAAGAAGACCGTGCCATTGCTGAAGAGTTACAACATAGCCAGAAAGATCAATCGGAAAACCTGATGATTGTCGATCTGCTGAGAAATGATCTTGGTAAAGTCTGCAAGACAGGTACCGTGTCTGTACCCCGGTTATTTGCCCTGGAAAGTTATGCCAACGTGCATCACCTGGTCAGTACTGTGAAGGGCCAACTGATGGAGGATTATGATGCATTTGACCTGCTAAGGAGCACATTCCCCGGAGGTTCGATTACCGGAGCACCAAAAATACGATCCATGGAGATTATCAGGGAGCTGGAACCGGTAGCCCGTACTGTCTACTGTGGCTCCATCGGCTATATCAGCTGTGATGGCAATATGGATACCAGTATCACCATACGGACGATTCTGGCAAAAGATGGTGAATTGCATTGCTGGGGAGGTGGGGCGATTGTTGCTGACTCTGATTGTGAATCGGAATACCAGGAGTCCATTACTAAAGTAAAAAACCTGATGAATACGTTGGAAACCTGCTTATAGAAACATTGATCGTCACAGGCCACATGTCAGTGGCCTTGCTAATAATAATGGCCACTGCTCAATCCAACCCGATTGATGATCTGCATTGACTCTATCTATATTTATGCAGGAAGTATCTTCAAATGCTTCAAAATAATGCTGGCTGACCTGCAGCGGGACTACGGAATCCCGGAATCCCAAAAAGTGCATTTGCGCTATCGACGATAATTGAGCACCAAAATCCACCGGATTCAGTGCCGCAGGCATTTCGGATACACCATGGAGGCGGTTTAAAAACTCAGGAGAGAGATTGCCCGCTACCGTACGAACACTTATAACATCATTTCTGTGTGCGGCAATTAACAGAGCCAGCGCTCCACCACCAGAATAACCGACCAATTCCAGTTTTTCATACTGCCCACTCGCTTTCAGAGATTCCACAGCAGTATTCATAGCCACAAGTACTTTCGGACTGTAACGTTTAAACGTCCATACCTGTCTGCTGCAATTCTCATTCATAACGTACTGGCAGGGCTGGGCAATATAAGCAAGATCCGGTGATTTATCCTTCAGCATCAAATGATGAACAAGTCTGTTAACCGGAGTTGGATCCATTGACGGACGGTTGGACCTTAACCAGGCACGACCATCCCCTTCAATATAAATTCTAAGGGTTCGAGTGACTGATTTTTCCGGTGTCCAAGTATAAATTGGCCAGTAAGTCTGATCATAAACGACAACATTTAATGGCTGCTGCAAGTCTCCGGGATAGACTTCAGGCATACTTTGCTGACCGACGCATCCTGCGATCAAACAGAGCCAGAACCACATTGCTATTTTTATTGCCGTTATTTTATTCATTGAGACAATAACTGGATGGAAAAGTTAATTTCCATCAATTTATATCAATGCAAACAGTTTGTCAGAGTAGCGCACAGAACTGTGCGCTCCATGCCTCAACCCCGTGCCGCACGCAAGGCTGTACGCAGATCATCGTAGTTGGTAATTGAGGGGTATTGAGGAAACTCAGCAATCACGTTATCGGGTGCCTTGAACAGAAAACCGGCATCTGCTTCAGAGAGCATGGTGGTGTCATTGTAGGAGTCACCCGCGGCAAGAACCCGGTAATTGAGGCTTTTCAGTGCTTTTACCGACGCGCGCTTCGGGTCTTTCTGTCTTAACTTATAGCCGGTTACCTTACCTGATTCTGCTACCTCCAGGCGATGACAGAACAGTGTCGGACGACCCAGCTGAACCATAAATGGGTCGGCAAACTCATAAAAGGTATCCGACAGGATAATTAGCTGGAATTCACTGCGCAGCCAGTTGACAAAATCCACAGCGCCTTCCAGTGGCTTCATCCCGGAAATCACTGCCCGGATTTCATTCAACCCGAGTTTATGTTTATCCAGTATGGATAAGCGCATGGTCATCAGCTCATCGTAATCGGGAATATCACGTGTCGTTGCCCTGAGTTCGTCAATACCGGTATGGGTAGCAAATTCAATCCAGATTTCCGGAATCAGTACACCTTCAAGATCAAGACAGACGACATCCATTGGTTATTCTCTCTTTGATGGTTAGACTTATTGCGGCCTGACAGGCTGGTTGAGAATATAGCATAAACACCTATAAATATAGATATTGATTCTATTATTGACTAAATAGCCACTGCTACAATAAACAACCACCGGCAAATGAACACCATCCCCCGGGAGAACTGGATTATGAAAATCACCATGGTCAAAAAGATAATGGCCGATGGCAACCTCTGCAAAAAATGCCAGGAAGTGCAGGAAAGACTGGAGAGTTCAGGTCATATCAATCGCATTGACCAATTCGTCACCGCCGTTGATGGCGACCCGGACAGCACAGGTACTTTACTGGCAAATTTATACCAGGTAGACAAAGCACCTTTTTTTATTGTTGAAGAAGAAGGCAGCGAGCCAGCGATTTACACCATCTATTTTAAGCTGGTAAAGGAAGTACTGGAAAAAGCGGCTTGAACCAAGCCGCTTATAAGGTAGTTACTGGTTTGGTAGCTGAACATGTGAAAAGAGTTCATCCACTTCCGCCTTGTTATGACGAAGGATTGCTTCCTGAACCACATCTTTGGTCAGGTGAGGGGCAAACTCTTCAATAAAGTCGTACATAAATCCACGCAGGAAAGTACCACGCCGGAACCCGATCTTGGTAATGCTTGGCTCAAACAGGTGATCAGCATTCAGGGGTACAAGGTCTGAATCCAGTTCAGGGTCGTAAGCCATTTTGGCAATGATCCCGACGCCCAGTCCCAGGCGCACATAGGTTTTGATCACGTCGGCGTCGGTG
Organism: Salinisphaera sp. G21_0; assembly: GCF_017744115.1. Taxonomy (GTDB): domain Bacteria; phylum Pseudomonadota; class Gammaproteobacteria; order Pseudomonadales; family Endozoicomonadaceae; genus Endozoicomonas. Next base: position 33,515 of record NZ_JAGHQW010000017.1, on the reverse strand, counting down.
GCAGTAAACACTACCCTGGGTGACAACCCTTCATTCATAAAGGCTTCATCCAGCTTGGAGCGACCAGTAAATCCGAAAACATAGGTGACCAGGGCATATCGGGCAATATCTTTCAGGCTCAATTCAGATACCTGGGTCAGAGGATGGTCCCTGGGTACAAGAACACAGCGATTCCAGCGATAGCATGGCATCATCACCAGATCATTGAACAAATCCAGTGCTTCCGTTGCGATAGCAAAGTCAACGGAACCGTCTGCTGCCATTTCGGCAATTTGGATGGGAGTGCCCTGATGCATATGAAGAGCAACATCGGGATACTGACCAATGAACTGCCGGATAATGCCCGGCAAGGCATAGCGAGCCTGCGTGTGGGTTGTGGCAATGGACAGACTGCCCTTTCGCTCGTCACTGAATTCCTGGGCAACCTGCTTGATCGACTCAACTTTTCTAAGGATCTCACCGGCTGTATCAATGATTTTCTCACCGGCCGGGGTAATGCGGGTGAGATGCTTGCCACTTCGGGCAAAAACCTCAACGCCAAGTTCATCTTCCAAAAGCCGGATTTGTTTACTGATGCCGGGCTGAGAAGTGTATAGACTCTGCGCTGTAGCTGATACGTTGAGATCGTGGTGGGCGACCTCCCAGATATAGCGCAGTTGTTGCAGCTTCATTGATGGCCTCCGGTCGGGCAGGTTGTGCTGACAAAAATGAATAGATTGAAACAGGATCCGTTAGTTCTATAAAGCATAAAAGAATGACATTAAATTCTTTTCCAGAATACAAGCCAGTCAATATAGTTACCAGCGAATCATCAATTTTTAGTCAATATTTTCAAACATCGCCTTGGCTAGTTATAACTTTAGACCATAGATTTTGGGATGCTTATGGATTTTCTAACATATATTGCCACCGGTGCCGGCGTTGGTTTTGCGGTTGGCCTGACAGGTATCGGCGGTGGTTCATTGATGACACCACTGCTGTTAATGTTTGGCTTTCCGGCTCATATCGCCATTGGAACGGATCTGATGTATGCAGCCATTACCAAGTCAACCGGAGTCATTGTCCATCATCGCCAGAAAAGTATTGACTGGACACTGGTCAAAACGCTCTGTGCTGGCAGCCTTCCTGCCACAATCCTGACAATTGTGCTGCTCAAGTTTTTTTTTGACAGAAGCGCTGATTATAGCCCGATCCTAACACTATGCCTTGGGATAATGTTAACCCTCACTGCGCTGTCGCTATTTATGAGTCCTTTTTTGAAAAGAAGACAGCTCTCTGGTGTCTCGATGATTCCACAGCAATATCAGACAACATTAACCTTTATTGCCGGTATCTTCCTCGGGGTTCTGGTCACACTTTCATCGGTGGGTGCCGGAGCACTGGGCACTGCCGCTATTATCCTGCTCTATCCGCTGCTGAAACCCGTCAAGGTAGTGGGTAGCGACCTGGCTCATGCGGTACCGTTAACGTTACTGGCAGGCTTTGGCCATATCTGGCTGGGTAATGTTGATTTTGTGCTATTAGGCAGCCTGTTGATTGGCTCTATCCCTGCTATTTATGTGGGAACCCGTGTCGGCATGAAGCTACCGGATACCTTCATGCGCATCATATTGGCCATTATTTTGCTCGGACTGGGCCTGAAATACCTTTTTTAACCCTATCCAGGGTTGCAGCCCTGTGTCAGTTTGAATAAAGTGGAAAACCCTCACCTGGCCAATGGAAAACTCATAATTACCAGGGCTTTATACAGGGTGAGGTGACAATCTGTCAGTATGGGTGCCATATTTTCATCTGGCATCAGGGGCGTCAGGCCACTGATCAGGAGATTTTAAACAAGTCTTATTAAAAGAACGGGACCGCGCACATGGCTGTTTTACCCATTGAAGACCTGAATATTCAATCTCAGGAAGTTCTGTTGAGTCCGGAACGCCTTAAGGCTGTGATTCCGATGACTGAAGCAGCAGCAAAAACGGTTTCTGAAAGCCGTGAAGTGATCAGGAATATTCTTGATGGCAAAGACCATCGCCTGTTTGTAGTCATAGGCCCCTGCTCAATCCACGATGTTGCTGCGGCGAAAGATTATGCCCAACGGCTGAAAGCCCTCAGTGAAGAGCTGAAAGACACATTGTATCTGGTGATGCGTGTCTATTTTGAAAAGCCAAGAACCACGGTGGGCTGGAAAGGCCTGATCAATGACCCGCATTTGAATGACTCATTTAAAATTGAAGAAGGCCTGCATATCGGTCGCCGCCTGTTAATGGATGTTGCCGAAATGGGCATTCCTGCTTCTACAGAAGCGCTGGACCCAATTTCGCCTCAATATCTTCAGGACCTGGTTGCCTGGTCTGCAATAGGAGCCAGAACCACTGAGTCGCAGACTCACCGCGAAATGGCCAGCGGTCTGTCCTCGGCCGTTGGCTTTAAAAATGGCACCGATGGCGGACTGGAAGTGGCGATCAATGCCCTGCAGTCTGTTTCCAGTCCACACCGTTTTCTCGGGCTGAACGGCCAGGGGCAAGTGGCTGTTACCCATACCAAAGGTAATCCTTACGGCCATATTGTACTGCGTGGTGGTAATGGCAAGCCAAACTACGATTCTGTCAGTGTTGCACTGTGTGAAAAGGCGCTTGAAAAAGCCGGCATCACGCCAAATATTATGGTGGATTGTTCCCACGCCAACTCAAATAAGGATCCTGCCCTGCAGCCACTGGTTATGGAGAATGTGACCAACCAGATCATTGAAGGCAATCAATCTATCGTGGGTCTGATGGTGGAAAGCAATATTGGCTGGGGCAATCAGAAAATGACTGATAACCTGGACGATCTGCAATACGGTGTTTCTATTACTGATGCCTGTATTGACTGGAAAACAACGGAGAAGACGCTGCGCAACATCAGGGATAAATTGAAAGATGTTCTGCCGGGACGTCGCTAGGCAGAACTGATTTTAACTCACATAAACAGCTCGATTTGTTCGGGCTGTTCTTCTTTTGAAGTGATCATTTTACCCTCTTCAACCTGAACAGGCTCAACCACACCCGGAAGCGATAACTGGGTATCCGGTGGTGTAAAGATCTCCATCGTCTGCTTTTTGCCATAACTGACTTTACGTTCCACCGGCATATTGCTGATTCTTCGATCAAGAATCGCTGAGCAGATCATGCAGATAGTGGATAGATGGCCATTCACCAGCACCTCGTAGCGACAGTCACTGTTCAGGACTTCGGTACAAAGCGTACGGTCACTTCTTGACTCAATATCCAGATTTGCCTCAACCAGATGGCGCACAGCACTGCCATCTTCGGTGACAAAAAAATTGGATAAAATGGCCTGTTTATAACGCTTCACAGTTCCGTCGGACTACCGGGTGAGTAAATGAGCTTGGGATTTCAAAAAGGCGGGAGAAGATACACCATTATTTCAGAGAGTTATACCGGTATCTTTACCCTTTTTTTCAAAAGGGGTTAAAAATACCATTAGTAAAGCCTGAAAAACCATAGCTTTACCTATTTATCATCAGAAAAAGGGTCATATTGTATTTTATTGATCAACCAGATCTTGCGTCCACCCGGTGCATTGACCACGATTTCATCATCTACCTGACGCCCAACCATTGCCCTGGCCATGGGGGAATCGATGGTAATGTGGTTGTTTTTTACATCTATCTCATCGGCACCCACTATACGACAATGGAGTATTTCACCTTCTTCACTTTCCAGCTCAACCCAGGCACCGAAAAAAGCCTTGCCTTCCTGCTCTGGCGAATAATCGACAACTTTCAGGATTTCAAGCCGTTTAGTCAGATAGCGTATGCGTCGGTCAATTTCCCGGAGCTGTCGCTTGCCCTCTTTATATTCCGCATTCTCACTGCGATCCCCAAGCGCTGCAGCCTCAGAAACAGCCTGCGTGACTTCAGGGCGCTTAATTCGCCACAGATACTGAAGCTCCTGCTCAAGCTTTTCTTTTCCGGCACGGGTAATAAGGGGGGACGTCATAGGGTGACACCGAACACTAACGGTAAAATCGACATAACATTGAAAAAACGGAGAAAGGAAGTGGACCCCACTTCCCTCTTAGGATTGATCTGCTTTATTTGTAAAAAGCATTCTCAGTATTACTGTGATCCGTCACATCACGAACGCCTTTCAGTTCCGGAATACGCTCCATCAGCGTTTTTTCAACACCATCCTTGAGGGTCATATCAACCGCAGCGCACCCTTGGCAACCACCGCCAAACTGTAGAACAGCAATGCCATCATCCAGCTCCACCAGGGATACCACGCCACCGTGGGAAGCCAGCCCCGGGTTCACTTCCATTTGCAGGAAATAGTTGATTTTCATATCCAGAGGACTGTCTTCATTAACGTTGGGCATCTTGGCGTTGGGTGCCTTGATGGTCAGCTGACCACCCAGCTTGTCTTCGGCAAAATCGACCACCGCTTCTTCCAGAAAAGGCTCACTGGTGCCTTCAACATGACAGTTGAAATACTCAAGCTCCAGCGTCAGATCACCCTCTTTCTCTTCCCCCGGCTTACAATAGGCCAGGCAGGTTTCCGCATGAGGAGTGCCGGGGTTACTGACAAACAATCGTACACCAATCCCCTCAACCCCCTGTTTTTCTAATAATTGGGCAAGATACTTCTGTGCGGCTTCAGTGAATGTAATGTTCAACGCAACACTTCCTCTATTAACTTCATGGCTATTCTATGTCATTGGGGCGCTTCAGAGAATCCCTACCGGGTAACTCGGTTATTCTAAACTGTTTCATTTATGGCAACAATCAGCGAGAATAGTTCGCATTTGCAATTCATCGTCCTTTTCCTCGACAAGCAAGAGACCGATAATGAAAGAAACCATCAGCATTCTGGGTTGTGGCTGGCTGGGCATGCCATTGGGCGAACGACTGGTGAAAGATGGCTATCCAGTCAAGGGGTCAACCACCCGGGAGGAAAAGCTGGCAGCTATTTCTGCGGTTGGCATGAAGCCTTATATAATCGGACTTTCACCAGAGCCTGAGGGTGATATTGACTCGTTTCTTGATACCGATATTCTCTTTATCAACATTCCACCGGGAAAAGGCGATGGTCAACCCCACTTTTACCTTCGCCAGATGAAGGCTCTGCTTAACCGTATTGAGCAAGCCCGGGTTAAAAAGATTATTCTGATCAGTGCTACCTCCGTTTACCCGCAAAATAACGTTGAAGTAACGGAAGACGATGCCGTCCGTATTGAGTCCCCCTTTTCTGATACTGCCTGGCTGGATATTGAGCAGCTGTTCACTGACCATGACGATCTAAAAACCACGGTGCTTCGCTTCTCAGGCCTTATTGGCGGTGAATATCAGCCAGGCCGCTACTTTTCCGGCAAAGAGCTGGGTGGCGCTGACGATCCGGTGAATATGATACACCGGGAAGACTGCCTGCAAATCATTGGGCAGATCATTGCCAAAAACCTGTTTGGGGAAGTCTTCAACGCCTCAGCGGATGAGCATCCTACCCGTCGTCAGCTCTACACCCGGTCCTGCGAAATCATGGGTATTGAGCCGCCCATCTTTATCGATAAACCCATGCCCTATCGTCTTGTGAACTGCGATAAATTGAAGAAAGCGCTAAACTATCAGTTTGTTTATCCAGATCCCTTAACAGCATTGTCTAATTAGATCAATTAATTGACATGGTATATTCCTTAACCCGGATATTTCATAAACTGCCCCGAATCTCGCGCACGACCACATGGATGTGGGAGGTAGGGCGACGCAGGATGCCAAAGCCGAGGACTTTGTCGCTCTAAGGAATTTTGTGAGGGAGCGCCGTACCGGGGACTATGGTCGACTGAACAAAACTCCCTTAGAGCGGCAAAGGACAAGCGAGAACGGGAGCATGTTTATGAAATATCCGGGTTAAGTGGATGGAATATACCAAAAACCATTTAGACGAGTGTTACCCAATGAACCCTTTGTCTTTCAATCCTAACCCAGTACCCACTTCCCTCAGTACCAGCAACACAACAACCAACACAACAACCAGTAATCAATTTTCATGCTTTGACAATCGCCAGGTTACACCTTGCTCAGGTTCTGATCTACCTGAAATGAAAATTGAACCTATGGACACCAGCGAAACTCCACTTTGCTGTAATCTGTCGCAACGCAGTATAATACTTGAGAAAATAAGGTCTTTTCTTAAACCTGACGCAAGTGAACAGGCAGTGAATATCCTGCTCGATATTATAAATAATGAATGCAAAACCCTCAGAAGCCATGAAATATATTTTCTCAGCCAGGAAGATATATCCACTTTTATTTTTGATCGCTTTAAAGTGAGATCCTCTTATCTACTACGCCAATTTCAGAGTACTTGTTTCAGAGATATTAATGAGGACTTACGGACAATTTCACTTTTTACGGAATTTAATATAACCACCGAAATGGCAATAAAAAGCTTTATACATAGTGAATTTTGCCCAAAAACAGCAGGTAGGAATATTTTTTTCCGTGCAGGCAAATTTACTTGTGTCAATGACGAAATGGGCCGGTGCAGAAATTCTATCCTGAAAGAGAGAATTTTTGATCCTCAAACAATTAACAAAGAGGGGCAAGCCTATGGTATTGGCCTCTACAGCACTCCAAGCATTGCTGCAGCCAAGGGTTACCTTGATAAAAGTTATAATAAAGGAAATCCAGTCACCATACTGGCCGTATTCATTAAACCAAATGTAAATATCCTGTCTCTGAGAAAAAACAGCCCCTTTTCCACTTTTCTAGACCAACGATATCCAACGTTCAAGAATACAGTAAAAGAAGATATAAGACAGGACAAATGCCATATAGAAAACTGCCTTTATATCATATCCGCACCAGAAACCCAATTTGGATATACATTGATTAAGTCGCCAGAAATAATCAGAAAAGTTACCCCTTATGATTACACCTTGCTAACAAAGCTACACGTGCCTTTTAGCCGTGATGAAATCAGTAGGTATAAGATGATACCAAGGCCAATGTCAGCTAAGTTACAGGGTGAATATATCAAGCATGATTTTATTGGAGAAAATCCTGAAGCTAAATCCCGTCTACCCATTTATCGTTATGCCACCAGACATCGTTTTGCAACCAATAGAGAAAACCGGGATCATGGTTGTAAATCAGAGAATCAGGAGGAGATCGACAAAAATGACTATAAATTCTTCACAACCATAAACGGGGTCAATTATATAATCAGACCTTCAGCCCGGCCATACGAACTATGCAGAGATTTTTCATCACCGGAATTTCATGTTCAATACAAGCTTTCAAAAAACAAATCAACACCATCTTAATTTGTCTCTAAGGCTAACCACACCACCAATAATGATTAATGTTGGAGCCTTTACCCTTTCGGACTCAATAATTGCCTTAATAGTGGCCAGGGTTCCGGTAAAGACCTGTTGATTCCGGGTTGTACCCTGTTGGATCAAGGCAATGGGCGTCTGTGCATCCCTTCCATGATCAATTAACGCCTGGCAGATGCGGGGAAGCCCCAGTAATCCCATATAAAACACCAGCGTTTGACCGGGATCCAGCATTTCCTTCCAGTTCAGCGCATAGCTTCCATCTTTCAAGTGCCCCGTGACAAAGCGGACAGACTGAGCGTGATCCCGATGGGTCAGGGGAATACCAGCATAACTGGCACAGCCGGAAGCGGCAGTAATACCAGGCACCACCTGGAAAGGGATACCTTCACTGGCCAGTGTTTCGATCTCTTCACCACCACGGCCAAAGATAAAGGGGTCGCCACCCTTTAATCGCAGAACCCGCTTACCCTCTTTGGCCAATTCGACCAACAGGGCATTGATTTCTTCCTGGGGGCGTGTGTGTCGATCCCGCTTTTTACCAACGTAGATATAATCTGCATCCCGACGACAAAGTGCCAGAACATCTTCAGACACCAGCCGATCATGCAGCACAACATCGGCCTGCTGCATTAACCGCAGCGCTTTAAATGTCAGCAGGTCCGGGTCGCCCGGGCCTCCGCCCACCAGATATACTTCGCCGGTTTTCTGCTCCGATGTATTTGCCAGGGTCTGTTCAATCAAATTCCGGGCACCCTGAAGGTCACCTGCCAACGCCTTTTCTGCAGCAGGACCTGCCAACACGTTCTCCCAGAAATACCGTCGGTCATTGATCTCACTGAACCTGGCCTTGACCATATCCCGGCATTCACCTGCCAGTGCCGCCAGACGGCCATACCCCCGGGGCAACAGTGTCTCCAGCTTCTGTCGCAGGAGACGGGCCAGAACCGGAGCTTTACCACCAGTGGAAAAGGCAACCACCACCGGAGAGCGATCAACAATCGCCGGCATTACGGCATTGCCGGCATCGGCATCATCCACCACATTAACAAACAGCTGTCGCTGCTGCGCCAACCTCGCTACCTGCCGGTTAACACCCTCATCATCGGTTGCTGCAATAACCAGACAGACATCGTTCAGGTCATGGTTATCAAAGGTTTTTTCCAGCAATTGGTGATTGCCGCTGGCAAGAAACTCGCGAATTTCTGCTGATATCTCTCTGGCCACCACTCGAATATTGGCACCAGAAGCTTTGAGAAGCCTGATTTTGCGCAGGGCGATATCGCCACCACCCACCACCAGACAACGCTGGTTACGTACCTGTAGAAATAATGGCAGATAATCCATGTTCTTCTCGTTATTGATAAAGCTCTGTTGACATAAGGTTGCAGGCACAAATCATGTAAGCCTGTGGTCCGGCTGACCGAACCATGGATGGGGCGAGTTTACCAGCATACGACAGAACAAAGATAACAATATTTTCTTATCTATTATTATTAAAAGTTATAAAAAGCTGGAGCTGAACCAGGGATAGGGAAAAATCCGACTTCTCTCTTATACGACTATAAGAGTACAGTTGATGTTAAATATGACGATATAGCTTTTTATGCTGTTATTGCATCACTCCGACATAACCATAAAGAGAATGCTATACAGTTCATGGTTGTTTATATCCGAATGAGACTACTCCCCTCTTTCACGGATTGAAACGCGCTTCAGGCCCCTATCATTGTTAGTCGCTTTATGACCAGTCAAACTATTGAAAACCCAGCCCCAAACAGGGACTTCCTGCGCAATCTCTGGCAATTGGCACTGCCTATCTCCCTGCAATCCATGATGTTCTCTATGCTTGGGTTGATTGATATCTTCATGGTCTCCATGCTGGGTGAAACAGAAGTTGCTGCGGTAGGCATGGGCAACCGGATTTTCTTCTTTAACCTGATTCTGATCGCTGCCCTGGGCAGTGGCATGAGCATACTGGCCGCGCAGTATATTGGTGCCCAAAATATGGATGGCTTGCGCAGGACGCTGGTTCAGACGATCATTGCCACACTGGCTATCACCACTCCATTTGCCATTGTCTACCTGCTCTTTCCAGAACAGATCATGGGCCTGATCAGTGAAGACCTCACGCTGAAGGCTCTTGGCGGCAGCTATCTATTCATCACGGCACCCTCTTTTCTCTGCATAGCGGTCACCATCCCGCTGGAAGCCCTGCTGAGAACCAATAACGACGCAAAAACACCGACACGAATCGGTTTTATCACCATTCTTATGAATGTGCTGTTTAATTATCTGCTTATCTATGGCCATTTTGGCTTTCCAGCCCTTGGGGTTGCCGGTTCTGCATGGGGAACAACCATTTCCCGGTTGATTCAGGTGGGCTTGCTTATCTATTACATCCTTGAGGTTCGCCCGGGTCTCAAACCGGTAAAAGCTGACCTGTTGCAATGCAAAAGCGGTAAACACTGGATTAAATATATTGGCATCTGTGTTCCCATGCTGATTCAGGACGGCCTCTGGTCATTTGGCCTGGTGCTTTACAACCTGATGTTTGCCCAGATGGGGGTTGTTGAACTGGCGGTGATGAGCGCCGTCTCTTCCGTCGAAGGCGTGCTGATTTCCCTGTTTATCGGGTTCGCTATCGCCACCTCGATCATACTCGGGAAGGAGCTCGGCGCTGGAGAATTTGAGCTGGCCTGGAAACAGAGCCGTTATTTTATGCTGGCCGCCCCGGCAACCGCCCTGGTGATTGGCGTTGTTACCCTGATCTTTAATGAGCCGATTGTCAGAATGTTCGGCAAATTTCAGGGTGACACCTTGAAAATGGCCAGTGAGGTGCTGATTATTGCCGGTTTTGCCCTATGCATCCGGGTCATCAACCTGACCGGGATTGTTGGTGTACTGCGCAGCGGCGGCGATGTGAAAGCCACGGCAGCCATCAATATTATTGGTATGTGGCTTGTCGGTGTACCGCTGACCTGGGCAGCGGTGAATATCTGGCAATGGCCACTGTATCTGGTGTTTATCTGCGCTCTGATGGAGGAAGTGACTAAAGCGGTTCTGGTGCTTTACCGGGTGCTGGCAAAATACTGGTTGAAGAATCTCACAGTTGAATGCTAAACCAATCGCCCTGGCTAATTCAGCAAGGGCGACTTGCTCATTATCTGGATGTTTGCTGAAGAATCTCCGTCCAAAAATAGTCCAGCTTCTCGCTGATGAATTGTTCAAGATCCTCATTCATGAACCTTCTGCGAGAATCTGCAACGCCAGCAGCACCTTCAATAATCTCCTGCTCAGAGAGTCCCGGGGTATCCGGGCTGTACTGTTCCAACAATAACTCGGTGTTACTCTCTGTCTTACCATGCCAAACCGAAAATTCAGGGTTTCCCTTTCTTAAAAGATCAAGTAATTGAGGCTCAGTTTTAAACATGTCAATAATATAATTCTGAAAATCGGCTTTATTCCTGATGCCGCTAATGAATTTACTTTCAAGTTCATCCATCACTTCCGGCGGCAGTCTGCCAATATCCCCAAAACGCTGAAAAACATGATTCTCCGGAAATTGGCAAATACTTCGGGAAAATTGATTCTTGATACGCCCTCTTATCTCAGTGGATTCTCTGGCAACAACAAGTAGAGTACCATCTCTCCTTGTAGTAGACATCACTTTGTAGAGTACTGACTCATTAAAAAATAATTTTAATTTCTTCAACAGATTGGATACCTGGACAACATCATGCTCCGCTTCCAGTTCCCGCCTGATATTAATGAAAGCCATTCTCGTTTTGATTTGATCGATGATTTCCGATGTATGATCCTGACAATCATGGTCATCAGCAGCGTTAATCATCTCAGTAATTTCAGCTCCGGTATCTGCCTGCTGATCTTCCGGGAGTGTCATCAGATGTTCCAGGATTTGTAATAAGCTCAATTTAAGTTGATTGTTTCGGTCTCGGGCGTCATTCACTTTTTCATGCAGCCTGTCTATTGCGTGGTGAAGTTCAGAATCAACGAGAAAGCTCCTGTGAAATTCCTGCAGGCATCTTTGAATATTGCCTTCAATCGCAGAGGTAGCACCAGGCTGATACTGACTCCGCCAGCCGCGATTCTGTTGGGCAAGTTGAGTATAAACCCTGTTTTGACGCAGAATTTCAGGTACAGTCATTCCATCTACTAGTGTTTGTCCATTATGCAAGTTAAACACCGCTTCCCTCTCGGACCTTGCAGCCTCTTCTTGTTGCCATTGATGATCACTCACGGGTAAAGAATACAAATGCGGATGACTTTCCAAAGGTTGGACCAACCTCTGTTGCTGTTCGGGTCTTAACTGTTGTTGGCAGGTTTGAATAAAATGTTCACCCTTGTGTTCCTGTAAAAAAGAGCATTTCGGGTAAAGTCTGGCATGAACCTCATCGATGGTACTAACTCCCCACTCCTCTTGCCACTCTCCAATGGAGCCTCCACAGGAGAAACAGAACAGTTTTTCGTCTTTCAGTGACAAATAAAATCCAGCAGCGGATAGCCTAATGGCATGTCTATTATCATGAGGAAAATTATCCAGGAATGCTACACACCTGGATGCAAAGTGCTTAGCGAAAGAGTACATTCGCTCTGTCTCACATGCCATACGTTGGTTATAAATCCTGGCACCCGCTTCCACGTCAGAGGGCACCGTTTCAATATCATTAACTTGATGGTTATCAATGGAAACAGTTCGCTGTCGGCTACCTGATGGTACCGGTAAATGATAGTCGTTGCCTGATGCTTGTTCGATCAGTTGCGTTTGATCCGATGATGCGGATACATTTAATGTCTCTATTTCATTAGCCAGCAAAAATACTTGCTGAATACATTCATTCGCATGGATCAATGTCCTGAGTTCAGCATCCTCATGGGGAATATCGATACCAGGAAGATACACTTCGGCGCTACCCCTGAAGTTATCCATAAAAGACTGTACCTGGAGCAATTCCCTTAGCGAAGTAAACGCATGAGTATAGCCATGTATAGTAACTTCATAAGTTCTTACCGGCTGGTGTTGATGACTCTGGAAACCGGCAGCCCCTGGATATGAGCGCTCAGGGAAATCAGCACCACCAACAGCCCCCTGATCAGATAATAAATAATTGTTCGAGCTGCCAATCGACCTTACATCGTATTGACGATACCTCGAACCATCAGTATTGGGACGGTTACTATTATTACTTCTACTCGCCTCATTCTCATGAACAGTTCTCGGTGTAAGCTCCCCGGGTGTGATATGATCCATCATGATTCTCCTTGAGTTCATTATGACCGTTAAATATTTGAACAAAATTGATTAATAGTAGTGTTTTAGATTTCAAATGTAGCTATCAAAATGGTTAGATTGACTAACCATTTTAATGATGTCCGGAAAATTTCAGGATGATACCTTGAAAATAGTCAGCGTAGTGTTCTGGTGTCTCTCTGATGGAGGAAGAGTCTAAAGCGATTTTGCTGCTTTACCGGGTGCCGACAATACACTATTGAAGCATCTCACTATATCCGGGTTAAACATTATCGGGATGTTTCCCGAATAATCTCATCCCAGTAAATGTCCAGCTTCTCGCTGATGAATTGGTAAAGATCTTCACGCATAAACCTTGCACGAGCATCTGCAACGTTAGCGGCACCTTCAATAATCTCCTGCTCAGAGAGCCCTGGTGTATCGGGACTGTACTGCTCCATCAATAACTCAGCGCTACTCTCTGTCTTGCCATGCCAAACTGAAAACTCAGCATTTTTCGTTATTAAAAGATTAAGTAATGCCGGATCAGTGTTAAACATGTCCATAATATAATTTTGAAAATCCGCCAGATTATTAATACCACTGATGAATTTTCTTTTAATTTCAGCCATCACATTTGCTGGCTGCCTGCCAAGAGTGCCGTAACACTGTGGAATTTGATTCTCAGGGAATTGGCAGATACTTTGGGAAAATAGATTCTTAATGTAACCTCTTGTTTCAGTGGATTCACTGCCCGCAATAATTGGTTTACCAGCTATCCCCCTTGTAGTGGACAACACACTGTAAAGTACCGACTCATTGTAAAATAATTTTAATTTCTTCAGCAGGTTGAATATGTGGACAACATCAGAATCAGACTCCAGCTCCCGATTGATATTAATCAAAGCCATTCGAGTCTTGATTTGATCAATGATTTCTGTTGTATGATCCTGACAATCCCGATCGTAAGCAGCGTCAATAATCGAAGCAATTTCAGCACCTGCATCTTCCGACTGATCTTCTCGAAGTGCCAATAGATTTTGCAGGATTTGCAATAAGTTTAATTTAAGCTCATTGCTTTGGTTCTGAGCAGCATTAACTTTTCCATACAACCTGTCCATTGCATTGTGAAGCGCTGAACCAGGAAGAAAACTACGGTGAAATGCCTGCAGACATCTTCGAACATTGCTTTCTATAGAATAAGTGGCGTCTGCCTGACTCTGTCTGTCCCTACTGTGTTGGCCAGCTTGATTTTGCGCCCGTACAAATTCATGTAACGTCATTCCGTCCAATTGCGCTCGCCCTTCACGCCAGTCGGATAGAAATTTATAATAGTCCACTTCTACCTGTTCTTGCTGCCATTGATACACATCCACGGGTGAGCGATACAAATGTGGATGACTTTCCAAAGGTCGGGCTAACACACGTTGTTGTGCTTGTGTTAATTGTTGTTGACAGAATTCGATAAACCCTTCACCTTCTTTTTCCCGCAAAAAAGAGCATTCAGGGTAAAGTCTTGCATGAACCTCATCAAGGGTGCGCTCTCCCCACTCCTCTTGCCACTCTTTAATTGAACCTCCGCAGGTGAAACATAACAGCCTTTTTTCCACCAGTGACAAATAAAATCCAGCATTTGATATTGTAATAGCACTCTTATTGCCAGCAGGAAAATTACGTATGAATCTCATTTGCCTGACTGCACCATGCCGAACGATAGAGTTTCTGCGATCGTTACTGTTTACCATATATGGGTTATACATTGTAGAAATCAGCCCCGCATCAGAGGCTGCGGCATGATCAGCACCATAACCAGCATCAGTGGTTGATATCGCGGTAATATCATTAATTAACAGGAATGCATTGAACCGATCCTGTCTATTGATAATAAAGTGTTTCAGTTCAGTATTGTTAGAAGGAATATCTGAACTTACATCGTATAACTCAGCATTATCACGAAAGTTTCGTAGCAGTTTTCGATCCGATAATAACGCAGCAATCGAATCAAATTGTTTATCTTCTCCATGAATATGGCAGAAATACCGGGTATTGCTGTTAACGTCAGAAGCAGGATTTGAGCTTTCCGAAGATAGTGCAGGCTGGCAATACTGCACTGGTGATCTCTGACCACCGATTGAATTCAACAGACGGTTTTCACGGGCAACCATTCGCTGTAAGCCACTTTGTGTTGCCGGTAAACGATAGTCATCTGATCTGTATCCACTGGCTGACGCCTGTTCCGTCAACTGTGTTTGATCCGATGATGTGAATACATTTATTGTTTCTATGTCATTCACCAACAAGAATACTTGCTGAACACGAGCATTCTCAAGAATCAATGTTTTGAGTGCGCTATCCTCACGCGGGATATGGACATCAGAAAGATATCTTCCGGTACTCGCCCTGAAGTTATCCATAAAAGGCTGAATCTGGAGCAGTAACCGTAGCGACTTAAATGTTTTAGTCTGGCCATTAATGATAAATTGATAAGAACTCACTGCCTGATTCTGGTGACTCTGAAAACCTGAAGGAAGGTCATATTCATGGACAGAGGAATCAGTATTAGCAACAGGCTGCTGGTTACCCGATAAATAATTGCCTGATGTACTGGCAATTGGCCTTACTACGTATGAGTGATATCTCGAAACATCAGCCGCCGCATATCTCGAAACATCAGCCGCCGCATGGGCATTATAAACATCAGATTCATTATCGCTGCCCAAATCAATTGTTGTCTCTACAGGATCCCTCGCGGAAAGATTATTCACCACGCTCTCCTTTTGTTCATGACTACCGTTATTTTTGAACAAAGTTGATTGATGATAATACTTTAGATTTAAAATAAGAGGGTGAAATCAAACGTTCCACCCTGCTGATCTCGTTAGGAGCCTGTCCGAGAATAGACTGCCCTACTGCGGTGGCAGCAAATTGGTCTAAAAAGTCGGAAATTTTTAGTAAATAGAACCACTATTCACTAAAAATTTCCGACTTTTTATCCTCAATTTTCTGCCATCCTCGCTACGGGCGCTATTCTCGGACAGCCTCCTAGAGAATACTAATTCCTCCCATATAGCTCTGAAGTGCTTCGGGAATATGGATACGCCCATCCTTATCCTGGTAATTCTCCAGTACCGCCACCAGAGTACGACCCACGGCAAGACCTGAACCATTCAGCGTATGAACCAGCTCCGGCTTGCCTGATTCATTGCGGAAACGCGCCATCATTCGACGTGCCTGGAAATCAACACAGTTACTGACGGAAGATATTTCACGGTACTGATTCTGAGCGGGCAGCCAGACTTCAAGGTCGTAGGTCTTGGCGGCCCCAAAGCCCATATCTCCACCGCACAGTGCCACAACGCGATAAGGCAGCCCCAGCTTCTGGAGAATGGCTTCTGCATGCCCTGTCATCTCTTCCAGCGCTTCATAGGACTTATCAGGATGGACGATCTGGACCATCTCAACCTTTTCAAACTGGTGCTGACGAATCAGGCCACGGGTATCACGACCGTAACTGCCCGCTTCGCTTCGGAAACAGGAAGTGTGAGCCGTCAGACGAATGGGCAGTTGATCAGCTTCAACAATCTGTTCACGCACCAGGTTGGTCAGGGTAACTTCTGCCGTAGGAATCAGGAAAAACTGCTTCTGTTCAGCACTGGCATCATCATCACAGGCGGTTTTGAACAGATCTTCACCGAATTTAGGCAGCTGACCAGTACCATATAGCGCTTTATCGTGAACCAGCAGCGGAGTGATAACTTCTTCATAGCCATGCTCAGTGGTCTGAATATCCAGCATAAACTGAGCCAGTGCCCGGTGCAGACGGGCAATTTTGCCACGCAACATGGCGAATCGGGAGCCGGAAATATGGGTAGCTGCTTCGAAATCAAGGCCAAGAACTTGGCCCAGATCAACGTGATCTTTTACGTCAAACTCAAACTTCCGTGGCTCACCCCAGGCACGAACCAGTACGTTGTCGTTCTCGTCTTTGCCTTCCGGTACGGAGCTGTCTGGCAGGTTGGGCACTTCCAGCAGCAGGTTATTCAATGCTTCCTGCAGTTCGGTCAGGGCCTGCTCATTTTCCTTAAGTTCGGCATTCACCTGATCCATGCGCTCTTTAAGCGCTGAAACATCATCGCCCCGGGCCTTGATCTTGCCAAATTCCCTGGAACCCGACTTACGTTCGCTCTGCAGCTGCTCAGTTTTAACCTGAAGCGACTTGCGACGCTCCTCCAGAGAAACCAGACGCTCAACATCCAGTTTGTAGTGCTTCTTCAACAGCTGTTCCGCCACAGCTTCAGGATGGCTGCGAACGATTTTGGGGTCTAGCATATTCCTACCAAATTAACTGATTGGACGATGGTTTTCTTATCCGGGCAGACGCTTCAAACGTTTACCATTCTCGTCACGGATAACCTGCTGATGATACACCATGACTCGGCGACATTCGATAAAGATAATAAGCAGCTAACCATTCAGGATCACCCGAATGCCCTGATAACCCAGCCAGGTACCAACCAGACACAGAGTCACACTGGCCAGCATATAAGCGATTGCCTCAAGCAATCGGTCGGTTTGAAAAAGCCGGAAAATATCCAGTGAGAAAGTAGAAAAGGTGGTTAATGCTCCCAGAAAGCCTACGGTGGCAAAATCTTTCCAGATTGCGGGAAGCAGACTTTTCTCTACCAGGCAGTACCAGCCAATCCCCATAAGAAACGAACCAATAATATTGACTGTTAAGGTCGGAAGTGGAAACAACTGATCATTTCCGGATTTTGCATACCACTCATAAACCAGAGAACGTGCCAGTGCCCCAAGGGCTCCCCCGGCTGCTACAGCAAAATAGTTCAGCAAGTACGGGTATTGCATCAGGGCTTCCTTTCAGATGAGAGATAGAGAGTTTTGAATTTATAGCCATGAAACGGTTCTAACTATATCAAAAGGCCAGGCAAGCTAAAAACATACCCCGTAATCAACAATCGACATAATCCAAGTTGTATGGGCTATTTGAAATCATGAGTATATGATTGGATAATATAAAAACTATCTCTTTACTGTACTCTCTTTATCAAGCCGTTTCAGCCAGGCCAGCTTTTCCTTGATCTTAATCTCCAATCCGCGATCATTCGGCTGATAATAGTCCGGCACATCCATTTCTTCTGGAAAATAGCGCTCCCCAGCCGCGTAGGCATTGGGCTCATCATGGGCATAGCGATAACCAGCACCATAGCCAAGACTGCCCATTAATTGGGTCGGCGCATTCCGCAGATGATGAGGCACCTCATAGGATGGATGACTTTTTACATCGTCCCATGCCGCTTTCCAGGCTTTATAAACTGCATTACTTTTTGGTGCACAGGCGCAATAGACCGTTGCATGGGCCATGGCCAACAGTCCTTCCGGTGCCCCCAACCGCTCAAATGCCTGCCAGGCATTAATGACAATCTCCAGCGCTCTTGGGTCTGCATTGCCAATATCCTCACTGGCAATAGCCACCAGCCGACGAATCACGTAGAGAGGATCCCCTCCCCCATCAACAATTCGAGCGGCCCAGTAGAGTGCTGCATCCGGATTGGAGCCGCGAACGGACTTATGAAAAGCTGAAATGGTATCGTAAAACGCGTCACCGCCTTTATCGAAACGTCGCCCGGTATCGGCAAGAATGGCCTGAACCGCCTCAGACGTGATAATGCCGTTCTCAGCCAGATCCGATGCAACTTCCAGAGTATTGAGTGCCTTGCGACCATCGCCGTCAGAATAGCGAATCAGAATATCCCTGGCGCTCTGCTCCAGCTGAATGCCCTTGCCGCCCAGGCCTCTTTCTTCATTGGTCAAAGCCTGATCAACAAGTTGGCCAATGGCCTCTTCCCCCAGCGACTTAAGTACGTAGACCCTGGCCCTTGAGAGTAATGCATTATTAAGTTCAAACGATGGGTTTTCGGTGGTAGCCCCGATAAAAATAACAGTACCGTCTTCTATATGCGGCAGAAATGCATCCTGTTGCGACTTGTTAAACCGATGAACCTCATCCACAAACAGTACTGTTTTCCGCTGGTAAAAACGCTGTTCATCCTTTGCCCTTGCTACCGCTTCCCTTATGTCTTTAACCCCTGAAAGCACGGCAGACAGGGTTTCAAAATGGGCATCGGTTTTTGTCGCAATCAGTCTTGCCAGCGTCGTCTTGCCAACGCCAGGCGGTCCCCAGAAAATCATGGAATGGAGCATACCCTGCTCCAGCGCTTCCCGCAGGGGCTTGCCTCTGGCAAGAATATGTTCCTGGCCCAGGTATTCATCGAGGACTCCGGGGCGCATCCTTGCCGCCAGGGGTTCATAGCGATCAGAAGCAGGGGCATCAAAGAGTGAGGTCATACCCTGCTCTCATCAATAATATCAAAACCGGCCTTCTCTAATGTCTGCAGGTCAGGTTCAAACAGTGTATTGTCCACCGGCTGATTGAGGTTCACCCGGGTAAAGTCAATTCGTCGCTTACCACCGAGAGAGTCCACAATCGTGATGGCTGAAATCTCCTCCCTGGAAAAATGGATCTCCAGCCTTTCAAAAAGATCTGACACGTTACCGGGTCTCAGGGTATAAACCACCTCCGGGCCATAGTTCATGCGAGTCACCGCGTACTCCATCAGAAACTCACTGGCATCGCCGCTCAGTAGCTGCACGGCGGTCGGTCCTGACTGATTGTCCATTTTTTTAATCACCACCTGCTTAAAGTCAGGATCGAGCATCCAGAGTTTTCCATCTTTAGCAATAATCTCCTGGTTAAACGGTGAAGTGATATTCCAGCGGAACTGATTTGGCCGCTTAAGTTGCATACTCCCCTTCTCAACTTTGGAGCGACCGCTTTTATCAATGGTACTTTGAGAAAAATTGGCACTGACAGTATTCATGGCCTGCAGCTTTTTAGCCAGCGCATCAGCGGCTTTCTGATCATGTTTTATACTGGCAGGCGTACTGCTTTCCGCCCTGGCCAGCATGGATGCATGAGTTGATGTCTGCTCAGCAGGCCAGACTGGCATGCTGATGGCAAAAACCAGTGGTAAAACAGTCAATAACGGCGCTTTCTTGATCATAAATAAGAACTTAATCTGGAAAATTAATGCTTGGGCGGTGGTGGAGCAATCACTTCACGATTGCCGTTAGTCAATGCCGGGCTGACAACACCTGCCGCCTCCATGGCTTCAATCATTCGGGCTGCCCGGTTATAACCTACCTTCAGCTGCCTTTGAACCGAAGAAATGGACGCCCTGCGCGACTCGGTAACAAAAGCCACGGCTTCATCGTAAAGAGGGTCCTGCTCATTGTTATCCAGCCCGCCGGAAAATGCACTGCCTTCAGAACTCTCACTGACACCATTGAGAATCTCTTCCACAAAATCCGGCGTTCCCCGCAGCTGCCAGTCAGCCACCACCCGATGCACTTCATCGTCAGCAACGAAAGCCCCGTGAATTCGGACAGGAACGCTGGTTCCCGGGGGTAGATAGAGCATGTCTCCGTGGCCCAGTAACTGCTCAGCGCCGCCCTGGTCAATAATGGTTCGGGAGTCAATTTTGCTGGACACCTGGAAACTGATGCGAGTAGGAACGTTGGCCTTAATCAGACCGGTAATCACATCCACGGATGGGCGCTGTGTGGCCAGAATCAGATGAATACCGGCTGCCCGGGCCTTTTGGGCAATACGGGCAATCAGCTCTTCAACCTTTTTACCAACAATCATCATCATGTCGGCAAATTCATCAACCACTACCACGATAAAGGGCAGCGTGCCTAACTCTGGTGCGACATCTTCTGCTGACACAGGCTGGTAGAAAGGATCCCTGTGCGGCTCACCCTTTTCCAGGGCATCTTTCACCTTGCGGTTATAGCCGGCAATGTTACGAACCCCCAGATATGCCATCAGCTTGTAACGACGCTCCATCTCGGCAACACACCAGCGCAGGGCATTGGCCGCCTCTTTCATGTCCGTCACTACCGGTGCCAGAAGATGAGGAATGCCATCATAGATGGACAACTCCAGCATTTTCGGGTCAATCATGATCAACCGCACATCTTCCGGGCTGGACTTGAACAACATGGATAAGATCATGGCATTGATACCCACGGACTTACCGGAACCCGTAGTACCGGCCACCAGAAGGTGCGGCATTTTAGCCAGATCCACAATCACCGGCTGACCGGAAATATCATGTCCCAGGGCAAGGCTGACCGGGGACTGTGCGTCATCAAACGCCCTGGATGAAATAATTTCGCTATAGAAAACAGTTTCACGGTCATCATTGGGAATCTCAATCCCCATCACCGACTTTCCGGGAATCACTTCCACCACCCGGACACTGACCACCGCCAGAGAACGGGCCAGGTCGCTGGCAAGGTTGGTAATTTTACTGGCCTTGGTACCGGGTGCCGGTTGAATCTCAAAACGGGTAATGACCGGCCCGGGATGGACGGCAACCACTTCGACATCGACGCTGAAGTCTTTTAACTTCAGTTCCAGCAAGCGGGACATGGCATCCAGAGACTCTGGACTCATGGCCTTGCCGGAGGGGCGGGCTTCATCGAGCAACGAGGCGGTTGGTAAACTGCCAAGCGGGGTATGTTCCACCAGAGGTGGCGCTTTCTCCCTCGCTGGAGGAGGGACAATAACCGGCTTTGGCTTATCGGCTCTCTTCTCAATCACCGGAGGAGCCAGTGGTATAGAGTCCTCCTGCAGCTTTAATGCAGGCTCCTGCTTTTTCACTGGCGACAGGTCGCTTTGCTCAGGCTGACTCTGCTTTCTGGCGGCCAGCTTCTCTTGCAACGCAAAATAAAGCGCAAGCAACTTTTCTTTGCAGTAAACGGCGAAGCGCAGGCTCCAATAGCCAACACTGTCCATCAAACGAAACCAGGAAAGATCGGTATAAAGCGTCACACCGAGGAGAAACAGTGCCATCAGCAGCAGTGTGCTGCCGGTGACATTAAAGGCTGGCAGGAACAGCTGAATAAGCAGCTCGCCAATAATCCCGCCGCTGGACGAGGGAAACAGCTCACTCAACCCATGATAGTGAAGTGAAGCCAGGGCAGCCCCTGAAGCAATGGACAGAATAAACCCCATACTGCGAATCAACAGTAACCAGGAATTCCATTCATCAGGCTCATGGCGGTAGCGAAAAACCCTGATCGCCTTGATCACCAGAATAACCGGCACCATCCAGGCCAGAAATCCAAACAGGGTTAGCAGCAAATCCGCTGACCATGCCCCGATTCTGCCGGCACTGTTGGCAATATCCTTGACCGGGCCAATATGAGACCAGCCAGGATCGACCTTATCATAACTGGCCAGTGCCAATACCAGAAAAGCGGCCAGTACCAGCCAGCCAAACATGATACCTTCACGCACTCGTGATGAGAGCGTTTCCGTCGCTGCATCGCCCCGGATTGTACGCTTGCGCCGTCGTATGAAAACAGGATCTTGTGATTGATCACTATCCGGCTGATGACTCTTTTTGCTTGCGGACCCTGCCATTCGGCTCCCTGAGATAACTGATTATAAACACAGTAGTTTAACCCGAGAAGATAACACGAGCCCTTAACTGCGGACAATCCTGTATCCTTTCTTATACAAAGATCAAACATCGACCGATGGCGTAAAAATGAACAGTTTTTGTAGCCCCGGATCTACTTGCAGGGTATTTTAGAGCGCTGTTTCTTATCAGACAGTGCCCTTAAGGCCAATCACCCATGTTACGACCATCCTTTCTTGACTTCTCACAGCGAATGAACCGCAACCCGGCTGTTTCAATGGGTCTATTGTTGATCACCCTGACCTGCAGCATCCTGTTCTCTCCTATTGTCATGGAGTACCAATCCATTGGGGTAACCCTGTTTTCCTGCCTGATGATAGCCAGTCTGGTTCTGACCCTCGGATCGCTGACAGAAAACAGTCCAAAAATCCGTCTCTGGTTAGAGATCACCGGCACAACTATCGTTATACTCAGGGCGATGGTTGAGTTCCCAAACCCGCCAAACTGGCTCCCCTTCTTCAGCTTAATAGCCAGCATGCTGTTCCATCTGGGCATGATGCTGATGCTTATCGGGCACCTGTTCAGCGTTAAGCCCCAAGCCGAGAAACTATTGGCGGCGATTAACTTCTATTTACTGACGGGCATCACGTTCAGTTATCTTTATCTACTGGTGAACCTGATTACCCCCGGGGCCTTTGATCTTGCCATCCAGGGGATTTCCAGCTGGCCGGATTATCTCTATTTCAGTTTTGTCACCCTGACCACGCTGGGTTATGGCGACATTCTGCCCCTCAGCCCTCTGGCACAGGGTCTGGTATCTCTCGAAGCTATTGTGGGTGTACTGAGTCCGACGGTAATGATTGCCCGGTTTGTTGGGAAATAAGAAAGCAGGCTCGGATTCAGTAGTAGTGGATAAACTATCACAGGTCATCTTTTCTTCGCCCCGGCACCAAGCAGCATTCGCACGCTGGTCAGTTGATGATTTCTGGCAGCGATAGACAGAGGTGTCGCACCATCCAGAAAACGAACAACGTCAGCGTTTGCACCGGCTTTTAGCAAGGCTTTGAGACATTTCTCGTGACCCTCCCGGGCAGCGATGTAAAGGGGAGTTGTGCCCACGCTATCAGCAATATCAAGGGCAGCTCCACTGTTGATCAGGGCTTTGGTAATTTTCTTATTACCATTGAGTACTGCAATATGCAGAGGCATTGTGCCGTCCCAGAAGGAAACCGGATTGGCTGTTGCACCGGCACTGAGCAATGCCTGCACAATCTCCACACAGTCTGTTTTAGTAGCGAGATACAGAGGCGTCGTTCCACCCTCACTGGCAAGATTCAGGCTCGCACCGTTTTTGATCAACATTTGGGCGCATCTCACGCTACCTTCGCGTATGGCGATGAACAGTGGCGTTTCACCGTCATCATCGGTTGCATTGTAATCAGCCCCGGCATTGATCAGCGTTTGTGCCACCTGCACATTGTCATCTTGCAAGACGGATATATGCAGGGCTGTCAAACCATCCATAAAGGTTAAATGTAAATTTGCCCCGGCTTTGACAAGTGCCTCCACGGCTACCTGATTGCCTTGCAGGGCAGCGCAGAAAAGAGGCGTGACGCCGGTCTTTCGAGGGGTGTTGGGATCCGCTCCGGCACTAAGCAGAGCCTGGCAACACGCCACGTGCCCTTCGCTCACCGCCAGAAAAAGAGCCGTCATGTCCCGGCAGGTGGCGTGGCAGTCAGCACCGGCCTCAAGCAGAGCCTGTAAGATCTGTTTGTGGCCAGTTCGGGCAGCGATGTGCAGCAAGGTGACATCACAACCGGTGACCGCCGAACGGAACCATTGTTGGGCAATTCCCGAATTGGCTGCCAGTAACCGTCGGAACTCTTCCGTATTTCCGGAACGACAAACTTGCAGTGGCAGAGCTTCACAATGAGGCTGGCAAGAACGACGGTCATCACTGCATGCTATTTCGCTCCCGGGCAACAATGGTAAAGCCAGTTGTTGATACGGTTGACAGATGCGCTGATTCAACGGCTGCTGATCAGGCCATTGGAAAGTCCCGCCGGGGGATAAATGGTGACGACGCAGAACAGGTACTATATTTCGATTGCCGACAACCGATGCACCGCCATCAAAGCAATTACTGTATACCGGTACACCAGAAGCAAATGTATTGATGGTCGGTTCCATAAGGTCGACTGTTAACTACCAGAACTTTTGACGTTCCTGCTGAATTTGGAAAATCCCAGATTACTTTCAGATTAAATATTAAACGACAATCATGTCTGCCAGCTTCAAATAGCGGTGACTGTCATGGAGTCCATTAACTAAACGGTCCGGTATCGCCTCCAGCCCATTCATGGCACCCAGAAGAACACCGGTTAAAGCGGCCCTGGCCATATTATTACCGCCCCCGTTAATGGCAGACAATACACCCTGTTCAAATTGATCAGGGTAGCGGTGCATCAGGTAGTAAGCACAGGGAAGCACGTGAACAAGCTGGCAATCCATACCATAGACCTGACTGATATGCAGGGCCGGTTCTATACGAACGGTGTCCGGTTGCCAGGCCACCCGCCCATTTCCCGGAGTCAGTAGATGGTCGTAACGCTGTATTGCCGACATCACGTCTGAGCGTTTTGCCATAGCCGCTAAACAGCCCGGTAATTCGGTCAGAGGAACGCTGTTGACCATGGCCTGAACAACCAGGGCAAATACCAGTGTATTCTGCCGTATAAAAGGCTCCCTGTAGAATGTCTGCAGCAGTTGACCAGCAGCATCTACCAGCTCAACCGGGTCATCAATCGCCAGGGCCAGCAGGGATACAAACTGTGCTCCCTCGGTTGTGTCACAACCCGAAGCAATCCCGGGATCACCCCAATGTAACCCCGTGCGGCGTGCCCTGATCAGGTCCACCATCAATTCATCCGTATAGCGCCCGGAAAAGGACTCACCGGACAATGGCGAGAAGAAATCATCAAGCCGGGCAAGGAAATCTGTCAGTACAAAACCATCACAATTGGCCAGAGACTCAAGCAGCAATACGATCACCTGGCCCGTCTGGGAAACGTCGCCTGCCCTGACACCCTGCTGATAACGGAAGTGACTGATATTGGCAAAACCATGGCTGCCATTAACTGCAGGGTCCTGATAAGTATCAATCCAGGGGCCATAATCCTGTGCCAGTTGATCCAGGTCATAATACCAATGGGTGCCGACGCCCAGGGCATCACCAATGAGCAGGCCAGCCACCCCACCCTTTACCCGGCTCAGTTTATCAATGTTTGAAGGGTATGATCTGATGGTAGATGTCGAATTCATAGCAAGCACGCATTGCAAACCATATACACCCCATGAACATAGCTGAATTTAGCGACCACCGCAGTGCATTCGCTGCCGTTTCACACAGAGGCATTCATAATGGTGACACCAACCTGATACGAATATATACGACTGTTTAATTGCATTAGTCAGCGTATTGTTGGCTGAAGTCCCCACTATTGATATGAGAATAAGCCCATGGAATCCGTACACGGTCATAATGTACTGAATATGATCAGAGAACAGGAAGTCGCGCTGAGCAAAGAGGCGCTCCTAACAGCAATATCAGCAGAGTTTGGTGAAGAAGCCCGATACCACACGTGCTCCGCACAGGAACTGACTGCAGCAGAACTGGTTGATCAGTTTGTTGGGAAAGGTAAGTTGATTGAAACCAGTGAAGGTATTCAATACATAGGTTGCAACTGCCATTGTCATTGAGAAAAGCCCGATTACGGGTTTTTTTATTCTGAGTTTTTCTGAGCAGAAACAAAAAACCGGTCACAAGAACCGGTTTCAAAATTTTATTGTTGTTGCCTGTCTCATCTTCGTGGCCTCTGCGTCACCTCCCCCGCGACGTAAAGGCCTTTTCTGGAGAAATCCCCCCATCTCTTTTCCCCTTCAGGCGTAAGCCATAATACGTATTGTTTTTTTCTGACATATTGACCTGAATCAATATTACATCATCCTTTGCATAAACTCCTGATTGCTTCAGGGTAAACTCAACTTTTTATCGAGTTAATGATCCATGGCCCTGAAAGCAACGATCTACAAAGCAAGTATTAATATAGCGGACATGAACCGCCACTATTATGCAGACCATGATGTAACCATTGCCCGCCATCCATCGGAAAATGACGAAAGGGCAATGTTGAGACTGATGGTCTGGTCACTCCATGCTTCAGGGGAACTTCAGTTTACCAAAGGTATCAGCACTGATGACGAGCCTGATATCTGGCAAAAGAATCTCAGTGGTGAAATTGACACCTGGATAGAGCTTGGTCAACCGGATGAAAAGCGGCTAAGAAAGGCCTGTGGCCGGGCAAAGAAGGTTTTTATCTATAACTATGGCGGTCGCCATTCGGATATCTGGTGGCAACAATATCAGGGCAAAGTACAGCGATTTAATAATTTGTACATTTACCGAATTCCTGCAGAGGGTAATGAACTGGGCAGGCTGATTGGTAAAACCATGAAACTTCACTGTATTATACAAGATCAGCAGATAACTGTTGGCAATGCTACCGATAGCATTGCCACCGAGATCACACAGCGATTTCCGGGTTAATGCTTCATGGTTTAGCTGGGAAAATCTCACTGTAAGATGGAGGTGGAGGCTGAAGTTCTAACTGCGAGCTTATAACCGTCACGTAGGATGGCGGTGGTTCTGGCAACAAATGCTCAGACTCCTGGTTGATAACCGTCAATGTCTGGTCTGAATCTATATGCTTTGAATCGTTGTGCATAGGCAAGGGCTGAACCGCCACGATGGACTCTCTCCCTGATTGCCGGGCTGTTCTGCTAATTGAAAGATCCGTGTGAACAGGAGCAGCCTCCCGAGACTTTATACCGCAGCAGCCACCATATTTAGCATCGAAATAGGCACTTATTCCAATCATTGCGAGAATACCGACACCCGAACCAGCAAGAGCACCGTAACAAACTTTAGCTACCATGGTGCCTTCTAAGGGTAAGCACGAACCAACCGCCCCACCGGTAGAAGTTGCCCCCCCCCAGATGAAGCCGAGGCATGTTGAACGGCAATTATCATTTTCGAAAGTACAGCCAGGATTATTAATGTAACCATTCGCTCCTGATGGTGTAGCAGGCAAGCTTTGCATTTTGAGTCAATCCGAAAGTAGTTAACGATAGTTATTTTAAAATCGCTGATTATCAGCAGCAATTTCACTGCTTCGACACGTTTGACCTGTAAAATCACTCATAGTTCCGGATAAAGACCATCAGGTGCGGATAAGTCCGTGAACATAAGCCCAATTTGAAGAAAATGGCAATCAACCTTTAATTTAAAGGCACAATTTCAAGCCCGAAAGATGGCGTTGTTCCCGGATCCAGCGAATTATCTTCAGTGCCAATGGAAATATTGAAGCGTAGTCGTGACTCGCTGATCCCCTGCTCATTTAAATGCTGAACAATATTCTCTTGCAGTACTTCCATTTTGTTCTGCCAGGTATCCAGCTCTGCCAGGGTCTCGGGCACCGTGCTGTGAATGATAAGCAGTGCATTCATTGATGAGTCAATGTTCATATTTGTAACAAATGAGGCCAGATCAGAACTTTTTTCAATCCCGGATTTACCGGATTCCAGCCTGAAGACATTGTTGCCAGCATCCTGTTCGATT
Source organism: Salinisphaera sp. G21_0 (assembly GCF_017744115.1). Lineage (GTDB taxonomy): Bacteria > Pseudomonadota > Gammaproteobacteria > Pseudomonadales > Endozoicomonadaceae > Endozoicomonas. The sequence goes on along the minus strand of NZ_JAGHQW010000017.1, from coordinate 5,749 downwards.
GTACGCTCCATCTCATAGTCATGGGGCTTAAAGATATCCACCAATGTATAAATGCGTCCATTGCCCCGGCGCACCGCGTAGACCGTATAGAAAGTGTTCAGCTTTTTCCCAATATAAAACGCTTGTTCCTTATCCTGACCATAGAGCGTGGAAATATCGAAGACATCGTTAGCCCAGAAATTACTGGCACCACAGGAAAAACTGCGGCATTCAAACAGCGTCTCAATACCCTCCCCTTGCAACAGGCTGACATAAAATTCATAGCCTTGATTGCTGCTGTGCCCGGGCGGCAGAAAGTAGAGGTCCCTGATCAGGTGTCCGTCAAGCCACTGAGCGCCATCCGAGGTAACAACGCCGTTGACCCGCTTCATCCGGTTGGTAATGATCGGGTGGTTCTGTCGATTCTCATCGATGGCAAGCTCAATACGGGCATTAGGATACGCTGGAAGTCCCGACGCATAGGTTGAAGGACCAATTACCAGGCAAAGCAGGGTACTGATTATTTTGCAGGCAATGGTTAAAGAGCCAGATTCAAGAGTCTTCAGTAGACCCGGGATATCCACAATCACTTTATTCATGAAACACCATCCAAGTCTTCCCCCAACGACGTTTCAGACTATCATAATTTACTGCCTAAAACAGAGTTAACTATATTGGCAATCGCTTCCACCTGATCGTCCATGTGAAGATGATGATTGCCACTCATCGGGTGAAAATGAATATTTGGCAGCTTCTGATGATACTGGTTAATAGCGTCACAGATCGGACCACTGTCAACATAGACCATATGAGCATTACAGGTTATCTGTCGGGGAAATGCCAGGGTCTGCTCAAGGGAAAAACGGGTGGGAGATCCCAGCTTTAAACGGGGATCTGCCGTCCAGATCCAGCCATCTCCATCCTGAATAATGGATCGATCCACCAGCAGTTCTGACGATTGCCTGGAAACTTTGAACTGGCCCATGGCCCTGGCCCGAACGGCCAGCTGCTTCGATCGATAGCGGGTCACTGGCAAATGATCAACAGGTGTTCTGCGTTGATTGATATAGTTCGCCAGCGCTTCAGGGGCATCTTCAGGGTTTCTTGGCCAGGGGAAAAGCCCATCAATAGCTACCAACCCGGTAACCTGATCTTTCAGCACGGAACCCGCTGCCATGGCACTGACCACACCGCCCATGGAATGCCCAAGCAAACCAAACCGTTCAAGTTGCAATGACTCAGCGATATAAACCAGATCTTCAACGTAGTGCCAAACATCATAACTGAACCACGCGGGACGGTGTTCAGAAAGACCATGGCCAGCCTGGTCCACAGCTATCAGTCTGATGCCCTCTAACTTTGGAGCCATGGGAGTGAAACTGGCCGCATTATCCAGCCATCCATGAAGTGCAATCACCGGAACGCCCTCAGGGTCCCCCCACTCCAACGCAGCAAATGTTAAATGCGGTGTTTGAATGCTCAGTTCCCTTGGATGCATCGTAGACTCCTTGCAATTCAAAGTATTGACTTATTTAGGAAAGAAGTAAGGCCGAATGACTGACCATTGCAATCACAGCCAATCCATCAGAGAAATCGTGAATGTTAACACAGGGAAGCTACAAAAACAGAAACCCCGTAAAAACGGGGCGGAACTACTGTCAGACAGCACAGAGCGATTTTTATTGTTATTGGAGTGGTATATATTCTTTTTCCTTTAGCGGCAGGGAATTCGATCCCTGCCTTTTTTGTTTTTGCTGCGACCTGCTGACTTCGGCAACTCGCTAAAGGAGTGACTACAGAATACGTATTTCCCGTACACGCTTTATTGATCCAGATCAAAAAATAGAAACATTGCCGTTTAAAGCACAACCGTGATTATTGCATGAACAGGCTATCGGGCCTTCACCTTGACGTCTGATGTCTCCGAACATCCCGATAAGCATAACAGTTATGATTGGATAATATAAAACCAATAAGTTGCAGAGTGCTGTCTCACGCAGCACCCTCTTCAGACTTGGGCTCAAACATCGGGGTAAGCAGGGGCATCGCCATCGCCTGATGGACCAGCGCCATAATATCCATTTCACAAAGGCGATGAAGGACCGCAATATCGTCCAGTACATAATACAATGGCTGCAAAATATCGATCCGGTAGGGCGTTCTCAGCGCTGTCAGTGGGTCAAAGGCGGTTCTGACTGGAATATCACTCTCCAGGGCATAGGCCGTTTCACCGAAGCTGGAGAGAATTCCACCACCATAAATACGCAACCCACGGGAAGTATTCAATAAGCCAAACTCAACCGTCATCCAATAAAGCCTGGCAAGGTAAACCCGCTCTTCTTTGCTGGCAGCCAGACCGAGCCTGCCATAGGTTTCCGTAAAATCAGCAAAATCCTGATTGGTCAACAGAGGGCAGTGACCAAATATTTCATGAAAAATATCCGGTTCCTGAAGATAATCCAGCTCATCTCTGACGCGGATAAAGGTGGCAACCGGGAATTGTTTGTCGGCTAAAAGCTTAAAAAAACGGTCAAAGGAGATCAGTGCCGGCACCCTGGCAACCCCCCAGCCGGTTTTACCGTTAAGCACACGGCTTATTTCATCCAGCTGTGGAATCCGCTCTGACGGCATGGCCAGTTCTTCGATGCCGTCCATGTATTCATCACACGCCCGACCTTTCAATAACTCAATCTGTCGGTGATACAGAATACTCCAGGTTTCATGCTCCTCATCTGTATATACAATAAAGCCTGACTCGTCAGGCTTCCTGGCCTGATATTTGGATGACTTCATAAAACTCTCCCCGGCCTTGCAGCAAGGTAGTGAATGGCCCACTACCCCACCGGATTGATGGTTCATTCCCCTGAAAAGCCCTGTAATAGAACCAGTTCCATAAGAAAACCCGACGGATTGGTGATCAGTCAGATCTGAGAAAAAGCTACAACACCCCTCTTCTCATCTGATCCCTTTCCATGCTTTCAAATAGCGCGGTAAAGTTACCCTCACCAAACCCTTCATCCCCTTTGCGTTGGATGATCTCAAAGAAAATCGGGCCAATGGCGGTTTCAGTGAAAATCTGTAACAGCAACCCACCCTCCTCTGTAGGCGCACCATCCATAAGAATGGCATTGGCTTTCAACTTATCAACATCTTCCTGATGCCAGGGCAGCCTTTCAGAAAGCATCTCGTAATAGGTGTCCGGTGGCGGGGTCAGAAAGGCGGCACCATTGCCCCGCATCGCCGGTACTGATTGATAGATATCTTTGGAGTACAGCGCAATATGCTGGATACCCTCGCCATTATACTGGTGCAGATACTCTTCAATCTGGCTCTTGTCATCAGAAGATTCATTGATGGGAATTCTGATCTTCCCACAGGGACTGGTCATTGCCCTGGATTTCAACCCGGTCAACTTGCCTTCAATGTCAAAATATCGAATCTCACGGAAGTTAAAAATATCCTCGTAGTAAGATGCCCACTTATCCATATTGCCCCGCTGGACATTGTGGGTAAGATGATCGATAAAGGTCAGGCCGACACCTTCAGGTTCCTGATCAACGCCCTCAACAGGAACGAAGTCCACATCATAAATCGACCCTTTGTCGCCATACCGGTCAACCAGATAAATCAGGCAGCCACCGATGCCCACAATGGATGGGATATTCAGCTCCATGGAACCACTTTGGGTTGGCCCGGGTTGACAGCCCAGTTTGAGCGCCCTCTCATAGGCAAAAGACGCATCTTCTACCCGGAGGGCAAATGCACAGGCACAGGGGCCATGCTCCCGGGCAAACTTCTGGGCAAATGAGTCAGGCTCGCTGTTAACGATAAAGTTAATTCCCCCCTGGCGATATAATGTCACCTCTTTGGATCGGTGGCGCGCTACCGCAACAAATCCAAACTGTTTGAAGAGGCTTTCCAGTGCCAGCGCATCAGGCGCTGCGTATTCGACAAATTCAAACCCATCGGTTCCCATCGGGTTCGTGCTGGTAATCTTTGACATTTTGTTCGTTGCCATGCTTCGTCCTCTTTTACAGTCCAGCCACAGTATAGAAAAAGTATACGATTGCCCTGATGCAAAAGCCTTGCGATATGCAGCCTCATTACGCAAGATGATACAAAAGGTTTGCATCAGATGAATTGGCGGAGCCATCAAACCGGGCTTACACTACCTGAAAGCAGCCAGCCAGTTTTGTCGGGATCCTGTCAATAAATTCGGCAGCAGCCCTGATTGCCGGAGGTTGTTAATGAAAGAAGTGCATTATCCCCGTTTGAGAAGATGCTTAATCCGGGTAATTCTGAATTGATCAGAAGTGCGGCCAACAACATAGCGAGGGATCGGATGGCGAGCAGAAATGTATTGGATACCTACGACATCAGGCTTTTGTCTGCACTCCAGAAGAATGATGCGCTATCCCTGCAATGTCTTGCAGAGCTGGTCAGCCTCTCTGCATCACAATGCTCCCGCCGTATCAGTCGGCTGAAGGCAAAAGGCTATATACAGAAACAGGTGACGTTACTGAACCCGCAGGCGGTTGGCCTGGATGTTGAAGCCTTTATCACTGTTTCCCTGGATAATCATACCCCGGACTCTGCAACCCATTTCAAAGAGGCCATTCTGGACATGTCGCCGGTTATGGAGTGTCATGCCATCACTGGCAGTGATGGCGATTACCTGTTAAAGGTGGTGGCCAAAAATCAGCACGCACTCTCTTTTTTCCTGATGGAAGAACTGATGAAGATTCCCGGTATCAGCCAGATTAAAACGGCCCTGGCTCTCTCTGCCATTAAATCCACCACGGTACTGCCCCTCAGTTTATAGAGTCTTTTATGGAGTTCCCGATGAAGTTTACCCTGACCGGCACAGGCAGCGTGAAAGGATGCCCGGTTTATGGTTGTGACTGCCCCGCCTGCATTAAAGCCATCATGGACCCTTTTCTCGCTCGCCGACCGGCTTCTGCTATCCTGGAGTCCGACAGTGAAATGATGCTTATTGATGCAGGTCTTACGGATATTGAAGACCGTTTTCCAGCAGGCTCCCTGAAACAGATTATTCTGACCCATTACCATATGGATCATATTGCCGGTTTATTCAGCCTGCGCTGGGGAAGTGGCCTGAAAATATCCGTGACCGGGCCAGACACATCGGATGCCCCGGAAGAGTTGTTGAAACATTCCGGCATTCTGGATTTCAGCCAGACAGTGACACCCTTCGCTCCCTTTACTGTCAACGGTGTCAGGATAACCCCTGTTCCACTCAGTCATTCACGCCCAACCATGGGCTATGTTTTTCACCGTAATGGCAGGACACTGGTCTATTTGACGGATACCCTGGGACTGCCAGAGGAGACCCTCACCTTTTTTACCGGCAATCCGGTCAATGTCATGATTATTGACTGTAGTTACCCTCCGGACATGTCAGAGCCTCCCGGAGCTCACAACAGCCTGAACGATGTTATGGAGCTGCACCAGAGGATACAACCATCACGCACTATTCTTACCCATATTGGCCATGAGCTTGATAACTGGATGAATACCAATCCGTTACCAAAAGATATTGAAGCTGGCCATGATGGACTGGTAATCACTCTTTAGCCCGGACATTTCATAAACTGCCCCGAATCTCGCGCCGGACTCTGTCGCTCTAACCCGAATATTTCATAAACGCTGCTACAGTTCGAGTGTTTGATGTTTTTTCGAACAAACATGGTCTGTCAGATTGTATCAGCGTATTTCTCTGCGGTGACATTGCATCCCGACATGTTTTTTT
>NZ_JAGHQW010000179.1 GCF_017744115.1 Salinisphaera sp. G21_0 | reverse complement strand
TTCCGATATTGGGGAATAGAGAACTTGAACTATTGGAACCCTATCGGAAAGAGATGATACTTCCGCAGTTAATGAGTGTTCTCCAAAAGATCAACCATTATGATGTGGATAAACAGACACAAAACGCCTGGCATTCAGCCTTGGAATGCAGAAAAGAAGACCCTTTTGGGCTGAACGGAATTGACATTGACATTTGGGAATCGGATTTATTGTCGCCGGATTTTGATTTATCTGCGACCGGGTCAGAACGGGTCAACAACCACCATGACTGGCTTGAAGAGTTCTATGAGACCGTTTTTCATGCCACCAATAATGGCTGATTTTCAGCATGGTGCGTAATTTGAGCTATAAATGAAACTTTTTAACGGCCACACACTCCAAAAAAACCTATAAATGCACTAACGGAAGTATCATTAATGATTTCTGGAAATCCAATACATGCCCAGAAAAATGATCTGGGAGCGGCTCTTGATTCGGCACCTTCTGATTCTGGCAGTTGGCTCGGCCGCACTGCGACTCACAACCCTTCTCCCCATGATGCTTCTTCCTATCATTCTCCGGGCACGGCATACCAACCCTCGGCTCCAGTTACTAAAACGAGATCGGCGACTGTTCAGGCAAGCCCCGATAGTGGCATGCGACTCCCTGTGCATAAACTGGTGGAGTGTCAGCTGTCATTGCAAAAAGGGTTTAGTGTGGTTTCTAATGCTCTTCAGATAATGTTGCTACGTAGCTCAATGCCTCACTGCCCACCTTCTCTCGGGAAACAATTGGATTTTCTTGAAACTAAAGAACCGTTTGATGACGAGCTCTTTCTGGAATTGGCAGGGCTTTTACGCGCAGACCCATCGGTTATTACAGGTCATCAGCAACTTGATAAATCTGTAAAGATTGATGTGTTGAAAGGTTTGTATCGCCAGCTCAAGGATGTTCCAAAAGTGCAGTTGGAGAAGGCACTTTCTCAACAGGCTCATTTAGAATCGATTAAACAGAACTTTGAACGCGATGCTCCGGAAGACAGGTTTTGTTGGCTATGTTTCCCTTAAGGGTTGATGGGTCTAAACTGTCGTAAGCCCCTGCTACGCGAGACTCTGTTATGCAGTCCCAACAGTTTCAAGATCTTCTTAATGCTATAGCGTTATTAACCAGTCAGCAG
>NZ_JAGHQW010000178.1 GCF_017744115.1 Salinisphaera sp. G21_0 | reverse complement strand
AATGCATACCACTGTTCCTGAGTTGGGGCTGGCTTCAGGTTTCTGCAAAGTTCAAGGTATTCCTGCATCTCAGATTCAGGGAGTTGCGTTAGTGCAAATTTTGTTAAAGCCAGTGGTGCAGGAATGGCTAATGCCTGAGTGAGTACTCCTTTGCAGCGTGGATTTTCACGATATTTTTCAATCCAGAACGGGATACCAGTTCCTCCATGGATAGCCAATATCGGTAGCAATGATTTCAGCGCAGCACGAACAGCCACTCTGTCATTTCGAGGACTCTTGTGGGCAGCCAGATATTGTTGGAATTCGGCAATTTTCATGCGCCATTTTGCGGGCCCGGAGAAGAACAGAGCCAGTGCTTTCATTTGACTCGATTCTAAAAGATCTTCATCACTATTGTCGTCTCCATGTTCAGTGGTACAACCATGCTGATTAAGACATCGGCGAAGTGTTTTCTCATTTTCAGTCAGTTTTTCTCCTGAGGGTAAACCAAAACTTGCAAATATTCGGCAAGAAAGTTTCAGAATATTCTTATTTTCATCCGAGGGTAGCCATTGAACGAACGCTTCCGCCTTCGCTTTGTCGGGCAAGCCTTTGCCATTACACATGGAGGAAAAGGTCCGCAGCAGTTCCAGGCTGAATTCGCCGTTCACCTTCCAGCACTCCCACGCTTTGAGCGCTTCCACCTTCGCTTTGTCGGGCAAGCCTTTGCCATTACACATGGAGGAAAAGGCCCGCAGTAGTTCCAGGCTGAATTCGCCGTTCACCTTCCAGCACTCCCACGCTTTGAGTGCTTCCACCTTCGCTTTGTCGGGCAAGCCTTTGCCATTACACATGGAGGAAAAGGCCCGCAGCAGTTCCAGGCTGAATTCGCCGTTCACCTTCCAGCACTCCCACGCCATGAACGCTTCCACCTTCGCTTGGTCGGGCAAGCCTTTGCCATTACACATGGAGGAAAAGGCCCGCAGCAGTTCCAGGCTGAATTCGCCGTTCACCTTCCAGCACTCCCACGCTTTGAGCGCTTCCACCTTCGCTTGGTCGGGCAAGCCCCTACTGCTCATCATGGAGGAAAAGGCCCGCAGCAGTTCCAGGCTGAATTCGCCGTTCACCTTCCAGCACTCCCACGCTTTGAGCGCTTCCACCTTCGCTTTGTCGGGCAAGCCT
>NZ_JAGHQW010000177.1 GCF_017744115.1 Salinisphaera sp. G21_0 | reverse complement strand
ACTTTTTCACGCTTGGCTTTCCTGGTCTTTTTGGTTCTTGCTTTCATTTGGGCCAGTTTAGCCTCAAGCCTGATCGCATAGGGTTCCCGCTTGTCCTGAGGCTTTTCATACCATTGTTCTGTGAATTTGGTTGCCTTGAAAAATGCGGTCAACTGTTCAAGGGTCCAGTTATTTATAACAAAACCGGTGCCAGTGACGGTAAACTCTGGTTTTGGGAGTACAACCGGTTCACCATCGGGTGGCATGACAGTGAGCTTTTGATTCCTGAATTGATACTCTGTTTGTTTAAGCTCGAACAGTATGGCCGTGATAAAGTGCCACAGGCGCTCCTGGCCCAACATGACGTGATCACCATCAACAACCACGCCTCTTTCATCATCAGTTGACACCCGGTTTGAAAAACAGAGATCCGGTATATTCCCGTGTTCCGGTAGATAATGGTTGATCAGGAGCATTCCTTCCAACAACCGTTGCTGAGTCGCTAATTCCGGAACGGTTTCAGGTTTAGCCTGGTAGTCAAGACAGGCATCCATGAATTGCTGCATTTTCTGTGGCTTGAGTACCCAGTGCAGTCGGTACCACTGTGAGATTGCAGGCACAGTTCTGAATAGCTCGTCCATTCTGTCAGCGTATTTTGCGCGGTTATCTTCGGACTGTCGCCAAAGAATCTCCAGCATCATGCGTTTAGATAGCGTGAATTTCCATCGTAGGCCAAGCTGTTGGCGCAGTGGCTGTAATGCATTCCATTGCGCCGGGGTTGGGGCTGGCTTCAGGTTTCTGCACAGTTCAAGATATTCCTTCCTCTCAGGTTCAGGGAGCTGCGTTAGTGCAAATTTTGTTAAAGCCAGTGGTGCAGGAATAGATAATGCCTTAGTGAGTACTTCATTGGAGCGTGGATCTTCACGATGTTTTTCAGTCCAGAACTGGATACCAGTTCCTCCATGGATAGCCAATATCGGCAGCAATGATTTCAGCGCAGCACGAACAGCCACTCTGTCATTTCGTGGACTTTTGTGGGCATTAAGATATTGTTGGAATTCGGCAGTTGTCATGTTCCATTTTGCGGACGCAGAAGAGAAGTACAGAGCCAGTGCTTTCATTTGACTTGATTCTAAAAGTTCATCTTCTTCATCACTGCTGTCGCCTCCAATGTCCGTAGAATAACCTTGCTG
>NZ_JAGHQW010000176.1 GCF_017744115.1 Salinisphaera sp. G21_0 | reverse complement strand
CCGCTCCATTCGAGAGTTATTTACTACCGGCCAACGCTTCACTCCGGAAGCCCGACATATCAGCTTCAGTGAAACCCAGTTTGATATTGCCCCAAGCAATGCACACTTATCGTTTGCTGACCTGCAACTGCAGATCGAAGTCATCCTTTAAACCCACCTTCCTGATAAGGAGATAACCAATGTCTACAATGGATCGTAGCTTTATCGGTGCCGGAAGCATCTACATCAAACCCGCTGATGATTCCGCTCCCCTGCTGCCGGTTGGCAACGTCAGCCAGTTTCAATTCAGTTTCGAGGAAGATAAAAAGGAGCTGAAAAACTATCTCGGCGGCGGTGGTAATCGCAATACCATCAGTCGGATATCCTCTATCTCGGCCAGCCTCACGGCTCATGACTTTACCGCTGCAAACTTGTCCATGGCGCTGCGTGGCTCTGTGGCCGCTGGCTCAACGACTGTGGTCACAGATGAACTTCATACCAGCTTTGGCGTTGCTGACGAGCTTGTTCCCTTTGACAAGCTTCCCGATCTGTCGCAGTCGGTTACGGTTAAAGATAATCTGGATACCGTACTGACAGCCGGGGATGATTATGAATTGACCAAATCCGGTATCAAGGTGATTGGCGGTGGCGGCATTGATAACCTGGGAGTGAAAGTGAGCTATACCCCACTGGCTACCAATATGGTTCAGGCGCTTATTGAATCGGGCAAAGAGTTTGTCCTGTTTATGGAAGGTCTCAACGATGCACAGGATGGCAAGCCGTTTAATATCCGGGTTCATCGGGTGAAGTTCTCCCCTGTTCAGAACCTTGATTTTATTTCGGACGACTTTGCCGCTATCGCACTGGAACTGGATGTACTGGCAGACAGTACCATTGAGGGCTCCGGCCTGAGTACCTTTATGCAGATTGATCTGGCGCAGTAACCCCCGTTTGCTTCCTGCAATTTAGCCCCTGACTCCTTAAAAGAGCAGGGGCTTTTTTTTGATAAAAGACTATGGCCAATATCAAACAATCCGCTATTCGCTTAATACTGAAAGCAAAGGATTTACTGTCCAGGGATGTTAAAAAATCCTCGGCTTCCCTGGATGCCTTCAGGCAAGAGGCAAATAAGCTTAAAGGCCAATTAGAGGAACTGGAAAACCAGAATAAGCTCCTTTCGTCTTTTAAAAAGCAGGCCAA
>NZ_JAGHQW010000175.1 GCF_017744115.1 Salinisphaera sp. G21_0 | reverse complement strand
ACCCACCCCCGATGCCAGCGTTTGCATAATAATGCGAGGTTTTGACCCTGCTGTTCACCGCCTTGGTGTTGGCAACCGTTGCTCCATCGTTAACCACCCCTCCCCCGATGCCGGCGTGTGCAGCATAACCCCTGGTTTTGACCGTGCTGTTCACCGCCGTGGTGTTGGCAACCATTGCTCCATCTTTAACCCACCCACCCCCGATGCCGGCGTATGAACTGTCACCAAAGGATTGGACTTTGCTGTTCACCGCCGTGGTGTTGGCAACCGTTCCTCCAGCACCAACGATCCCCCCCCCGATGCCGGCGTCTGCATCATTACGCAAGGTGGCAATATGAACATCTTCGGCCCGGATATTACGGACTTGGCCATTCACAGTACAAGCCACCACACCTGCCGGCTCATAAGAATTTATACGGGCACCGGTAAAGCGAAGGTTACTGATGCTGCCTTCCAGAGTGTCAACAAAACAGCCAGACAGGCCGCTGATGGTATGATCCTTCCCATCGTACTTCCCGGTGAAGTGATCCCATTCATCACCAATGGATTGATGGAATTGAGAGGCATCAATATCCGCCGTCTGTTGATAGGTACCGTTCAGTGGATAGGCGGGATGTCGGCCAATCTTGCCCAGGGTTTCTGTATCATTAATCTTTATGGGTGTTGATGCTGTAGCGGCTGTTGACACTGTGGCGGTCGCCGCCGCAGCTGTTGACTCTTTAGCGGCAGTTGACACTGTAGCGGCAACCGTAGCGGCTGTTGATGCTGAAACGGCTGTTGATGCTGTAGTGGGTGTTGACTCTTCAGCGGCTGTTGACGCTGTAGTGGCTGTTGATGCTATAACGCCTGTTGACACTGTGGCGGCCGCCGCCCCAGCTGTTGACTCTTTAGCGGCAGTTGACACTGTAGCGGCTGTTGATGCTATAACGTCTGTTGACACTGTAGCGGCATTTACCGGGCAAGCATTACTGTTCGAAAAATCCAGCGCATCCAGAAATTCAGTTCTCGGAGAGCAATTGGCTGTTAACACACGTAGGTCTGCTTTTTGGCAAAGAAGCTGATCATTGGAGATAGATTCAAAATTCTCTTTAATGCCATTGACATAGCTGTTTACCGTCTTGGTGTTGGTATCCATTTCTCCTATAACCCAGCCCCCCCCGATGTCGGCTTTTGCACTCCCGTCCGAGGTTTTGACCCTGCTGTTCACCGCCGTGGTGTTGGCAACCATTCCTGCAACCACCCCCCCCCCGATGCCGGCGTGTCCCCATTTT
>NZ_JAGHQW010000174.1 GCF_017744115.1 Salinisphaera sp. G21_0 | reverse complement strand
AAAGCTGCTGAAAAAGGCCACACAGAGGCCATCCAGACATTGTTGGACTTTGACCGCTCACTGGCCAAAGAGAAGGATAGAAATGGCTTGACGGCTCTCCACTCAGCTGCTTATCAAGGCCATACAGAGGCCATCCAGGCATTGCTGAGCTTTGACCCCTCACTGGCCAAAGAGAAGAGTAGCCATGGCCAAACGGCTCTCCACTCAGCTGCTTATCAAGGCCACACAGAGGCCATCCAGTCATTGCTGGACTTTGACGGCTCCTTGGCCAAAGAGAAGAATAACGGCTTCACGGCTCTCCACCACGCTGCTGAAAAAGGCCGCACAGAGGCCATCCAGGCATTGCTGGACTTTGACCCCTCCCTGTCCAAAGAGAAGAATAATGATGACTTTACGGCTCTCCACTTAGCTGCTAATAAAGGACACACAGAGGCCATCCAGGCATTGCTGGACTTTGCCCCCTCCCTGGCCAAAGAGAAGCATAGAAGAAATGGCTATACGGCTCTCCACTTAGCTGCTGATAAAGGCCACACAGAGGCCATCCAGGCATTGCTGGACTTTGACCCCTCCCTGTCCAAAGAGAAGAATAATGATGGCTTTACGGCTTTCCACTTAGCTGCTAATAAAGGCCACACAGAGGCCATCCAGGCATTGCTGGACTTTGCCCCCTCCCTGGCCAAAGAGAAGGCTAACAATGGCCAAACAGCTATCCACTTAGCTGCTCATCAAGGCCACACAGAGGCCATCCAGACATTGCTGGACTTTGCCCCCTCCCTGGCCAAAGAGAAGCATAGAAGAACTGGCTTTACGGCTCTCCACTTAGCTGCTAATAAAGGCCACACAGAGGCCATCCAGGCATTGCTGGACTTTGCCCCCTTCCTGGCCAAAAAGAAGGATAGAAATGGCTTGACGGCTCTCCACGTCGCTGCTGAAAAAGGCCACACAGAGGCCATCCAGATATTGCTGGACTTTGACCCCTCCCTGACCAAAGAGAAGGCTAGCAACGACCAAACAGCTCTTCACTCAGCTGCTTATGGAGGCCAAACAGAGGCCATCCAGGCATTGCTGGACTTTGACCCCTCCCTGGCCAAAGAGAAGGATAGCAATGGCTTGACGGCTCTCCACTACGCTACTGAATACGCTGCTGAAAAAGGCCACACAGAGGCCATCCAGACATTGCTGGACTTTGACCCCTCCCTGGCCAAAGAGAAAAATAAGTTTGGCGAAACGGCTCTCCACGCAGCTTCTTTTTTTAAAGGCCACACAGAGGCCAT
>NZ_JAGHQW010000173.1 GCF_017744115.1 Salinisphaera sp. G21_0 | reverse complement strand
CCCTGAGAGAAAGCTTCAGCCAAGGCTACCCCAAGGCTGGCCAGCTCCGTTCGGGTTTCGGCTGCGTTGACCTGACTGATAGCATCCGCTGCATTCTCAAAATGACTTTTAACGGCTTTGGCTGTTTTGGCTGTGGCTTCCTCAACCCGTTTTTGCCCGGCAATTAATTCATCGGCGTAATTTTGCCAGAGCAACCTCTGACTTTTGGTTATGGTCTTGGCTGCATGGTTTGCTGTCTTTACCGCATCTCGGCTTTCTTCGGCAAAGCTGTCGTATACCCCAACCAGCGCATCCCGGACATCCTTGGCATCCTCAACCGTCTGCCGGGCAAACTCTCTGGTCAAGCCCTCAAGAAAATCGGTTGTCCCTTTTAGCTTTTCGGCAATGCCATCAAAGCCCAAGGCATCTGCTGTTTCCTGCCATACCCTGACAATGCCGTATAGTATCCCGGTATAGGCTGTAGCAAAGCCTTTAACAATGGCTGTGAAGGTATTGAAAAAGCCCTTTACTGTGGAGCTGGTAAAATCAAAGGCAGTCCGCAGCGCCGCCATGGATTCTGTGATGGTGGTAAAGCCTGATTGGATACTGGTGACAAAGCCATCAACGGTAACTCCAGAGAAGGCATGCTTAAAAGCGTCACCCATGGCAATAAAGGCATCGCTGATCCTTTTCGCCAATTCAGGCAGCTGGCCATTCTGGTTCATCCGCTCAATTTCGGCAGCGATGCCTGCCAGCGACTCTCTGGCATAATCCAGAACACCGCTCTTGGCCACTTCATCCTGGAACTGCTGCCAGCTGTCTTTCAGGTTACTGACATAACCCGACAGCAGACTCATGTTCTTGGCCGCAGCACCCTCGGAGGATTTGCCAATTTCAAGAATCAGCTCCCTCATAACATCCCGACCAATAAGGCCAGCCGAAGAGAGCTTTTGCAGCTCCTGAACGTTTTTGCCGGTTACCTTTTGCAGCAAATCCCAAACCGGGATGCCCCGCTCGACCATCTGCAGAATCTCTTCGCCCTGGAGCTTTTGCTTTGCCCATGCTTGACCGACAGCCAGGGAGATCCCGTTAAGCCTTTCCATACCGCCGCCAAGCTTGGATGCCTGATCAACCAGGGCCTGCATGGTGCCATCCATAGGATCAAGGCCAAAGGCTTTGAGCCGAACAAAGGCTTCTGACACTTCTTCCAGTTGATAGGGCGTATTCCGGGTAAAATCTTTAATCCATTGGGTGGCTTGCCGGGCACTTTCAGCCGAACCGGTAACCGCCTCCATCT
>NZ_JAGHQW010000172.1 GCF_017744115.1 Salinisphaera sp. G21_0 | reverse complement strand
TGAGGTTCTATTGGCAACAAGGTCTCTGGTCCAGAGTAAAGGGCGCTGGGATCAGCTTTGGTCTAATTACATGTCCGGTAAGTTTTTAATTGACGTATAATTCAATTATCAGATTGAGAGAGCACCCTAATATTTTGCATCCCTATTCACTTTATCATGTAAACCCAACATAATACTGTATTTAGTGATTTCACTAAAAATAGTGTTATTGTATTTGAGCTTAGAAATCAAACCATCAAATTCACTAGGAGAATCTTCGTAGCACGATAAAATATTCTGCCATCTTTTATAATTCGTATCTGTAATAACAGCCTTGCAAGCACCATCATAATATTCTTGCCCAAAAATTTCAGAATTATCTTTTCCTTTTCTCAGTGTTTCCTTAGCTAAACTAACCCTGAAATCATGCAGTTCTTCTTCATTCAATACAACCCCATTTGCATAAACAAAATAAGAATTAATCATTAGTACGATCATGATTAATTTTTTAATCATTAATTTATTCATCACAAATACCTTTTGATTATTTTATTTTTTAATACTACAACGATTAAAATTTTTATCATCCCCCTCCCTAAGATCATAACTCAATTAGAGCATTGACTCCTGCATTAGCCACATAACGCCTAATTCAGCAGCGCCGTAGGCGTCTTCTGGAATTATTCGTTATGCTCACGGCTGTTAGCATGGAAATTTCTTTGCAAATGATCCAGTAAGAATCAACTCTATTGGAGTATCATCTCTGAAACCTGGCTGATGAGATAAAAACTCAATTTCATCCTCTAAGAGTTCCATAATCACGGGCTCATCAAATTCCAGATTTGAAGGAGGACAAAATAGCCGATTTTTTTCTTGAATTTTCAAAAGTACATTTGACCAGAAAATCCCTCTACCAACCCCGACAACATAATCAGAAAGTCTCTCTTTCGTTGATTGAACTTTAGATAACGATTCGTAATCTTTAAAAGTAAAATCTGCGTTTATAGAAGGAGAAAGCAACATTAACAAAACTGGCAAAACTTTTTTTTCATTTTAACGATCCTGATTTTTTTAATAGTTTTACTTTAATAAGATGACTTGCAATAAATCTTAAAAAATAAGAAATAAAGGACACCAAAAATTTGACTAATCGGCCACACTGTCTATTTTTCTTCAAGAGCCTCTTAAGGGCATTAAGGAAATCTACCCAGCAACCAAAAAAAATGACATGACGACCGCCCGAAAAAACCTCATAGATCCAGCCAGTACGCCCTACTACCACTGCATGGCACGCTGTGTTCGCA
>NZ_JAGHQW010000171.1 GCF_017744115.1 Salinisphaera sp. G21_0 | reverse complement strand
AGACGATACTTTTGGGCTGGCTGGAAATAACAGAAGCAGGCATGATAAATAACCATTACGAAAAGTGCCTTCATAATAGTCGTGGAATTAATGCACTTTTATTTCAATTATTCAGAGAGAGCACCCTCACGGGCAATATGCCAGTTCAATTAAAAAATACTCGTCAGCGTCTAAAAGACCGTTAAATCGAACAGAACAAAGCCAGCTGATGCGTTTGCTTAAAAATTTTACTGTAACACGGAGCTGGAATTGGCGAAGCCTGACAACAACACTTCACTCATTTACTTCAGCGGGTGTTTTTACTCCTCATAAACCCATGAATGAGCGTGTTCAGCACACTCAAACTGCCTTATTGTCGACGCTATTTGATGCAATAATATTTAACTGCAACCAAAAATCTGAAGCCAGGAATATTGATGCCCAGGGAATCACCAACCTGCTGTGGGCCATGGCGAAACTGGTGGACAACGGGCAGAAGTGGACACCGGGGCTCAAAGAGGCCGTGACTGCGCTGTTGCCCCAAGTGGCCGCAAAGCAAGACCAATTTAATGCCCAGGGGATCTCCAACCTGCTGTGGGCGATGGCGAAACTGGTGGACAACCGGCTGGAGCGGACACCAGAGCTCAACGAGGCCGTAGCCTTGCTGTTGCCCCGCGTGAACGCACAGAAAGATCAATTTATTCCTCAGCATCTCGCCAACCTGTTGTGGGCCATGGCGAAACTGGTGGATAACGGGCTGGAGCAGACACCAGAGCTCAACGAGGCCGTGGCCGTGCTGTTGCTCCACGTGAACGCACAGAAAGCTAACTTTAAACCTCAGGAAATCACCAACCTGCTGTGGGCCATAGCGAAACTGGTGGGCAACGGGCAAGAGCAGACACCAGAGTTCAACGAGGCCCTGGCCGCGCTGTTGCCCCTCGTGAACGCACAGAAAGCTCACTTTAAAACCTCAGATGATTGCCAACCTGCTGTGGGCCATGGCGAAACTGGTGGACCACGGCCAGGAGCAGACACCAGAACTCAACAAGGCCTTGGCCGCGCTGTTGCCCCACGTGAACGTAAAGAAAGACCAATTTAATGCCCAGGGTATCACCAACCTGCTGTGGGCCATGGCGAAACTGGTGGACAACGGGCAGGAGCACACACCGGAACTCAAAGAGGTCGTGGCCGCGCTGTTGCCCCACGTGAAGGTAAAGAAAGACCAATTTCATGCCCAGGGTATCACCAACCTGCTGTGGGCCATGGCGAAACTGGTGGACAATGTGCAGGGGCTCAACGAGACCGTGGCCACGCTGTTGCCCCGGGTGAGCGCACATAAAGA
>NZ_JAGHQW010000170.1 GCF_017744115.1 Salinisphaera sp. G21_0 | reverse complement strand
CTTGCCACTGTTCAGAAGTACGGCGGTTAGGTTGTTTTTGATTCACGGCTCGCTCCTGTTTTTGAAACAGGGGTTAGCGTGGCAGACAGATGATGGGTTTTGAAGACGTCCTTAAATAAGCGCTTACACCCTGTGAAAGCATATATTTCTGGCTCCTTGTGTCGGCACTCTCCTTCGTTACAACTCCGGTCGCTACGGCTATGCTCCCTCCGTTGTGCCTCGCATAGTACCAGCCCAAGAAGCCAGAAATATTCGATTCCATATGGCCAGCTACCCCAGCTCAGTCAGTCTGTACCGAACTCATTCATGGTCTGGATCCTGCGCAGGAACACTCTGCCTGTTCATTCGTTCCCGGATTCCCTGAATACCCCGGGATACTGAGTTGACCGCAGAGCTTGCCAGTTCTTTACCACGAGTCAGTGGTTTCATCGCCAGCTCCTGACCACGCAACCCCTCCTGGTAACCGGTAATCCATTGATAGGTTGAATAGCCGGCAATCCCCAATCCGCCCGCTGCCAGAAGGGAACCTGTGGTAATTCCCATCGCAGCGGCTGTTGTCGCTGTAGCGGCATTACTGCCGTCCACCGCCGGGGTGTCGGCAACCCTACCGTCCACCGCGGGGATATCGGCAACCCCTACTCCATCGCCAACACTCCTCCGCTCAATGCGGTGGGGTGCATCCCAACCCTTGCTTTCGAACCTGCTGTTCACCACCGTGGTGTTGGCAACCGTTCCTCCATCGTAAACCACTCCCGCCCCGATGCCGGCGTGTGCATAGTTACCCGAGGTTTCGACCGTGCTGTCCACCGCCGTGGTGTTGGCAACCGTTCCTCCATCGTAAACCACTCCCCCCCCGATGCCGGCGTTTGCAAATTTACCCGAGGTTTTGACCGTGCTGTCCAGCGCCGTGGTGTTGGCAACCGTTCCTCCATCTAAAACCACCCCTCCCCCGATGCCGGCGTATGCAAGTTTACCCGAGGTTTCCACCGTGCTGTTCATCGCCGTGGTGTTGGCAACCGTTCCTCCATCGTAAACCACTCCCCCCCCAATGGCAGCTTTGGCATGGTCTTCCGAGGTTACGACCGTGCTGTTCACCGCCGTGGTGTTGGCAACCGTTGCTCCATGGTTAACCACCCCGCCTCCGATGCCGGCGTGTGCACTCATACGCGAGGTTTCGACCCTGCTGTTCAACGCTGTGGTGTCGGTAACCGTTCCTCCAACGCCAGCCCACCTCCTGATGTCGTCGTTGGTATTGACATCCGAGGATCTGGCAAGCTTTTTCCCGGCACCAACCCACCCACCCCCGATGCCGGCGTGTGCC
>NZ_JAGHQW010000016.1 GCF_017744115.1 Salinisphaera sp. G21_0 | reverse complement strand
TTTTAGTGAGATAGAATATGGCATTCAATATCAGACGATAACTCCAGTCACGTGGTCGACCATTTTTTGGAGTATCATAGCCAGGGTCAGGGAATAGAGGCTTGAGGGTTGC
Source organism: Salinisphaera sp. G21_0 (assembly GCF_017744115.1). Taxonomy (GTDB): domain Bacteria; phylum Pseudomonadota; class Gammaproteobacteria; order Pseudomonadales; family Endozoicomonadaceae; genus Endozoicomonas. The sequence goes on along the minus strand of NZ_JAGHQW010000016.1, from coordinate 107,573 downwards.
CCACTCGTCATCAGTAAGGTCGGATGGGTACATAATTATCCTCCTTCTTCAGCTAATCAGATACTGTAGTTATAGACGACTTTGAGTTTTTATCCTGAGTTAATGATCAGTAACTTTTACAACAGTCTCTCATCAAAACGATGTCCCAGTGCAGCCAGGCACTATCAGGTCAATTTATTGAATAAAGTCGAACATAACGTGTAAAGGGAACTTATGTTAATGAAACCCGACTAACTTGTTCCACGTAACAACTTAGTGATGGGGGCTTTAACATGAATCCAATGACGCGTTCTTCCGGTCAGCTTCCGGTACATCCACAGACTCGTTCACGCAATACCGAGTCAAGTGATGACAGCAGAGTAGCGGATCTGCAAGAGTCACTCAGCCGTGTGAGTATTCTTGATGACCAGCCAGGTGCTGGCAGCGCACCAAGGCCGGTTAACATTGCTGACCGATCGGCCAGTATTCCTGCCAGTCCGACGACCTACGACTATTTCTGTGATACTGATGGTAACACTTACAAGGTGCTACCTAAGCAATTTACCCATAGTGATGGTTCTTGCGGCCTTAGGTTAAAGTTGGAAAATGGCGAAAGGTTTATGCAGTGCTCAATACGATTTTCCAGTTTTTCTCAGGATGTTCGCAGTTATACCGAGCCTGATTTTGATGAAGATCAACATATAGTAAAATTGATGCTGATCAAGGACTATGCAGAAAACGAGGGATGCCTGGATTTTCTGATAAAGAACGATATCGTAAAAGTAGTGGGCAAGGTGGAGTCCGGGCTCGTTGACTTTCCCATAGTTCAGTTAACAGCAGATAGAAAGTTAACTAAAAAAAGTATTGCATTTGGTTCGGCTGATTCTTTATCGGTCCGAATTGCTGCCTTTTCCAGCAGAGTTCTTGTTCCCCGATCCAAAAGATTTCAGCAATTTCTTTCAGAAGGAGCGAAGGCTAAGGAAGTATTGTCTGAATTACAGTCGAAAGTGCTTAGTAATTACATTCGTGAACCTAAGCTGAAAACACTTGAGAGCTCTTCTTTTAAACACATTGCTATCTTTGTGGATAGTGGTCAACAAACACCCAGACTTGACGTTGCCTGTTGTGATTTCGGCTACACGTTACAAGAACTGAAACAGTTTCGTCTGGAAAATAAAAGTCCAGTGGATGTTGCTGTTGATGCGCTATCAAGGTAGTGGCTTTTCGGCCTTGAATTATCTTCTTTTCATCTTCCGGGAGTGACGGGATATTCAACGTTTTAAGTTGGCCTGATAGGGCATGGCCGCTTTTCTGTCGTTAATTGCAACAATGATTTTTCTGAATCGATGCTCAGAATTAGAATAAAGAGGCTGTTATGACTTACGGAACTATTGCTGATAGATACGCTTATGAATCACCCTGGTTAAGGAGCCGGGCGAAGGAAGCATGCCCTGATAATGACCAAAAGTCGCACATGGGGGCACGTTCTACTGAATCCGTCGAGCCTGATAGTTATTTATCCCTGGCTAAGGATCTTATTTGTTCTGTCCCCGGAACCTGCTATTCAATTTTATCAAGATCTGCGGTTGTCCTGACGCCTTTTCATTGGATGATTGAAAACAGGCTGGGGGTTGCCAAGGTTGTTGGTGTTGCCCTGGTGCGATCGCAAGTGTTTCCATGGCTTGGAAAGACTTTTCCTGATAAGTTCCCGGGTCTCCAGAAATTTCCGGGCTTACAGGAAAGCCGTGAGATTGTTAAGGAAGCCTGTGATGCAACCAATACCAGTGGCTTTCGGTTTGAGCAGCTCCCAATTAAACATGATTCGGGCATATTGCACGGCGTGATTTGTTATCCCCCCGACTGGGACCCGAGTAATAGTCAATGCATTCTTTATCACAATCCAAATGGTATGGTTCTTTCACAGCTACTGGGTAGAGGTTGTCTTCATCCGGGGTCAGCACCCGGCCGAATACAGTCAGAAAAGAAATGCCCGGTCATTCTTTATGACTATAGGGGGACGGGGTTAAACCAGAGTGATGGAGTGTCGGGTTATCTGCCTTTCTCAACCTATGAAACCATTGTTCAGGATGGTGCTGCTGCCCTGGGATATGCGTTGGAAAATTTTGAACATGTATACGTAGCTGGCACTTCTCTTGGCGGAGGTGTGGCAACCGTCTCGCTTGCCAGACACCTTGAAGCCAGCGGAGGGCAGGATGATTCAAGGGTCGAGTTACTGTCCCATGACTCTTTTACCACAGCGCCAAGAGTTGTTATGCCAGACAGGCCCCGACTTGCCAATTTTCTGGGGTGGCTGGTAGGTGGGAATCTGGATGCTGAAGCCTCTATGCGTAAACTGATTGATCGTAAGATTTACATTGTGTCACTGAACCATCGTGATGATCCGGTTATCCCGAAAGGGGCTCGTATGTCAGAATTTATTAAGTCGCTTCATCCTGGTGAGATGGATCCCAAGCGGGTATTTGCCAAAGAATTTTCCGGCAATAGCCACGCGGTAATGACTTATGAAATGGTAAAGTACCTTTGAGTGAATCAATGTTACTATGTCTGCACCCTAAGTAGCTAACCATATGAAATCACATATTTCTGACTACTTATAATTAGTAACCCGATTGGGTTGGAGTCTTATGAATCGAATTCCCCTGACTATTTTCTTGCCTGAAGCCAGCAGAATCGCCGCAGGCTGTATGGGGTTGGGTGGAGGCTGGGATAATAACCCGGTTTCAAAGGGTCATATGATGCAGGCGCACCAGTTTCTGGATAGTGCCCTGGAGAGCGGCATAAACTGCTTTGACCACGCCGATATCTATACCTTTGGCAAGGCTGAACAGGTATTTGGTGGCGTGCTGGGTGATCGACCAGAGCTGAGGGAGAAGATATTCCTGCAAGGCAAGTGCGGCATTCGCTTCGCCGAAGGGAACATTCCCAATCGCTACGATTTCTCCCGGGATTGGATTCTGCACAGTGTGGAAAAGAGTCTTGCCCGTTTAAACACCGACTATCTGGACCTTCTGCTTCTGCACAGACCGGATCCGCTGATGCAGCCAGAGGAGGTTGCCGGGGCGTTTCATCAGCTGCAGAAAGATGGCAAGGTCAAACATTTTGGTGTGTCAAACATGAATGGCCACCAGATCAAATACCTTCAGTCATTCCTTGATCAACCTATTGTGGTCAACCAGTTGCAGATGAGCCTGACCCATCTGGACTGGCTGGATGAAGGTGTGCTGTTCAATCACCCGGAAGGGCCGGCGGTCAGCTTTACCCCTGGCACCGTTGAATATTGTCGCAGCCACAATATTCAGCTGCAGGCCTGGGGCTGCCTGAGCAACGGTGTGTTCACCGGGAAAGATACTCATGGTGAGCCCGAGGCTATTCAGAAAACGGCTGAGCTGGTCAAAGCGTTTGCAGAGCAGCTGGGTGTTTCCAGAGAGGCTATTGTGCTGGCCTGGCTGATGCGCCACCCCGCAGCTATCCAGCCGGTGATTGGCACAACAAATGCCGAGCGTATCAGGGCTTGTAGCGAGGCTGAGACTATTCAGTTAAGTCGTGAGCAGTGGTATCAGCTGTACGTGAGTGCCCGGGGCCGGGCGCTGCCGTAGCCTGAAACGATTGGGGGAAAATCCCTGGATGTGATAATCCCCTAGTTCATTCAGGGATAAAAACAGTATTCACTGTCTAAAAAACACGCTAGACTAGCAGACCTTTTTCTATCCCCATGTGCAGTCCTACTTATGGACACAGGGGTTTGTTGGGAAGTCCTGGCACTTCGTTTCCTGCATTTAATCCGGCAACTGTCCGCTCCTTTGAAAAGCCTATGGCAATCAAGAGCTCAGCCACTGGAAGATCAATAGATCTTATTATCCTCTGCCAATGCAGGCCAAGCTTGTTCATCAAGCCTCTCCAAACGCAGTCGTGGACCTCACAGGCGATTCGGTAACGTCTTTCTGTATTCGATCAGAGGGGAGTTCCGGATAGCGGCACCAGGAAGTCCATGGCTGCAAATTTTCCGAATGCTACTGGAACAGCGTCGGAAAAGTATACTGCCATCCTATTTCTGTTTGCTCCAAACGTCGCCAGCACCAAGCAGCCATGAGCCGGTTTACCGGACGATCAAATGCCGTCTGATCCTGACAGCTTTTGACAGCAAAATGGCGGCATTTTTATGGCAAAGAATGAATTTACGGAGTATCAAATGACTGATACCAACAACGCGATGACTTTTGCGGACCTGCCCCTGTCGGAAGCGGTAATCAAGGCTGTTCAGGATGTCGGCTATGAGAGCCCGTCACCCATCCAGGCACAAAGTATTCCTCACCTGCTGGAAGGTCGTGACCTTCTGGGTCTGGCGCAGACCGGTACAGGTAAAACAGCCGCATTTGCATTGCCATTGCTGTCAGCCATTGATTTGAAGCAGCGCGATCCGCAGGTTCTGGTCTTAACGCCGACCCGTGAGCTGGCTATACAGGTGGCAGAAGCCTTTCAACGTTACGCCCGTCACATGAAAGGATTCCATGTGTTGCCTGTTTACGGTGGTCAGGATATGCGCGGCCAACTGCGCAGCCTTCAGCGTGGAGCCCATGTGATTGTGGGCACGCCGGGCCGGGTCATGGATCACCTGCGTCGTGAAAGCCTGAAGCTGGATAGCCTGAAAACCGTGGTTCTGGATGAAGCGGATGAAATGCTGCGCATGGGCTTCGTGGATGACATCGAATGGATCATGGAGCAGACGCCCGCTGACCGTCAGGTGGCCCTGTTCTCTGCCACAATGCCTTACCAGATTCGCAAAATTGCAGATACTCACTTAAAAGAGCCTGCTACGGTGGAGATCAAAGCCAAAACGGCGACGGTTGACACCATTACCCAGAAGGTCTGCATGGTCAGCGGTTTCCACAAGCTGGATGCCCTGACACGCATTCTGGAAGTGGAATCATTTGATGCCATGATCATTTTCGTGCGCACCAAAACCGCCACGGTGGAACTGGCGGAAAAACTGGAAGCCCGTGGTTTCGCTGCGGCGGCGCTGAATGGTGATATGAGTCAGGCGCTGCGTGAGAAAGTGGTGGATCGTCTCAAGAAAAAATCCCTGGATATTCTGATTGCTACCGACGTAGCGGCCAGGGGCCTGGATGTTGAGCGTATGAGTCACGTAGTGAACTACGACATACCGTACGATACAGAAGCCTACGTTCACCGTATTGGCCGTACCGGGCGTGCTGGCCGTCAGGGCACTGCGATCCTGTTTGCCACCCATCGTGAGCGCAGGATGCTTCGTGCCATCGAAAGTGCTACACGACAGCGTATTGATACCATGCGATTGCCTTCCATGAGTGACGTGCGTGATATTCGTATCCGTCAGTTCAAGGAAGATGTCATCAAAGCGATTGACATGGGCGAAGAGCTGGATGTGTTCCGTGAGATTGTTGCCGAGCTTGAGCAGGAAAATGCCCTGAGCTATGAAGACATGGCAGCAGCGCTCTGCTTTATGGCCCAGAAAGAACGCCCGTTCCCGGATGCCAAAGAACCGGAGCAGCCCCGTCGTGAAGGCCGTGATCGTGGTGATCGTGATCGTGGCGAAAGACGTCGTGATGGCGAAAGGCGTGGTGAGCGTGGCCGTGAACGTAACAATGATGGCATGGTGCGTTATCGTGTCGAACTGGGTCGTGACCAGGGCATCAACCCGGGTGACCTGGTGGGAGCCATTGCCAATGAAGGCAAAATTTCCGGACAGAGCATTGGCCATATCCGACTGTTTGATAACTGCTCGTCAGTCTACCTGCCAGAAGGGATGGACAAGAGCGTTATTGAAGCCCTGAAAGGTGCCAGGATTCGCAACCGGCCAATGGAGTTGAAACTGTGGACCGGTGACGAGCCTCAAACAGAGCGCCGTGGCCGACGTGATGGTGGCCGTGGCCGCCACGAAGGTGGTCGCCGTGAAGGCGGTGCCCGTCGCGAAGGTGGCCGTGGTGGCGATCGTCGTCCACGTCGTGATAATAGCGGCACTCGTTAATAGCATTCCGGGCTATTGGTTCTTCCAGTAGCCCGGACTTTCTGAAACCGGGAATTTATCAGTTTGCTATCCGCTGTTTCACCTGAATGGCGTCTTTATCCCAGGATGTCTTAAAAGCATCCCGGCTGATCTCAACTTCCCAACCGTGGTATGGGTCTCGAATAAGAACAGATGTGTCTGTAACCGCATCAACAATAATGTCATGCATTCCCCCTTCCAAACTACTTACTGTGACTATTGCAGACCCATCCCGATTAACTGCAATGGCCAGATCTTCAAGATTTGAATGCCGGGTTTTAAAGGGGGATAGGCCTGCCGTAGATAATGCTTGAAATATCAGCTTGTCATTGCCAAGGTTGGTTGAGCGTAAGTCACTAACCGAAAAAGTGCCGTGATGCTGATGTATCAGCATTGCTGCAACAGCGTAACTACAGCCTCTGGTTGCCTGTTGTTGAATGATGGGTCTGCCATTACAGGTGTATTTGACTTCAATCGGTTTAAACTTCCCAGACTCCTGAATATGTTCTTTTCTTATCGGTTGATGCACTGTCAAGATTTCATGGTCAAGATATGTGAGCACATAACCATGCGCTCCAGAAAACGATATATTTTTGAGAACAGGGTCAAACCGGAAAGTATAATGGACAACAATTTCCAGAAGAGAGGCCGGTCTATTCCACATAAAATGATTTTTATCAAACATCTCCTCTCTCAGTCTTTTCGCTGCCAGATATTTTTTAAAACCTCTATCCTCAAGTAACTTGTAGGAGGCAATAATATCTTCAACCGTCTTTTTGGTTTGTTCACAGGTTGTATCGTCGCCCCCACGAACGGTGTCAACATTGGATACTGGTGGGTATTGTCTCTGGTAAACGGAAGAGGGGATGCCAGCCAATTTTAACAGTGTGGCCAAAAGTTCCGGCGTTGGTTTATAAAAGGGGTTACTACTCTTGCCAGAGGGAGAATTAAGCGGCGTACGCCGACCGGGTGATGTCAGTTCTGGCATTTGTGAGGCAGGCTTGCCTGACAGCCCACTGGCCTTAATTTGAATAATGGGAAGCCTGGCATTGTGTAGCCTTGTTTTTTCATGAAATGGTTTTCGGCCATTGGAGGAAAATGACGGACCTTGTTTCAGGGTAGAAGATATTGGTGGAACCTGTTTGACCAGATGGCCACTGGAATCTGCTGTTTGCTTACATGGAGAAATAACTTCGTCTTTCAGAGCGATATCTGTTTTCGGAGCAGTATAGCCGGATGAGGGCTCATTCAAGGGGATCATAAACCAGTATCTTCAAAAAGTGCTTTGTTACCAGTACACGGTTTCGATGCAATTGACAGGCTCCTTCATAGAACTCAAGGCTCCATTCACCCTGAGTGGAGTCGAAAGACGCTCAGGGTGAACAGAGATTATACACATCAAACTCATCGAAATGGTTTGATGACTTTGATTGATTAATCGCCAAATAGTTTCCAGAGAAGCTGAAAAAATTTATTTTTCTTCAGGCTGGCGGTAATACATGGAATAAAACCGAAAAGAAGTGACAGGCCGACCCACCTAATACAAAGAGATGCCAGATTGCGTGATTGAAAGGCAGCTTTTTCCATAAATAAAAGATCACGCCAACGGTATAAAGCAAGCCACCGGCAACCAGCCAGTATATGCCATTGGTTGACAAGTTCTCTGCCAGCTCTTTGGAGGCCGCCAGAACCAGCCAGCCCATCAGAATGTACGTGGTTAACGACAGTTTTTTGTACCTGGACCCAAACACCGCCTTGAAGATAATGCCCAATGCAGCCAGGGTCCAGATGACAGCAAAAAGAATCCAGCCAGTCACACTTCTCATGCTAACCAGAAGAAAAGGCGTGTAGGTTCCGGCAATCAGCAGATAGATGGAGCAGTGATCCAGTATCTTGAAGACGCGCTTGGTTTTTGGATGTTGAAAACTGTGGTAAAGCGTAGAAGCCAGAAACAGCAGAATCAGGGTGCTGCCGTAGATGCTGAAACTGACCACCCGCCAGACATCAGCCTGATGGGCGGCATAGGTGACCAGTAGCGTCAGACCGGCGACACTGAGCAGAGCCCCCAGACCGTGAGTAATACTGTTGGCAATCTCTTCAGCCAGGCTGTAGCCACGGCTGATCAGTTGGTTTCCTGCGGTAGATTTCGGGGCCATAAAACGTTTTTAATCAGTGCCAGTGCTGATCATACTGAATCTTATGCCCTGATGCATGGGAATTATCAGGTCATCCTGAATGTAGCCCGGGTACCAGGTCCGGGTGGAAAATTAGAATGGCAGCAATACCTGATGATCGACTACTTTAACACTATCAGTTTCTGCTTTGCTGGCTGATCAAAGGTTTTTTTTCCAAGGTCATCTGCCCCCGGCAGTCACCCTCTACAGGCTATCGCTGATGGCTGTGCCGCAGGAGACTCTCGAACTTAGACGACTCTTGCCACACACGCTTAAGTTCGACAGCCTGCAAGTTTATCTTTATTCCCGTTGCTGGAGTATGACATGAAAAGGTTGATTCACTCTTGTATTGTTTTGGTCACAGGCGCTGCCCTGTTTGGGTGCGGATCCCACAAGCTGACCAGTGTAGACCCCCAGTTGGTTGAGAACAAAACCTGGGTGTTGACGACAATGAACAGTCAGCCGGTATCGGGCCCGAGAGTCACCATGGAGCTTCGCCCTGCCACTGCCCTGGATGGACGTATTGGAGGCCAGGCACCCTGTAACCGCTACTTTGGTAACTATCAGGTTGCCAGCCATAAAATTCACTTTACCTCAATGGGGAGCAACAGAATGGCCTGTCCGCCACCATTGATGACCAGTGAAGCTGAGTATCTGGCAATGTTCCCAAAACTGGACAATATCACCATAAAAGAACATGGACTGGTATTGAACAGCGCAAGCGGTGACCAGGAACTGACCTACGTGACCGAATCAGCCAATGTGAGCGGTCAGATTACTGCCAGTGAAGGCACTTTTGCACCAGGCTCTGAAGTTATTGTGGTTCTGCAAGATAGCGCCATGCCCGATGACCCGGCTGGCATCATTGGCATTGAGCGAATCCGCGTAGGCAGGGCGGTGGATGTCGTGGATTATGTGGTCTACTATGCACCTGAGCTGGTGAAACCGGGCAGCAACTATGAGCTGTTGGCGGAAGTGATCCAGAATGGTCAGGTGATGTTTGCCACTGCGGTGAAGCCCTCTGTTCAGCTTAAGACTGCTCCGGCAAATCACTGAATCGTTTGCGGGTAAAGTGCGCCCTGTTAAGGTGCGCACTTCACTGCATCAAGCCATTTCCAGCACTTCTGACTCCTTCTCTGCCTTGATATGGTGCGGAGTCGGAGTGCCCATTTCGTCAACACAGACAAACACAATACGATCAACGACGATAATCACCTGTCTGTTGACCTTATTGCGTACCACACAACAGATGGTCAGTGAGGTCTTACCGGTACTGACTACTTCAATACCGAACTCCAGAATATCACCGCAGGCGGCTGAGCTGACAAAGTCGATTTCTGACATATATTTTGTCACCAGCAACTTGCCAGGGCCCATTTTGCAGGAAGCATAGATAGCGGCTTCCTCATCAATCCAGGCCAGCAGTGTGCCACCAAACAGTCGGTATGCAGGGTTGAGGTCACCGGGTTTTACCGCGCGGCGTGAAAAATACTTCATTCTGATGCTCCTTGCCTGGTTATTATGAAAACAGATTTATTGTGAATAATTTATATGACATTAATAAGGCAATTCTCACGCCATAAATAACGGACACTATTTTTGCTGGTGATAACAGCAGAGCCTTCACGGCAATGATATAATCCCCGCCCGCTTTTATTGCCGGACAGGCTCATGGTTAGAATAGGTCGCATGAACCACCTGAAGGTGGTCAATCTTCTGGATTTTGGTGCATTTCTTGACGGGGGGATGCTGGACGACATCCTGCTGCCCAAACGCTTTGTGCCACAAGGGTGCCAGGTTGGGGATGAGCTGGATGTTTTTATCTACCTGGACTCTGATGATGTCCCCATTGCGACGACACTCCGCCCCAAGGCTCAGGTAGGGCAATTCGCCTGCCTGAAAGTCACCGATGCCAACCGTATTGGTGCTTTCCTTGACTGGAATATGCCAAAAGAGCTGCTGGTGCCTTTTAGTGAACAGAAAGAGCGCATGGTCAAAGACCAGTTTTATGTCGTGTATATCTATCAGGAACAGCAGAGCTATCGGATCGTTGCGTCGTCAAAAATAAGCAAGTTTCTGGCTACCATCTCGTCCAAAACACCCCATCGGTACAGTAATGGTCAGGCAGTTTCTCTGATGGTTTGTGACCGTACGGATATTGGCTATACGGCAATTGTCGAGAATAAATACCTTGGGGTTATTTTTGACCAGGATATCGACCAGCCAATCCGGATGGGCATGAAGTTTGACGGATTTATCAAACGGGTCCGGCCCGATCAGAAACTGGATTTATGCCTGAAAAAGCCCGGCTTTGATAAGCAGGAAATGAGCGACCTGGGTACGGTGATTGTTGCCAGGTTAAAGGCTGAGAAGGGCTTTTTGCCGTTTAATGACCGTACTGACCCTGCGATTATCAAAAGAGAATTTTCGGTCAGTAAACGGGTATTCAAAATGGCGATTGGTGGGCTATACAAAGAACGCCTGATTAGCATTGATGAAGATGGCATTCGTCTTTTATAAGCTAGGAGGCTGTCCGAGAATAGCGCCCGTAGCGAGGATGGCAGAAAATTGAGGATAAAAATTCCGTTTTGTGAGGTGAATAGCGGGGCTATTTGCCGAACAAAACGGAATTTTTAGACCAATTTGCTGCCACCGCAGTAGGGCAGTCTATTCTCGGACAGCCTCCTAGGTATGCCGGAAAGAATTGGTCGGTGGCTAATGACAGGCACTTCCAGTAAACTGCTCCGGTTTTGCATTTCCCTTTTGCTCTCGTTCCGAGAGGTCAACATTTTCCAACTTAACAGGTGATCAAATGGGCAAATTTTATACCCAGACCAATCTTCAAATTGACGATAAACAGGCCTACCGGGTTTTCGACGGTAAAAAACAAGCCCGTCTCGGAACAGAAAAGAATCCTGCCGTTCTTACTGTGCAGACCGAAGAACGCCGGGCTGAGCTGGAACAAGAGTTTCTGGAGAATGGCTGGTTCTGCCAGATTCACGTGGATGAAGAAGCCGCAGAGGATATCTCTGCCCTGCAGTTGTTGAAGGATACGCCCAAAACTACGGTACTGGAAAAAATGCCGGGCCGGAATGATCCTTGCCCTTGTGGTAGCGGGAAAAAATATAAAAAGTGCTGCGCTTGATAGCCAGGGTCTATTAAGGGTTTGCTGCGAGCTCTATAGGCCCCCGGGTCAACCCCCCTTCAGATTTCTGGCAAAAACACCTGATAAGTAGAAAAAATTCTAATTCAGTCCATTATTAGTACTGGCAGGTTATTTATAGAGCCATGTTGTCGATCTATTTTATATAAGTTTCCCACTTTCAAAAGCCACTTTTAGTGGCTTTTGTTTTATCAAACAGGTGGACCGAATATGAAAAGTCAGACGTTGGGTAGCAGCCTTCTGGTCGCCGGTACTTCCATTGGTGCAGGCATGCTGGCATTGCCGCTGGTGTCCGCACTGACCGGTCTGGTCTGGGGCGTATTCCTGATGTTTTTGATGTGGGGGTTATCAACCTACGGCGGTCTGTTAATTGCCGAGGCCTGCAGGGCCTGCCCGGAAGCAGAGAATCTCCATGGCGTTATGGGGCGTTTAATGGGGCCGGTTGGTCAGGGTATTGCCGTCGTCGCCATGCTGTTTCTCTATTATTCCCTGTGCGCAGCTTACATTTCCGGTGGTGCCAACGTGCTGGGCAGCCTGCTGGCCAAAGAGGGGATTCACCTGCCTTTTCGCATCACGGCAACGGTGGTGGTGTTGCTGGTTGCCATTCTGGTGGTGACCGGTACCCGGGTGGTTGATGTGGCCAACCGGGTGATGTTCGCACTGATGCTGGCCCTGCTGCTGTATATCGTGGTGTCACTGTTGCCCGAGGTCAGTTTGAGTAATCTTGGGTTGGAGAACAGTACCCCTGGCATTTTATTCGCGGCGCTGCCGGTGTTATATACCTCATTTGGCTATCACTGTGCGGTACCCACCGTGGTTCAGTATGTGCAGGGAAAACCCCGGCGGTTTCGCTATGCCCTGATTGGTGGCAGTGCCCTTCCGTTCAGCATTTACGTGATCTGGATGGCGGTGGTGATTGGTGTGGTTTCCTCTGCGGTGGTGGTGACCATGGCACACCGTCCGGACGGTGTAACATCGCTGATGGATGCCATAGGCAACCATTCCGGAACATCCAGTTTTGATTATATGATCAGTGCCTTTGCTGCCTTTGCCCTGGGCACGTCATTCCTGGGTGTGGCTCTTGGGTTATTTGACTATCTGGCAGAAGTGTTTGGTCGCTCTCACGGTATTTGGGGGCGTATCGAAACCATCACACTCACGCTATTGATTCCGCTGCTGGCGGCTATTTTTATGCCGGGGAGTTTTGTCACTGCCCTGGGTTACGCCGCTGTGGCCCTGGTGATTCTGGCGGTATTTATTCCCGTGGCCCTGGTCTGGAAGGTTCGCAAGCTCCATATGGAAGAACCCTATCAAGTGGCTGGTGGTATTCCGGCCCTGGCCATTGCCATTATTGCGGGACTTTTGGTGATCGTTGCCCAGTTTGGGGTGATTGGTGGTGTGTTGCCCTCTATTGGCTAAAAGGCTTTCTGAGAATAGACTCACTATTTCAGTAGCCCCGGACAGCCTCCTGCCGTGGTCAATTGGATCAAGAAGCAACTCGGAATCGTTCAGGAAGAGCAAAGAATGTCGGATGGATGTTGGTCGGTTTACATTATTCTTGCCAGTGATAGCAGCCTTTATACTGGCATCACCACGGATATTGAACGGCGCTGGCGTCAGCATTGCGGTACTGCTGGGGGAGCCAGGTATTTCAGGGGGCGGAAGCCACAGCAGTTGGTCTATCTGGAAGGTAATCATGACCGTTCTTCGGCCAGCCGACGGGAAGCGGCCATCAAAAAGCTGACTCGCCCTCAAAAGCTGAGTTTGCTTGCCTCACCGGAAAATTGCTGTGATCTTTGGACCGTAAAGCTGGTTAATACCAATCACTAAGGCATTGCCCCTGAAAAACTTCCTCTTTTTGCCACGGAGACACGGAGTCACAGAGGAAAAGATTTTTCTTTTCTCCGTGCCTCCGTGGCAGGATTTGCATCTCGTTCCCACGTAGAGCGAGGGTGTGCATTGTATGGGGACTAGCGCTTTCCTGCACTATCGTCCCGAGCAGCTCATGGCTTTTTAGCACAAAAAGAAGCATAAATTATCATTTTTGGTTCAAGGTTGAACGTTTAGATAGTATGATCCTCAGAAATAGATGAAGCAAAAAGGATTTTTGTAAGACACCTGCCTCATAAAAAGCAGGCCAGGGAAATATAACTGTTTCATCGCCTTCCGATAACAACAAAAAATAAGTATGAGGTGTTCATGGAAGCCAGTTTTTGGGATGGCAAACGCGCCCCAGGCATTGCAGACCAAATTGATCTTGAAAAGTTCAAAAACCTGGGCGAAGTCATTGAACATGCAGTCCATCAATACGGCGACCGGCCAGCCTACACCAGCATGGGCAAAACGGTTACCTACAACGAAATCGATCAGCTAAGCACCCGGTTTGCTGCCTATCTCCAGAACCATACGACACTGAAGCCCGGTGACAGTATTGCTATTCAGCTGCCGAACCTTATTCAGTACCCCATCGTCGCTTATGGCGCAATCAAGGCTGGTCTGGTTATTGTTAATACCAACCCGCTCTACACCGCCAGGGAGATGAAACATCAGTTTACCGACTCAGGAGCCAGGGCGCTGGTCTGCCTCAATGTGGTTGGCCACCTGGTGGAGGAAATTATTCAGGATACGCCCATCAAGCACCTGATTGTCACTGAGCTGGCCGACCTGCTGCCCTGGCCGAAGCGGTCACTGATTAATCTGGCGGTAAAGCACGTCAAGAAGATGGTTCCCTCTTACCAGCTGCCCCAGGCGCTGAGTTTCAATCAGGCCATGAAGCTTGGGGAAAAATCCCGGTACAGCAAACCGCTGCCGGCCAATCCTGATGATGTGGCGGTGTTGCAGTATACCGGTGGCACCACCGGCGTGGCCAAAGGCGCTATGCTGACTCAGCGTAGCCTGGTCAGTAATGTACTGCAGACTGCCGGTACGTTGTCTCAGACCGATGATAATGGTGTGCCGCTGTCAAAGCCCGAAGGCAATACCGCAGTTGCGCCCCTGCCTCTTTATCATATCTACGCGTTCACCGTGCATCTGATGGCATTCTTCCATCAGGGTGGACACAGCATTTTGATTGCCAACCCACGGGATATGGATACGTTTGTCAAGTCCCTGAAGCCCCACAAGGTGAATATCTTCATCGGCCTGAACACACTGTTTGTTGGCTTGATGAATCACCCGGAATTTAAAGACCTGGACTTTTCCGAACTGCAGTCAACCATGTCCGGTGGTACTGCCTTGCAGGCGGCGGTTGCCAACCGCTGGCAAACGATCACGGGATGTTCGATTTCCGAGGGTTATGGCCTCTCTGAAACCTCGCCCGTGGTATCCCTGAACCCTGCAGGCAGTTACGCCAGGCTGGGCACTGTCGGCTTGCCAATGTCCGGCACGGCCCTGAAGACCATTGATGATGAGGGCAATGAGCTGCCATTGGGAGAGCGTGGGGAACTCTGTGTCAAAGGCCCGCAGGTGATGAAAGGCTATTGGCAGCGCCCGGAAGCAACGGCAGAAGTGATTGACAGCGAAGGCTGGTTTAAAACCGGAGACGTGGCCATTATCGATGAACAGGGTTATGTGCAAATCGTCGACCGGGTTAAGGATATGGTGCTGGTCTCAGGCTTTAACGTGTACCCCAACGAAGTGGAAGATGTGGTTTCCAAGCACGATAAAGTGCAGAACTGTGCCGTTATTGGTGTACCCGATAAGAAAACCGGCGAGGCCGTCAAACTCTTTATTATTCCACAGGACAAAAGCTTAACGGCGGAAGAGGTCAAGGAGTACTGCCGACTGAACCTGACCGCGTATAAAGTGCCAAAGCAGGTTGAATTCAGGGATGTTCTGCCAATGACGCCAGTGGGTAAAATTCTGCGGAAAGATCTTCGCGCCGAAGAGATGAAGAAGCACGAAACGGCTGCCTGATTTTAGGCATCAGCAAAGCCCCGGTACGTGTTCCGGGGCTTTGTAATTAAACTGACTTTTAATATGCTTGAAACTTATTGCTTCAATCCATTGATTCAGTTTCAGCCAGAATTCCGTTTTTTTGGCGTATTTTTGAATATGAATTAAACTCAGTAATCAGGCTTTCATGAAGTAAGCAGGCGGCCACTTTTTGTTTTTTACCTGAAATGCGAGTAAATGATTATGTTGGCAGTGTTTTGATCAGTATTCTGGCTTTAATTAATCTTCCCTGTTTCATGCTGCTGATTTCTACCTTAACTGTTAACCTTTGCTGACTCCCCAAACCATGTGATGAGGAACCTGATTCTTCGTATTACCTTATGATTCATAGCTTCGTTGTAATGTAATTGGCCGTTACGCTTAACGATGTCTGAAAACACATTTTTGCGAGGTGATGGGAAAATATGCTCATTTTTTATCAACAATGCACGGGCTTTTGTCTATTTACAGGCAGAATTGTCAATGTTAAGTTTTTTACCAATTTTAAACCCTGCGTTTAATGGATCCTTTGATTTACCAGATTGGTTCAAACCATGAATATTTTTGATGAAGCTCTCGGTGTTCTGAAGTCTAAAGTTCAGGTGCGCAAGCTCTTTCACGATATGCACGCTGAAGACCTTCAGCGCGTCATCGGTCGCATTGAAGCCATTTACGAAGAAAAGGTGATGGCTCAAATGGAGGTTGAAGAGGAGCAGGCCCGCAAAAAAGAGGCGCTGGATGCGGTGGTTAAACAGATGAAAGAGCTGGGTCTCTCCCTGGGTGATATCAAAGACCTGTCAGAAGAGAAAAGCAGTGGTGGCCGTAAAGGAAAAACACGCCAGCGTTATTTGTTTCGCTACGAAGCCGTTGATGGTTCATCAGTGGATTGGGAAGGGGCAACAACCGGACGTATTCCTGCGGACTTCTCAGACTATCTTGAGCGAACCGGTAAAAATCGCAAGGCCTGTATCGTTTCTGAACTCTGATTGTTTAAATCCTTGCTGAAAAAAGAGCTTCTTACGTTAGACATTAAGCATCTTCTATTTAAGTGGTTCTGTGTTTGAACCACAAAGGCACAGAGGAAAAGAAAAGCTTTTCTTAGTGTCTTTGTGCCTTTGTGGTTCCAATGCAAAACCAGCAACACCGATCAACCAACCGCCAGCACCCCTCGTCAGACCCAGGGGCAGGTTGGTTTCACTCCTGCCTACCTGGTTTGCCTGAGCCTTTTATCAATCATCTCCTTCAGAACATTTTCCTGGTTAAACCCCCTAACCACTTCATCGGGGAACACCAGTGCCGGAGTACCGGTAATGCCCAGCCTCTGGGCCAGCATGATATTACGGTCCAGCTGTTTGTAAATCTCATCATCTACTACAGCGTTTTTCAGAGCCTCCAGATCCAGCCCCTGTTTTCTGACAATACTGGCAATGGAATCCGAGTCATGCCGGGCACGATGAGACATCAATTCTTTATGCAGCGCAAGATAGGCGTCATTCCCTTCAGCCCTGGCTGCTAATAAGAGCGCAGCCGCCTCTCTTGAACTTGGCCCGAGGATTGGCATGTCTTTATAGATAATTTTCAGGTCAGGGTAACTGTTGACCAGCACTTCCAGAATCGGGTCCTGCCGTTT
Organism: Salinisphaera sp. G21_0; assembly: GCF_017744115.1. Classification (GTDB taxonomy): domain Bacteria; phylum Pseudomonadota; class Gammaproteobacteria; order Pseudomonadales; family Endozoicomonadaceae; genus Endozoicomonas. Next base: position 90,651 of record NZ_JAGHQW010000016.1, on the reverse strand, counting down.
GCAAAATCCACAGTTCACATCACCAAAGTAGGCAATGGTCAGTTTGGGGGTTGAGGAACCGGCAAAGGGATCATCACCGTGAAAAAGCTCAGCCATATTGCTGGTGAGCACCGAGTTTTGCGCCTGTGATTTGGCTAACTCTTCCCGTTTTTTCAACTCATTGACAACATCGATAAAAATTTCAGGGTTTTCCATCAGGGCTTCACGCACCAGCTCTTTGACCTGTTGTTGCTGTTCCCGGTCCAGCGGTGCGGCCTGACTGCTGATTGGCAGGATAAGTGCGGTAGCGGCAATGGCCAGCAGCTTTTTCATGGTTCACGTCCAATGTAATGTTCAGGATTGTTTTTACCATCATACCGGTTTGACGGGCGGTAATGGAATGCAGTCGCCATTGGTTAAGGCAATAATCTTGTAAATATTGCTATTTTTATTCTGGTTATTTATTAATCGCTGCCTTTGCTGATCAAAAAAGCCGGGATTTCGGAAAAAGATGATCCAGATCAAAGTACATCGGGTACAGCCTGCGTATGGTTTTTATAGGGATAGCTTGAAGAGACCGCTTGAAGGCGTAGCGTCAAGACCGCTGGAGTACCCGAAAGAACAGATTATCGGTATCAGCCAGTGAGATAGGAGAAGCCAAATATACTTCATCACAGGTGTTGTATTGGCGTCTCAGGCATTTGCCAGAAAAACGTACTAACCTGCTAAATGATCGCTGCCGGGGCCGATAACAACAGTTCCTTAAAAACACACGTAAAGGACTGAAACAATGAAAGTAATTGCTGTTGCTGTAGCGGGAATGTTATTGGCCGGTGCTGTTCAGGCTGCGGATAAAGCGGAAGATCTTCAGAAACAGGGTATGGTCTGTTACTCAATGGGCCAGGTCAATTCCGAAAGACAATCCGGTGGACGTGGAATGGCTCCGGACCTTACTGTCAATATTGCTCCGACTTTTTATATTACCAGTGACCGTGACTATAAAGCCTGTCGTAAAATGGCGGCGGAAAAGGGCGCTCATGTGATTATTGATCCGAATGCTTGATTTTTTGTTGGAAGCGCAATGGACAAAGATACTGAGTGAAAATGATCTCTTAGTATTTCAGGCCAGCGTTTAGGTTCTGACCTTGATCCCACGGGTTTCCGTGGGATTGCCTGCCACAAGCCCCTGTCAACTACCTGCGAGAAGAATATCTGCGAACTTTCGTATCCATCCGACGCACAGGAGCAAGGCTCTTAAGTGTGCTGTTCAGAGTTGAGGCTTATTCTGTCGATATTCTTTAGTTGGGCAGGCACTGTTAGGAAGGTTATTTAGCAGGAATCCATTCCCACGCTGGAGCGTGGGAGCCAAGTTAAGCTTGGGAAAGTGGCCAGAACTACTAAAGAGTAGCAGCATCAAAAGTACAGCCAGATGGCAAGTACTGATCTGGAATATTAGATATGCATGACCAAGTACCAGCATTATTACGCTTGAAGTTGAAAATACCGCCACGTAATGCAGTGTTCAATTGGGCAGCACCTGTTGCAACAGTTACAGTAACTGGATTTCCAGCTTCATCTGTTTGAGCAGAACCATCTTCATTTAATACTGGACGCTCTTCTGTTGGATCAGTAACAAGAGTAACTTTAACGTAACCCGTTGTACTATTTGCTCCACCTGTTTGGACACTTACCGCAGAAGCAATTGAACCTGCTGTAGAAATGCCCATACCAGCAGCTTGAGCAAACTGAGGGAAGGCACCGTCAATTGCTACAGTTTCTTCGATAGTAGTTTTTGCTGATGACAGGTTAACCATAACCTCAGATAGCTGAGAGCGTGCAATATAGTTTTGATACTGCGGAATAGCCACTGCCGCCAAAATACCAATGATCGCCACAACGATCATCAATTCAATCAGCGTAAAACCCTGTTGTTTTTTCATTTTTCTGTCCCCCGGGAACATCATTTATAGTTTTTTTAGCATGCATCTTCATACAAGACATGCGTCTTTTAACCACCCTACCCTGGGTACATCGTCCTTTCTCAGTGTGTATTCCGCTAAAAGCTTATGGTTATCATCTGTATAGCTACGCAGAACACGAAAAAAGTAACATGGTTTGATATGTGTCACAATACTAAAACCAGAGATTTGCTAAGCGTGGCTTTTGTAGATCGCTCCCCTTGCGAGCCGACACCTGCTCCAACCCCCAAACTCCGTTCGTCCTGAGTGGAGTCGAAGGGCGTAAGCTCCATGCCCTGAATAAAGACCAATGGCACTGACTTAAGAGTGAAAGCTCTGCCATACGCAGGCTTCAAGGCACCCTACGATTTGAACCACAAAGCACACAAAGAGCACAAAGGAAAAGAAAAGCTCTTCTTAGTGCTCTTTGTGTACTTTGTGGTTCCAATTCAAACCTCTCAACCTGTATCAATCCCCATGTTTACGGGGCTTTTAAGCTTAAGTCAGTGCCATTGGAATAAAGACTGTGCCAATCACCCTTCGACTCCGCTCAGAGTGAACGGAGATTGTACACATCAAACTCATCGAATTGATGCACTAATCCCCATCACTTGAGTTAAAACCCAAAGGCACCTGAAGCCTGCCCGCCGTTGTGACAATCTGCTGGCTAAGTGCGTTAATGTGCTCTTTCAGCTGGTAAAGCTCTTCAATTCTTCCCTGTTCAATCGCAGTGGTGAAATCATAAGGCAGGTGTTGCATGGCTAATAAGAGACGATCCAGCACCTCAACAATGCCTTGCCACAACTCAGCCTGTTCCTGATTAACGGATTGTTCAATGGCCAGGGCAACCAGCGAATCAGCAGTTGCAAGCACCGTCCGGATATTTTCCAGAGATTGTTGGCTGCGCCAGGATTCCGCCAGAAAAAGGTTGGTGCGATGTTTCCCCAGGGGCAGGGCCAGCTCTTTTTTTAGCCGTGAAGTCTGGGCATCTAGGCTGTTCAGCACCCAGCCATTCAGGCCCAGGGCATGTTGGCCCCGCTCCATTGCCATTAACTTGAGGGAGTAGTTACCGGACTTTTCCCAGTTCTGCTGCAACTCCATGCTATTGGCAAACAGTGCTTCCGTGTTTTCCATCAGAAACTGGCAATACTCGGTTTTCTTCAGGGCCAGGGCATCATTGGCCCGGGAATCAAAGAGCAGGTATTCGGAAGCGGAAAGCCCCTGGAGAATAACGCTGTCTGACAATAATGGCACAGGGGCTGCACTTTTGAGCCGCGCTTCAACTTTGCGGCCGGTCAGATTTTTCTTATCTGGCCAGAACTGAAAACGCCAGCCTTCCATATTCTCTTCCAGCATCAGTTGGCTCACCGCTTCCGCTGACTGCCAGCTTAACATGGTCGTACGCCACTGTTGCTGCAGGAGCCCGAAGTTTTTGTTATCCGGATTAAGGCAGAACTCCGAGGCAAGGTTTCTCAGGTTCAATGCCTCAGAAACCAGACTGGTATAACGTGGCTGGATCTGGTCTTCCAGCAAGACGGTCATGGGCGAACGGGATAAATCCGGTATTTCAGGGAAAAACTGATCGCACCCGCTCAAGCCCACCGACAGCATGATCAGTTTCAGGTATTTGTTCATAAGTTATGAACTGCCCGCTCTAAGGAAGAAGGCTGTCAGGAAGCGGTTGCCGTCAGGCGATGCGCCCACTTGGTTTTTGCTGCCAGCTGCATATCCACCACTTCGTCACTTTCATCGACGATTTCGCGGCCAAGCAGTGTTTCAATCATGTCTTCCAGTGTCACGATACCACGGATATCGCCATATTCGGTGACCACCATGGCGATATGGCTGCGTTTTTCCAGGAACGTTGCCATCAGTTTTGGCAGCGGCTCTTTTTCCAGCACGGCAATAATCGGACGTTTCAGGCTTTCCAGTCTGGTACTGCCGCCTTCCCGAAGGTGGGAAAGCAAAATGTCATTTCTCATGACAAAGCCGTTGATATCGTCCGGGTCTTCACCGTACACAGGGATACGAGAGAAGCTGGAACCGGTGAACTCCTTCATATAAGCATCAGTGGTGGTAGATTCTGGCAATGAAAACAGCACTGAGCGAGGCGTCATGATTTCCACAATCTGGAGATCACGAAACTTCAGCATGTTTTTCATCAGCTCAGACTCGACACCCTGAAGTGCACCAACCTGGAAGCCAAGGTCGGCCATCGCCTGAATTTCATCACGCAGATAGGGGTTAGTTTTGTCTTTTGGACTCAGCTTACTGGTCAGTAACTCGGTGATCCAGATAATGGGCAGTAGCAGCTTAACCATAAAGCGCACACCAACAGCCATGACCGGAACCAGGGATTGCCACCAGGACGCACCAATGGTTTTTGGAATAATTTCAGACAACACCAGGATCAGTAAAGTCAGCACGGCGGAAAAAACACCAACGGCGGCATCACCAAAGACTTTCGCTGCCTGGGCACCTGCACTTGCCGCACCAATGGTATGAGCAATGGTATTCAGGGTGAGAATAGCGGCCAGAGGGCGGTCAATATGATCGTGCAGCTCACGGACAATCTTTGCCCATTTGCTGTTTTTCTGCTCAAGACTAACCACATAGGCCGGGGAAATACTGAGTAGGACGGCTTCAAACACCGAACAAATAAAGGACACCGCAATAGCGATGACAACATACGCAACAAGCGTAACCACGCATGGCTCCAAAGGTAGTCAAGGGAATGCTATTCTAGCCTGAGAATTTAATCTTTGGCGATAGAAATTTCCGAATATTACATTGAGCCGGAATTCCGGCTGCTCGCTACCAGGGTGCTACATCTGCATACATATTAAGGTACCACGATCTGTAAGTGTTGAAATTTGCGGGATTCGCTCACTCACCACCGCATCCACCACCATCACCGCCGCCGCAGCCAAAGTCACCACCACCATAACTGCTATCGCAGTATCCGCCGTGACTACCCATGAGAACTGCAGGATAATATGCGCCTGTATATGTGACATGCGGTGAGTCTGAGTTTGAGTCGGAGTCGGAGTCGGGACGGGGGAAACGGATTATCGTGTCTGGTTGCCTGGTGACCATTCTGGAATTAATGGAAGTGTTTTGATGATTTTGGGTATCGTCCTGACCTTTGCAACAAAAGGCAAGGAAGGTCGCCGCTGTTGCAGTGCCGACAACTGCTCCTCCGGCCGCACCCACTACGATACCACAAACTACTGCCTCGCCAGCTGTTAATGTCGCAATTTCAACGCTAAGGCCGGCGAACAAACCGCCAACTCCACCAAAGAATGCACCCATCCCGGCTGAACATGGCCAGCACTCCCGGCAGTCGGGGCGAAGTAACGTGTAATCAAGACAAGATCGAATCGAGTCCATAATATTCTCCTAAATCAGTTTTTTTTGCTGGCAAGTTAGACAGTTTTTTTCCTGAAAAGTTTCAACAACGGTTTTTCAGGTGTGCATAAATTGTTAGCCAGTAATTTAAGGCGCGTTCTACCTGCTTTGGTCAGCCAATGGGCGGTGATCAATGGATGGTAAAGTAAAGATACGGAACATTCTTGCGAAATTGTGGTCAGAACTTATGGATCATTTGGCCAACTTCTGACTGGGGAAGACTTACGAATATGAATGTTTTCGAAAGAATTTCCGGTTTATTCCCTGGTGGAATCTTACCCTCCAGTCCTCCGGCTGTTGGCAATCAATCATCAAGTGAAGAGTTACCTGATGAATACACTCCATTTCTTCAGATGTCACCGGAAGATGATATTTCTTCCAGTGGCCCGGGCAGTGAAAGACGACCAATTCATAGTTTTGATATTGCCGCAACAGAAAAAAAGAGAGCTGATACCGCCAACCCGGTGAAGTTTGACTGTATCATCATGCCGCCTGATGATCACGTAGATGCACTTTTGGACAGGCTGTCTACCTTTGAGTACCAACGTGCACAAAATGGAGAGGCCGGTGCTGAGATTCACCTGATACAAAGTTTTGAAGATTTGTCCAGGGACAACCTGCGCCAGCGTATTCATCTGGAAGTTGGTGGCAAATGCCAGCGTTCACCGGGCAAGCTATTTGACAACAGTCGTCCGATCCGGTTGGTGGTTGATTTACAGAAGATGCATCCCAGCGATACCGTGGCGCTCAATGACCTGCTTGACCCGGAAAACCCTTCGTTAAATAAAATCAGATTAGGCAGTCATGTCGAGATACTGGTTCTGGTGCAAAAAAAACAGCTTCATACCGGTAATACCTTTTCATTGGGAGCCGATACCTGTCGGCGCATAAACCGGGTAGACAATACCTGGGATTATCAAAAAAAGCTGGCATCCCTCACCAGCGTTCCTGAAGCACATCCTTCTATTCTTGATATCTCTCCCTGCGCCCCGGATGAAAATAACCCGGCACATGAAAATGAAAAGTGCTCCATTAATTTGTGTCACGGCAGTGTTCCCTGGCGGCCAACACTGCTCGGGAGCTACGGTGTAAAGGCAGATCATGGATTCGGCTGGGAGTCGGGAGTCATTGAGAGAGAGGTACCAAAAAAACTGTGGATAACCGATGCCCCCGAAGAGGATCCGGCATTTACCCAGGCTCTGCGTAATATAAAAATCACCCGGGAAATCGAAGTGCAGGGCGAAAAACTGTCACTGCCTGAAGAGATGTTCTTCCGGGTCAGACAATCCGGGGGGGAAGACAGGTCCCGGCTCCTTGGCAGTATCAGGCTTGCTGCCAATATCCCTGACGGTCCGCTCATCACCATCAATTCCGCTAATGTGAAAAGCTGGCTGAGTACCGTGGGGATTAACGACAAAGGAGAGAGTTGCGAGCACCATCCTCTGGAAGAAGCCATTCAGGCAGGAGGGTCAATAGTGGTGACCTCTTCATTGCAGGAGGCGCAGTGGACACAATTACTCCATCGGCTCACAACGCTGATGGAAGCTAAAGAAACGAAAGTCCCGCTGACATTGCTCGAAACCAGGCAACCCGACTCTTTCTTTCCTGCCAGGCCTGACAGTTCGCCTCAATTAGCTGGTGAAGCATTTGAGCAAATGATCCGGATCCTGCGCAGTGAGGATCACGAAGGTCTGGTGAATGATCTGTTCAACAGGCACCCGGAGGCTGAGATTGTCCGTGTCAATCCTGAAACGACCCTGACGCAGCTGGTTAATAACCCACATATAACCTCTGAAGCCAGATATCAATACGGATTCCGCTGGTCCGGCATGATGAAGGCTTTGCAGTCAAACAAACCGGTTATTTTGTGTGGCCTGGAGCAAAACCCCAGGTTGCAGCTTGAGCTGGAAACCCTGCTTTTGAAACCGGGCCATTTCTTTGTCAACGGCAGTAAAGAGCAGATACCGGCTGATTCCAGAATTTACCTGGTATGGCCTGAAGGTGTCAGAACGGAATCGCTGGTATGGCACAGTGCAATTGCCCGGGAAGTCGCCGTGACTCCGCCGGTTCCTGAACACTCCCAAGCCTGGATTGAGCTGAAAGAGGGGCTGGAAAAACTGCACAGTGCTTTAAGGACGCTGCCGGAAAGGTTTGCCACTATTAATTGGCCAGCGTTGTCGGATGCCCTGGTGCAATCGGTACTCAATGAAGCCAATGCCATCGTCACGGAGGAAGGCGGCACCGAAGCACTTCCTGTCCACTACCGCAAAGCCATTGCCACATTGGTGACACATGTCGCCAGGAAAGAAAAACAAGTCAGAGCGTTCGCAAAGTCAATTACCCGGCAAATATGGCCCGACCACAATGGCTATTGGGTGGATATTGATAAACTGACCGCTGTTCTTGGGGATGGTCACCTGATCAACAGTGCCTATATTACCAGCAACGGATGGGAGCTGGTTGATATGTTCGGAGAGGGATTTTTCTCACACCCTGAGCCAATGGCGCTTGATTATAACCAGCCTGGCCACAGGAAAACACTGATCGCGCTTCTATGTCGCCACGCCCCCAAAGTTTACCAGCGAGCGCTGAAAAAAAGGCTTGGGTGTGATGATGAGCTCTTGAATACACTGCCTGAGGCGACTTACCGCTCATCCGTAATTACCCGGATTCTGAACAATGCCCTTTACGCCGGCTGGGATTTTCGGAAGCAACAGAGTAGTCCGGTTCAGACGCGACTGGACAACCTCTCCACCAGTATTCTGAGAATCCAGCAGAATGCCTCCGCAAACCAGCAGCGAAATTTGATCCGCAGCCTGCTGGAACGGCAATTTATTAATGCCAGTGATGATGATCCGTCAGTGCTGGAGCAAATACTCTCAAAACGCATATCCCAGCACAGCAGGGGCCTCAGGAGACTGGCCCGACTCAGGCGACGAATCCGTGGCAATAAATTGATCACCCTTGAGGGCACCACCGGTACGGGCAAAAGCTATCTCGCCCATCAGGCGGCAAAATCGTCAGGTCCCACGTTTACCCTGACGATTGGCCCCGGCGCAGAAGAGAGCCATCTCCTCAAGCGGTGGGTCTGGCAACATCAGGGTGATGACCGTGGGATGACAGAGCAGGCGGGAATTATCCTGAAATGGGCCAGAACAGAGCCCCGGCCCGGTGAGATGGTGACCCTGGTGGTGGATGAGGCGAATCTTGCCGCCAACCTTCTGGATAACGTGCTGGCCGGTATCTGGTCGGCAAATCCCCATATATTCTGTGGTTCCGAAAGAGTGGATATTTCACCCCAACACCGGGTTGTGTTCACCTGTAATCCCGGTGCCTACTCCGGTCGCAGTGAGCAAACGGTCCTGCAGGATCGGGGTATAAGGGTTCACTATCCCGCTTTAAGCCCGGAGTTCCTGAAAGAACAGGTGGTCTTGACTGCACTGAACAGGCTATTTCATGGGGCCTCTTTGACAGGGCTTGATGACGCTGTGGCCCGGCAGACTGCCGACACGGTGATGGAGCTGCAAAAGCAACTGAAACTGCTGCTGCCGGACCGGGTCTTCAGTCCCCGGGATCTCACCGATGTCTGTGGCTGGATGGCCTGTCAGCTCCATTACACTGCCTGGCGTGTCACGCAAACCCGGCTTGATGATATGGTCTGGAACGGGTTTGACAGTGTCATCGCTCACTCACTGAATAAGCAGACTCAAGCGTCTTACCAGATTTTAAAGCTGTGGTTTGAGCACCGCTATGAGGCCCGCAAACTGCCAACCACCGTGACAGGATACGACCTGCGTCTTGATCAGCTTTACGAAAAATTCTGTTGCTACGTTAACCGGGCAAAACCTGAATTTGATACATCATCACAGTCCGTTAAATCATTAATGCAGACGCTGGCCCAGGATCTTGATCGTCTCCGTCTTGAGCATGAAAGTGGTGTTCGCCATTCAGGGCGCAGGGCGACACTGGTTGAAGGCCCGGCCGGCAGAGGCAAGGACGCAACATTGAAGTTGCTGCTGGATATGTGGGATGACAGTGATGAAACGAGCAGGCCCACCGAAGTTCGTTATTTCAATGCCGGAGACTGTGACTGGGCTGAACTGAAGCAAGCCATCAGGGAAGCCCAGCAGGAAGGGACGGTTCTGGTGGTTTCAGAATTGAACATGATCAGCAGTGCCGACCTTGAAGGTGAACTCAATGATGTACTGACCGAGCCTTGCACGCCCGGCTTCCACCTTTTTGCCACCACTAACCCACCGGAATACAGCGGGCGCAGCGCATTTTCACCGGCACTTAATGATCGTTTCCGGATTATCAGAATCGATGATTACAATGAGCAGGAGCTGGGCAAGATTGCCCGGCAATTATTACCCCCGGAAAACCTGGATCAAACCGCTGAGCATATTGCCGCCCTGCATTGTTACGTTTACCAACGGTTAGAAAAATCCGGGCAGGCGCTGTTCCCGGTTTGCCGTGATCTGCAAAATCTTGCGGCAGCAGTCACGCCTCAATCGGATTTAATCGCATTATTCTGTCAGCATTACTTCCTCTATATGGAAGCCGGAAAAATCTCCAAAGAGGAGGTTGCTGGTTTCCTTCGGGATTCAACGCCAGAGCAACCAGCACCTGTCGATGGCCATCGTTACGATCACGGGTTATGCCGTTGGCTTTTTCAAACCATTCCCGACCTGGACAGACCAATATTTATCCAGCGCTCAACATCCGGTGGTTTTGGTGTTACGCCGACGCGGGAACTCGTTATTGATGAGAAACTGTCGGATAGCGATGCCAGGGCAGAAATTATCAAGCGGGCTGCCCAGTGGTTATGGCGGCAAGAGACCGGCCTGCCAGATGATCTGGAAGTAGGTGGTGATAATCAGAGCAGGGCGCTCTATGTTATGCAGCAGCGACAGTGGTTTCGTGCACGCATAAAAGGCAGCGACGTTCTCCCTTCGGAGGTATTTAAGCTCAGTGGCTGGGAGTCTGGTCCTGCCGAGTCGCAGGTTTCAGCCGGGCACATGGATGTTCTGAGGTACCTGGATGGGTACCGACACATTTTTTCAGAAAGAGAGATCTGGGAACGCTTATTGCGCGGGGACCTGCAAGTGGACATCGACAAGCCAGTGTCAGTCTGGGAGGCTTATCTGAAGCCTGCCTGTCTGCCGGTTGCGGTGGTTTGCTGTCTTCCCGTTCTTGCCATTGCACAGTGTTTGCCTTACTTGAGTCGAACAGCTGGCGAGAAACTTGACGGTAATGTTTCTTCTCTTCTTAGAGAGCAGCCCCGGCAACGTGGGGTTAGGAGATATAGTGGGGGTGGCTACCAATCCATAGAAACCAGAGCGGTCATTGGATGTTTCGGGTCTGAATCCGGGCCCATAAGGAAGGAAAGGACATTCTACGGTCAGGACATCAGGAGTTATCGGTTAAATTTCATTGATTATAAAGTGACCGATAATGGCAATATTTACAGGAACAAATGGAAACCCGAAAAGAGAGATTTAATCAGGGTCTTTCCTGAGGCAATGAATCCACCATCGGCAAATAATAATGTTCGACTGCATCCGGGAGAAACTTATGGGTGTCACACGATCAAAGTCGGACCAAACCATAAATTATTTCCTCTGCCCAGCAGATTCCCCAGGGAGGAGATAACGGAACTTCGAACGGAGCCGGTGCGGGCTCACCAGGTATTCCTGGATAACTATACTGGCCAGCACTGGATTCAGTTTTCAGGTTTAATAAACCGCAGTATTCATGTTCACTATAAACTGAGCAAAAAATGTAGTAGCGCTGGTCTGCTTGAAAAAGCTGATGTTAATAAAGTGCATGATACTCAACCAGTAGAGATAGAGACTCAGAAACAAGACAAATGCTGTTGCCTCACGGGAGAACTGTTCAAACCCCATGATCATAATCAGCGTGATGACCTGATCTCCCCACAGGGCAACCATTGTCCGGAACCGATCAGGCATCGCGTCGATGTCCTGTTCAATACGGTGCGGGCAGCTGCACAAGCCCCCATAACAATGCTGACCAATAATCAGCAGTTGGTACTGGATATTATCAACGCAACGGATGATCAGGGGCGAATTGCCGCAGCAGTGGAATATTGTCGTCAGTTTGACACTCAAAGTAACCTTGAGATCAAAGATGATTTGGCACAGACTCTTCTCTCTGAGGCTGTTGGCTCTTGCAGGCACCGTGCACCTGTTTTCAAGTTTATTCTGCAATATTTTGGTATCACCTGCCGTATTGTTATAAGTGAGATCCATGACTGGGCAGAAGTCTGGAATGGCCATGATTGGGAAACCTATGATTTGGGAGGTGCTTATTCGGAAGAGGATACTCATGGCCACAACCCTTACTTTCCAAAAATTGATGTTCATGATTTCGCAGCGCGGGAGACTGACAAGAACTCCCTTGCTGCTTTAGCCCCCGAGGTAATAGGGCATTTCCAAAAAGCCAATCTGGAAGGCTTTAGTCAGGGATGTGAGCGCTTGTCAACCTGCAAACAATATGGCAGCTCCTTCATCGAAGAACAAAGGCTGGTTGAAGAGTCATTATTGGCTGGTTTGAATCAAATGGCTGAGTCGGGTTCAGATGACTGCAGGCAGGTTTTGGAACATATTGATCATTGTCAAAATCAACTTGATGCACCGTCTCGCTACCATCATCCTCCGAAGAAAATGTGGGGTTTCCTTGAATCGGTACTGACTAATCACTTGAAGCACTGCATTGAAAAAAAAGTGACCAATATCGGATGGTGTTCTCTTTTGGCTGCCTTTATTGTCCAAAAAAAGTGGATTGAACCTAAAGTAGAACATTCATTTAATCTCTTTCTAAATCTCAAACAATGGCGCTGGATTGAAGCAAATGTCCCATCGTTGGGAATGCTTGCCAACCAGAATATTGAAAATTGGTATAATCTCTGGAAGCACAATGAACGCCCTTTCATTTTCTCGAGTCGTTATAACGAACAGCTCAACGAGATGGTGACAGAGATAGATGAAGACACCATGCCCACCGGGTGCTCGGAAACCTTTGAAACGTTGCTGGGCGCTTCAGCCAAAATTGAGCAGTGGACTGATCAGCCAGAAGATGGAATACCCGATATCAGTCGCCTTCTCCATGGAATCCCTGCCTACAGAAAAGTGGCCTCAAGCCAGTCCCAGGTGGGTAAGCCACTCTTTCTTATGACCAATGGCTTTATCGATACCCGTAACCAGCCGGAAGAGACTCAAACCCGTTTTGCACACTATCTTTACAAGCGTGCCCAATCTTTGAAGGCACCCATGAGCATTGGTCTGGCCGGAAGAGAGGGTTTTCGTTTCAGACCGTTCCATGTGTTTAAACCAACAAGCACGGTTCACGTTAAAAATCTGCTACTCAACTATGATAAGGTCTTTACTCCAGATAAGCACTGTTGTGCTGAAAACGTCTCTGGATTTGTCGCCAAACAGAAAGACAATGTTGCAATGTTGGAAAACACCAGAATCAAAAAAATGATGGATAGCGAGGATCTGGTGGTTATCAGGTCAGAAGATGTGCAGAAGATTTATGATGAATATTTCGAAAGCCTGGGGGTGCAAAGCTGAAGTGGGTGGGCGCTGTTCAGCCAACTCCGGTCACATAGCTACGGCTATGCTCCCTCCGTTATGCCTCGCATAGTACCAGTCCAGGTAGCTAGAAATATTCGATTCCACATAGCCAGCTACTTACTTTTTGAAATCGATTTCGTTTTTCGGTTTATAAGTGTGGTTTTTCATACTTTTAGTGGGTTTTTCTTGTACTTCTTTTTCTTTTGATTGATAGAAACTCTAATACTACGAAAGAGCATAGAAAATTATTTTGTGTGTTGGTAATGCAGTTCAACGTTGTTGGAGTAATTGAGAATGGGAAGGGCGCTTCCCTCATCTGAATGCACACATTATAAAGAGAGTTTCTATGTGGAATAAACTGAACAAGTCGATGATGTTCTGCCAAATGATGTTTGGCTTATCCTTTTATGGCGTAATGGTCATTTTGACCCGTTTCTTCCTTGAAGAGCTGCAATACAGCGAAGCAGACACCATGATGATTGTTGGTGCCTTCTCTTCCATCGGCCCTCTGTTCGCCATTGCCGGTGGTTTCATTGCTGACAAATTTCTGGGGGCCAAACGCTCACTGACGCTGGCTTACACTGCATTCGCATCAGGTTACGCACTGCTGGCATTTGGTGCTTCCATCGCCAATGCTCCAGTGGCTCTGCTGGGTATTGCTCTGGCCAGTTATGCCCGGGGCCTGATGTCTCCTTCTTACCCAAGCCTTTACAAGCGTACTTTCAAATCTCAGGAAGACTTTGAAAACTGCTACCCAATTAACTACTCGGTTAACAATATTGGTGCTCTGCTGGGTCAATATCTGTACCCAATGCTGGTGCTGGTTATTGGCTTTAAAGGTGGTTTTGCGCTTTCTTCTATCATGGCGGCTCTGGCGGTTACCATGCTGGTTATTTTCCACAAGCCACTGGTCGAGATTGGTGAAGATATCGACAGGCAGCCATTGAGCACTATGAACATTGTTATCTTCCTGGCGCTGTCTGTTGCCATGCTCGGTATGGTGTTCTTCATGTTCTCCGACATGGAAACCGGGAAGTACGTTGTATACGCCATTGGTGGTACTGCACTGTTATATTTCATCTCCCTGATGTTCAAAGCCAGTCAATCGGATGCTCTGAAAATGGGTACCATTCTGATCATGGCATTTCTGGCGACTGCATTCTTTGTGTACTACGGCCAGATGATGACTTCCATGACCATGGTGACTATCAATACCATGCGTGGTGAACTGCTTGGTTTTATCCCTCTGGCTCCAGAAGCATCCATGGCATTGAACCCTCTGTGGTGTATTGTTGCAGGTCCGGCCATTGCCGCGAGTTTCACTGCCCTGGAGAAGCGTGGTATTAACCTGTCTACTGCCAGCAAGGTATCCATCTCTTTCGTACTGGTGACTATTGCGTTTGGTATTCTGACCATGGCGGTTAAAGGTATTGGTACCGATGTTATCATCAGCCCGGATGTATTCCTGGTTATCCACGGTTTCCTGGCCTTTGGTGAAGTTATTGTGGGTTCTCTGGTGGTTGCCTTTATTCTGTCTGTAACACCTAAGAAGATTGAAGGCTTCTCAGTGTCCCTGTTCTACATTGCCATGGCTCTGTCTGGCATCATCGGTGCGGTGATCTCCGGCAGCATTGCAATGGAAAAAGGACAGGAAATCACCCAGCAGTTTGTTCAGGGTGTGTACGGTGACTACTTTGCCATGCTGACTGCAGCCGCGGTGGTGATGGTGATTATTGCCCAGGTGTCTTCTTTTGTTATTCGCAAGATGCTGGACAGTGCAGATCGGCCTGAAAATGAAGAAGCGCTGACTTCTGCGTCCCGGACACCGCTCAGGCAATAACTGGTTATCCCCTGAACTCATCATGGAGCAGCACAAACTTCCAGTTTGATGCCATCGAACCACATTTCGAGAGGTATCAGCTTACTTGTGCTCATCTCCTGATCTCACACCTGACGCAGTCAAGCTGCGTCTTTTCCGTAACGCTCACCACAGTGGTTCTGTCTTTAGCTTCCCAAAGCAGTGGGTCGTTATAGTTCTGATGGCGGGCATTAAGGAATCTTCCTGACCATCAAACCCTGTCACTTGCTCTGTTGAAGATAAAACCTGAGCCAACTATCAGCGGCAAGTAATGCCTTTTATTCTTCCTTTTCTTATGAGTGGAATAAGCAATAGTTTGGAGTTTATAGAACTTTTTGCGTCCAGGAAGGTCAAAAGGTCATGAATGTTTTATCAGGAATACGCTATAACCTCATTCAATGCATTTCTCCTGTATCCTTACACGCAGACGTTGTGGAGGTGTGTTCTGTTTGCCTGGAAGATATTTCCGGCTCCCGGAGAGTTTCTGTAAGTATTTGCAATCATCATTATCATACATCGTGTATTAAGAAATGGCTGAAGATAAGTAAAAAAGCAAATTGTCCATTGTGTCGTCGTGATCTTTTTATTATTGCTGACACCAAGGTACCTCTTCACTATGCAGCTGCTCAAGGCCAGCAGAAAACCATTGGTGCTCTGATTGACAGAGGTGCGAACGTCAACTCTCGAACCAAAGACGGGAGGACGCCCCTCCACTATGCAGCCGCTCAAGGCCAGCTGGAAGCCATTGGGGCTCTGATTGCCAGAGGTGGGGACGTCAACTCTCGAACCAAAGACGGGAGGACCCCCCTCCACTGTGCAGCCGAGAAAGGCCAGCTGGAAGCCATTGGGGCTCTGATTGCCAAAGGTGCGGACGTCAACTCTCGAACCAAAGACGAGAGGACGCCCCTCCACTTTGCAGCCGAGAAAGGCCAGCTGGAAGCCATTGGCGCTCTGATTGCCGCAGGTGCGGACGTCAACTCTCAATCCAAAGACGGTAGGACGCCCCTACACTGTGCAGCCGAGAAAGGCCACCAGGAAGCCATTGATGCCCTTATTGCCAGAGGTGCCAATGTCAACGCTCAAACCGTGAAAGGAGTTACGGCCCTGAAAAGTGCGAGCGACTGTAAAAAGATAAATATCCCAATGATCAAGAGTTTTGCTGATGCGGGATTTGATGTTAATGCGCCATGTAATAATTCAGGTTCAACCATGCTTGCGTGTGCCGCTGAGGCTTGTGATTGGGGGTTCGTCGACGAATTGATGGGCAAAGGTGCTGATATAAATGGCCCCAGGAATATAAGGACTAAACTTACGCCCCTCCACTATGCAGCCGCTCAAGGCCAGCAGGAAGCCATTGATGCTCTGATTGCCAGAGGTGCGGACGTCAACGCTCGAACCGTGAATGGAGATACCGCCCTGAAAATGGCCAGCGACAATCTAAAGATAAATATCCCAATGATCAAGAGTTTTGCTAATGCTGGATTTGATGTTAATGCACCATGCAATTATTTAGGTTCAACCATGCTGGCGTGTGCCGCTGAGGCTTGTGATTGGGGGTTTGTCGACGAATTGATGGCCAAAGGTGCTGATATTAATGGCCCCAAGCATATAAAGACTGAATATACGCCCCTCCACTATGCAGCCGAGGAAGGCCAGCTGGAAGCCATTAAGGCTCTGATTGCCAAAGGTGCGGATGTTAGCGCTCAAACCGAAAAAGGGGTTACGCCCCTCCACTATGCAGCCGCTCAAGGCCAGCCGGAAGCCATTGATGCCCTTATTGCCGCAGGTGCGGACGTCAACGCTCGAACCAAAAACGGGTTTACGCCCCTCCACTATGCAGCCGCTCAAGGCCAGCAGGAAGCCATTGATGCTCTGATTGCCAACGGTGCGGACGTTAACGCTCGAAGCGAGAAAGGATATACGGCCCTGAAAAGTGCCAGCGACAATGAAAAGATAAATATCCCAATGATCAAGAGTTTTGCTGATGCTGGATTTGATGTTAATGCACCATGTAATAATTTAGGTTCAACAATGCTTGCGTTTGCTGCTGCGGCTTGTGATTGGGTGTTCGTCGACAAATTGTTGGACAAAGGGGCTGATATTAATGGCCCCAAGAATAAAAATACTAAATATACACCCCTCCACTTTGCTGCCGAGAAAGGCCAGCCGGATGCTATTTATGAACTGATTGCCAGAGAAGCAGACGTCGATGCTCGAACCAAAAACGGTTTTACGCCCCTCCACTATGCAGCCGCTCAAGGCCACCAGGAAGCCATTGATGCTCTGATTGAAAAAGGTGCGGACGTCAGCGCTCGAACCAAAGACGGGGTTACGCCCCTAAAAAGGGCCAGCGACAATAAAAAGATAAATGTCCCAATGATCAAGAGTTTTGTTAATGCTGGATTTGATGTTAATGCACCAGGTAATAATTTAGATTCAATAGTGCTTGCGTGCGCCGCTGCGGCCTGTGATTGGGAACTCGTCGACGAATTGGTGGCCAAAGGTACTGATATTAATGCCGGGAATATAAATAAATATACGCCCCTCCACCATGCAGCCGAGGAAGGCCAGCAGGAAGCCATTGATGCTCTGATTGCCAGAGGTGCGTACGTCGACGCTCGAACCAAAAAAGGGGCTACGCCCCTCCATTATGCAGCCGGGAAAGGCCAGCTGGATGCCATTTATGCTCTGATTGCCAACGGTGCAGACGTCAGCGCTCGAACCAAAGACGGGTTTACGCCCCTCAAATATGCAACCCAGCAAGGTCAGCAGGCAGCCGTTGATGCCTTGATTGCCTACGCTGCAAAGCTCAAGAAGAGAGCCACCGGTGCTCATGTCCGAAAAAACACAGTAAGACAATGATAAGTCAGCTAAAAATCACCGCAAAAATAGCAGTAACTCAGCCATCATTTAATTGAAGCCCCTGATAACAGAGGCCTTTTGAGGGGGGAATCAGGAAGTCATATCGTCAAAGAACTTCTTGACGCCTTCAAAGAAGGACTGCTTTTTAGGCGACTGGTGACCGGCACCTTCTTTTTTGAAGGTGTCATCCAGCTCCCTGAGCAACTCTTTCTGGCGTTCCGTCAGTTTCACCGGAGTCTCAACCACAACCCGGCACATCAGGTCTCCGGCACTGCCGCCACGGACCGGGACAACACCCTTGCCACGCAGACGAAACAGTTTACCCGTCTGGGTTTCCGCTGGAATCTTCAGCTTCACCCGGCCTTCCAGGGTGGGGACTTCCAGTTCACCGCCCAGTGCTGCATCCACAAATGTGATGGGTACTTCACAGTAGAGGTGTTTGCCGTCACGTTGGAAGATAGGGTGATCAGCAACACTGACCTGAACGTAAAGGTCTCCGGCTGGCCCACCATTGACACCCGCTTCACCTTCACCGGCCAGACGAATACGGTCGCCGGTATCAACACCGGGAGGAATCTTGACGGAGAGGGTCTTGTATTCCTGAACGCGGCCTTCACCGTGGCAGACGTTACAGGGATCCTTGATCATTTTGCCCGTGCCGCGACAGTCAGGACAGGTTTGCTGTACAGAGAAAAAGCCCTGCTGCATACGCACCTGACCAATACCACCACAGGTTGTACAGCTGACCGGCTGAGTGCCTTTTTTTGCGCCGGAGCCATCACACCCGGTACAGCCGACCAGTGTTGGAATATTGATTTTCTTGGTGACGCCACGAACGGCCTCTTCAAGGCTGAGTTCCAGCTGATAGCGGAGATCGGCACCACGCTGGACGGAACTGCGGCTGCGACCACCGCCAGCACCGAAAATGTCACCAAAGACATCGCCAAAAATATCGCCGAAATTACCACCGGCAAAACCACCGGCACCGCCCATGCCGCCCATGTTCGGGTCGACACCTGCGTGGCCATACTGATCGTAGGCCGCTTTTTTCTGGCTGTCGGAAAGAATTTCAAAGGCTTCGTTGATTTCCTTGAAGTTCTCTTCCGCTGCTTTATCACCCGGGTTACGGTCGGGGTGATATTTCATGGCCATACGACGATAGGCCTTTTTTATGTCCTTGTCCGAAGCGCTCCTTTCTACACCCAGCACTTCGTAGTAGTCGCGTTTTGACATCAGAAAAACCCTGAGCTACCTGCATTCACCAGTCGAGCATGAAAACACAGAGCTAACTGGATTCATGGTCAAGTCTGACAAAGCCATTATTTTGATATATACGACAACGCGGGAATGAATCCCGCGTTGTGACCTTATCATCAGTCATTGATGATCGAGTTGGTCTTACTTCTTGTCATCCTTTACTTCTTCAAACTCAGCGTCAACGGCGTCGTCAGCGGCATCCGCCTTTTGCCCGGCACCGGCATCAGCCTGGGCTTCGCCCTGCTGCTGAGCTTCAGCATACATCTTCTGGGCCAGACCGGCAGAGGCTTCAGACAGTGCCTTGGTCTTGGCTTCGATCTCTTCCTTGTCGTCACCTTTGACCGCAGCTTCAACGTCTTCAATCGCCTTGGTGATGGCCGCCTTCTCTTCTTCAGTGGCCTTGTCACCGGCTTCTTCCAGCGTCTTGCGGGTAGCGTGAGCCAGGCTATCAGCCTGGTTACGGGAAGCCGCCAGCTCTTCGAACTTCTTGTCGTCTGCCGCGTTGGCTTCAGCATCCTTGACCATTTGATCGATCTCTTCGTCCGACAGACCGGAAGATGCCTTGATCACAATAGACTGTTCTTTGCCAGTTGCCTTGTCTTTTGCAGAAACATTCAGAATACCGTTGGCATCCAGGTCGAAGCTGACTTCGATCTGTGGCATGCCACGGGGTGCTGGCGGAATGTCTGCCAGGTCAAAACGGCCCAGGGACTTGTTATGAGTCGCCTGCTTGCGCTCACCCTGCAGTACGTGAATGGTGACTGCGCCCTGGTTGTCGTCGGCCGTAGAGAACACCTGGGACTTTTTGGTCGGGATGGTAGTGTTCTTTTCGATCAGCGGAGTCATTACGCCGCCCATGGTTTCGATACCCAGGGTCAGCGGAGTAACGTCCAGCAGCAGAACGTCTTTAACGTCACCGGCCAGAACCGCAGCCTGGATGGAAGCACCCATGGCCACCGCTTCGTCAGGGTTAACGTCCTTGCGAGGCTCTTTACCAAAGAATTCGGCCACTTTCTGCTGAACCAGTGGCATACGGGTCTGACCACCCACCAGGATAACTTCGTCGATGTCAGACAGATCCAGGTCAGAGTCCTTGACCGCGATGCGGCATGGCTCCAGAGAACGGGCAACCAGGTCTTCTACCAGGGATTCCAGCTTGGCACGGCTGACTTTAACGTTCAGGTGCTTGGGACCGGTGGCATCGGCAGTGATGTAAGGCAGGTTGACGTCTGTCTGCTGAGTAGAAGACAGTTCAATCTTGGCTTTCTCAGCGGCTTCTTTCAGACGCTGCATGGCCAGTGGGTCGCCTTTCAGGTCGATGCCCTGGTCTTTTTTGAATTCGTCGGCAAGGTATTCGATCAGGCGCAGGTCGAAGTCTTCACCACCCAGGAAGGTGTCACCGTTGGTGGCCAGTACTTCAAACTGGTGCTCGCCGTCTACGTCAGCGATCTCGATGATGGATACGTCGAAAGTACCGCCACCCAGGTCATAAACAGCGATGGTCTGGTCGCCTTTTTTCTTGTCCATGCCGTAAGCCAGCGCCGCAGCGGTTGGCTCGTTGATGATCCGCTTAACCTCCAGACCCGCGATACGGCCGGCGTCTTTGGTAGCCTGACGCTGGGAATCGTTGAAGTAGGCAGGAACTGTAATAACCGCTTCAGTCACTGGTTCGCCCAGATAGTCTTCAGCGGTTTTCTTCATCTTCTTCAGGATTTCGGCAGAAATCTGTGGTGGTGCTTTCTTGTCGCCCTTAACCTCAACCCATGCATCGCCGTTGTCCGCTTCGATGATTTTGTACGGCACCATCTTGATGTCTTTCTGAACAACGTCGTCTTTAAAGCGACGGCCGATCAGACGCTTGATGGCAAACAGGGTATTGTCAGGGTTGGTAACCGCCTGTCGCTTGGCTGGCTGGCCTACCAGAATCTCGCCGTCATCGGTGTAGGCGATGATGGAAGGCGTAGTCCGTGCGCCTTCGGCATTTTCGATGACTTTGGATTTATCGCCGTCCAGGATAGCCACACAGGAGTTGGTGGTACCCAGGTCAATACCAATAATCTTGCCTTTACTCATTTTGAGTCTCTCCATTGCCCATAATCAGGGCGGAAAACTTTGAAATCTTTGTTCGCTGCCCAATGGTTTCAACCGACGTTGAGTCTGGTGAAACAGCGTTTAGGTGGTGATTACCACGATCTTGGTTTGCTATATGGGAGCGGTCTTTCCTTTTTCAAGGGGCTCTTGCAAGATTCTCGATCAGCCTCCCGGAGCCCCTCTTTGGTTAAGCCGCTTTGGAAACCACCACCATGGCCGGGCGGATAACACGACCGTGCAATGTGTAGCCCTTTTGGAAGACATTCATCACGGTGTTGGGTTCCATATCCGGGTTGGGCACCATGGAGATAGCCTGATGGAAGTTCGGGTCGAACGGCTGGCCTTCAGGATTAACCTGCTCAACATTGAATTTTGCCAGGGCATCCAGCAGCTGTTTGAGGGTCAGGCGCATGCCTTCGAGCATGGTCTCGTGCTGACCTTCACCCTGTTCTGCGCTTTCAATGCCTTTTTCCAGGCTCTCGACCACAGGGATCAGTTCGTTAACGAACTTCTCCAGGGCAAATTTGTGCGCTTTTTCGACGTCCTGCTCTGCGCGGCGCTTGGTGTTCATGGCTTCGGCATGAGCGCGCAGAGCCTGGTCTTTAGCCTGGGCAAGCTGCTCTTCGAGTTCTTCAATGCGTTTGGCGCTATCGTCGTTGGCCTGCTCTTCGGCCTGATCTTCTGAATCAGCTGCTTCTTCCATAATCGGGTCAACAGCTGCTTCAGCGTCAGCAGAAATTTCAGTTTCGTTGGCTTCAGGTTGCTCAGCCTGATCTTCTGCTTTGGTGTTTTCTACAGTCATTCCAACGTTTCTCCGGATGTCAATCCAGCCTGAAATGCTGGCTGGAACGTGTCTTCGTGTTATGGGCCGTGGTGCTTCCGTAGGAGGCTGTCCGAGAATAGACTGCCCTACTGCGGTGGCAGCAAATTGGTCTAAAAATTCCGTTTTGTTCGGCAAATAGCCCCGCTATTCACCTCACAAAACGAAATTTTTATCCTCAATTTTCTGCCATCCTCGCTACGGGCGCTATTCTCGGACAGCCTCCTAGGGCCCCGGGGCAAAAGTAAATATTAAGTGATAGCCTAATATGGGGTTCATGGCAGCTTATTCAAGGGGAAATTTGCTTTACCAATTCGGGTTTTAAGTTTACTGTATAAATAAACAGTAACCCGATATGCGATTGGGATCGTGAGAGCTGCCATGCTGAACCAAATTTCCATCAGCAACTATGCCATCGTTGACCACCTTAACCTGGACATCAATCCCGGGATGACCGCCATCACCGGGGAAACCGGTGCCGGTAAATCCATTATGCTGGATGCCCTCGGGCTGGCCCTGGGAGGCCGGGCGGGCAGCGACTGTGTGCGTGATGGCGCTGATCGGGCCGATATCCGCGCCTGCTTTGACCTTCAGCGCATACCTGCCGCAAGAGAGTGGTTGCAGGAGCGAGATTATGACGGTGAGCATGCTGGCGGTTCTGAATCCCCGGCGAGCGAATGTATTCTGCGCCGGGTGGTTACCCGTGAAGGTCGCTCCCGGGGCTATATCAATGGCATCCCGGTCACACTTTCCGAGCTGAAGGGGCTGGGGGAGCTGTTAATCGATATTCACAGTCAGCATGCCCACCAATCATTGTTGAAAAAGAGCAATCATGCTGAGCTGCTGGATGAGTTTTCCGGCTCGCTGGCGCTGTCCCGGGAAGTAGCGGATATTGCCGCAGATTACCGCCAGACCTGTGCACAGTTGCATACTTTACTGTCCGATCAGCAGGACCGGGTAGAGCGGGTTCAGTTGCTGAGTTATCAGTTGCATGAGCTGGAGCAGTTAAACCTACAGCCCGGGGAGGTTGAGCAGTTGGAGCAGGAGCATCGCCAGCAGTCCCAGGCCGATGCAACCTTATCGGCCTGCCATCAGATCACCCGGGTTTGTACCAGTGACGATGGTGATAATTTGCTGCAGCAGCTCTCTTTCTGTCTGCACCGCCTCAGTGAACTGCAGGTTGAGCATGCGGCCATCAATAATTCTCTGGAGATGCTGTCATCCGCGCAGATTCAGGTGGAGGAAGCGGTTGGCGAGCTGAATCATTTTATTGATCACTTTGATGCCGATCCACAAAGGGCCCGGGAAATCGAAGACCGGCTCAGTGCTATTTTTGATCTGGCCCGCAAGCACCGTATCCAGCCGGAAGCGTTGCTGGAAAAACAACAACAGATCAGCGAAGAGCTGGAAAAAGTTCAGTGTCATGATGAACAGGTAGCCGACCTGGAATTGTCCCTGGAACAGCTGCAGAAAAAACACAATCAGTTAGCCGAAAAACTGTCTGCCAGACGCAGGGCCGCCGCACGAAAACTGGAAAAACAGGTGTCTGAGCGCATTGCCTTGCTGGGTATGCCCAAAGGTAAGTTCTGTGTTGAACTGGCAGATATTCCTGATCGCACGGTTGCCTCCCAGGGCTTTGAATCCATCGAGTTCCTGGTGACCACCAACCCGGGACAACCTCCGCGTCCCCTGGGCAAAGTGGCTTCCGGTGGAGAGCTTTCCCGTATCAGTCTGGCCATTCAGGTGATTATTGCGCAAACCGCATCAACGCCAACGCTGGTGTTTGATGAGGTAGATGTCGGTATTGGCGGCGGCACAGCAGAAATCGTGGGCAGCATGTTGAGAGAAGTGGGTAAAAAAGGGCAGGTGCTGTGTGTTACCCATCAGCCCCAGGTGGCATCCCAGGCCCATCAACATCTGCACGTTAGTAAGAAATTCAGTCGGAAAGCGTCCAGCACCCGTATTCTCGAGCTGGATGGTGAACATCGCGTACACGAAATTGCCCGAATGCTGGGGGGCGTTGAGCTGACAGCACCAACATTGAGTCATGCCCAGGAGATGCTGTTTCAGGCGCAGGTGCAAGCCGTGTAAATCCTTCCGGTAAAGTTGCTTTAAATGAATTAAAGCAACCTTACAGGTTTGGATGTACCAGAGTTAGTGGAAATTTTTACCTGGTTTGCTACTTTTTTTGTCAGCTTCATCATCTGATTCTGGTTCTGTCTCTGTCTCTGCATCAGCCTTAGCCTTTGCTTCGGTGTCGAGCTGAACCTTAATATCAATTTCAAAATCACCTTCAACCGGCTCAAGGGCTACGATTGGAAAGGTTGAATGTCTGAGTTTTTCATATTCGAACCACTCGCAGCAGTAACTATAAGTACCATCCTCCATCGGGTATTCATAGGTAACGCAAAGTACCGGGCCACCGGCTCTCAGGCGGACGAGTTGACCGATTTTTGCTCTTATTTCCATATCTTTGAATCCTTATGCAAGTTTGATAGTTTTTTTAATAGACATTGTTTAATCATATTAGTTCCATCGTTTGTTCTTGAATGAGTATTAGTGATAGTTTTTACCAGTATCGCCCTCTTCTGTTTCGGCTTCTGCTTCTGTATCTACTTCTGCTTCTGTATCTACTTCTGCTTCTGTATCTACTTCTGCTTCTATTTCCACTTCGGTACCGGGCTGACCCTTGATACTGGCTTCAAACTCACCTTCCACAGGTTCAAGGGCTACGATTGGAAAGGTGTAATCTCTCAGTGTGTCATCTTCAAACCACTGGCAGGTATAGCTATAAGATCCATCAGCCATAGGGTATTCGCACGTAACACAAAGTACGGGACCACCGGCTCGTAAGCGGACAAGTTGACCGATTTTGGCTCTTATTTCCATTTGTTTGATTCCTTTTGTTTGAAAGTCTTTTTATAGACATTTTTTTATTATGTTAGTTCCATCGTTTTGCACTTGACTGAGTTTTTGATTGGAGAGGAATGTTTAACCATTTGGTTTGGCCCAAACATCAAGAGATCGATTACGGAACGAATGTTGATTTATTCGTTCTGATCAATTTCACTAACCAATTGAAGAAAATAAAAAATAATGAATCCCCCTCGGCAGAAGCTGAGGGGGGCAAGTGATCTCACAGGTTAGAGGTTAACTCTTGTTTTTTCTTCTTGATTAAATGCTGCTTATTTTTTCTTCTTTGGACGTACATAGATCACCAGATTGTGATCGACAATTTCAAAGCCGTGTTTTTCAGCAATGGCGTACTGACGTTTCTCGATTTCTTCGTCAATAAACTCGATAACGTCTCCGCTCTCCATGCAAACCATATGGTCATGGTGCCCCCCGCGGGCGAGTTCAAACACGGAATGACCGCCATCAAAGTTATGGCGAACTACTAAGCCGGCACTCTCAAACTGGGTCAGTACCCGGTAGACAGTGGCCAGACCCACATCCTCTTCTGCTTCAAGCAGAGCCTTGTAGACATCTTCCGCCGACATATGCTTCTCTTCGGCACCTTCAAGGATCTGCAGAATCTTCACACGAGGCAGGGTGACTTTAAGTCCTGCTTTGCGTAACTCTTGATTTTCCAACACGTTTCCCTAACCCTTTGCAAGATAATCCTGCTATTATCACATTTCCGTGCAGCTTTTTCATTTTGCTCTGCGAGCAGGCTGCTAGTCATTTTTGAGCAAGATAGTGGAAGTCTGAAACCGATGCCAAAAACCACGATCGCCTTGGCCGCCGCACTTTTCTCAGCCACCCTTCTGACAGGGTGTGCCAGCTCCACGGACAGTGGTTCGAAGCTTATCAGTTTCCCCGGTGCCTATAAAATTGATATTCAGCAGGGAAATGTCATTACCCGGGAGATGGTTAACCAGCTCCGTCCGGGAATGACCCGTGCCCAGGTCCAATATGTCATGGGTACGCCATTGATCGAGGATACGTTTAACAGCAATCGCTGGGATTACATCTACAGCCTGCAGCCCGGTGGTAAGAGCCGGGAGCAGAAGACGGTTACGCTGTTTTTCGTAAACGATCAACTCCATTCCATTCAAGGTGACCTGGTACCCGGCAGCGATCAGCAGTAATCACTGCTGATACCACTCCTGAAGAACATCACCCTCAGTTATTACTGTACAGAATTCTTCTGTTTCGCCTGTTCTGCCCTGCGTTTGCGAACCTCTTTCGGGTCGGCAATCAAGGGGCGGTAAATCTCAACCCGTTCGCCTTCTTTTAGTGCCTGTTCTGCGGGCTTTAACACGGCCTTGCCAAAGATACCCAGTTTCGCCTCGGCCAGATTAATCTCCGGAAAGTAATCAACTATGCCCGATTCCCTGGCAGCTTCCAGTACTGTAGTTCCCTCTTTGACCTTCAGCGCGATAATCTTTTGCTCATGGGCTCTTGCATAGGCCACTTCTACGTGGATAGAGGGTTCATCCATTAACATCTTAGCCATAAATCTGTTTCGCTCTCTTGCCAAAGGCATCGACCATGGCATTCATCATGTGGCCAATCAGACCACCCAGCGTTGCCTGAGTCAGCTTATTGCTCATCTCAAACTCCAGCTCAAGGGAGACCTTGCAGCCATCCTCAGCCAGGGGCTGAAATGTCCAGATACCGGATAAGTGTTTAAATGGCCCTTCCAGCAGTTGCATCTCAATAGACCTCCCGGGAATCATTTGGTTCCTTGTGGAAAAACTATGATGTAATCCGGCCTTGCCAACTTCCAGGGTGGCTTCCAGCTGTTCGCCTTCCTGACGGTCAATACGGCCTCCGGCACACCCCGGCAGAAATTCTGCATACGACTCAATATCGCTGACCAGATCATACATCTGTTCAGCGGAATACATGACCAGTGCGGAACGGGAAATCCTTGGCATAGAAAGAGCCTTTCATAAAAAAAGGCCGGATAGAATAACCTATTCCGGCCCCCGGATTAATAGACAGTGTCAGGGTCTGTTTAGGTCTAGAGCAGCGCGGTAATCAACACTGTCAATACACACAGCGGCACGATCACACGAATCATGGCGCGCCACAGGTTGAATATTCCCACGCTCAGGCCCAGCTCATGCATCATGGTTGAACGCTTCATTATCCAGCCAGCGAAGATGGAGATCAGCAGGCCACCCACAGGCAGCAGGATATTACTGGTGAAATAATCCAGCAGGTCAAAGAAGTTCTTCCCGAACAGCGTGAAGGTCAGGTCACCACTCATGGAGAACACGGTACCCAGGCCAACAAACCAGATGGCAGCACATAGAATCACCGTGGCGACGGTACGGCTCAGTGGTGTGCGCTCGATCAGCCAGGCCAGTGCCGGTTCAACCAGGGAGATAGCAGAACTCAGCGCCGCAATACCCACCAGAACAAAGAACAGGAAGCCAAACAGTTCTCCCATCGGCATGTGCACAAAGGCGGCCGTCAGGGAAACAAACAGCAGGCCGGGGCCGGCAGAGGGCTCCAGACCATAGGCAAATACGATCGGGAAGACAATCAGACCTGAGATAATTGCCATCAGGGTATCCAGAGTGGCAACGTTAATGGCGGTTCTTGGAATGGAGTTGTTGGCAGGCATATAAGCGCCGTAAGCCATCAGGCAGCACATACCCAGGCTCAGGGTGAAGAACGCCTGACCCAATGCAGCAACAAACGCTTCACCGGTCACCTTGGAGAAATCCACGGAGAACATAAAGTCAAAGCCGCGCATAAACTGTCCGGTTTCCAGCATGCTGTAGCCCAGCATGATCAGCAGCAAGGCGAACAGGGCGGGCATCATCACCTGCAGACCTTTCTCAAGACCTTTGTGGATTCCTCTGGCGGTAATCACCAGGGTGATCACCATAAAGACGGTGTGCCAGAAGATCTGACGTGGTGCCGATGACACCAGCCCACCAAAAGCATCACCCACCTGATCGGTGTTCATGCCGCTGAAGGCCCCGGTCACAATATCCCAGGCATAAGAAAGGGACCAGCCAGCAATGACGCTGTAGAAAGAGAGAATCAGGAAGCCTGCCAGCATACCCATCCAGCCGATAATGCCCCACAGTTTGTTGGCCCCCAGATCACTGGTCAGCTTGCGAATGGCATTCAGGGGGCTCAGGCGGGTATGACGGCCAATGGCCGTTTCTGCCATCAATAGAGGTACACCCATAATGGCGATGCACAGCAGATAAAGCATAACGAAGGCACCACCGCCATATTGCCCGGCGATGTATGGAAATTTCCAGATATTACCCAGGCCGATGGCAGAGCCGGCGGCGGCCAACAGGAAGGTCCAGCGGTTAGCCCAGGTTTTTTTCGATGTCGTTGGATTTTGTCCAGACATGAGTTCCCCAATGAGTCGAATTATTTTGCTCAGAGGCTGTTTGAAAGGCAGGTAAGGTCAGACAACACAGAATAATTCTTATGGATAGCCCGCTTTGATACAGCTGAGACCATCTTTATCAATCAGGGCCGGTTGTCGAAAACCAGAACAGCAACGCTGCTTTTCAGACGGCTTCTTGCTTCTTGAACAATTGCCACGCGAGATTTTCACGGGAACAACACAATCCCGGCAAACCTCCAAACCGAACAACCAGCGATAAAGACTACCTCAGATGAAACAGCATGCTGATGGAAGAGCGGAGAAGATCACACAGGTTGGCCGTCATTGTACCGGTTAGGCACTACATCTCAACCGTTTTTGCCGTCTAAACGGTCAAAATAGAGTTTTTTGAATATGGTGGTTATTAAATGCAGAAATATTCACTATGCTAAACATTCATTGATCCGGTGCTATTGTAGAAATCAGTCCGGATCCCGCAGAAT
The DNA here is from genome assembly GCF_017744115.1 of Salinisphaera sp. G21_0. Classification (GTDB taxonomy): domain Bacteria; phylum Pseudomonadota; class Gammaproteobacteria; order Pseudomonadales; family Endozoicomonadaceae; genus Endozoicomonas. Next base: position 62,010 of record NZ_JAGHQW010000016.1, on the reverse strand, counting down.
TAGTGACTTTACCTTAAGCTGCTCCTATAATCCGCGCCATGGCAAAAAGTTCAAAGAAAGGCAAACAGGGCGACTCATCCATCGTCGTCAACAAGAAAGCCCGTCACGATTTTCACATCGACGAGACTTTCGAAGCAGGCATTTCCCTCGCCGGTTGGGAAGTGAAAAGCCTCCGGCAGGGCAAAGTCCAGCTGGTGGACAGTTACGTCCTGCTCAAAGATGGCGAAGCCTGGTTGATTGGTGCCCAGATCACACCGCTGATCACCGCATCCACCCATGTTGTGGCGGATCCTCTGCGTGACCGTAAACTGCTGCTGCACCGCAGAGAACTGGCCAACCTGTTCTCGGTAACCCAGCAAAAAGGCCACGCCTGCATCGCCACCAAACTCTACTGGAAAGGACATCTGATCAAATGCCAGATTGCCCTTGCCCGGGGTAAGAAAGAGTTTGATAAGCGTGCAGCTACCAAAGAGCGTGAGTGGAATATTGAAAAGCAGCGGGTTATGCACCGCGGCTGATAACTCAGGCACACGGTTTCACTGTGTGCCGCTTACTCCCTTTCCTTAATGCAATTCACCTGGCTATTGGATTCGGGATTCGTTCTTGAGCGGTGCCTGTGCCTTTGCAGTGAATAAAAACAGCTGCTGATCGGTTCCCCGGCTCAGTAACTCATACAGAAGGCGCTTAAAGTCTTTCTCAGGAAAATTTAACGACAATGGTATTTTTTGCAGTGTAAAAATACTTATGTACTAAACGCAGTTGCATTTGCTATCCACTTTTGGCATAAATACGGCGAAGTTTTGTTACTGGGGGCGATCAGGATTCGACGACGGTTACGAAACCCAAGGTGCATGTCGAGGGCGTAGCGGCTCTCGTAAATCAAAACGCTACAAACGTGTAGTTGCTAACGATAATAGCTTCAACGGAGCAATGGCTGCCTAATAACAGCTTTCTCCCGATCACTCTGTCTTGTCTGTTGGGTGGAAATTGATCGTTACCGAAAATAGAATCGCCACATCGGTCTTCCTGGAGCCGGTGGGTTAAATCCACAGGATCGCGCAGTGTCACCCTGACCGTTGGGTCGTTCTGCGTTAACTTAATAACGGAAACTAAGCATGTAGAGCCGAAGGCGTAGAGCTGGCGGACGCGGGTTCAAGTCCCGCCGCCTCCACCACATACAAACCCTGTAGATCATTGATTTACAGGTTTTTTTTATATGCGCCGTGCACAAATTAGCAGGGTGTCGAAAAATGTCGAATGGCTATGGCAGCGCAAGAGGCAACAATGATTTCAGGGGGTACTGAAGCTACCTCCAGGACATCGACAGTTTCCGCTGATTGGCAGCACAATCTTTAAGGTAGAGATTAATCAGGCTCTGATAGGGTATCCCCATTTCGTCAGAGAGGGCTTTAAAATAATCAATCACATCCTCATCAATGCGAATGGTCATCTGCTTTTTCAGCTTCTTGGCGTAAGGGTTTTTTTCGCCCTGGCTAAAATCATACTCTTCTCTCATGGCTTCATTCTCGCTGTGTAGATGTCGGTTTCTTTTTTGGTTGCACTCCTCGCGGAAAAAATCCGGATCACCTCATCCGTTCGGTAACAGTGACAGGCAACTAAAATTTTCAGGCTTGCACTCATGCCAATAAGGATAAAACGGTCATCCATTTCCGAGTGATCCGGGTCGCCTATGAGCAAGCCATTCTCATCAAAAAAGACGCTTCTGGCTTCATCAAAGCTGATACCGTGCTTTCTGAGATTACTACGGGACTTATCATCATCCCATTCAAAGGTAAGGTGCTTCATTCAACAAAGTGTAACTACAATGTAGTTGTTTTCAAGTGGTCAATTCGGAATTTTCAGGTATTAGCAATAAGTTCCTGAAAGCTTATGGTCTGGGCTTGGAAGAAAGCAGGTAGATACCATGAACAAAAAGCCCACCCTCGGCGAAATCGCCCAAGCCGACCACGGCATTCTGATGAGCAAAGCCTACACCCATATGCTCATGGAGAACCCAGACAGCGTCCTCCAGCAGCGAGGCAGAGACATGCGGCTCTATGACGAGTTGCTACGGGATGACCAGGTGAAACCCTGCTTTCAGCAACGACGACTGGCAGTCACCCAGTCAGAGTGGGATGTTGCATATTCTGGCCCATCGTGAACACTGATTCTGGCCAACCGTGAACACTCATTCTGGCCGAGCGTGAACACCCATTCTGGTTTTACCGTGAACACTTTTTGGAATTTTCCAGAATCACTGTTCACACCCTCCAGAATCGGTGTTCACAGTGCCAGAATGAATTGTAAAACCAAACGAAAAACCTCTCTTAGGTATTGATTTTACTCACATTGTGCCGCTTGCACTAATCCATGAAAAAAAGGATTCAGCGGCATGAAAAAGAAAAAGGGGTTATCAATGCGTAAATTACGGGAAATCTTTCGACTCCGGTTTGAGTGCCAGCTCAGCACCCGGCAAATATCCAGAAGCACTCGCGTCAGTGTCGGGGCGGTTAACAAATACCTTAACCGGTTTGAGGCTGTCGGCTTGTCCTGGCCACTGCCTGAGAGCATGGACGACACGGCCCTGATCAACAAACTGGCTCCAGCACCGGTTACCTGCCCTGAGCAGAATATGGTCGACCCCGACTGGCAGGAGGTTCATAAGGAGCTGAAGTCTAAGGGGATGACCAAGCAGCTGGTGTGGGAGGAGTACTGTGAGGCCTACCACACAATGCCTACAGTTACTCTCAGTTCTGTCACCGTTACCGGCAGTGGAATAACAAACAAAAGCGTTCCATGCGCCAGCATCACCGGGCCGGTGAGAAGCTGTTTGTTGATTACGCTGGCCTGACCGTGCCTGTGGTGAACAAGACAACCGGAGAAACCGCGCCCGCACAAATCTTCGTTGCCGTCCTGGGTGCCTCCAATTACACCTTTGCCGAGGCTTCCTGGACCCAGGGCTCTGCCGACTTTATCAGCTCCCAGGTGCGTGCCTTCAAGTTCTTTGGCGGTGTCCCTGAAATGCTGGTGCCGGATAACCTGCGCAGCGCCGTGACCAAAGCCTGCCGATACGACCCGGACATCAACCGAAGCTACCTGCACATGGCTGAACACTTTGGTTGCTCGATTATGCCGGCAAGGCCTTATAAACCGAAGGATAAGGCCAAGGTAGAAGTCGGCGTCCAACTGGTGGAGCGCTGGATCCTGATGCGCCTGCGTCACCACAGGTTCTTCTCCCTGTCAGAGCTGAACTGGGAAATAGGACGCTTGCTGGAAGACCTGAATAACCGGCCATTCCGGCAGCAAAAAGGCTGTCGGCGCAGTCTGTTTGATGAGCTGGACAGACCGGCCCTGATGCCATTACCCAGACAGGCCTTTGAGCACCTGGAGTTCAAGGTGGCCAGGGTCAGCATTGATTACCATATCCGGTTCAGCGACCACTTCTACTCCGTACCACACCAGCTGGTAAAAGAAGAGGTGGAAATCAGGGCCAGTCACCGCACGGTCCAGATACTCTACAAAGGCAAACCGGTCACCAGCCACGTACGGCAGTATAACAGCGGAGGCTTTACCACCCGGCCTGAACACATGCCAACCCGGCACCAGAAACAGCAACAGTGGACATCCGGTCGGCTTAAGAACTGGGCACAGAAAATCGGGCCTGATGTGCTCGGATTTACCCAGCAACTGTTGGATAGCAAGCAACACCCGGAACAGGCTTACCGGGCCTGTCTCGGGCTTCTGAACATGGAGCGGGAATACGGTACCCAGCGTCTGAATGCTGCCTGCCATCGGGCCATTGCCTGTGGCGGACGACGGGTTGCCAATGTGCGTTCCATCCTGCAGTCCGGACTGGACAAGTTTCCGTTAACACCGGCGAAAGAACAGGAAACCCGTGTCACCGTCAGCCACGAGAACATTCGTGGTGCTGACTTCTTTCAATGAGGGTTAAGGGCATGATCAATCAAACCATGACCCGTTTACGTGCCCTCAGACTCAGCGGTATGGCCGATGCCCTGCAGCTTCAGCAGGAGCAGCCAGGCACCTATGAGGGGCTCAGCTTCGAAGAACGACTTGACCTGCTGGTTGACCAGGAAGATGCCGACCGCAACAACAAGCGGTTGGCAAGGTTGCTCAGGGCTGCACGCTTCAAGCTGGCGGCCACCCTGGAAGACATTGACTACGAGCAGCCACGGGGCATCAGCAAATCGAAAATAGCGACACTGGTCACCTGTGACTGGCTGCGCCGCAAGCAGAACCTGCTGCTGACCGGCCCCTGTGGTACGGGTAAAAGCTGGTTGAGCTGTGCCTTCGGGCACGGTGCCTGTCTGCGTGGTTACAGCGTTCGCTACTTCCGCACCTCCCGGTTGCTGGAAGCCATGACCATAGCACACGGCGATGGCAGTTATACGAAACAGCTCAGGCAACTGGCCAGGGTTGACCTGCTGATAGTTGATGACTGGGGCCTTGAGCCCCTGAGTCAGAGCCAGCGCAACGACCTGCTGGAAATCATGGATGATCGGCACAACCAGAGCTCAACCATCGTCACCAGCCAGCTGCCGGTGTCGAAATGGCACAGTAGCATAGGCGATGCCACCCTGGCCGATGCGATTCTGGATCGGTTGACCCACAACGCCCACCGGATAGAACTCAAGGGAGAATCCATGAGAAAAACGAAAGCAAAACTGGCGGACCGTGAACACTAAAGCTAGAAATTAAAGGAGACGATGCTTAAGGGAGTGAAGGTGTTCACGATACACCAGAATGAGCGTTCATGTTCGCCAGAATACGCACCATTGGCATCCACTAACATCTGGCAACAGTTTATTAAGGTGCTCATTTCTGAAAGGGGCGGGGTGTCGCCAACATCAAGGGAATAACGTTAATGGCAGCAGTCAGGCAGAGTTTTGGGATGACTAATCAATTACCGTGAAGGAAAATCCGTTAGTGTTGGGTAAAAAGTGGTTGTTCAAAATGAATAGATAAAACGAATCACACCTATTCTGACACAGTACAAGGTTGAAGTATAAAGGAAATCAAGGAATGGTTCAGAGTGTCAATGGTTCTACACCAATCCCATCAAACATTGAAAATAATAGACCTGCATCTGCACCAGTTTATGCTGAAAAAAAATTTGGCCGATTTAACGTATCAAGGAGCTCCATAAAACGCTGTTTCAGTGGAGTCAAAACATCTGGCAAAGCTCCCAAAAAGCCTATTAAAGATCGAAAAATTGCAGCACAAAACGTCATTGAAGCAAAAATAAGAGTTTCAAAAAATCAAAGTGCCGTTGTAAAAAAAAATGCTGAATAGTGAAAAGCCGGATGCTGGTAAGGGCGTCTTTGAAAAGAAGTTTGCAAATAATTTTATTAACAGTCTTCGTAAAAAAGGTTTAATAGGCGTAAAAGGGGCTGACGCTTTATCAAAAAAACAGTTTAACAAACAAGTTAAACAGGCAATAAAGCTTAATGCTTCACTGATAAAACAGCGTGGCCAGGCAGTTACAAACGGAGATAAATCCAAAGATATAAAGCAAGTTGAAAAAGCACCGCACACGAACATACAACAATCTGATGATTTCTCAAATATGGCTACTAACGAACAGAAAAACATCCAAAGCCATATTATGCTCGGAGCGGCAGCATATAAAGGGTTTCAGGAAGCTGATAAAATTCCTCCTGATTGCTCACTTTTGACTCGTGAGGAGTTACCCGTTGAATTGCAAATGCTTTACGATGATAAAACCGGACTGATTCATACAGCTGATAATGCAAAAGCATTGATCGTGCGCAAAGGAGACGAAATCGTGCTGTCATTTGCCGGGACCGAACCCGGCTCTCAACAAGTAACGGGCCGCAGCGGAACAGTAAAAACAGACCTTACTCAGTGGCTGGGCATGGAATCCCCCATGTACCAAAGTGCAGCAGCTATTTTCGATCTTCTTCTCTCACACGAACCTCTATCAGATGCAAAATTCTCGGTTGCCGGACATTCATTGGGGGGTGGCCTGGCACAATTTGCCTACACTGCTGTGCAGGGCAAGCATAACCCTGACCGTTTGGCAGGAGCGATTACGATTAATCCTGCCGGACTTTCACAGAGTACGTTAAACAAGTTAGGTGATGATCGTGTAAATATGGCAAAAGATAATATTCAGAATGTTCGAATCGAAGGTGATCCAGTTTCTCCCAGCGGAAATGGAAAAGCAGGTCTTATTTTAAAAGGTAATTTGATCGGCTCAATTATGACATTACCGGACCCTAAAGGCAGAGGTATGGGAGTTCACAGTAGTGACGTAGCTGTTGAAGTTGTAAATAATCTTATTTCCTAAAAAAGCTGAAGGTCTTTTTGATGACATTAAGGCCAAGAATGGCGGGTGTTCTCTCTGAATAATTGAAACCTATGTGCACCCCAATCACGACTATTATGGGAACCATCTTTCACAGTCTTAATCTGTCGCCATGCCTGCTTCTGTCGTTGCCCATAAACCAAAAACCATTGTGTTGCAAATTGAAGTACCCATTGAATCTGGCAACATGCTGGATCTTGAAGATGGGCTACAGCGAGCATTGAATGAAGCAGGGCAGCTCGGAACAAAAGAGTTGCTTGAACTGTTTGAACCACCCAACAAAGACCCCATTGTCGTAAACCAGCAGAAGTGGAGTTACAAGGGAAAGGTACTGAAGCGATATGAAACCATGTATGGATGTGTGCCTATGGAACGTTCTGTTTATCAGGGGGTCAGAGGTGGTGTTACGCTGGTGCCTCTTGATCTTCGCACTGGTATTGTCGGCTCAGCTACCCCCAAGTTTGCCAAAACACTCGCTTGGAAATACAGCCAGATGCCCGCTCCTGCTGTTAAAGAAGACTTTGCAACCAACCATCAAAGAACTCTGTCTAACTCGTATATCAAGCATTTATCCGACAAGGTAGGTGCATTAATTGAAGACCAGAAAGACATCGAATATGACTTGCCGCTCCTGCCAGAACCTGTCGAAACCATTGCCATAGGTCTGGATGGCACCTGCATGTTGCTCTGTGAACACGGCTGGAGAGAAGCGATGTGTGGAACCCTGAGTCTTTACTCGGCCAATGGTGATCGATTGCACACTATTTATACCGCCAGCTCACCTGAATATGGCAAGCAAAGCTTTATGGGCAAACTGGACGAGGAGATTGCAAAACTAAAACGCCTTTACCCACAAGCGACTTATGTGGGTGTCGCTGATGGGGCTAAAGAAAACTGGCGCTATCTGACGAAGCATACCTCTGCTCAGATACTCGATTTTTATCATGCCTCGGAATACTTGGCCGGGGCAGCAGAAGCATTATTTCCGGACAGTAAAACCAGGAGAAAGCTCTGGTTAGAAGATAGGCTCCATAACCTGAAACACACATTCGGTGCGGCCAGGAAAATACTGAAGGAAATTGAATCAGCAGAACTCCCAAAAAAGACGACAGCACTGATAGAAAAGCGTTACAAGGCAGTGACCTACTTTACCAACAATCATCACTTAATGAAGTATCAAGAGGCTCTGGAGCACAACTGGCCGATCGGTTCCGGAGTCACAGAAGCAGCATGCAAGACATTGGTCAAACAACGGCTATGCGGTTCAGGAATGAGGTGGAAATTAGCCGGGGCAGAAGTACTGCTGGAAACAAGGTCTCTTATCCATAGCAAGGGGCGCTGGGAACAACTGTGGTCTAACGTTATGTCAGGCAAAGTTCTACTTGATTGCTGAGTGAGCTATTAACCTGAGAGAGCACCCTCTGCACAACTCATTCTATCTTGGCTCATTTGAAGCCGTTTTGGGAGCGGGGCGGACCATTCCATTAGGTCTTTATTTTTGAACACATTCAAGATTCAAGACCTGACACCGGTTTTATGTAGATTCAAAGACACCGGTTTTTGACACCGGTTTTGGGAAACAACTGGCGACTGGCGGGCGTTGTGCTTAAGAGCAAAGATCAGCACAACAGCTGCTGGCGCGGTCCTCCAGTCCCTTGAATTGGAGAGGCATTTTTAACGTTAACGGTCGCCCAGCATAACCTGAACTTTTGGGCGCAGTGGTCTATAATCAGACCATTAATAGACCGACAAAAGAGAGAATCCATGGAAACACAAACATTAAGCTACCTGAAACAGAATGCGGCCAAACTGGATGTAGAGGACGGGCCATTACGCATTACCCAGCATGGTTTACCGGTATATCGAATATATTCCGAAAAGGAAGCCTCAATGCGGGATGAGGCAATTGCCCTGCTCAAACTTGCCAATCGTGCTGAGAGAGATATTCGAAACGGGAACACCATGTCACCGGAAGAGGCTCTCCAGAGGTTGCGGAATGAGTAAGCCTGTCACCGTCGAAATCACTGAAACCGGCTTTCTGACCCTGAGCTTGCTTAAAGGGTATATGAGCGCATTTTATAGTGGGGATGACTTGAACCAGTTGTTGACTGAGCTGATTGAGACATCGACAGCGCTGATTCAGGATGTTGCCATAAGACCTGTTTGCCCGGAGCTGGCTCTGGTTGGAATTCACGACTACCGTCAGTTAAATCTAATGAAACACTATAAAGTGTTATACCGATTCGATGATCAATCCGGTAAGGGTTACGTCATTGCTTTTATGAAACAAAAACAGAGTGCAGAAAAGTTGCTGGTTGACCTGGCTTTGATGTAATGCCCGCCATTGCTTTTTATAGCAAGTATTAGCAGCCGAATTACGAGGATAAAGAGCCATGGCTACCACCAATATCTGGCAGCAGTTTAAATCACTCATTCCCGAAGGGGGGCGAACCATCGTTACAATTACCCTCAATAGCGGTGACGGAACCAGCACTGCTACATTTCGAGATGGTACAGTTATCAGAGTTCAGGGAGAGAGTGTACCAGCAGGGAACAATGCACTGATACAAGACCGGGTAGTTAAGGCAGAACTACCAGCGTTAGCGACTTATGAAGCCGAAGTTTGAGTTGGTATAGATATTCATATATGCCCAGACATCAACCCGGATCACTTGAGAATTTTTGTTTCTGATGAAGAACTCGCATTACACGAATATCTTTACCATCCACCCAGGATGAAACAATCATGGATACTTCCGGAATGATCAGCAACCTGCCACGGATGCCTTCACGCTGAACCCCCATAAGCGGTTGTTCTAATAAGTTTTCAACTTTCGTTTCAATGATCAGATCAGTCTTTTCTGCGGCTTCAGGATTAAAATCATAAAGAAACTCAAAGATCTTTTCCCGATCATTCAGAGACTCTTCTTCCCATAAAATCATTAATGGCTGCCTCTGTTGCGAATTTTTGCTTTGCGCTTAGCCATCTCGTCTTTGGCTTTATCGTGTTCAACAAAATCCGCTGCTCCAGAGTCCAGTTTCTCAAATGCCTGGTTGACTTGTTGGGTTAGCCATTGATCGTGGGAGGATAACTTGCGCTGTTGTTCCGCCAGTTGCTCAGTAAACTCCCGGCATGCATCACTGATAGTGCGACCCTGACTTTCAGCCATTTTTTGAGCCAGGCGTTTTGTTTCTTCATCGACTCGAAATTGTATTCTTGTTTCCATCATGGCCCCCTTATTACTGTGAGTACAAATGTTAGCGCGATATAGGGTGGCTCACCAAAAACGAGTTAGGTGATTTGGCTATATCAGCATGGAACACGGTAAATCCAATTAGCCCATCAAACGCCCCTCGTTTGGAAACTCAAAAATTATATGCAGAAAAAATAAGGGCTTATTTAGTTGATGTATTCCTGATAGGGGTTGAAAGGCAGGCGAACTCTCTGTAAAACTCGCTGGTCTTCGACTTATGACTATAATGCTGGACAGACGTAAAGCCTATGACCAGAAGTCGGCATAGATGAAACAACGCTATGCAAAGAAAACCAACCACGGGCAGTGGTTGAGGCCCCGGTAACCAGCCATCAATTTGTTCTGCCTTCGGGATCAAACATCCATAACCAAATCATGGTACTGACTACTAATGAATAACAGTAACCCCCCCGCCAAACCAACCATGGATTATGCCCAATTGCTGGAAGCTCTCAATCAGGCCAGCACCTTTGATCTGTTCCGGCTGAATGCCATGATTGATCGTGAGCTGGAGTCTTCAGAGCGTATTGGCCGGATCAAGGCGGCACTGACCGTTGGACAGAAGCTGAGCTACTTTGACCGAAACAGCAACTCGCTGCGTGACTGCGAAGTGTTGCAGCTTAAGCAAAAGCGGGCACTGGTCCTGGATTTTACCGATGGCAAACGCTGGACGGTGCCCTACTACATGCTCAATCTTGAAGGTGCCGATGCCCGCGTTAATCATGAAACTCAACAAGGCCTGAGTCGCCATGCCATTGCTGTGGGAGATCTGCTGGGTTTTAAAGATAAGCATGGGGAAGAACATTTTGGACATGTCCTTCGTCTGAATACTAAATCAGTCACCCTGCAGGTGGCTGAAGGACAATGGCGGGTCGCTTATTCTCTGCTCTACCGGGTTCTGGATGGGCAGGGTGACCAGGAAGGGGAGCTGTTGATTGACGGTGAAAGGGCAGATCAAAGCGGTGATACTGTTCAGGGTTCATTGCTTGAGCTCAAATAAAATGAAAATCAAAATGAATTCATCAAAGCACTGCTGGCGATGATGCATTCTGAATAATCTACCGGGGTTGCCCAGCCAGCTGATGAATTAACCGCGCCGCAAGCCGGGCCGTGTGTGCATCAATATCATGTTTCGGGCAAGTTTCAGCGATATCAAAGAGTTTCAGCTTGCCGCAGTGTTTGATGATATCCAGCAAAGGTTCAACAACCTCCGGTGGAATGCCTCTGGCAGCGGGTGCGCTTACCCCGGGAGCCAGGGCGGCTGGGAAGGCATCAATGTCGATGGTCAGGTAAATATGATCTACCCGGCCGACAAACTGCTGGAGATCTTGCTGTAACGATGCCAGGTTCAGCAGTGTCATTTCTTTATCGAGTCGATAGGCGACACCCAGTTCATCAGCTCGATTAAAAAGCGCCTGGGTGTTACTGCTTTCACTGATGCCAAAACAAAGATAGTTGAACGGGATGTTGTGCTCCCGGGCGTATTCAGAAGCCTGCCAGAATGGAGTTCCTGAGCTGGGACCCACTTCGGGTAAACGAAGGTCAAAGTGGGCATCAAAATTGATGATGCCGACATTGATCGGGTCTTTACCCTTCCCCAGTTTTTCCAGATGCATCATAAGTCCCTGGTAAGAGGCCCAGCCAATTTCATGACCTCCTCCCAAACCAATCACTAATTGACCATTGTCTAATAGTTGGCACATCTGCCCGGCATATTCCTGCTGTGCCTGTTCAAGGTTGGTGCCATAGCAGCGAATGTTGCCTGCATCCCAAACCGGGGCAGTGCGATTCCAGGGAAGGTTGGTCAGTGCCTGTCGAATATGGTCGGGCCCTTTGGCGGCTCCGGGTCGTCCCTGATTTCTCCGGACGCCTTCATCAGACTCAAACCCCAGTAAAGCAACCCCTTGTTCGCCCCCCGGTGCATAAGGGCGAACTTTCTGGTGCCAGCGCTGTGCAGCCTGTGGATCGGTTTCCTGATCGATACGGCCAGACCAGGAGAATGGTGGGTTTCCGGAGATGGTTGATTGCACAATTTGGCCACTTTTTATGATCAGGGAAGGGGAGATGCCCGTGAGCCCGGCCGCCAGAGAGGCAGGATGGCTGACAGGCCAGAGTAACAGGTCGGCATCCAGTCCTTTTCTGATTCTGCCGGTTTTGTCCTGAAGACCCAGTGCCTGTGCCGCATGGCGGGTACAACCGGCCAGTGCCTCGGAAGGTGTCATACGAAACAGGGTACAGGCCATATTCATCATCAGCCGTATAGAGGCGAAAGGGGAGGTGCCAGGGTTCAGGTCGGTAGCAATGGCAATTGGAATTCCAGCCTCTCTTAATGCTTCAATAGGTGGCAGCTTGGTTTCCCGAAGAAAATAGAAGGCTCCCGGCAACAGAGTGGCTACTGTGTTGCTGTTTTTTAACGCTTCAATACCGGACTGGCTGAGGTATTCCAGGTGATCCACGGAAAGCGCCTGATATTTTACCGCCAGTTGGGTGCCGCCGCTGTCAGAGAGTTGTTCGCCATGGAGTTTGATGTTCAACCCATGGGCTTTGGCTGCCTTAAAAACCCGTTCGGTCTGTTCCGGTGAGAAGGCAATGGTTTCGCAGAACACATCCACGGCATCGGCCAGCTGTTCTCTGGCCACCGCAGGCATCATCTCAGTGCAAACGTAGTCAATATAATCGTCAGCCCGGTTTTTGTATTCCGGTGGCAAAGCGTGGGCACCCAGAAAAGTTCGAACGACAGTGACAGGGTACTCACTGGCCAGCAGACTTGCCGCGCGGAGCATTTTGGCTTCGGTTTCCGTATCCAGACCATAGCCGGATTTGATTTCCAGTGTGGTGACCCCTTCAGCCAGTAGTGCCTCAAGTCGTGGGCGGGAGTCGTCAACCAGTTCTTCAACCGTGGCTGCCCGGGTGGCTTTGACAGTGGAGAGAATACCGCCTCCCTGTTTGGCGATGGTTTCATAGCTGACGCCTTCAAGTCGCTGTTCAAACTCTCTGGAGCGGTCCCCGGCATAGACCAGGTGCGTGTGGCAGTCGATCAGCCCGGGTGTTAACCATTGCCCTTGTCCATCAATGGTCTCTTTGGCCTTGCTGCCTGGTGGTAAGTCGGATTCTACCCCTGCCCATACAATCTTTCCGTCCTGCACCAGAACGGCTCCCTGACGGATGCTGTTATAGGGGCAGGTTGACGTGTGAGCCGGATCCATGGTGGCCAGGTGAATATTCCGGATGAGGAGGTCGCAGGAGGTCAATGATGCGTCAGCGTGACTGTTGTTCATGGTGTCCGGCCGCTATTGGTTGACTGAGTGATGAACGATTGCTTCAAGAATAATCGGCATTTTTAGCAGAATCGCACAAATTGGATTATTATTAGGTTGTATATACAACTATATACAATAAAACTATATGAGCAAGCTGCGGTTCCCCGGGATCGCCGGAACGTCTGAAAAGCCCCAATTGGCACAAATAAATTATGAATCAGAGCCTGTTACCCCGTTATCAGCAGATTAAGCACTTTATTCTGGACAAGATTGAGTGCGGTGAGTGGACAGAATCCCGCAAGGTTCCTTCTGAGAATGAGCTCTGCCAGCAATTTTCGGTAAGCCGGATGACCGCCAGAAAGGCGCTGCAGGAGCTGACGGCTTCGGGCGTGCTGATGCGCCAGCAAGGGCTGGGTACTTTTGTGGCTCCTATTGAGCCACAATCGTCAATACTGACGGTGAAAAATATTGCCGACGAGATCAGGGGGCGAGGGCATGGTTACAGCAACCGGGTATTGCTTCTGTCTGAAGAAAAGGCGTCCGAGGCCATTGCGGTTTCTCTTGAGTTACCGGAGTCAGCGACCGTTTTTCATTCCATTATTGTTCACTATGAAAATGGCCTGCCACTGCAGTGGGAAGAACGTCATATTAATCCGCGGTTTGCTCCGGATTACCTGAAACAGGATTTTTCAAGGGAAACGCCCAATGTTTATCTGAACAGGGTTGCAGCGCTTACAGAAGCGACACATGTCGTGGAAGCGGTATTGCCTTCGGAAGAAGTGGCCGAAGCACTGGCTATGGAAGGTGCTCCCTGTCTGAGAATCACGAGAAGAAGCTGGTGTCGGCACGGTGTCGTCAGTCTGGCCAGGCTAATGCACCCCGGTGACCGATACCGCCTGGGAGACCACTTACAGTTTTCCTGATGACCTGCCGACAAGTCGGATCACAGGAATAACACCGAGAGCCTCCCGGGGCAATAATAACGACTGTGCAGGTGACAGTTCCACAATAAAGCAGCGTAACGTAGAGGACGGTGAATATGGCAAGTGAACAGGCGAAGATGCTTATAGCCGGTGGTAAAGAACCCGTTGGCAAAACCGGCAGTAAAGGGCATCAGCGATTTGATCCGGACCGAATCATTCGGGCTCCCAGAGGTTCTGAGCTGAATACCTGCAGCTGGCAGGTAGAAGCCCCTCTGCGTATGTTGATGAATAATCTGGATCCGGAGGTGGCAGAGCATCCTGAACAGCTGGTGGTTTATGGCGGTATTGGCCGGGCCGCCCGGGATTGGGCTTGCTACGACCAGATAGTGGCCACTCTGAAACGTCTGCAAACCGATGAAACATTGCTGGTCCAGTCCGGAAAACCGGTCGGGGTATTCAAGACCCACCCCGGTGCTCCCCGGGTGTTGATTGCCAACTCAAACATTGTGCCTTACTGGGCAAACTGGGAGTACTTCCATGAGTTGGATAAACAAGGGCTGATGATGTATGGCCAGATGACCGCTGGCTCCTGGATCTACATCGGTTCCCAGGGCATTGTGCAGGGTACCTACGAAACCTTTGTGGCCATGGCCAAAACTCACTTCAATGGTGATGCTTCGGGCAAGTGGATTCTTACCGGTGGTCTTGGCGGTATGGGGGGCGCGCAGCCTCTGGCGGCGACCATGGCCGGTTTTTCCATGCTGGCCTGTGAAGTGGATGAGTCTCGAATCGATTTTCGCCTGAAAACCCGTTACCTGGATAAAAAAGCGGCAACGCTGGATGAAGCGCTGGCGATGATTGAACAGGCCAAATCGGAAGGTAAGGCGATTTCAGTGGGCTTGCTGGCGAATGCGGCGGATATATTCCCCGAGCTGGTTGAACGCAATATTACGCCGGATGTGGTGACGGATCAGACATCAGCCCATGACCCATTGAATGGTTATCTGCCCAAAGGGTGGACGTTGGCACAGGCCTGCGAACGCCGTCAGGCGGATGAAGCAGCTGTTACCCGTGCTGCACGAGAGTCTATGGCTGTTCAGGTGCGGGCCATGCTGGAGCTGCAGAAGCGGGGGGCGGCAACTGTTGATTACGGCAACAATATAAGACAGATGGCGAAAGAGGTCGGGGTTGAAAATGCGTTTGACTTCCCCGGTTTTGTACCCGCTTATATTCGTCCACTGTTCTGTCAGGGGATTGGTCCTTTCCGCTGGGCAGCCCTGTCCGGTGACCCAGAGGATATCTTCAAGACGGACCAGAAAGTCAAAGAGCTGATTCCCGACGATGCACATCTTCATAACTGGCTGGATATGGCCAGAGAGCGCATCGCTTTTCAGGGACTGCCAGCCCGTATCTGCTGGGTTGGTTTGCAAGACCGGGCCCGCCTTGGGCAGGCCTTTAACGATATGGTGGCCAGTGGTGAGCTGAGTGCGCCAGTGGTGATTGGCCGCGATCATCTGGATTCCGGCTCGGTTGCCAGCCCTAACCGGGAAACTGAAGGTATGCTCGATGGCAGTGATGCCGTCTCTGACTGGCCGCTGCTGAATGCCCTGTTGAATACGGCCTCGGGGGCAACCTGGGTGAGTCTCCATCATGGTGGTGGTGTAGGGATTGGTTACAGCCAGCATTCGGGTGTGGTGATTGTTGCTGATGGTACCGATGAAGCCCGGGAAAAACTGGGTAGAGTGCTGTGGAATGACCCGGGAACCGGGGTGATGCGCCATGCCGATGCAGGGTATGACCTTGCCTGTGAGTGTGCTCAGGAGAACGGTCTGGATCTGCCCATGCAGTCGGGAGGGCACAAATATGACTGAGTTAGTGATTTCCCCCGGAAAATTATCGCTGAGTGACCTGCACAGAGTTAGCCGTCACGAGGTTCAGATCAAGCTGGCCCCGGACTGTTATGAGGCTATCCATCAAAGTGTGGCCTGCGTGAATCATGCGCTGGCAGAAAATCGGGTTGTGTATGGTATCAATACCGGTTTTGGTCTGCTGGCCAATACCCGGATTCCGGATCAGGAGCTGGAGGATTTGCAAAGGAGCATCGTGCTTTCTCATTCGACAGGTGTCGGACAGTTTATGGATGAAAGTACTGTCCGCCTGATGATGGTATTAAAAATCAACAGCCTTGCCCGGGGATTGTCTGGAGTGAGGCTGGAATTGATTGAAGCACTGATTCAACTGATTAACCTGGGGGTTTATCCCTGTGTACCCGAGAAGGGGTCGGTAGGGGCCAGTGGTGATCTTGCGCCGCTGGCTCATATGAGCTGTTTATTACTGGGTGAAGGTCATGCCCTGTTGGATGGTCAGCAGTTGACGGCCATGGAAGCCCTGACCTATGCCGGTATGGAGCCAATGAAGCTGGCACCGAAGGAAGGGCTGGCACTGTTGAATGGCACTCAGGCCAGTACGGCCTTTGCCTTGCAGGGACTGTTTGGTGCAGAAGATTTAATGGCATCAGCCATCATCGCCGGAAGCCTCTCCATTGAAGCAGCCATGGCCAGCCGTCGTCCTTTTGATCCTCGCATTCACGAGGCACGTGGGTTACAAGGGCAAATTGATATTGCTCATGCCTACCGTACCATGCTGGATCACAGTGACATTGAGCAGGCACACATAGATTGTGACAAGGTTCAGGACCCCTATTCACTAAGATGCCAGCCCCAGGTGATGGGAGCCTGCCTGGAGCAGATGCGTTATGCCGCCGGACTGCTTGCAGTGGAAGCCAATGGGGTTACCGATAATCCCCTGGTCTTTGCTGAACAGAATGAAATACTTTCCGGTGGCAACTTTCATGCTGAGCCAACCGGTATGGCTGCCGAAGCATTGGCTCTGGCCATTGCAGAAATCGGTGCCATCAGTGAACGACGCATTGCGTTGCTGGTGGATCAACACCTGAGCGGATTGCCGCCATTTCTGGTGAAGAACAGTGGCGTTAATTCCGGGTTTATGATTGCCCATAACACGGCGGCTGCCCTGGCCAGTGAAAATCGTTGCCTGTGTCATCCTTCGGTTGCTGATAGTCTGCCCACTTCTGCCAACCAGGAAGACCATGTCTCCATGGCAACTTATGGTGCCCGTCGTTTACGGGAGATGAACAGTAATACGGCGTCTATTGTGGGTATTGAATTGCTGGCCGCGGCACAGGGAGTGGATATGAGGAAACCCTACAAAACCTCGGAAACGTTGCAGCGGGTGATGAAAACAGTGAGAAAAGATATACCGTTCTACGATCAGGACCGGTATTTTTTTCCTGATATCCAGAATGCATCCGAGCTGGTGGCCAGTGGTGAGTTGAGCGTTTATATGCCAGCAGAGCTGTTGCCAAGCCACTCTTAGTTTGTGCAGGTGGCTAAATCCAACATATGGTTAACCCATTCACGAGTCGGCTCCCTTCGGGGATCGACCTGAGCGCGAGACCAATTTGCGCTATCCCTGTCTATTTTGGAGTTTTTGTTCTGGAACGTGTCAAAACACATGAATAGTTAATTAATCCTTACCTGTCTCGCAACAAGCTTTGTTGACAACAGCCCCTTGAAGAGAAAGGTTTCTTCGCTTACGCCATGCTCATACTCAACTTCATAAAGCAGCGTAAATGGTAGCCCGTCATTGCTGCCCAGCCAGTCGCTAAAACTGGAAAACCAGCCAACGTATTGATGACTTTTATAATTGCCCAGCTCTTTCGCTAACAGCGGCTTGTAGGTTTCCCGGTGCTGACCGGTAGTGGTAATCCAGTGATCTTTGGTTTGGATAATCAGCGCAGACTTATCGGTTGAGAGATTGTTGATAGCCAGATTCGAGAAATAGCTGTCAACTTTCTGCTGATAAAAGAACTGCAGGCTAATAAAGCCAGTGATAAAGGCTGACAGAGCAATGATGGATGCAATACCAATCCGTGCCAGCCATGAGCCTAACTGGTTATTTACCAGGGTTTTATTTTGCATAGCCATGCCTGCCTGTTTTGAACCGTTCTTGAATAAACAGCGTCATTACTTTGGCTATCGGACGAATGGCAAAAAAAAGTAGCTGATCTGTCAAAAGAAGCGTGGCCGGGAGTATTGCACGATAAGCGGCATAGTAGTTTCACTCTATAAAAAGCCGGGTTTAGTGGTTTTATTATTCTAATCAAAGGGATATGTCGTATTTGTGGTGAATTTTCCCTGTCAGCAAAATGACCTGCTGGGTTTTGCTGTCACCGGGTTTGTGAGTGGGTAGCACTGCACCATTACTGAACTTAACTATCCTGTTTAAAGAGCTGCAGGACGGTGCCGAAAGATTGAGCAATGGACTTCAGCGCGCTGTCAAAAACTCATTGGTCGAGGAAAAAATTATGAAGACAAGGATGTCGGAAATCCGTAAGACGTCGGGTTTTACTCTGATAGAATTGATGATCGTTGTGGCGATCATTGGTATTTTGGCATCGGTGGCGATTCCACAGTATCAAGCGTATACCAGGAACTCAACTGCTCAGGCGGCACTGAGTGAAGTGAAAGCATTTCAGACAGCTATAGCGATTTGCGCACAGACAGCTACCATTCAAGCCTGTGTACCTGGTGCCGCCGGCAGTGGTGTACCCACGACGGATGGTACCAGAGTGTCCGTTGGTGCTTATCAAGACAATACTTATGCAGAGTTGATAGTGACGCCAGCGAGTTCATTTGGTACTCAAACTCTGATTTTCCGATCTGATGCTACCGGTGGTAGCTGGGTAATGTCTTGCAATAATGGCGGAGATGATACGGCAAACAATCTTTGTGCTACAGATGCCGTCGTGAAGTACAAGCAATATAATGGCGATACCGGTGGTGCTTTTCCAAACTAACGCTTGCTTCGTTCCCACGCTCTGCGTGGGAACGCCTGACAACAACAGTCCCCCGTCCCCAAATAACCTGAACGCAATCCACCATAACTCCTGAAAAACCGACAGCTCAACATTCGGCTGGTCCGGTATGTATTTCCGGGACCCTCAGGACCTGAAAGCATGACTAACTGTGATTTCACCTGGTTTCCCCAATACTACGCTCATCCAGGAACTCAATTAAGTTTCTGACTTCCTTTCTGTTCACATAACCCTGTAAATCTTCCATCCGTTTACTGCCAATCATGGGGCACCAAACCGACAGCTGCCTGGATAGCAATCCTTGTAAATCCGTTATACACCCAGCCAGCTCACGAGCATTGCTTTTCCCGATACCCGGAATACTGAGCGCACGGATCTGCTGCTCCAGGGGTTTTGGTCGTCGAATGGATTCGAAGTATTGTTGAATTTCATGCGGATGAATACCTGCCGATTGCAGTGAATGGGGTGTCAGCTGCAGAATATCGACCAGTGTCTGGATTGTTCCCGTTTGAACCCATTGATGAATAGCTGGCTTGCTGATCGCTGCAATATCGAGCCCCTGCTTACCGGTTAGCCATATCAGACGGGCGGCAAATTGTTGTTCACAACCTGGTGCAATAGTGAGGCAGGTAAAGGGGGTATAGCGGCTTGTATCCGGGCGTTCCGGGCTTACTCTGTTGGCAGGGCGAAACAGCACCTTACCAAAGACCGGTATGGCATTCCCTTTGAGTTTGATGCTGATTCGATCCCCAACGGCAAGCTCTTTCTTCTCCAGGTTCTGAATACTCCCCAGTGAAAGGGTTGAGATAGTTCTGTTTTTAAGCGTCACAGGTTCAATATGAACCACGGGTGTGATATTGCCGGTTCGCCCAATGGTAAATTCAATCGCCTCCACTTTTGATGTGGTGGTTGCTGGTGGAAACTTCCATGCCATGGCCCAGGCTGGTGTATTACCTGCCCAGCCCAGCTGCTTTTTGAGTGTTTTGCTGTCGACCTTAATCACAATTCCATCCATCAAAAATATGGGTTTTTTGATAGACGCGTAGTGCTCAAGGCGCTGTTTGATTTCAGGGTAGGATGTCGTTCTGTGGGTATGCTCCAGGGTCAGAGGAAAGCCCATGGCTGCTAAAGCTTTTATTGACTGTAAACCGCTATTAAACGGGCTGTTAACCCAGCGCCATGGGAAAAAATCAAAGGCTTTTACGGCTTCCGTTTCTGGATCAGACCGATTGAGCTGACCAGCAACCAGATGCCGGGCACTGGCATACTGCTCAAGCATTGATGGAGAAATAATATCAAGCCGCGCAAATAGCTCTCCATGAAGAATGAGTTGGTTTATTGCATCATTACTCAGTGTTTCAGGGATCAGTGGCATTTGCCGGATATGATGGAGGATATCGACTCCAACCTCGCCATTCCCCCGGGTGGAAGCCTGGATTAACAGTCCGTTTTTATAGACCAGCTCCACCGCAACGCCATCAATCTTCGGCTGTACTAAAAAACCACTGTCAGCTATTCGCTGTAAAAAAATTTTTACTTCTTCTGCAGACTGAGCTTTTTTCAAACTGCCCATTGGAGCCTGATGGTGAATCGTGTACTTACTGTCAGGTGTTTGGGAAAGGGGTTTCTCTGATGCTATGGAAGGGAAGCACGCTTGCCAGTATTTCAGCCTGGCAAGCAAGTCGTCGTATTCACTATCGCTGATGATTGGGGCGTTCTGGTTGAAGTACAGTTCATCATGGTAAGCCACTTCATCCGAAAGCCTGCTGATCTGCTCAGTGGCTTCTCCTTGATCCCACTGAGGGCAGTTCTCTGCCCACGCTGGTAGAAGAAAGGTTATCCACAGGAGAGGTATTATTTTTTTCATGCTTCGATTAAAGCATGAAAAGGCCGGTGGTACCCTTCCTTTTAGCTTTTCAGTCGCCCCAAAGTTGGTTAACTGTGATAACCGTTTGGATTAGCCGACTGCCAACGCCAGCTATCAGACACCATATCTTCCAGCCCTTTTTCCGCTTTCCAGCCCAGTTCACTGAGGGCTTTGTCCGGATTGGCATAACAGGCGGCAATATCACCGGAGCGTCTTGGGGCGATCTGGTAAGGTACTGGCTTTTGTGATGCCTGTTCAAAAGCGGCGACCATTTCCAGCACGCTGTAGCCTGTACCAACCCCCAGGTTCCAGGCATGGATGCCCTCGGTTTTTTGCAACTTTTCGATAGCACGCACATGGCCAATAGAAAGGTCAACTACATGGATATAGTCCCTGACTCCGGTTCCGTCATGGGTTGGGTAGTCGTTACCGAAGACACTGAGCTTGTCCAGCTTACCAATGGCAACCTGAGCGATATAAGGCATCAGGTTGTTGGGAATATCATTCGGGTCTTCACCAATTCTACCGGAAGGATGTGCACCAACCGGGTTGAAGTAGCGTAGCAAGGCGATTCGCCAGCTATTGTCCGATACATAAAGGTCCTGAAGGATTTCCTCTATCATCAACTTCGAACGACCATAAGGATTGGTGGCCGAGGTCGGGAAGTCCTCGCTGATGGGGAGGCTGGCAGGGTCACCATACACCGTGGCAGAAGAGCTGAACGCCAGGGTTTTCACATTGGCCTGTTTCATGGCTTCCAGCAACACCAGTGTTCCGTGCACATTGTTATCGTAGTAAGCCAGGGGCATGGAGACGGATTCACCAACGGCTTTCAGACCGGCGAAATGGATAACAGAGGATATCTCATGGTTGCTGAACAGCGAGTTCAGCAGTTTATGGTCGCGAATATCTCCCTTCACAAACTCCAGTGTCTTGCCGGTGATCTCCTGAACCCGCTTCAGGGATTCCTCACTGCTGTTACTGAGATTGTCCAGAACAATGATTTCATAACCATCGTTAAGGAGTTCGACGCAAGTGTGGCTGCCAATATAGCCAGCGCCCCCGGTTACCAGAATTTTTTTGTTCATTGTGTTGTTGCTCAAGGCTGCCTCCGTGTGGTTTAAAGCTGCTCAACGATCCGCATGGACAGATCCACAGACTGGCAGTCTTTGGTTAGTGTGCCAATAGAGATAAAGTCGACTCCGGTTTCGGCAATGGGTACCAGCGTCTGATCATTAATACCACCGGACGCTTCCAGTTTCGGGGCTTTGCCGGGAAGTTTCCGGTTCAGCCGGACGGTTTCGGCTAACTGGGTCAGCGGGAAGTTATCGAGCATGATGATATCGGCTCCAGCCTCTCTGGCAATATTGAACTCTTCCATGCTTTCCACTTCGATCTCTACCGGTTTGCCAGGGGCGATTTCGTGAGCTTTGCCGACCGCCTGGGCAATGCCACCACAGGCGGCAATATGATTTTCCTTAATTAAAAAGGCATCAAAGAGTCCGATTCGGTGGTTGTGGCAGCCTCCGGCAGCGACGGCGTATTTCTGGGCAACCCGCAGGCCCGGCAGGGTCTTGCGGGTATCCAGCAATTTGACGCTGGTACTACTGACCAGACTAGCATAGCGCTGGCAGCGGGTTGCGGTGCCGGAGAGGGTCTGCAGGAAATTCATGGCGGCCCTTTCGCCGGTCAGAAGGCTGCGAGCAGCACCTTTCAGAACTACCAGCACCTGGTTCGGCTCAACTCGTTCACCTTCTTCAATATGCCACTCCAGTTGGACATTGGGATCAATCTGACGAAAGACCTCGTCAAACCAGGGGCGTCCACAGATGATGGCATGGTCTCGACAGATAATTCTGGCGACAGATTGTTGGGTTCTTGGAATCAGGGATGCCGTAATGTCTCCGGAGCCTATATCTTCAGCCAATGCCTTGCGAACATTGGTTTCTACGGCACCTTGAAGCTGGTCTCGCAGAACCGGGCTCAGGTTTTCAGGCAGTGTATAGGATTCTTTCATGGTCATTCCGGAGGTTGCAGGTGTTCTTTGGCGAGGATTATATACACAAAGAAGAAGCCGTTGCAGGCTGCCCTGTTTTGACGCCTGTAGCATTTAACTGGTCCATCAGTTGGTGATGGCTGTTGACGGTGACTCCCAGGGAATTGGCCTGTTGGATCAGAAAACCGTTAATAAAGGAGAGTTCCGTGGCTCTTCCCTTTCGTGCGTCCTGACAGGTTGATGATAGGTTGCTGGCGGTGATCTGGCAGACACCGTAAACGCTCTCTTTGAGTGCGTTGGCAGGCATCCCCAGCGCAGCCAGAACCTCGCTGGTCTCGGTAATTAATTGATCCAGCCAGACCTGCTTTTCGCCATTATCCAGCAGCTCGCCATTACGGCAGTCGAACAATGCCGTGAGGCCATTGATACAACTGTTAATGGCCAGCTTTTCCCATAACTTCTGCTCAATGGGATCGCACTGGCTGACCTTTAATCTGAAATTGTTGCAAAGGTCATAAAAGCCTTGTTCGGATTGTTGATGACTGCTGAGGGGGCCAATCCAGGTCTGACCCTGGCCAGCTTGACGTACCTCAAAGGGGGCTGACAGATAAGCACCATCGGTACTGGAACCTGCCCAAATCGCTTGTGTTGGTAAAGCGTCCCTGATGGCCTGCTGGCTCCCCATGCCATTTTGCAGCAACAGTATTTGGCAGTTATCCGCCAGATGTGGCTTTACGCTGTTCAGTGCGGACAATGAATCCTGTGCCTTGGTACAGACAATCAGCCGGTTGATTGGGCTGTGGATCGTTTCAGGCGAGACAATATCCACAGCAAACCGGGAGGTCTGCTCTGGCGTTAACAACTTGAGTGGAATGCGTTTCTGGTCAAATTGCTGATAGCTGCTTTCTCTCAGGATCAGGCGGGGGCTTTCCCCCTTATGGCAAAGGCTGGCGGCCCAAAGGCAACCGATGCTGCCTGCGCCCAAAATATACCAGGGATCATTGTGCATGAATGTCTAAAATCTATCAGAGGATGAAGATACGCCGAGTCTACCATTTGCTGCCTATACTCAAACAGCTGGTGTTTTACAGCTTTTCTAAACAAGAGTGGGAGATAGACAATGAGTCATACCTATAAAATGACTGAACTGGTAGGCAGTTCAACGGTCAGTAGTGATGATGCTATTCAAAATGCCATCGCCGCCGCTGGCATGACCCTGGATCATATGGGTTGGTTTGAAGTGGTGGAACAGCGTGGCCATATCGAGGATGGCAAAATTGCCCATTGGCAGGTGACGGTAAAAATTGGCTTCAGGCTTAAGGGTAAAGATCAGTAGTCGCCGTTAAAGGGCCCTGATCCTGCATATTCACCTGAACCTTGTCGCTGGTGTATTGATTTTCTCCATGGTCTTTCCAATACAATCATGGATACAATAGTTGTTAATTGTTTCTTTCGATTTCTCAAGGAGATCATTCGCTATGCCTTCATTTGACATTGTCTCTGAAGTGGATATGCATGAGCTGGCCAACGCTGTCGACCAGGCAAATCGTGAACTGACTACCCGCTTTGACTTTCGGGGTGTTGCTGCCAGCTTTGAGAAAAGTGGTGAAAAACAGATTGTTATGACCACCGATGCCGACTTTCAGCTGGTTCAAATGGTAGAAATGCTGAAAACCAAGATGGTCAAACGGGGTATTGATGTTAAATGCCTTGAAGTAAAAGACCACTACGGTTCTGGCAAACAGGTCAAGCAGGAAGTGGTGGTTCGGCAGGGGCTGGATAAGGATGTGTCCAAAAAGATCGTGAAAATGATCAAGGATGCCAAGCTGAAAGTTCAGGCCGCCATCCAGGGGGATCAGGTTCGGGTGACCGGCAAGAAAAGGGACGATTTGCAAACTGTGATTGCCTTTTTGCGGGAAGCCGATTTGGACATGCCGCTGCAGTACAATAATTTCAGAGATTGATTGACTGCTTGTGACACAGAAAATGTGGCACAGAAAACCGTTTTCATTGGATGGTGGAAACGGTTTTTTATTTCCCGGTTAAGCTGATATCTTCTTTTTTAAAATAGAATTTTTATTTCAAGAAGCATGGCGCTGTAAAATTTCATATTTGCGATGGAGCATATTGCATGGGGCTGGCAGCAGATTCTTCGAAGAATTGGGGTGACGCCTGTAAAAGCTTTTTTAATCGTCGGGTGATTGCACTTCTTTTTCTAGGTTTTTCAGCAGGCCTGCCCATTCTGTTGATTTTCAGTAGCCTTTCCCTCTGGCTTCGTGAGGCTGGGGTAGAACGCAGTGCCGTCACTTTTTTCAGCTGGGCAGCGTTAGGTTATTCCTTCAAGTTTGTCTGGGCACCGCTGGTTGACCGCATTCCATTGCCGGTTTTGCACGGTCTGCTTGGGCGTCGCCGGTCATGGTTATTGTTATCCCAGGCCTCGGTTATTGCCGCACTGTTGTTTATGGCAGCCCATAACCCTGCTGATGGTCTGTTCTGGATAGCCTGTGGTGCGGTAATGCTTGGCTTTTCCTCGGCCACACAGGATATCGTTATTGATGCCTATCGAATAGAAGCGGCGGATGATGACCTGCAGGCCATGATGTCCTCTGCTTACATTGCCGGATATCGAGTTGGTATGCTGGTGGCCGGGGCTGGTACCCTGGCACTGGCCAGCTGGTTTACCATGACGGACGAAGGCAACTACGACTATTTGGCCTGGGCCTGGGCCTATCGCTGTATGGCCGTGTTTATGCTGATTGGGGTTGTTACCACGCTGATGGTTGCTGAGCCGGATGTTGATCGTACTTCCGAGTCGTCGCACAGTACCGTTGATTATCTGCGTTTTCTGTTGCTCTTTGCCCTGGCGGCAACCGTATTTGTCATCTCTTTTACTCAGCTGGCTGATGCTTTTGGTGCTCTGAAAACCTTTTTGGTGGAGACCGGGTTGTCTGTGCCCATTGCTGCTTTTCTGGCCGGTGCCGGACGATTTGCAATCAGTGTAGCTGCATCAGGGGTTACCGCCTGGTTGCTGGTGAAAGCTCATTTTGCGCCAAGGGCAATGGTGAAGGAGACTTACGTCGCACCCTTTGCTGACTTCTTTGACCGTTATGGCAAAGTAGCTATCTATATACTGCTATTGGTAGGGACCTACCGTATTGCTGATATTGTTATGGGCACGATAACCAATGTGTTCTACAACGATATGGGCTATACCAAAGAGCAAATCGCCACCATCACCAAAACCTTTGGCCTGATCATGACCATTGCCGGTGGCTTTTTGGGCGGAGTGTTGGCTATTCGCTTCGGTGTGTTGCGAATTCTCTGGGTAGGTGCATTGCTGGCGGCATTGTCGAATGTGCTGTTTGCGTTTCTGGCCAATCTTGAACCATCCAGCCTCTATTTAAGCCTGGTGATTGCGGCAGATAATCTCAGTGGTGGCATGTCGTCCGCCGCGTTTATTGCCTTTTTGTCCAGCCTGACCAACCGGGCCTTTACGGCCATGCAGTACGCTATTTTCAGCTCCCTGATGACGTTGCTGCCCAAGCTGCTGGCCGGTTATTCAGGCACCTTTGTGGATTCCCTGGATTATCCGGTATTCTTTATTGGTTCAGCGTTGCTGGGGCTGCCAGTTTTATGGCTAGTGTCGTATGTAGGACGGTTGCTGGAACGTCATCAGGCGGGTAACTAAGGAGGCTGTCCGAGAATAGACTGCCCTACTGCGGCGACAGCAAATTGGTCTAAAAATCCGCTTTTGTTCGGCAAATAGCCCCGCTATTCACCTCACAAAACCGAATTTTTATCCTCAATTTTCTGCCGTCCTCGCTACGGGCGCTATTCTCGGACAGCCTCCTAAGGAACTGTCCTGAAATAACTTCTACATCCGATGTTGCCCAGTAAAGAAAAAACCTTGCCACGGAGTCACGGAGGCACGGAGAAAAGAAAAAATCTTTTCCTCTGTGACTCCGTGCCTCCGTGGCGAAAAAGAGGAAGTTGTTCAGGGACAATTCCTAAAACCTGGTGAGGGCTGCATCCTGAAGAGGATAGCTATTCCTGCGGCAAAAATTCAGAGTGTGTTGCAAAATGCTTTTCAGCCTTTTGCAACATCCTGTTAATGGGGTTCAGCAGGCTTGTCGTTTGATGTGTCCATGAGTTCGGCAATCAGTCTCTGCCGCCAAAACTCCCGGGTTTCATCGTTGGGCAGTTTGTTCAGAGTATCCTGGCAGATATGAACCATCGCCTTGAGAATATTTTCTTCAGGGTAATTCAGATTTTCCAATTGGCGAATAATTTCGACGGCCAGGGCAATATCTTCCGGCGCTCCATCCATGTATTTACTCTCCATGCCATTGATGCGCTTTCAGGTTGATTTTTCCGGATGAGATGGTCACTCCCTCCTGCTCCAAACGCTGTTTTTGCTGGCTGTATCGACTCGACCCATCAGGGAATGAAATCTGACCTTTGCCGTTAATAACCCGGTGCCAGGGAAGGTCGGTCCCGGCGGGCAACTGTTTCAGGATATTACCCACAACACGCGCATAACCGGGGGCTCCTGCCATATCTGCCAGTTGGCCATAGGTTACCACACAGCCTTTCGGAATCCTGCTGATCAAATACCATATTTCCGAAGGAGTAAAGGGGGCGGTCAATGTTGGTTCTCCACGATACTTTCTATGATGATCGCCATGATACTCTTCATCATAAGACCGACCATAAATAATAGATTTCAGGATATTTGAAAAGTTTGGAATGGGAAAGGAAATTGTGGATTCTGTCGTATTTATGAATTTTACAGGTGGATAATCTGTCCGGGAGAAATCCTTTTATGTTGCTCCAAAGGAGCCTTCTATCCGGGCTGCTGGGAATATTGTGTCTGTTTTCTATCAGTATGACATGGGCTGATACCGTCTGGATGAACAATGGTGATGTGCTGTCTGGCGATATTGTCAAGCTGGATTCTGGCAAGCTGAGTCTACAAACAAAGTATGCAGGTACTATTGAGTTGGACTGGCGCTATGTCACGGCCCTGGACTCGGATAAAACATTCTGGGTTAGCCTGATTGGTGAAGAGAAGGCCAGATTGCGGCGGTTTGAAGGCCAGCAGACAGGCGTTGCGGTTATTGATGAGAGTGGTCGAAAGCGCTCTTTCTCAGCAGTATGGCCGGTTGCCGCTATCCATATTGAAAAGCCGGTGATTGCTGATACCTGGGCGCTGGGAGGTAAGCTTGTTGCCACGCTGGACAGCAAGTCCGGCAACGATGATGAGTTGTTGGTTGGTGTTGAAGGCAAGCTCAATATTGATGACCAGTGGAATAAAAATGCTTTTTACTGGGATATTGAAGTGGAAGATGATGACGGCGTTGAAAGCTCCGAGTGGCAGGTTGGCTACTCATACAGCCGTTACCTGGATGAGCACTGGTTTGTGCAGGGAGCGGCAGAACAGGAATATGACTCGGAAGAAGATCTGAGAACACGTACATCAGTGGGTGGTGCCTTGGGCTATCGTTTTTGGGAAACCGCTGAAAGGGCGCTGAAAACCAGTGGGGGTATCAGTCAGCTCTGGGAGGACTATATTACCAATGAATCGCAGCGGGATTATGCCTTGACCTGGATCTTTAACTACCGAACACGGCTCATTAACAACTGGGAATATTTTGCCAACAGCAGAACGTTCTTCCGGCTAAAACAGTCTACGACGCTGGTTAATGTTAATCAGGGGTTAAATATTGGACTGACTGATCGCATTACCTGGAATCTGACGCATATTGTTGATTACGACAGTGACCCGGTTGATAAGACCCGGAATGTCGACAGCCGAATCAAAATGGGGATTGGTTACCAATGGTGAGGTCCGGGGCGCTGCAGATGGGTGCACACTGGCAGTCGTCCTCTTATGGGCATAAAAAACCGGGTTCTTATCAGGCAGCGCCTGAACGGGTACTGCCTTGAGAGTGGGAAGGCCGGTTTCTGTTGCTCCGACTGCTCAGTAAGTTGCTTCTCTTCACGCTGTTCCTGTAAAGCCCGCATAGTGGTTTCCAGCCAGTTGGCTGCACGATAAAGCAGCGAATGTCTGGTTAAATTATCACAGTGTTGATGTTCAAGGGGAAAAATCAGGGTTTTTCTGACTTTCATTGCTACCGGGTACTTTTTCAGAATTACTTCTGTTAATAGCGGCAGCAGGGCGTTTTGATTGATGACAGATTACAGTTTTTTGCCCTCTCGCCTTTGGCAATGTACAGTTACGCTAGGCGGGCTCCCGGAAGTAAAGAGGTGCTGCCCATACAGTAAGCAGACACTCCAAAACCTCGGGCTGTTAAAAGACGGGATCGTCAATTTGGCATAGTACGGGCTATTGGGGTCATAAACCTGAGGCAGAGACGCTTTCAGCCACTTCTTCACCGTGGGGCGTCATTTCAGCGTAGGCTTTTCTATCCCGTTGTGATGTAGGGCAGGGTTGATTTCCGTGTGAACAGAAAACACAGCAATCGCCTTCCTGTGGGGTAATCAGTTTCTGGCAGTTTCTGCATTCGTAAAGGTAAACACAGGCATCCTGAGGCATGGTTTCAACCGCATGGTGAAGACAGTCCGGGCAGGTGATGATGGACGTAGATACAAGAGTTTTGGCGCTTAAGGTATAGTTTTTACTGGACATACTCTTTCTCCTGGCACTTCCTGTGCCGTTCGTTGCATTTTTCTCTTTGGGCATAGGATAGAGTTATCGGCCTCCGTGTTGGTTTATTGACAATGAATACTTAAATCAAGGTGCACTGTCGTTTTTTGACGGACAAATACGTAACAAAAGCACCTCTTTTCAAACTACCCTATCTGACTTTTTATAAAAAGAGCAGCATGAATCAGGCCAGTTACGATACAAGCATAAAAGGGAAATATGACCGTTTACTGACAGCCATAAAAAAACCGGACATTTCTGTCCGGTTTTTTTATGGGAACAATTAAACGAACTTAGTCGTTTTCAGCCTGAATAGCAGTCAGGGCAATGGTGTAAACGATATCGTCGACCAGTGCACCACGGGAAAGGTCATTCACTGGCTTGTTAAGACCCTGAAGCATTGGACCGACACTGATAACATCTGCACTGCGCTGTACCGCTTTGTAGGTAGTGTTACCTGTGTTGAGATCCGGGAAGATAAACACGGTCGCACGACCCGCAACGTTACTGCCGGGAGCCTTGCTCTGGGCTACCGACTCAACGGAGGCCGCATCGTACTGCAGAGGACCATCGATAATCAGGTCAGGGCGTTTGGCTTTAACGATTTCAGTTGCCTCGCGCACCTTCTCGACATCGGCACCGATGCCAGAGGTTCCAGTGCTGTAACTGATCATCGCAATACGTGGCTCAATACCGAACGCAGTGGCTGAGTCGGCGCTCTGAATGGCGATATTGGCCAGCTGTTCTGCATCCGGGTTTGGATTAACGGCACAGTCGCCGTATACCAGAACCTGGTCAGGCAGCAGCATGAAGAAGACGGAGGAGACCAGCCCGCCAGCATCTTTCTTCGTCTTGACCAGCTGGAATGCCGGACGGATGGTGTTGGCGGTGGTGTGTACTGCACCAGAAACCAGACCATCTACCTCGTTCAGAGCCAGCATCATGGTACCGAGGACTACGGTATCTTCCAGCTGAGCTTCCGCCATCGGGGCGGTAAGGCCTTTGTTCTTGCGCAGCTCGACCATCGGGTCAACATAACGGGCGCGGATGCTATCAGGTTCCATGATGATCAGGCCATCCGGCAGGGTGATGCCGTTGTCTTTAGCGACCTGTTCAATAACGCTGCGCTGCCCGAGAAGGATACATTGGGCGATACCACGCTCCTGACAGATAACGGCAGCCTGAATAGTGCGTGGCTCATCGCCTTCTGGCAGAACAATACGCTTATTGGCACCCTGGGCTCTCTGCACCAGCTGGTAACGGAAGGCAGGAGGGGAGAGTCTGCGCTCTGCCAGGGCAGAACATTGTTGCTTAAGCCACCCGGTGTTCAGGTTGGCCGCGATGGTGTCCATGACCAGTTCAACACGAGCAGCGTCGTCAACCGGCAGTTCGTTATGGCGACGATCCAACATGGTTGCCGTGGTGTAAGAGTCTTCTCCGGTCATCATGACAGGAAGACCTGTACCAATGGCCTTGCTGCACAGTTCCATCACAGGTTTGGAGGGCGTGATACCACTGGTCAGCAGAAGACCTGCCAGGGGAACACCGTTCAGGGCCGCCATACAGGTGGCCAGAATGATGTCATCACGGTCGCCCGGAGTAATCACCAGATTACCTGGCTTCAGGTGATGAATCATATTGGTGGGCGTTCTGGCACTCAGGGTGTAAGAAGTCACCCGACGGGTATCCATCTCACCGGCATTGATGATGTCTGCTTTCAGGTGCTCGGCAATATCCATGGTTCTTGGTGAAGCCAGGTTATTGTCAAACGGAATATAGCCCAGTGGCTGGAATGGCTTGCGGGCAAATTCTGGCAGACTCTGGAAATGGCCATCTTTATTCAGACTGGCAACCGCTTCCGGCGTCAGTTTATTCAGGGCATAACCGACAACATTCGGGTTCTTGATGCCACCAAAGCTGTCGGCAGCGATTTCCAGTTTGTCGGCCAGGTCTGCCAGAGAGTCATTACCGGGCTCAGACACCAGAATGATGTCAGCATTAATGGTTTTGGCAATGTTGCTGTTCAGGCGATTGGCGTAGGGCATTTCCCGGGTCGGAACCAGACCTTCTACCACCATCACGTCACAGTCCTGAGAAGCCTGTTCAAACAGGGCTACGATCTCTTCCATCAGGACATCGCCCTTGTTGTCACCAAGCAGGTCTTCAGCACGATGGGAGGCAATGGGGGTAGGTGGCTCATGGTCCATGATTCGCTGAACCAGTTTGGTGGAACGCTCTGGTCCAGTGTCGCCTACATGCAACTGGGCAATAGGCTTGAAGAACTTGACTCTGAGACCGAGATTATCGAGTGCTCGAACCAGGCCCAGGGTAACGGAGGTCAGGCCAACACCATAACGTGTTGGTGCCAGGAAAAATGTACGCATATCCGGACAAATCCTTCTCATGAAATACTGATATAAAAACAGGAGGTGAAACCTCCTGTTGCTTACATCCAGACAACCAGTTTAGCCAGCAATCAGTGCTTCGGTATCACGGGCAATCATCAGCTCTTCATTGGTCGCGACAACCATGGCTATGGTTGAGCCGGGCTTGGTGATAACACCTCTCTTGCCACGGAAGGTCTCTTCGTTGGCCTGTTCATCAACCTCAAAGCCGAAGATGGACAGACGCTCTATTACATTCTTACGAATCGTGCTGGAGTTCTCACCGATACCGCCAGTGAATACCAGTGCATCAATGCGGCCCAGTTCAGCAGCAAAACCGGCCAGTTTTTTGGCCAGAACGTGGCAGAAGATGTCCAGAGTGAGCTGGGCACGCTCATGACCTTCTGCTGCGGCATTTTCAAGAACACGACAATCGTTGTCCAATCCAGACAGACCCAGCATGCCGGATTTTTTGTTCAGGAGGTCGATGATCTCGT
Source organism: Salinisphaera sp. G21_0 (assembly GCF_017744115.1). Classification (GTDB taxonomy): domain Bacteria; phylum Pseudomonadota; class Gammaproteobacteria; order Pseudomonadales; family Endozoicomonadaceae; genus Endozoicomonas. The sequence continues at coordinate 29,916 of NZ_JAGHQW010000016.1, read as the reverse complement.
CCAGGGAGTAGCCGCACTGCTTGTTCAGGAAGCTGAATACGTTCGGGTCAATATCACCGGAACGGGTACCCATTACCAGCCCTTCCAGCGGCGTCAGGCCCATGGTGGTATCAACGGATTTACCGTTTTTGATCGCACAGGCACTGGCACCGTTACCCAGGTGCGCAACCAGGATAGCACTGTTGTCCAGGTCCAGACCCAGCATGTCGGCAGCGGTTTTGCTGACATAACGGTAGCTGGTGCCGTGCATGCCATAACGACGCAGACCGTGCTCTTCGTACAGGTTGTAAGGAACTGCGTACAGGTAGCTTTCTGCTGGCATGGTCTGGTGGAATGCTGTGTCAAATACTACGGACTGTGGCAGCTCCGGGAAGTATTTTATGCAGGCACGGATACCCAGCAGGTGAGCAGAGTTGTGCAGAGGTGCCAGGTGGCTGCAGTCTTCGATGCCCTGGATCACTTCATCAGTGATCAGGGTGGATTGGGTGAACTTCTCACCACCGTGAACAATACGGTGACCGATGGCTTCGATGTGTTCCATCAGGTTGTTCTCACGGAGAATGCCCACCAGTGCTTCGATAGCACCTTCGTGGCCAGCAGCGCCAAGATTCAGGGTTTGCTTCTCGCCGTTCAGTTTCCAGGTGATGGAGGCTTCGTTGCCCACGAGACATTCAGCAATGCCGCTGATGCTTTCCTCTTCGGTTTTCGGGTTGATGACTGCGAACTTCAGGGAAGAACTGCCACAGTTGATAACCAGAACGCTGTCTTTGCTCATAGAATCTATTACCTGTGAAAATGACCGCGCAGTTTCCAAAAATGCCCGTGTAATGCTTTTAATGTAAGCGTATTGTCACGAATATCGTCAAACGCCACGGCCGGAACCAATCACACAAAGACTCCCCGGGAATAATATCCGTAATGGAGATGGCAGAACATTGAGGAGGAAACATTGTTTTTGTATGGTGAATAGTGGTGCTATTTACCGGAAAAAACGAATGTCTGAACTCATGTGCTGTCACTGCAGCAGAACGGTCTATTCCCGGGCAACCTCCCGGATGATCATGGCTTGTATAAAGTAGAGAAGCGGTATGAAAATATTATAACCATTGACCTGTGTCGGTGGACTGCGTATTGATGCGTATATCGTAACAAGGCTGTGGTTAATTGTTCTCCAATGTGTCAGATAATATCAGAGGTTTTGTTCCAGTGCCGGAAGAACCAGCTGATCGATCATCTCCGGAACATTGGCAGCCAGCTGCAGCAGCTCATTCTGGTAAAGCCAGCCATAGCTTCCTGCGGCAATCAGGGCCAGTAATGGAATCCACAGGCCAAAAACCTGGGCAATTCTTCCGGCGGAATAGGGAGTTGGCCCAAACCGGTTGGTATTTTCAGTACCTGAAGAAAAGGTCAGCCATAACAGAAACAGAAGGTTGATGCCCGGGACCACTAACAGCAGGCTCTTCCAGCCACTGCGGTCAAAATCATGAAGCCTTCTGGCTGCCATGGCCAGCATAAAGAGGCAGGCAATAGTCATCAGGCCCAGTGTCAGGTGCAGTGACTCCAACGGTGGGTAGAAAGGCGTCAGGTGAGGGGTTAAAAGCCCCGGAACCCAGCAGGCGCAGACGACCAGCAGCGCAATCACCCAGAGGGAGGCGATAAATCGCACTCTTCCCATTCTGGGGAGCAGTTGAAACTTCCCGGATGATTCGGCCGGTTGTTTCTGCTCCTGCTCCGTGATGGTTTCCGGTGGCGTTTGGGGCAGTTCTTCATTATTGGTCATAGAGAGAATCCGGCAATGGGCTCCTGCCTTCATCATGGCTCTTTCATAAGGACGGATTTCACTGGCGGTCAGATTCTTGCGAATAATAACCGGCTTTCCTGAGAATAGACTTTTCAGTTCTGCCTTGTCGGCATTCAGGAGCTCTTTCAGGTTTTTTCGAACCTTTCTTTCCTTAAAGCCTGGCAGTATTTCTCCTTCGAAAACCAGTTTATAGAATGAGTCATCCATGGCGGCCTGTCCTGAAATATGTCCTGAGACAGGTTATCGGCGGGCATGGTGGAGACTGAGGCTTTTTTGTGGTTAACCCCAGAGAGTATAAAAATCGTAAAGAAGCAGCGGGTTCCCTTGGATTTTATGCTCCAGATGGTCAGCCTCCTAAAAGGGCTTAACAACCACCAGAATGACAATACCCACAAGGAAGACCACAGGAATTTCATTGAAAACTCTGAAAAACGTGTGGCTATGGGTACTGGTGCCGTTGGCCAGTTGCTTCATATAGCGGGCACACATATGGTGATAGCCCACGGTCAGAGCTACCAGGGTCAGTTTTGCATGCATCCAGGGGGCACTGATGTAGCTGGGAATGTAGTGTAACAGCCACAGGCCAAGAGTCAGGGTGGCAATCATGGAGGGGGTGGCGATGCCGCGCATCAGCTTTCTTTCCATGATGACAAAGCGATCTTTGCTGATCTGGTCTTCACTCATGGTGTGATAGACGAACAGCCTCGGCAGGTAAAAGAGAGCTGCAAACCAGCAGGTCATGGCGATAATGTGGAAAGCTGTTACCCAAAGCATGGTTAAACCCGATTGTTATTGAATTTGTAAGCATTCTTACAGGTTAGAAAAGTAAATCAAGTTGCACGCTTTGAATTTCTTGATTTAGCGCTTTTGGGACTGTGGATTTATAGCAGTTACTGTTTTTTCCTCGCCGCTTGCTTTCATATAATCAGCGTACAGGTATGGCCAGTTTTTCGACCACCATGGAGGGTTTGGGATATCTCGAAGAGCTGCCCGTAAACCGTGATAACATGAGATGACAAAGTCATTTGTTGCCAGCAAGTCTTTATTCCGAATTCTATCGCCCAGAAATGTTTCTGAATCTGTTTTGAGTTTGACCAGTTTTTTTCTGATATCTTTCCTGCTGCTCATTAACTCTGGTCTGCTGATCATCAACTCGGAGATTTTGTCGCAGAGAAGCCTGAGATCCTCCCGGAGCCCCTGAGGTCTGCCGATGATGTTTTGCAGTAATGTGGGGTCAGTTTTTTGTTCTTCCAGGACACAACGGCCTCTGGCCAGTTTGGCTTCTGCTCTGTATTTATCCTGACGGGTGGTAAGCCAGGAGTGAGAAGTCCTGTTGTTCAGGCTTTCTTCCATAAAGTGGTCGCATATCAGCGTTGCCAGCTGTGTTATCGCCTGTTTCTGAGGTTTAACTTTTTGTAACGGGTTGATCAATTGAATATCGTCAGATTCCCAGACACAACAGGCGAAAAAAAAGCGCCTGCACTCTTCCCTGGAAAAACCTTTTGGGCGAACTCTGCCCCCCGTTAAAATTCTGGTTTCGCACTCTTCCATTAACTGTGTCAGTTCGGAGGTGATTGTTTTATAGGTATTTGGATGCTCATGTAACTGAAGAGTAAGCTCCGGGCTGCTCAACAGTCTGAAGCATGGAGAACCGGGTACTTCCGGGCTGTCTTCTTCACGTTGCTCATCAAATGATGGCCACCAACCTGAATCATGTTGAATTGGCGAATCTGCTTCTTCTGGTAAACAGTCATGGATGGTTTTTATTTCATGAAAGATTTGATGGATTGATTCTAAAATGACCTTTTGTTTTTCGTCGATGTCTGGCATTTTCTTAGGTATGTTGAGCAGTTCTTCAAAATCTTGAGCGTTTTTTTCTTCTGCTTGTCCGTTTAAAAGCGCAAGCTTGTCTTGTGAGAGGTTGGTTGCTTCTGGTAACTGCATTAATTTCGCCAGCTGTTTTTTTATTTTATCGAAATTAGTGTAAAGAGCTGCCGGGGAAACGGCGGTTCTTTGCTCAGGCTCATACCATGACATGAAATCAGTAACGGTTATCTGGCCAGTAGCTAACGCTTTAACTTTAGCCCTGATCAGTGCTTCAGCCGAAATGCCCTGTACATCAATAGAGAGTGCTGAATAAAGTTCGGGTCGACTTCGTTTTCTGGCTGAGGCAGGCGTTGATGTCGTTGCTGAAATATCGGGCGCTTTTATGGTTCGCCTGAAAGAGTTACGAAAGCCCTTGACTGCACGCCCCATGAAACCCGGCCTGGCAGAAGGCTCAGTGGTATTATCTTGACTTGGCGTTCCTGGCAGAGCGCTAATGTTTGAGGTTGCTCCCAACTGGTTGGCATCCATCGGTTACACCTTTTTATTGATCTTCTCGTTTTCTAATCGTTTAAAAAAATGGCTCATTTGCCCCAGATAGACGTGAATCTATCCAATATTCTTGCTGGCTGAATGTCTCAAGCATCATCATTAGTCATTAATGCAACTACTGTGCGTTACTGAGAAAACGCTCAATTGATTGCAGAGTAATAACACCAACAGCGTTGCATATCTCTACTTTTTTTCGCCCGTTCTTTTCCATGACCAGCAATACATCGAGACCTTTATCAAGCATGGTTTCACGAGCTTCATATAAGGTAGACTGCATATCAATGGGCAGTGTCTGTATAACAACGTTGCCTCTTATCTGACTGGTTATATCCTCCCCTCTCTTTTGACATTCAAGCAAGTCTTTAGTTCTGATAATTTGCCCTGATTGTTGATCGCCCAGGACGACCCAATGACTGCTTGTGCCGTTTATCTTCTTGAGCTCATTTGGTGCAGGCTCTGACGATAATGTCACCAGCTGTCTATCCATCAAACCCGCCACCCCTGTTCGATTCAACAACTGGGCCATCGGGGAAAGCTGAATACTCTGTCCACGAGCCAGGAACTGCATGGCAAAGATACTCTGTTGTCCACAGATCTGGCTGGAGGTCAGACAGGCAATCACGATAGCCAGCATGGCTGGCAGAATAATCTGGGAACTGTGGGTCAGCTCCAGCACGGTAATCAGGGCCGTCAACGGAGCCTGAAAGATCGCCGCCATCATGGCGATCATCCCGGTGATGACATGAAAGGTGATATTGGTAGAAACCCCCGGAAACTGCTTAGCCAGTATAGCACAGCAGGCACCGACTGCGGCTCCTATCATCAACGATGGTCCGATCATTCCTCCGGGAACGCCCAGACCGATGACCAAGGGCGTAATCACCAGCTTGGCCGCCAGCAGGATAAAGAGAAACTGCAGATTGACCTCGTCGCCATTCAGCAGGGCTTCAATGGTGTCATAGCCAATGCCCATGGCTGCTGGGACCAGAACGGCGACTACGCCCATTAGAAGCCCTGCGATTAACAGTGGCAATACGACCTTATTCTGGCGCTTTTGCATGGCAAAGATATTAATTTGAATAAACGCTGCGGCAAGAAGGCCAATAATGACCGCAGTGATTGCCGTCACCACCAAGTCTTCGGGTACGGCAGAAGGAATGATCGGGATCTGAAAAGCCGGGTTAGGGCCGTAAACCGTTTGGGTCAGAACGGAAGCCACCACAGCGGATGCCATGACCGGAATAAAGCTTTCCAGTGAATACTCTTTCATAACCACTTCCATGGCGAAGATCACCCCGGCCATGGGCGTATTGAACAGTGCGGCAATGGCTGCGGCAGTACCACAACTCGCCAGTACTCCCAGAGTGTTGGCAGGCAGTTTCAGGATCTGGCCCAGAAAGCTGCCAACCCCTGCGCCCATATGTACCGCAGGCCCTTCACGCCCCACCGAGAAGCCACTGACCAGCGCAATCAGTGCCGCCAAAAACTGGGTGATGGTGCCGGTAATGGGTAGCCAGCCCCTGTTCAGGGTTAGGCGCTCGATCACATGGGCAATGCCAAAGCTTCTTTGCCCGGGGGGACAGCGCTTGATTAACAGGATCAGGGCAATGGCTCCCCCGATAGGTGACAGGAAACGAACCAGGAGAGGGAGAGCTTCATAACCACTTTCCACCGATGCCAGCGTTGCAAATACATGTTCAGGTATCAGGGCACGCTGAGAAACAACGCCAAAGTAAAACAGCAAATCCTCAAAGGCGATAAGAAAGCCTCCGGCCAGCAGTCCGGTCAGCAGTGCCATCAGCGTCAGTTGTGGCAGAGCTTCTGATTGCGCCAGACGCAGCCTTAAATTCTGTATCGAGGGGTTGTTGAACATAGACGCAGTCTGGGTAAAGTTGATCCGTTGCTGAGCGGTTATCGGGTGATTTTGTTTCCTGGCATGGGGGTGAAAATATGACTTTTTCAGGGTTATGGGCTTCAGTAATTGCTTATGCCGGAATCAAACAACGTCGGTTGACGTATGTAGTTTGCAGTTTACCGGATTGTCATTGTGTCTCTCTACCTGTTAAAACAGTGTTTTTACTTTTCAGGTATGATTGAACAGTCTTTGTACAGTATTTTTGCACATTTTGTCCCATGAGCAGTGGATGTTTCGTTGCATCGGCTCATAGAGCGAAGCAGGATCGAAAGAAACGAGTTTTTAGCACGCAGCATAGCTGCTTCAGGAGAGATCGAGCGATGTCATCAGGAACGCTGTCAGGCATTGTTATTTTGCTGTTTTTTACCGTGCTGGGTGATGTATTAAGCGACGCATTCAGTCTTGCAGTTCCGGGCTCTGTGATGGGGTTGATACTTCTGGTTATTTATCTTCAGTTGTCTGGCGGTGTCAGTGAATCGCTGGATAAGGTGAGCCAGTTCTGTATCCGTTACCTGGCCGTGCTGTTTATCCCGGGCTGTGTTGGTATTTTCTTCCTGAGTGACCTGCTCTTGCAGCAATGGCTGCCTATCGCTCTGGCCATGTTGGTGGCGACCCCTGTTTCCCTGGTGTTAACGGCTGTTCTCCTGCAATGGCTGCTGAAACGCTTTGCCAGCGGCAGCGGAGAGAATCATCATGGATGAGGTGATCAGTTTCTCTTACGGACTATTACAGCGGCAATTGAACAACCCGGTTGTCATTTTGTTGATCAATCTGGGCGCTTACCTGCTGGCGGAAAAGTTGTTTAATCGTATGGGGCGCAAAGGGTGGTTTCACCCGCTGTTTACCACCAGTCTGCTGGTTTTCCTGGTGATTCGCTGTTCTCCACTTGAGCCCGATGTGTATACCAGGCACAGCGAGTTGCTGAAGATGTTGCTGGCACCATTTACGGTAGCGCTGGCGGTTCCTCTTTCACGACAGCTGCACACTCTTCGTCAGTTAGCGGGACCTCTTCTGTGTTCATTACTGATTGGTGGATTGCTGGCGGCGTTTATGGGTATGGGGATGGCTCTGGCAACCGGCGGCTCAAGAGACGTGGTGTTATCCATTTCTACCAAGGCCGTAACCACAGCGGTTGCCCTGGTGATGGGCGAACAGTATGGCGCTATTATTCCCCTGGTGGCGGCGGTGGTCATTATTTCCGGCGTTTATGGATCGCTGGTGGGGCCGGCACTGTGTCGCAAGTTTGGCGTGACTGATCCAAGGGCCATTGGCTTTGCCATGGGCGTAAACGCTCATGCAGGTGGCACGGCCCGGGCTTTTGAACTGGATCTGACCATGGGAGTCTATTCCAGCCTGGGAATGTGTCTGTGTGCTGTCTACATGCCGCTTCTTGTGCCATGGCTGATCCGCCTATTATTGTAATTAGCCCTGAGAAAACCGGATGTTCGAAAAAGAAGACCTGATCAAAATCGCCAACCAGACCATGCCTTTCGGGAAGTATCAGGGCAGAAGGCTGATCGACCTGCCAGAGCCCTATCTTCTCTGGTTTGCCGGCAAAGGGTTTCCGGAAGGTGAGCTGGGTAAACTGCTGGCATTGACTCTGGAGATTCAGGTCAATGGGTTGAATGATCTGATTACGCCATTAAAAAACACTCAGTAGTCTCCTTCAGAAATGGAGCGACGATATCCCGGAGAGTTCTGGTAAGATCGCCGGGTCAAACAATAATCCAGACGTAACGGAAGCAACAGATGATTAAAGTGGGGATTGTCGGTGGAACGGGCTATACCGGAGCGGAGCTGTTGCGGTTGCTATCGGTTCATCCAAATGTTGAGTTGCGTATGATCACCTCCCGTTCTGAAGCGGGAAAGCCGGTCAGTGAACTTTTTTCCGGGTTACGGGGAAAGCTTGATCTGAACTTTTCGCGTCCGGATAACCAACAGCTGACCTCATGTGACCTGGTGTTCTTTGCCACACCCAATGGTATTGCCATGGAGTCTGTGCCGACATTACTGTCTGCCGGCGTTCGGGTGATTGATCTGGCGGCTGACTTTCGTTTGCGCGATTCAGCGCTGTGGCAGCAGTGGTATGGTATTGAGCATGCCTGCCCGGAGGTATTGGCAGAAGCGGTCTATGGCCTGCCAGAAATGAACCGTGTCGATATTGCCAGCGCCCGGCTGGTGGCCAATCCCGGCTGCTACCCAACGGCAACGCAGCTGGGTTTATTACCCCTGGTGAGGGCAGGGCTGGTCAGTGGCAATATCATTGTTGATGCCAAATCGGGAGTCAGCGGCGCCGGCCGTGGTGCCAATGTGGGCACTCTGCTCTGCGAAGCCTCCGAGTCTTTCAAGGCCTATGGGGTTGTCGGTCATCGTCATTTGCCGGAAATTCGCCAGGGTATTGAGCGCATGCCAGAAACGGGTGTATCGCCATTTACCGGCGATCTGATATTCGTTCCCCATTTGACCCCAATGATTCGCGGTATCCACTCCACGCTGTATTGCACCGTCAAAGATCATAGTATTGACCTTCAGGGCTTGTATGAAAGTACCTTTGCCGATGAGCCCTTTGTTGATGTTATGCCGGTGGGTAGCCACCCGGAAACCCGGTCGGTTCGTGGATGTAACCAGTGTCGTATAGCGATCCATCGTCCACAGGGTGGGGACACGGTGGTGATATTGTCTGTTATTGATAACCTGGTCAAAGGGGCAGCAGGCCAGGCCGTTCAGAATATGAACATAATGTTTGGACTGGATGAAATGACCGGCCTGGACTTCCCTGCTGCTATGCCTTGATAAGAGACGGTATCATTATAGTCATAAAAAAGCGCTGCTCCTCTCTGGTTTAGCAATCAGAGGGGGCGTTGGGTTTTGTCTGATTTCAAGTTAATTGTAAATTTTTTATTTTCTTTAACAGAAATTTTATTCTCTTATTTTTTTGTCTATTTTTGATGGCCTAAAGAAAAAATAATATACAGAGGTTTTAGCTATGGACACGAAAGGTCATCAAGCAAATCCTGTTAATAACCAGCAGGTAACCTATCCACAATCACAACCGCCTCTTTCCTCATCAGACGCATGTCGATTACCCGCTGGTTCTGGTCATCGAGCACCAGTGAATTACTTTGGATACTCCTTAAATTCACAAGATCCCAATAGACAACATATGGCACATGCTCCCGATGACCGTCCGCATACCAACCCGGGTCACGTAAGAAACGTTGACTCTCTGGCACAAGGTGTTGCATCAACAGCCACTGTTCACCCGCAACTATACCCGGACCTTCCTTCTCTATATCCGGATCTTCCTCCATATTCGGATCTTCCTCCATATTCGGATCCTCCGCCTCCATACCCCGGAACCGATGACCAACCTTCCGGGCTTGGCTCCCAACCATCAATAACCACCTCGTTTCCCTCGCCGATAGAAAAGTTTCGGCGAGCATTTACACCTGAGCAGCAATATGCGATCCAGCAGGTGCTGGGTGGTTCAATCAACGGATCAACCTGGCTGGCCTATCGACTGGCCGCCCTGAAAAATTATGAACTGCATTTTATTATTGATAACAGCATGTCAATGGATATTCAGGATGGCATGGTACATCCTGAGGTCGGAGTAAAAATGACCAGGTTTGAAGAGGCGGTCTATCGGTTGAGTCATGTTGCCGATTTATTAGCCCATATTCCGGTGATGGGAATAAAAATTCAAAGTTTCACTCATGAATTCCCACCAATTGATACCGGCGGCTCGCCAGCCGAGGTTGCGATGCAGATGAAGAGGTGTCTGGACAGTATTTTCATGGCTAAGAGACTCCCTTCAACCCCGCTCTATCCTGCTATGTTAAAAAGCATAGAAGAGTCTGAACGTTCTGTGCAATCTCCCCCCCGTATTATCTATGTATTTAATGATGGTGAGCCCAATAAAGGAGGCTCTAAAGAGCATATTTTTGAATTACTGAAACACCGAAAGGCTGAGAGGAGTCCGGTGTGCCTGGTTGCCTGTACTGATGAACAGTCATCAGTCGAGTGGATGAACGAGGCAGATGAGCAACCAAACGTTCATGTTGTTGACGATTTCCAATCAGAAATGAAAGAAGTGAAGGAGCACCAGGGAGCAGCTTTTCCCTTTACAGAAGGCTTCTACCTAATGTCCACTTTGCTTGGTCCCATTGACCCACTGTTTGATAAAGCTGATGAAAATCACATCTTTGATCATGCGGATTATCAGGAGATCTGTGGCTATAGCGTATCGCCAGCGGAGTATGACTTATATCGAAATGAAGCTTATCGACTGCAAAACAGGCAGGCTGGAAATGAGTCTTATCGACAGCAAAACTGGCAGGCTGGAAATGCACCTTATCGACAGCAAAACCGGCAGGCTGGAAATGAGCCTTATCGACAACAAAACTGGCAGGCTGGGAATGAGCCTTATCGACAACAATACCGGCAGGCCGAAAATGAAGCTTATCGATTACGAAACAGGCATAATGAAAATAATGAAAGTTCTGATTACTGTTTAATTTCATAGCGTTACTGGCTGTCTGCAGGAAGTATGTATTCTCTGTCGCTTAACGGCTTGACCAATTCAAACAGCGGATGGCAGTAGCCCAGCAGCCAGGGAATAGCGACTTGCCATCAACTTTTGACAAATAACGCAGGTTAACGATGACCTAAGTTTTTGTTTTTGTTTCTGATGATGGATAGACCCCCATAAGCCTGGCAAAAACCTCTTCTGCCTGTTTAATTTCTTCTTTTTTAAAGCCCGGAGTCATAGAGGGATTAAGACCGTTAAACCAGCGTTTCAGGCTGGTTCTCAGAGATGTCAGACTCTTCCAGTGATTGCCTCGACTAAATATACGATTAATTGTACATTCAATATCTTTTTTTGAGGTTGGCTCTTGCAGGCAGGCATTAATAGTGTCTTTAACCGCATCTAATCTTGCTTTAGTTCTTTTAAAGTGATTTCTATAAGGTTCTTTTCTGCAAGTTACCTTTCTCTTCTTAATTGGCCGGCAGTTTGTTTCTTCTTCTGAGTGTGATTTACCCCGGCTACTGACTGGGGATGTTGTTTCCGCTAAGGGATCTTTCCGGAATCTACGAGGTACTATTTGAACTGAACTTTGGCATTTCAGGAGGCCTGTTTCAGAGTTTGCTGCATGGGGAGCTGCTTTTACTTTACGGGGGATAGCATTTCGTGCTGCTTGAATACCTATGATATTATCGTATTTTTTTAAATAAATTAATGCTTTCAGAGTGTCTATGGTATTTTTTTTATCTTCAAAGGTGACTCCAATCGTATCGGTAATATCACTAAAAAGGCTTTCGTGGGTATGGCTGAACAATCGCATTATACTGCAAAAGTCTGTTACTACAATATCAGCATCCCCGGGGTATGGTTTGTCCAGAAATTTACTTCTTCTACTGTCGACGGTTGAATGAAAAGGACTTGAACAAAATTTTGAAAACTCAATTACGGTTCTCTCTTGTGGTGATATATATCTGGGCTTTGACTGCTCTACATCTTGTTGTGGCTCTGAACCTTCTTTAAACATGAATGTACAGGATTTTGCTGGTATTATCCGGCCATTTGTCATGGTTTGTCCGTGGAACTCTTTTGCAAGATGTCGTTGGGTGTTGGCATCGGGGGTGATTTGTGTGGTGGAAATATCCATAATGACTGCCTTTAGCGAAGTTTAATTAAATAATGATATAAATTAGTTATCTTATTTGGTGAAAAGTTCCCTGCTGGTGAAATTTAATTTTATTTGTACATATTCAAGAGAGTTTTTTAGAACAAGATGGTGTAGGTGGTTGGCCAAAAGGAATCATATATTTCTGACTAACTTGCCGGTTAATTTCGGCAACTACTCCTTATAGGTATTGATGATGGCTAAACCTGATTTAATAGAATGATGGAACCAAACTATATTTTTCTTGTCTGAACTCCGTAGCAAGACGAATCATTTTAGAGGATTGAAGGTGTTTTTCAGAGTCAAGTGCTTATCCATAACCTCATTAACTGTATGTATTTACTTGCTTTCCTGTGTCTCCAGTGCTCATGGGAATCAAGACGTTCATTCATTAAATAGAGACGATGTTATCAATAATCTCCATCGGGTCGTTGACAGAAGCCTGCAGGAAGAGTTTGAAATTAATGGCCTTGCATCGGCTGCCAGTGGCATTGTTGGTTCAATGATCGGGGTCAGTTGGTCTGGTCTTGCATCGGCAATTACAACAAACAGTGCCAACCCGTTTTTTATTGATTTTACGATCAAGGCATTCCTCACCGGGGCTGCGCTGGGGACTCTTTCCGTGGTATCCAGAACGTATTTAAAGACTCCTTTCGATTACCTTCACCTGCCACTTGGCTGGGGGTTTTACCAATTAGCACAATTGAAGGACCGGGTTTTGCATGAAGAGACATCCTACGAGCTGAAACAGAAATACTCAGAATTTCTCGACCCGGTTGCCGAACGTTTAAAGGCTGTTGCTGAGCAGGTTTTTGATATCCCTGCCGATTACTGGACAATCACAGTCATGAATAGTAGCGTCCCCAATGCCTTTGCAACCAGTGGCTATAATATTGCGGTTTATCATTCTTCTTTTCCTCTGGCGAAAAATCAGGCTGGCATGGCCTGTTTTCTGGGGCATGAAATGGGGCATGTATTGGCAAAGCACATGGGGCAGGGTTTGAGTGATGTCCTTTTTCTGAATAAGCTGGCCCTGGCCAGTATTCCCTTTGCCAACTCAATTTTGCAGAATCGTGAAACTCAAGCTGACGAAATAGGCATCTATCTGACAGCCTTGGCGGGATATGATCCTTCAGAATGCTCCAGAGTCTGGAACAGGGCTATCGCTTTTAGTGGAAGTCTGCGAGAAGTGGTCAATATATTCCTTTCAGTACACCCGACCAACAAGACCCGCATGAATGCTCTGAAACACCATGGTGATGCTTTACAGGCATATTATTTGAACACGTCAGAGGTGCTTGGCCTGGGGCTCGAATATGAACTTTAATGGCTGTTTGGTCAGTCTCTCGGGAGTAACTCAGTTGTAGTTGCCGAAGTGACCGATCATCTGGTTAAAACTATGATCCCTGTGGTTACCTGATTATGCTGGCTTTATCGCATTCAGGGTTGCAAAACAGGTTTCTCTTGCTGAGGCAATAAAGCTGGCAATATAGGGTTGCTCCTTTTGTTCCGCTCTGATCGCTGCATACAGTGTTGACCACAACCCCTCTTTACCAAGTCGAACTGCAGCAACGTGTCCTTTATCAAGATATTCCGCCAGTGCCCAGCATGGCAGTGCAGAAACACCTCTCTGGCTGGCAACCAGCTGCAACATCATCAATGTTAACTCAGCAGTACGGATATCAGCAGGCTCAATATCTGCCGGGTCAAGAAAATCGTAGAAGACTGCCAGACGACCTTGTTCAACAGGGTAGGTGATCAGTACTTCCTGTTGCAGGTCAAGAGGTGTGACAAACTCTCGTTCCTTTAATGGGTGTGTTCTGGCAATGGCCAGTAGCATCTCATAACGAAAAAGGGGGATGTACTCGATGCCATCAATGGGCACTGGGTCAGAAGTGACCACAAGATCAAGTTCACCCCTGGAAAGAGCTGGTAAGGGGGCAAAATTAAAGGCGGTGGAGAAATCCATTTCTACTTCTGCCCAGTGTTGCCGGTACTCTGTGATGGTTGGCATTAGCCACTGGTAACAACTGTGACATTCAATGGCAATATGCAACCGTCCGGCTTTGCCGCCCGCCAATCTCATCAGGCGTTGTTCTGTAGCCTTGAATCTTGGCAGCACTTCTTCAGCCAGCTCCAGAAGATTTAACCCGGCAGTGGTAAACCGGGGTGGCCGGGATTTACGGATAAACACTTCCATCCCAATACGATGCTCCAGCTCTTTCAACTGATGGGACAAAGCGGATTGGGTGAGATGTAAACGGCTGGCGGCTTCTACCAGGCTGCCGCTTTGGTGAATGGCTTTCAATGTTTTAAGGTAACGTAACTCAAGACCCAGGTTTTGCTTTGTCATTATTTGCCTTTCTTCTGTCGTCAGTTCACAGTCAGTTCACAAGAGCATCATTATTAGTTTTTTTCATTTTTATTATTAGAAAAATGAGTTTGATTCAATTATAACTCTCCAACAGAATCATGACTACTCTTTGATCAATCCTGAAAACAATAAGTCTGACGATCAGCCCGGAGTTATTTCATGATCACTACCCATAACCTTGGATTTCCCCGAATAGGTGCTAACCGTGAGCTGAAGAAGGCTCAGGAAAGTTACTGGCGCGGTGGCCTGTCCAGGGCAGAGCTTTTGGAAGAAGGCCGTCGCCTGCGTAAGCGACACTGGCAGCTGCAGAAAGAATCAGGGCTTCATCTGATTCCGACGGGTGATTTTGCCTGGTATGACCAGGTGCTGAGCCACTCTTTGATGCTGGGTGCGGTGCCGGAGCGATTTTCGGAAGCGGACCCTGGTGATATTGATACCCTTTTTCGTATGGCCCGTGGTCGAGCGCCAACCGGAGAACCTGCAGCAGCCTGTGAAATGACTAAATGGTTTGATACTAACTACCATTACATAGTGCCGGAGTTGCACAAAGGCCAGAAGTTCCAACTGTCTAACACCGCTATTCTGGATGAAACTGCTGAGGCTATTGAACAGGGCCTCAGGGCAAAACCGGTACTGATTGGCCCGCTGTCCTGGCTGTGGCTTGGTAAAGTTAAGGGCGAGTCTTTTGACCGACTGGAATTGCTTGACAGTGTTGTCGAGGTTTATGGCAAAGTTCTGGCCAGACTGGCTGAAATGAATGTGGAGTGGGTACAGATTGATGAGCCCATTCTGGCTCTGGATCTTCCCCTGGAATGGCATCAGGCGTTTGAATCGGTATATAACCGGTTGCAAAGTTGCCATGTAAAAATTCTGTTGGCCAGCTACTTTGGTGGTCTCAATGGTACTACGACCACGGTCGTTAATCTGCCGGTGGATGGCCTGCATATTGATCTGGTCCGGGATCCGGATCAGTTACCGGCACTGCTTGATCGCCTGCCTGCCTACAAGGTTTTATCAGCGGGGGTTGTTAATGGTCGGAATATATGGCGCTCCGACCTGCAGCAGATAGTGCGGCAATTGAAGGAGGCAGAAGAGCGGCTGGGTGATCGGCTGTGGGTAGCGCCAAGCTGCTCATTACTGCATGTTCCGGTTGATCTGGAGCAGGAAACCGAGCTTGATGACGAGCTGAAATCCTGGTTTGCCTTCGCCAGGCAGAAGTGTGAAGAAGTATCCGTGATTGGTCGGGTGTTATCCGGAGGGCAGCAGGCACAGGATCCGGCGGTGTTGACATTGATTTCCGAGGCCGAAAAAGCGGTATCTGCCAGACAACACTCTCAGCGGGTTCATAATTCAGCGGTTGAACAACGGTTGACGTTATTGAATGATGACAGGGATATTGATCATCGTCGCTCACCTTATGCGGTCAGGGCAACGCTACAGCACGAAAAACTGAATCAGCCTGAATTTCCTACAACCACCATTGGCTCTTTTCCCCAGACACGGGAGATACGACAGAAGCGCTTACAGTTTCGCAAAGGGGAGCTGGATGAGCAGTCTTATATCGAAGCGATGCAAGCGGAAATACGCAAGACCATTAAAAGGCAAGAGTCGCTTGGTTTGGATGTTCTTGTCCATGGCGAAGCAGAACGTAATGATATGGTTGAGTACTTTGGCCAGCAGCTGGAAGGGTTTGCCTTCACAGCCAATGGCTGGGTACAGAGCTATGGCAGTCGCTGTGTAAAACCCCCCATTATTATTGGTGACATCAGTCGCCCTGAGCCGATGACCATTGCATGGAGCCGCTATGCCCAGGAGCAGACCAGCCAGCCGGTTAAAGGCATGTTAACCGGGCCGGTAACCATTCTTTGCTGGTCATTTCCGAGAGATGATGTCAGCAGGGAAACGTCCTGTCTGCAGTTAGCGTTGGCCTTAAGAGATGAAGTTGTTGATCTGGAGAATGCGGGTATTGGGATTATTCAGATTGATGAGCCAGCCATTCGGGAAGGCTTGCCGTTGAGAAAAGCAGACTGGCCTGCATACCTGGAGTGGGCGGTGAAGAGCTTTCGCATTGCTGCCAGCGGCGTTAAAGATGAAACCCAAATCCATACCCATATGTGTTACAGCGAGTTTAATGACATTATTGAATATATTGCCGCCATGGATGCGGATGTCATCACCATAGAAACTTCCCGCTCTGATATGGAACTGCTGGATGCTTTTGAAGCGTTTGAATACCCGAATGAGATTGGACCCGGAGTTTATGATATTCATTCGCCAAATGTGCCCAGTATTCAGTGGATTCAACAGCTGATGACTAAAGCGGCACAAAAAATACCCAAACAACGTTTATGGGTAAATCCGGACTGTGGCTTAAAGACCAGAGACTGGCCGGAGGTAGAAGACGCTTTAAGAAATATGGTTGCAGCTGCGAAAATATTAAGATCCGGTTAAGTGAGGTTACCACTGCCTAAAGAAAAAAAGCTGGGTCATGAGTAGTAAATCTGAAAAAGAGCCCAGCTTTTTACCCTTGTTTAAATTGAATAATATAGGAAAAGTATCGTATTTTTTTATTTTATAGTCTCAGGCTTTTATAA
The DNA here is from genome assembly GCF_017744115.1 of Salinisphaera sp. G21_0. Lineage (GTDB taxonomy): Bacteria > Pseudomonadota > Gammaproteobacteria > Pseudomonadales > Endozoicomonadaceae > Endozoicomonas. The sequence goes on along the minus strand of NZ_JAGHQW010000016.1, from coordinate 13,169 downwards.
ATCTTATTTTGCTGTGTCTTTTTTGTTCTGGGTTGATTGTTTTTCAGGGCTTCTTTTAATTGGTATTTTTCTCTATCTGATTTTTCTATTTTATCAATCATCAGCTGTCGTTCGGCCTGTAAAGAGTTGAGTTTTTGTTGAAGGTCAGCCACCTTTTTTTGTTCATCATGGAAAGCAAATTTCACCAGGCTCTCTGATAATTGATCTTTTTTCTGGAGTAGTGCAAATTCTTTTTTAAGCATTTCCAGATCCTGTTCAAGTTTTAATGATTTTCTTGATAATTGCAGGTTTTCGTTTATAACTTCATTTAAGAAGTTTTTATTTTGCATGTCTTGATATTCTAGGTCTGTCTGGCTCATCTTCAGTCTGACAATCTGATCTTTTAAATACGTTATCAGTGAGGTATTTTGGGGGGCTACCTGAAATAGCTCTGATGGTGAAGTTTCTGTCATATCATACAGTGCAGCCTCTCTCCCTTCAGGTAGGGGGTGTTGAAAGCCAAAGGGTGTTGCCTCATGTCCTGAAGCTGGAGCACCCCGGGCATCACTAGGAACATCCCTGCTCCCTTCAGAGTTGTGTTGTTGAAAGCCAAAGAGTGTTGTCTCTTGTTCTGAAGCTGGAACACCCCAGGTCGCATCAGGTACACCACCTCTCCCTCCCGGGCTGTATTGTTGGAAGACAAAGGCGGTAGCTTCATCTTCTGAAGACGGTTCTTCCCCAGTATGTGATTGTAGAGTGCAGGATGATCCTGAAGAAGAGTGGTCATCCTGCATCTGTTGAGAAGGTACCCATGGGAAAATTTCCTGCGGAGCAACGGCTTGCATTATAGATAAGTCACCTGTTGGATGCAGTTCTTCACTGGTACCGGCTTGTGGTTTGTATATGCTGATATCAGGATGAGATGGTGGTGATAGAATCCAGGTATGGGATTGCTCCTGTTCGTTTTGCTCCTTTGGACTTGGAATAGCGGAGCAGGGTGGGGTAACAAGAGAATGGGTATCTTTAGTCGCCTTCGGACTGCGCCATGAACATTCATCAACGGTTTTGCACGGCTCTTTTTCATGGCATACCAAATCCTGCTCAAGAAACTGTAAATCAGGGGCTGAAAACCAGGGTTGCTCAGAATGCTCGAGTGTTTTTCCTGTTTCCCCTGGTTTTTGCAACATTTTCTGTATCAATATGGAGTTAACTTGGCTATTATTGTTTGCTGGCTCTTTAATGACATGTAAAGAGTCAGAAGTAGCTGTCTTTATATAAGGTGAATCAGGTTCTATTATACTGTCGGGTTCTTCTAAGGGGGTTGTTGCTGAAACTTCTGCTATTTTAAGATTTATTGCTTTATCTGTTTTTTTATCTAAGTGTGTTTTTTGGCTAGTTGTCAGGCTTGCTTTTGTATCTGTATCTAAATCTGTTTCTGAATCAGTTTCTGTTTCTGAATCAGTTTCTGTTTCTGTTTCTGTTTCTGAATTAATTTCTATTTCTGGATTAGTTTCTGTTTCTGGAACCATTTCTGGCTCTTTGGTTTTGTCTTTTCTTGTGGTTGCTTCTTCGTTTGTATCTGTTTTAGCAGTTTTTTCTATTTTCGTATTAAAACATATTTTTTCATCTATGTTTGCTTCTGATCTTAAGCTAGATTCTGGTTTTAATTTTAATTCTGGTCTTAATCTTGGTTTTGCTCTCGATTTTAATCTTGGCCTTAATTCCTTATTTATTACTGGAGATAAGTTTTTATTTGACTGGATTTTTGATGTTTTTAATTCTGGGTTCTTGGTGATAAATGACAGGAATTTTTTGAGCGTGATATATTCGCTGTTTTTTTTGCGGTGTGCTCCCGGAATGGATTGGTGAAGTTCATCAATTAGTTCACGAATTTCTTTTCGACGATTGGCCTCATTAAAATTTTTTATAAATTTCTTTGTTTTTGGGTTAGTGTTGACTGGGTAGGATAATATAGTCCTGTTCTTACGATTAGGACAGATATAGTTGGGGGCACTTTCCTTTTTTACAATCCCGATGCAGGTTAATAGTAAATTTTTTTTTGTTGGTTTGATGCTTATAGTTGTTATATCTTTAAGAGCATGATTGATGTCAGAATATAGTTTGGTCAGTTTTTTTCTTCTTTTGCATTCAGCGATGGCATTAGCTATTCTTCCAGATTTATTATTATTCATTTGATCAATTGAGATGCACTCTTTATCCTTTTTGTCTCTGTTATGGTATTTAAGCGATGAATATTTAATGTCCGGTTTTACTATTTTTTGTTCATGTGATCTCAATCTTTTGACTGAGGTTTCGTTTGAAGTATTTAATGGTTCCTTGTTGCATTGTTCATTTCTTTTATTTGCTGAATAATCAGGGTTTGTTCTTTTACGATTTGTTCTGACTGCATCATTTGAGGCTTTAATAGATGCCAGTATTGGAGAGTCAACTGCGCTATCATTGTGAGTTGTTGAGTATGAGATTTCCTGGTGTGGCATACCAACAGATTGATGAGTGAATGACCTGAAAAATGGGTTTTCACCCTGTGCGCCCGGTAAATATCTGGTTGGGGCAATACTAATGACAGAAGGCTTTGATGGTCCCGCTTTCTGAAGAGGTTTTTTTAACAGTTCAACCAAGGGAGAGGTCTGTTGATAGTTTTTAGAGAGAATGCCGTCCATTTTACTACCCTTAATGGTTTTTAATTGTTTGATGAAATAAGAATATTAGGTGGCGAGTTAGCCAATATTTAGTATGTGTGTCTTGATGATCTCTTTACCTATAAATGTTTAGTCATGTGTCTTTGAAACAATCAGGAATTAAAGTAGTCTGGAATTGTATAAAAGTGTAATTCTTAATTATTTTTATTTCGCTACGGACGCTTAAGTCCGACGGCCTCCTGGATAGCCGTGCTTACCGGTAGTGATTTTGGTTTAATGGCAGTCTGGTTACAATAACGTTTTGAAAAAACAGGTACTGGGGATGAAGTGGTTAAAAGTTCTGGTCGTGAGCCTGAGTGTTTTTCTGGCAGGGTGTCAGACGGTATCAACAACCAACTCAGGGACTATTGGTGTTCAGCGTGAGCAGAAAATGTTCTCTTTGCTCTCTGAAAGCCAGGTGAATGCCATGTCTGCCAGGGCTTATCAGGAAGCTCTGAATCAAGCTCGGGAAAAAGAAGTGCTGAACCGCAAGCCAGCAGATGTGAAACGTCTGCGCAGGATTGCTGACCGTCTGGTGTCCCATGTTGGTGTGTTCAGGCAGGATGCCCGAAGCTGGCAGTGGGAAGTTAATCTGATGACGGATAAACAGCTTAATGCCTACTGCATGCCCGGGGGCAAGATTATGTTTTATACCGGCATTATTGACACTCTGAAGCTGACGGATGATGAAATTGCCGCCATTATGGGACACGAAATGGCTCATGCACTCAGGGAACATGGGCGGGAGTCTATGTCTCAGGCGTATGCAGTGCAGTTGGGGCAGGATACCCTGGGGATTCTGCTGGGGGTCAGTCCTGAGTTAATGAGTGTTGGCAGTACCGTGGTAAATTATGCGCTTACCTTGCCTAATAGTCGTACCAATGAGGCCGAGGCTGACCTTATCGGTTTAGAGCTGATGGCCAGGGCTGGATATAACCCGGAGGCTTCTGTCAGCCTGTGGAAAAAGATGTCAGCGCAAAGTGGTGGCAGTGTGCCGGAGTTTATGAGCACACACCCGTCCCACGATACCCGTATAAACGGGCTGAATGCCAATATCAGGAAAGTGAATCATCTCTACAGGCAGGCGATTAGCAAAAGCAATTAATCCATAAGTTCTACGGGATTGGCCGGATCCATACCGCTACTAAAAACCTGTGGTAATCATAGATTACTCAACACTGTTATGAGCCCCGACCAATCCATTCTTCGTCAAAGACACTGATTTCTTTACAACCATTTTCGCGTATTTTCGATCGATGCTTCTGAGAAGTAAGGGGCCCGGCTTTTTCTGCATGAGGAACTGAACTAATAGCCGATGGGTCAGTCAGACCCATTAATCAGACAGTTCAAATTATAAGTTAGAACGGGGATATTTAAGTGTGAATACCTTCTCATTCAACGATTGTAATCGGATACCACCAGCAGCCCCGTTAGTCTCTGAACGAGAGGGTAAAGAAAATGAAAAATGCGTTATCTGCCTTGATGGTCTGGATAAAAGTCCCATTGCAGCAATGTTTCCCTGCACCCATATCCATCACAAGTCGTGCATTGATAAGTGGCTAAGTGGTCCAGGTCATGCCGATATTGGTTGCCCAATGTGTAAACGTAAAATTACTCATTGGTTTGTACCCTGAGAAGACGCCACTCCACGTGGCAGCCGCCGGAGGTCGCTCTGATATTGTCAATGGCTTGCTTGAACACGGTGCCAATGCCAATGCTAGCACCAAGGACGGGATAACTGCCCTCCACTGCGCCGCTGGCAAAGGTGATGAGGCGACTATCAGGCATCTTGTCAAACATGGTGCCGACGTCAATGCGCTCACAACAGCTGATTACCCTGAGACTCCGCTTCAGCTTGCCGTATTTAATGGTCATGAAGAGGCCATAACAGCTCTTATTGACTGTGGTGCCGACATTAATGTCCACGCCCCGGATATAAGACGCCCACTTCACTTTGCAGCTGCAAATGGTTTCCTCAATATCATTGATGTTCTGCTTAACAAAGGTGCTGATATCAACATCGGTAGCAGGACCCCTTTGCATTTTGCGGTGGAACATGGAAAACATGATGCCATCCGGCTGTTGCTTGGCAGGGGTGCCAATATCAATGCCCAATCCTCACGGTTGTCAAAACAGTTTGGGCTTGAAATGGTAAGACACCTACTTATGAAAGTGGAAATGGGGGAGAGAACCGACAAATCGAAGGTAAGTAACGGTGAAAGGGAAGGCTGCCAGAGACTGTACGGAAAAACACCGCTTCACATTGCTATTGACACCGGCCAGGCAGAGATCGTTGATCTCCTGCTGACTGCTGGTGCAGCCACCGATGTACTTATTGGCAGCGGTGAGACGCTATGGAGCTGGATAAACAATGTAAACAAACTGACTGTACCCATAATCAGGTCGTTAACCCTTGCCATATGTAACTCTGAGGCACCCTGTGACGATATGCGTGCAGGATTACTTGGTGCATTAATTAAAATCAATGACTGGAACTTATTCGACCAATTGTTCGCCAATACCCCGAATGCTGACATTAACAAACTTCATTACCCGGGTTCCGGTCAATCAGCCTTTTACGAGGTGGTTAAAGAGGGGCAAAAAGACAAAATCCAGGCCATGATAACCCGGCGTGCCGATGTTAATGCCCGTGACCACCGTGGATGGACGCCCCTGCACTGTGCAGTCTACAGTCGCCATCCGCAAGACGCCACTGAGTTACTGGTTGGCTCTGACGTTAATGCCACAAACAACGAGGGACAAACGCCTCTGCATCTTGCGGCTAAATCAGGTAAGTCAGAGGTTATTGATCAACTGATTGACCGTGGTGCTTTTGTCAATGCTACCACTGGCAGGAGGGGCTGTGTTACAGGGCGGGCGGAGGAGTATAAGGGGTTTCAGTCAACCGGGGCAGCACTGAGGCTGAAGTGTTTCAAACAGGAGGTTTGCCTGAGAGGCTTACTATTAAATGGCCAACCGGTCAGATCGGATGCGATGGTTAGAATAGACAACACCGGCATCATGACCCCCCTTCATTATGCAGCCCAGGGAGGTCATGTAAAAGCAGTTCAGCACCTGCTTGTCAGAGGAGCTTCCATCAACGAAAAAGCCCAGAACGGAATGACGCCACTGAAACTTGTAGAATCTGAGCTGATGAAAGCTAAAAAAATTAAAGTGTTAGGCCTCGCCTCATTCCTTGGGGGACAACAGGGACCAGGCTTTAACGCCGCAGAAGCAGTTAAATCCTACTCAGACATCATCAGCCTTCTAAAGGCTCAGTCATCACTAACCTCCGTACCTTCGGTACTTATCTGAGGACCTTCAATGTTGTCATTCAATCGGGGTGTAGGATAACGCAGCCCAATGGTAAAACGAGGGCGTATAATTCCTGACATTGGTGTAGCCAGCCGCCTTCAGCACCATCACCATGTGTGCGGACCGGATACCGGCGGTACAGTAGACGACAATAGGGCTATTTTTTTGAATATCCTGATCCGATAACATTCGGCTAATGTCGTCAAATGACTTCAAGGTGCCACTGGCGGTGAACATCTGCTGAAATGGTAAGCTCACTGCCCCGGGAAGATGCCCTTTGCGCTGTTCACCCAAGTCCATTTTGCCGTGGAACTCTTCCGGTGATCGCGAGTCGATCACGCGAAACTGAGAGTAGTCCCGGTAAAGGGCTTTGGTATGAATGGTGGCTGAGGAATCCCGCTGGGTTATCGTGAAATCACTTTTGGTATTGAAGAAGGTTGGGATGATGGTGGTTTTCAGCCCTTTTTCTTTCCAGTGAGAATACCCGCCATTAAGAATGCGGACATTCTTTAACCCTGCTACGTGCAAACTCCAGGCAATTCGGCCATCTTCACCCCACCCCCGTTGAGCATCGGCATAAACGACAATATTGTCTGTTGGGCTCAGGCCCAGCTTCTGTATCTGGTATTCCAGCTCCTTATTGTCAAGAACTGTTGCCCAGTTCTCGCTACCGGCCGCCCCGTTCATATCAGAAAGTGATTGCCACTGAACTGAGCGGGCTCCCGGGATATGTCCCTTGAGATACTCAGAGTATGCCCGGGCATCGATCAGCAGGTAATGGTCGGGATTGCTGGCAACCGTTTCTGCACTGATAAAATAATCCTCCGGTACTGCATAGGCGAATCTGAAGGGCAGAATCAGTAACAGGAAGAAGAAAATACATCTTTTGAGGTATTGGGATAATACTGGTTTCTTATTCATTGCCAACAGCCCTCGATTCACGGAAATAGACAGACTTCAGGAAAAAAATCAGTACGGAGATGGCAAACAGTGTTAACAGTGCCATCACGGCAAGACGGCTGCCACCGGTCAGCATTTCCCCAGCATAAGAATAAATCAGTGTGGCTGGCAGTTGCCCGATACCGGTAGCCACAAGAAAATACCGCAATTTCATCGATGTCAGGCCTGCTCCATAGCTGACCAGATCAAAGGATATAAAAGGCAGCAGTCTTGCAATGAGTATGGTGTATTGGCCATGTTTGGCAAAAAAGTCATCGACCTGATCAAGGGCAAAGTGACTGGTCAGCCTGGCCACTCCCTCCCGCCCAAACCAGCGGGAGATAAAGAAACAGAGTGTAGCCGCGATCATGGCGCTGCTCCAGGATAGCAGTGCCCCCTGCCACCAGCCAAAAATGGCGGCGTTGGCAAAGGTAAGAATAAAAGCAGGCAGCGGCGCTGCTACTGCCTGGATAACCATCAGTAGTCCTGACACCAGAGGGGCCCATAGTCCGAAACTGAGAATGTAGGTGCGTACCTTGTCGATATCCAGCGATGAAAGAATTCGGATCATCTCAAATAGCCACTCACGGGCTGGCGGGATAGCCAGAATAGCGGCAGTTATCAGCAGAACGATCAGTGGTTTGGTAATAGATTGAATAGTCATTAATCGGTTGTAAACGCAGTTATTTCAGGAACCCTTCCATGTCTGGTTGAAGTTTCTCAACTGCCAAAAGATGTGAACGTTGAAATTGGGTCGTTGGCCACTGTGAAATCAGCAGCTGTGGGTTTTTTACCGTTTGAAGATAAACTATTCGGTTTTTATATTTAAACTCCGACGTTTACTTCAAACATTGATTCCAAGGAGTTAATCGGTCCTCAAAGCGCGAGAGAGGGTACTCGTGCATGAGCCCTGTGTCAAACCGGGGCCGTTCGAGAGATCGGCGGTGAACTTTATTCTTCAGCAGTTGTCAGAATATCGGTAATATTCAGGATTTTGCCCAACTTTCACTCGTTCTGTGAAGATAAGAGGAAAGGTATGTCAAACCCATCTTCGCAACCGGCAATCTCTGGTGCAGTGAACTCTGGCTGGAATTTCCCTCCCCCTGATGATCCGTCGGCAAGTTCCGCCGCCACCCACTTGCCGGATACCCATAAAGCTACGGCGTTTTGTCGGCGAAATACGACGTTGGTTTCTCATGAAGAGCAGCACCTGAAGATTCATGGCTATTCCACCGAGGAAATCGCCAGGTCGGAAAAAGCCCTGGTCCAGCGCAATATCACCCCAAGCAACAGTGAGATCATTGGTCATCTTCAGTCAGACAACGGTGATACACTGGGCACCATTAAACAGTGCATTGAAAACGGGTTGAGTTCAACAGCAGGGGTTCAGGGCAAACTGCGATTGTTGATGGAACTGCAAAGCTACACCAAATCATGTGTAAAAACCGCCGCTGAGAATCTCAATCGTCAATACTCTTCCTTCTGGCCAGATCGCCAGAGCATCGTAACTATGGTCAATAAATGGCCCAGCACATTGCAACGACAGGGCGCTGTTATTTGCAAAAGCTGGCCAGAGCTGCTTGTTGACAATGCTGTACAAGTGGATTTCAGCTCCAGCATAAGTATCTGTTCCAATGAACTTAACTTTCAGTTAGAGCCACTGGATTGCCTGTCATTTTTACGACTTGTCAAGGATATCTGGTTTGATGCCTTGAGTGGTGGAAATATCTGTGCCATCGACAGAGTCAGTCACCTGCTGGTTACGTTTGCCTGGGAAATGTCTTTCAATCTCTATTATTTGCGCGGTAGCTCTCCCACGCACGACCGTCACGAGCGATTTGAGCAAGTGGTTCAGCAAATGCTGCAACAAGGTATTCACTGCATTGATGATATTGACGCGTTTGCATTTATGCTGGTAACCAAACCCCACATCTGGCGCAATCATCAAAGTGATGTTCTGCAACTGATGGTCTGCAGGGCGTTCAAAGGCCGGGACCAGCAACTGTCTCCACTCTGTGCCCGGTGGCGGGAGGATGCAAAGAGCCACGAACAAATCGCTAAAACAGTAGAAACAGAGATCATCCCTGACACAGCTTCCGCCATGCATTACCTTAACGACATACACGGTTATCTGATGCAATACAGGGACAGGCACCCTAACTGCAGCGACAGCAGCCAAATACATAACGCGAAATACTTTGATCCTGTCACCCTGCAATTAATTTCACCAATCCTTGCCCCTGACCTGACAACCACACCCGCTCTTGAGGTGACAGGTGCGACTCTCTCGGCCTATTTCAATTTCTGTCTGGACCATCAGGCGTTGTCATCAAATAAAACATTTGAGGACTTCCTGACGAACAGAGTCGTACCGGATATCAGCGTGCCGGGATATTTTGGACTTCTGGAAAGTACGGACAACGCCGAAAGCATGGCATCGAGACCAGGCACCAGCGCAGAGTTGAGTACCATCCGTAGTCACGGTGAAATGCCCAAACGCAGAAAGAAGTTGGCCAAATCACCCGTGGTGCCAAGAAGCCTCACTAGGGATTGATGATCCTGTCGGGTTTATTGGTGCCAGCACTTGCAGGAAATGTTCATTTCTTCGGAATTTTGCAGAAACCTTCTGCTGGCACATCCAGGGCGGCGTTGAATTTGCTGGACATGTTCTGGAACGCGATCAGGCCAGTCAGTTCAATAACAGCGTCATTATTGAAATGCTCTTTTAGCTGCTTCATCAGCTCAGGGGTTACCTGTCGGTCGCTGTAGGTAACAGCCTCGGTATATTCCAGGGCAATACGCTCCTGAGCATTGAAAAGGTCAGAGTCTTGCCAGTTATCCAGTGCTTCTACTTTATCCATGCTGCCTGCACGTTTTGCCAAGGTCATGGCATTGATGTCAACACAGAAGGCACACCAGTTGACCTGAGATACTCTGACGGTAACCAGCGAACGCAGCTCCGGTGACAGGGGTGACTTTTTTCGATCCAGCACGCCGTAGAGTGTGGCTACAGCGGCAAATAACCGGGGAACTCTTGCCCATAACAAGCCCGGCTTAAGGACTTTTCCATAGCGACGCTTCTGGCTCCAGAAAAAAGGCATTAGCCACCAAGGATAAGAGCGAAGGGGTTTATCCGGTACATACATGGCTGATTCCTAACTTGCAGTTCCATAGTAGGTCAGCCGATGGTGGCAGGAAAGTTGGATGTCTACAATCCTGTTGTTGGTTTTTTCTATTCGACTATATGTAATAACATATGGTGACAGTCAGGTATTTTCTTTAAAATATCCTGCTTTATGATTCCAATGAAGAAGAGGTCGTCTCATGGACGTAATGGAGCAAATAAAAGAACAGGTTGAATCCCATACTATTCTGCTGTACATGAAGGGCTCTCCCAAGTTGCCCCAGTGTGGTTTCTCTGCCAAGGCGGTTCAGGCGTTGATGGCCTGTGGCGAACAGTTCGCTTTTGTGGATGTTCTGGCTAACCCGGAGATTCGTGCCAATCTTCCCAAGTATGCTAACTGGCCGACCTTCCCACAACTGTGGATTAAGGGTGAGCTGATTGGTGGCAGTGACATCATTATTGATATGTTTAACAGCGGTGACTTGCAGCAGTTGATTGCTGAAGCGGCTGGTTCTGCTGAAGGTGCAGAAGACTGATTTTGCAATCGTTTTTATCCTTCCCTTCCGGTGTGATAAAACCGGAAGGCTATCTTTCTCCTGGGAGGCTGACCGAGGATAGCGCCCGTAGCGAGGATGGCAGAAAATTGAGGATAAAAAGTCGGAAATTTTTAGTGAATAGTGGTTCTATTTACTAAAAATTTCCGACTTTTTAGACCAATTTGCTGCCACCGCAGTAGGGCAGTCTATTCTCGGACAGCCTCCTAGTACCTGACTCATTGAGTCCCTGTCAGTATCTCCTTTCTGCTGTAATTACTCCAAAGGCTCCTCTCCCGGGGCAAAGTCATAAGGTAAGGAGTGAAAACCAGGTAAGCCTGACTGTTCAGCCATCGGAGTATCCTGAGGCTCTTGCCAGTTTATGGCAGCATTTACCGGAGGTGCTGAATTGCACAGCTTTTTGGGTGAAGGTTCAGTATTAGTATTGCCCGGGCTGAACATTGTTGCATCTGTTGTTACAAAGGCTATGGGTAAAGTTGCTGCGGATATTACCTGCTGCCCTGAAGTACCGGGATAAGAGTGGAGCCTTACCGGTTTTGGAGGGCTATTTTTTTTCTTGAACGATAGCTTTGATTTGGCTTTTAACATGACCCTTTCATTTAAAGGTTCAGGTTTGTGCCCGGGGCGTTGATCTTTATCGATATTAGTGTGATCTGGGATTGATATGCCAGCAAATGCTTCCAGTATTTCCTGATCACACTCTGAATCGCTTTCTGATTCATTTTGCGGCGTTTTTGTTGTCTGTTCAGATTTCCTGGCAAGGGGAGCAAATGCAGAGTCTTCTCCAGACAGTACGTAGCTTGATGGCGGATGTGGGGTAACCTTCAGCCCTCCGCTGGTATGTCCGATATCTGGTTTTCTTGTGGGATTTGGTTTTTTGACACCATCATTCGGTGCTACATTCCAGAAGAGCACCGTCCTTGCAGGAACGCCAGTATTTTGCATAGACACACGCCAGAAGAAGTTATTTCTACACACACTATGATATTTTAATTCCCAATTAGTTCATTTTCTTTATGCGAAAAAATGAAAGCTGCCAGATCCCTGTCTTCGTTCGGGGTTAGCTACCTCGATAAACTGAGCTTTGGGAGTGTTGGGAAGGAACAGAGTGGGTTCCGGGTGAACCAGTCTTTAGTATAGGGGGGCACAGGCTCCGGGTTGTATTTTTCTTCTTGCTCCTTTATCAATATGCGGCTTGTGATAAAAAAGTAGTCATTTGTTTCTACTGCGGTAGGCGAAAACCGTGGTCATGTGTATCATTGTATGCGCAGTTTTTGTGATGCGTGATTCAATGTGAGATGACATATTACTTGTACTCTCGTATTAATACGCACAACTTTGTAAATGATAGCTTTTTATATGACAGCTTTTTAAATGACAGTTTCATAAAGCGTAGGAGAAATACTTATGGGCGTTTTAGTAGGCAAAAAGGCTCCTGACTTCACAGTCCCTGCTGTACTGGGTGACGGCTCTATTGTTGATGCTTTTACCCTGTCCGAAGCCATTCGTGGCAAGTACGGTTTGCTGTTTTTCTACCCTCTGGACTTCACTTTCGTATGCCCTTCTGAACTGATTGCCCTGGATCACCGCATGAGTGCTTTCCAGGAGCGAGGTGTTGAAGTGATCGGTGTTTCTATTGATTCTCACTTTACGCACAATGCGTGGCGTAATACGCCTGTGGACCAGGGTGGTATCGGTCAGGTGAAATATACTCTGGCTGCTGATATGACACACGACATCTGTAAGTCTTATGACGTTGAATCAGAAGGTGGTGTGGCATTCCGTGGTGCTTTCCTGATCGACAAGGAAGGTCTGGTTCGCTCACAGATCGTCAATGACCTGCCGCTGGGTCGTAACATGGATGAACTGATTCGTCTGGTTGACGCCCTGCAGTTCCACGAACAGCACGGTGAAGTTTGCCCGGCTGGCTGGAACAAGGGCGACAAGGGCATGACAGCGTCTCCAGACGGCGTGGCCCAATACCTGTCAGAGAGTGCGGATGGTCTCTAGGAGGCTGTCCGAGAATAGCGCCCGTCTAGGCGACCCCGTAGCGAGGACGACAGAAAATTGAGGATAAAAATTCGGTTTTGTGAGGTGAATAGCGGGGCTATTTGCCGAACAAAAGCGGATTTTCAGACCAATTTGCTGCCACCGCAGTAGGGTAGTCTATTCTCGGACAGGCTCCTGGAACCTTATAACGGTTGGAAAATGCCATATATACAGTCTTTTTAAAAAGTTTTTTGCAGTGGAATACTTGACTCACGGCAAAATAACCTTATCATTCGCTGCCGTTGGTTGGTGACGAGATGTTGCCGCCAAGCATAGTTCCCTGATAGCTCAGTTGGTAGAGCAAATGACTGTTAATCATTGGGTCGCTGGTTCGAGTCCAGCTCGGGGAGCCACTTACTCTGTATATTAGCTTGTGGCTGGTGTAAGAATGGGTCGTTAGCTCAGTCGGTAGAGCAGTTGGCTTTTAACCAATTGGTCGTAGGTTCGAATCCTACACGACCCACCATACAGCATTGAGACTCATAAAAAGTCTCTTGTTGAAGATACTGT
>NZ_JAGHQW010000169.1 GCF_017744115.1 Salinisphaera sp. G21_0 | reverse complement strand
AGTAAGTAATTGTCCCGAAATAATTCCTACATTTCGCCTATAGTAAAGAGCCATAAATATCTACCTTACGGCTCTTTTCTGTGCGAGTGGTTATGAATAATTATTCAGAATCAGTTGAAACTCAGATGATCAATTTTTTCTGCTCACTCAATGAGCGAGATCGTCGACGGTATGCTGCTATTGAAGCAGTAAAGTTGGGGCATGGAGGTATCCAGTACATATCTCAATTACTGGGTTGTCATCGGGAAACTGTCGTCCATGGAATAGCTGAACTTAATTCCGAGAAACCGCTCACTACGAATCGGATTCGTAAGAAAGGGGGGAAGAAGAAGTCTAACGGTGGTAAGCCCAAATCTAGTTTATAACGTGCTTCGTATTCTACACGATCACACCGCAGGTGATCCTATGCGGCACGAAGTCCGATGGACAAATCTTTCCCGCCGAAATATTTCCCGGCAACTTGAAAAGACAGACACTCCTGCAAGTAAGAATGTCGTTTCCAAGGTGCTTTATGAAGAAGGTTTCCGTCGTCGTAAGCCTCAGAAAAAAAGAACGATGGGGCAGAATAAAGATCGAGACGCACAATTCAGGAATCTTAAAAGATTGAAGCAGGAATATTTGGATGCAGGCAAGCCAGTACTTAGCATGGACACCAAGAAGAAGGAGACATTGGGTAATTTCTATCGCGAAGGGGTGACGGATGCTATTGAGCCAACGATTGTCAATGATCACGACTTCCCCAGTCAGGGTAATGGCAAAGTTATACCACACGGGATATACGACTTGGGAAAAAACAAGGCGGTGGTTCATTTAAATACCAGTAAAGACACGTCTGAATTTGCTTGCGAGTGCATTGCTCTCTGGTGGCTTGAGCATGGACAGCAAGACTATCCAGGTGAAGATGAGATATTAATCATGTGTGATGGTGGCGGTAGTAATAGTTCATCGTCGTACCTGTTCAAAGAGGATTTGCAAGCACTCTCCAATCGATTGAATTTAAAAATTCGTATTGCACATTATCCACCCTATTGCTCAAAGTACAATCCAATTGAACACCTTGTATTCCCCCATGTGACAAGAGCCTGCAGTGGTGTGCCTCTGGAAAGTATCGAGACAGCAAAGCACTATATTGAGAAAACTGAAACGACGAAGGGGCTCAAAGTAGTCGTAAAAATAATTGATAAGGTCTTTGAAAAAGGCCGTAAATACGCCGCCGATTTTAAAGAAAAGATGAGCATTCAATTTGACAACTTTCTGTCAAAATGGAATTACATGGCCGTACCAGTAGGAAAATGAAATGTCGATTTTATTTCGGGACAATTACTAAGCG
>NZ_JAGHQW010000168.1 GCF_017744115.1 Salinisphaera sp. G21_0 | reverse complement strand
TGCTTGTACGTACACGGATTCAGGTTCTATTTCACTCCCCTCAACGGGGTTCTTTTCGCCTTTCCCTCACGGTACTGGTTCACTATCGGTCAGTCAGGAGTATTTAGCCTTGGAGGATGGTCCCCCCATGTTCAGACAGGATTTCACGTGTCCCGTCCTACTCGATTTCACAATAAATGAGCTTTCGTGTACGGGGCTATCACCCACTATGGCCACACTTTCCAGAGTGTTCCACTAACTCATCAATTGCTTAAGGGCTGGTCCCCGTTCGCTCGCCGCTACTGGGGGAATCTCAATTGATTTCTTTTCCTCCGGGTACTTAGATGTTTCAGTTCCCCGGGTTCGCCTTCCAAAGCCTATGTATTCAGCTAAGGAATAACGGCTTATGCCGTTGGGTTTCCCCATTCGGAAATTCCTGGATCACAGCTTGTTTATCAGCTCCCCAGGACTTATCGCAGATTACCACGTCCTTCATCGCCTCTGACTGCCAAGGCATCCATCGTGTACGCTTAGTCACTTGACCATATAACCCGAAACGATCTTCGATCGTTTAGTTGGCAGTTGTCAGTCGCCAGTTGGCAGCTGATTGTGCAAACTATCTGGTTACAGGCAATAACTACCTTTAACGATCAAATGAATTTCTGTCGAAATTCATCGCCATACACATTAGCTATCACCTTTCGGTAATTAACTTGAGAGTGTCTCAGCAAGAATTTTCTTTAAAAGACGCTTCTTATATTAAGAGCCTCTTTTAAATCAATTCAGCTTAATTTGGATTCCACATTGTTAAAGAACAAAACTAACAACTGCCCACTGGCTACTGCCAACTGACAACTGTTAATCAAACAATTCGTGTGAACGCTTATGGACGTCGGTTTTCGTTTAAGGAGGTGATCCAGCCCCAGGTTCCCCTAGGGCTACCTTGTTACGACTTCACCCCAGTCATGAATCACTCCGTGGTAATCGTCCTCCTTGCGGTTAGACTAACTACTTCTGGAGCAACCCACTCCCATGGTGTGACGGGCGGTGTGTACAAGGCCCGGGAACGTATTCACCGTGACATTCTGATTCACGATTACTAGCGATTCCGACTTCATGGAGTCGAGTTGCAGACTCCAATCCGGACTACGATGCACTTTCTCAGATTAGCTCCACCTCGCGGCTTGGCAACCGTCTGTATGCACCATTGTAGCACGTGTGTAGCCCTGGCCGTAAGGGCCATGATGACTTGACGTCGTCCCCACCTTCCTCCGGTTTGTCACCGGCAGTCTCCCCAGAGTGCCCACCATAACGTGCTGGTAACTGAGGACAAGGGTTGCGCTCGTTGCGGGACTTAACCCAACATCTCACGACACGAGCTGACGACAGCCATGCAGCACCTGTCTCTGCGTTCCCGAAGGCAC
>NZ_JAGHQW010000167.1 GCF_017744115.1 Salinisphaera sp. G21_0 | reverse complement strand
TGGCTGCTTCTAAGCCAACCTCCTGGCTGTCTGGGCCTTCTCACATCGTTTCCCACTTAACCAGAACTTTGGGACCTTAGCTGACGGTCTGGGTTGTTTCCCTTTCCACGACGGACGTTAGCACCCGCCGTGTGTCTCCCGTGATTGCACTCATCGGTATTCGGAGTTTGCATGGGGTTGGTAAGTCGGGATGACCCCCTAGCCCAAACAGTGCTCTACCCCCGATGGTGAGACACGAGGCGCTACCTAAATAGCTTTCGAGGAGAACCAGCTATCTCCGGGCTTGATTAGCCTTTCACTCCTATCCACAGGTCATCCGCTAGCTTTTCAACGATAGTCGGTTCGGTCCTCCAGTTGATGTTACTCAACCTTCAACCTGCCCATGGATAGATCGCCCGGTTTCGGGTCTACTCCCAGCGACTGTTGTTCCTAAGAACACGCCCTATTAAGACTCGGTTTCCCTACGGCTCCCCTATGCGGTTAACCTTGCCACTGAAAGTAAGTCGCTGACCCATTATACAAAAGGTACGCAGTCATCGGTGGACAGTTGACAGTAGACGGTGAACGGTTCAGGAAGTGCCTGTTTCTGGCTCCCTGTTCCATTCCGACGCTTTATCATCCAGCAACAGCGTTTCAGTCAACCGTGCTTCTGCACATCAACTGTCTACTGTCCACTGTCAACTGCCCACCGACTCCCACTGCTTGTACGTACACGGATTCAGGTTCTATTTCACTCCCCTCAACGGGGTTCTTTTCGCCTTTCCCTCACGGTACTGGTTCACTATCGGTCAGTCAGGAGTATTTAGCCTTGGAGGATGGTCCCCCCTCGTCCGAAGACAGTTCAGACAGGATTTCACGTGTCCCGTCCTACTCGATTTCACATTAATTGGCCTTTCGTGTACGGGGCTATCACCCACTATGGCGGCACTTTCCAGAGCCTTCCACTAAACCAAAAACTGCTTAAGGGCTAATCCCCGTTCGCTCGCCGCTACTGGGGGAATCTCAATTGATTTCTTTTCCTCCGGGTACTTAGATGTTTCAGTTCCCCGGGTTCGCCTTCCAGACCCTATGTATTCAGGTAAGGAATAACGGCTTATGCCGTTGGGTTTCCCCATTCGGAAATCTCCGGATCAAAGTCTGTTTATCGACTCCCCGAAGCTTATCGCAGATTACCACGTCCTTCATCGCCTCTGACTGCCAAGGCATCCACCGTGTACGCTTAGTCACTTGACCATATAACCCGAAACGATTTACCTTCGTAAATCGTTAGAGGTCAGTCAATACAACTACCTTTAACGATCAAATGAATTTCTGTCGAAATTCATCGCCATACACATTAGCTATGATTGTTTCCAATCAAAACTTGAGAGTGTCTCAGCAAGAATTCAATCAACCAATTTAAATTAATTAAAT
>NZ_JAGHQW010000166.1 GCF_017744115.1 Salinisphaera sp. G21_0 | reverse complement strand
CAATTTCATGCCCAGGGTATTGCCAACCTGCTGTGGGCCATGGCGAAACTGGTGGACAACGGGCAGGAGCGGACACCAGGGCTCAACGAGGCCCTGGCCGCGCTGTTACCCCACGTGAACGCACAGAAAGACCAATTTCATGCCCAGGGTATTGTCAACCTGCTGTGGGCCATGGCGAAACTGGTGAACAACGGGCAGGAGCAAACACCAGGGCTCAACGAGGCCGTGGCCGCGCTGTTACCCCACGTGAACGCACAGAGATACCAATTTAATGCCCAGGGTATCGCCAACTTGCTGTGGGCCATGGCGAAACTGGTGGACAACGGACAGGAGCAGACACCAGGGTTTAAAGAGGCCGTGGCCGCGCTGTTACCCCACGTGAACGCACAGAAATACCAATTTAATGCCCAGGGTATCGCCAACTTGCTGTGGGCCATGGCGAAACTGGTGGACCATGGGCTGGAGCAGACACCAGGGTTCAAAGAGGCCGTGGCCGCGCTGTTACCCTACGTGAAAGTAAAGAAAGACCAATTTATTCCTCAGCATATTGCCAACTTGCTGTGGGCCATGGCCAAACTGGTGGACAACGGACAGGAGCAGACACCAGAGTTCAAAGAGGCCGTGGCCGCGCTGTTGCCCCGCGTGAACGCACAGAAAGACCAATTTAATGCCCAGGGTATCGCCAACCTGCTGTGGGCCATGGCGAAACTGGTGGACAATGGGCAGAATCGGACACCAGGGCTCAAAGAGGCCGTGGCTGTAGCGTTGCCCCACGTTAACGCACAGACAGCTAACTTTAAACCACAGGCTATCGCCAACCTGCTGTGGGCCATGGCGAAACTGGTGGACAACGGGCAGGAGCGGACACCAGGGCTCAACGAGGCTCTGGCCTCGCTGTTGCCCCACTTAAACGCACAGAAAGCTAACTTTAAACCACAGGAAATTACCAGCCTGCTGTGGGCCATGGCGAAACTGGTGGACAAAGGGCAGGAGCGGACACCAGAGTTCAACGAGGCCGTGGCCGCGCTGTTGCCCCTCGTGAATGCAAAGAAAGCTAACTTTAAGCCACAGGAAATCGCCAGCCTGCTGTGGGCCATGGCGAAACTGGTGGACAACGGGCAGAAGCAAACACCAGAGCTCAACGAGGCCGTGGCCGCGCTGTTGCTCCACGTGAACGCACAGAAAGCTAACTTTAAACCACAGGAAATCGCCAACCTTCTGTGGGCCATGGCGAAACTGCTGGACAACGGGCAGGAGCGGACACCGGAGTTCAAAGAGGCCGTGGCCGCGCTGTTACCCCACATGAACGCACAGAAAGGCCAATTTATTCCTCAGCATATCGCCAACCTGCTGTGGGCCATGGCGAAACTGGTGGACAACGGGCAGGAGCAGATACCAGAACTCAACGAGGCTGTGGCCGCGCTATTGCCCCACGTGAA
>NZ_JAGHQW010000165.1 GCF_017744115.1 Salinisphaera sp. G21_0 | reverse complement strand
TACCAGCAGAGCTTCTATCCATAATTATATTTCATTAATTCATGAAAATATAAAAAACAGACTGCTGTTCTGCTCAGAAGTTCATTTTTCGGAAAAGTTTATAAAGATAATCGGTTGTGGAAAACCAACTACTCCTGATACCACCAATCTGTTATTTTCAAATCATTCGGGGTGAGATGTATGGGCAACAGCTGTTCAGCGCTGGCACTCCTTCCCCGGAAAATGTAAAAACGGTTCTTGAGTCATGATGGGAGGAAGGCGATCACTGGATGTTTGTTTTCTACCTCTTTGCTGGTTTGCTCTTCTGAATGTTCTTTGCCAGTTAAGTACCCGTGATCTGAGGGGCACCATCCTTTATCGGTAGTAACGTATCCTTCATCTGCCCACCTTCTTTATAAGTGACACAGAGCCATGACCCTGTGGCTGGATGTCTACACTGGTCTTTATTTGATCAATATATAGCTTCATTGAATCCTGCTTCCAAAGCTGGTTAACCGGGATTTCAATGACCTCAAATCCTGATTTTTGCAGCAGTGCGATTTTCAGCAGAGTCGAACCATTCCTGGTTTTGAAGTCACCACCCACGTAATGAGACGGTCCCTGAACTTCAATCACCATGTTGTGATCTGGCAGTAGCAGGTCAACCGGAGGCAGTGAGTTCAGACTCTTTTCTTCTTCAATCTGCAAAGATGGAATGTGGGATTGGAGTTGAGCGCGGAAGCCGGATTGATGTTTTGAAATAATTGTCTGGTAATGGGGGACGACCGGACACGCTCTGCAAAGCCAACTTGCGGCCAAGGCAATGATGGATTGTTCCTCTTCATTGTCTGGGGAGGCATTTTCCAGGCGAGTGAACAGGTCATCCATGTGCGTTTCAAGCACACTATTTTTAATGGTATTGCAGTCCAGAGACAACCTGGCACAGCATACCATTACTCCCCAGAGGGACATCAATATCGTTTGCTGAGAAAGCTGAGGGTTGTCACTGATCCGGTAAACAAGCGATTCGAACGTAGAGGTAACCACGTTCAGCTCAACGAGCTCACCCAGTTTCGCCATGGCCCACAGCAGGTTGGCGATTTCCTGGGCATTAAATTGATCTTTCTGTACGTTTACGTGGGGCAACAGCGCGACCACAGCCTCATTGAGTTCTGGTGTCCGCTCCTCCCTGTTGTCCATCAGTTTTGCCATGGCCCACAGCAGGTTGGCGATACCCTGAGCATTAAATTGGTTTTTCTGTGCCTTCACGTGGGGCAACAGTGCGGCCACAGTCTCGTTGAGTTCTGGTGTCCGCTCCTGCCTGTTGTCTACCAGTTTTGCCAAGGCCCACAGCAGGTTGGTGATACCCTGGGCATTAAATTGGTCTTTCTGTGCCTTCACGTTGGGCAACAGTGCGGCCACAGTCACGTTGAGTTCTGGTGTCCGCTCCTGTCTGTTGTCCACCAGTTTTGCTATGGCCCACAGCAGGTTGGCGAT
>NZ_JAGHQW010000164.1 GCF_017744115.1 Salinisphaera sp. G21_0 | reverse complement strand
CGGGTGCTAACGTCCGTCGTGGAAAGGGAAACAACCCAGACCGTCAGCTAAGGTCCCAAAGTTCTGGTTAAGTGGGAAACGATGTGAGAAGGCCCAGACAGCCAGGAGGTTGGCTTAGAAGCAGCCATCCTTTAAAGAAAGCGTAATAGCTCACTGGTCGAGTCGGCTCGCGCGGAAGATTTAACGGGGCTCAAACTAGACACCGAAGCTACGGGGTTCAGTGGACAGTTGACAGTGGACAGTACACAGTTTGGTGAGTATACATGCAGGGTTTTGAGCAGTTGGATGTATTCAGGAAAGCGTACCGGGCTTCGCAGGAAGTTCATAAGCTCACACTTGAATATCCAAAGCATGAACAAATGCATGGTCTTGCTGACCAAATGCGCAGAGCCAGTAAAGGCATATGCGCAAATGTTGCTGAAGGCTAAGGCAAAATGAGTATTTCAAAAGCTGAATTTCGAAGGTTCTTATTAATGGCCATCGGATCAGCCGACGAAATGCGGGTATGGATCAGATACTCACTGGATCTCGGATACATCGAGAAAAATCAGTGGGAATACCTGAAAACCGAATACCAGACAATTGCCAAAATGCTAACGAATTTGCACAAAAGTCACCAATGACTCAAGGCAAAACCGTCCACCGTCTACTGTCAACTGTCTACTGAACCGGTAGAGGAGCGTTCTGTAAGCCGTTGAAGGTCAATCGGGAGGTTGGCTGGAGGTATCAGAAGTGCGAATGCTGACATGAGTAACGACAAGGGGAGTGAGAAGCTCCCCCGCCGGAAGACCAAGGGTTCCTGCGCAACGCTAATCGGCGCAGGGTGAGTCGGCCCCTAAGGTGAGGTCGAAAGACGTAATCGATGGGAAACAGGTCAATATTCCTGTACCCCTTCTGACTGCGATGGAGTGACGGAGAAGGCTAGGTCAGCGCAGCGTTGGTTGTCTGCGTTTAAGATCGTAGGCCGGGGATCCAGGCAAATCCGGATCCTCAAGGCCGAGAATTGATGACGAGGCTCTACGGAGCTGAAGTGATTGATGCCATGCTTCCAGGAAAAACTTCTAAGCTTCAGGTCAGAAGGGACCGTACCCCAAACCGACACAGGTGGTCAGGTAGAGAATACCAAGGCGCTTGAGAGAACTCGGGTGAAGGAACTAGGCAAAATGGCACCGTAACTTCGGGAGAAGGTGCGCCGGCTTTGGTGATCGGACTTGCTCCGTAAGCTGAGGCTGGTCGAAGATACCAGGTGGCTGCGACTGTTTATTAAAAACACAGCACTGTGCAAACACGAAAGTGGACGTATACGGTGTGACGCCTGCCCGGTGCCGGAAGGTTAATTGATGGGGTTATCTTCGGAGAAGCTCTTGATCGAAGCCCCGGTAAACGGCGGCCGTAACTATAACGGTCCTAAGGTAGCGAAATTCCTTGTCGGGTAAGTTCCGACCTGCACGAATGGCGTAACGATGGCCACGCTGTCTCCAC
>NZ_JAGHQW010000163.1 GCF_017744115.1 Salinisphaera sp. G21_0 | reverse complement strand
CTAACGTGATGGAGCAAATCAGTCCGATAATTCACGCTGATAACTTGAGTAATAAGTCTGTTTCAAACCCACCAGAAAAAATAACTGACAACAAAGCCTCTCGGTTGGAGCGCCGAAGGAAGTACCAAAGGGAGTACCACAGGGAGTACCAAAGGGAGCGTCGCAAAGATCCCGCTTTCGCAGAGCGCGAAAGGGAGTACCAAAGGGAGTACCAAAGGGAGTACCAAAGGGAGTACCAAAGGGAGTACCAAAGGGAGTACAAAAGGGAGCGTCGCAAAGATCCCGCTTTCGCAGAGCGCCAAAGGGAGTACCAAAGGGAGTACCAAAGGGAGTACCAAAGGGAGCGTCGCAAAGATCCCGCTTTCGCAGAGTGCCAAAGGAAGTACCAAAGGGAGTACCACAGGGAGTACCAAAGGGATCGTCGCAAAGATCCCGCTTTCGCAGAGCGCGTAAGGGAGCGCCAAAGGGAGCGTCGCAAAGATCCCGCTTTCGCAGAGCGCGTAAGGGAGCGCCAAAGGGAGTACCAAAGGGAGCGTCGCAAAGATCCCGTCCTCGCAGAGGGGCAAAGAATCTATATGAGTACTTACATGAGAATCAAAAGACAAACCGCCAACAAGGAAGAAGCTTCAAAGCAAGCGAAAATCGCAAGAGAGCAGTATCTCCAGTCAATCCATTCAGCTGGAAACTCCGGTGAATTAACACTGACTTCTAATTCAGTTGAAACAAACCAGAGTCCCAGTAAAAATTCAGATGGCACTCTCCCTGCCACTTTTCAGTCTTCAAGCTGAAGGAATATTTACCGTCTCGATTGAACCTGTCTCAACAGTGAACAGTTAGCAATCTAAGAGTAAGAAGGTATTGGTCACTGTCCTCTGGATAAGCAAATGGTAAAACCTGCTTTGCCTCTACGGGAGCGCCGTGAAAACCGGGGTCAAAACCGGGGTCGGGTCTTGATTCTTGATCTAATCGTCTCACACTCCCACTTCGAGAGTTTCACATCATCATGATTAATAGTCATATCAAATCCTTATGCTTTTTTTGATGTAAATAGTGAATGGGTTGTGTCAGGAAGGAACTTGTGTAACGAAGCGGGAGTCTTAAACTGTGATTCAATAACTTAATGAATTTATGAATTAATGACTGATCCAGATTTTAACTTACAAGGCTGTTATTCGAATTTTCTCACCGCATATGATGCTGTTATGTCCGGCGGTAAGTCATTTTCCAATCGCTATACACAAAAAAATGCTATAGCATTCGGTCAGAAAGTGGAACAAACGGCCCCAATCAATAACACCCCAATACCCGATGAGGATAGACTCCATAACCGATTCGATGATTCAAGAATTAAACAAATGTCAATCACTATTCTTGATTCTAAAGAAATCTGCCTGGATGAGTCCTCTGAATTATCCGTAAGACCAGAAACATTTCAGAAAGCTGATAGTGGCACTGCATCAGAAATAAAAATTGTGCGAGTTTGGAGTATGGC
>NZ_JAGHQW010000162.1 GCF_017744115.1 Salinisphaera sp. G21_0 | reverse complement strand
CGAATGCCCGGACATGAGAGGCCAGAAAATCAGCCTGGGACTGCCCCCAGCTTGCTTCGGCGTAGGTGTAGCTTGAAGCACCGAGCACGGCAACAAAGATCTGTGCTTGCCTTGCTTCACCGGTTTCACTATTAACGACAGGTACCGTAATTCCGGCGTAGTCAATGAACAGCTTTTCACCAGCCTTGTGTACCTGTCGCATGGAGCGCTTCTGTTTCTTTCGCCACTCACTGTAGCGATGACAGTATTGGGGGTAACTGTAGGCGTTGTGAGGGTAAGCCTGGCAGTACTCTTCCCAGAGTAACTGCTTGGTCATACCTTTGTGTTTGAGTTCTTGATGCATCTCAACCCAGTCAGGATCAACCAGCCCTTTACGGTGATTATTAGCCGATTCTGGCATGAGCTTATTGATAATAAAGGTGTCGTCAGCTCCCTCAGGAAGAGGCCAGGACAAGCCTGATTTAACAAAGAGCTGCAGGTATTTGTTGACTGCGCCAACACTGACTCTGGTGCTGGCAGAAATCTGCCGGATGCTGAGATTGCAGTCGTGCTTCAGCCTTAGAATTTCTCTGATTTTACGCATTGATAAACCATTTTTTTCTGACATTCCGCCGCTCCTTGACCAGTTGGTACAAGTTTAAACGGCAGGAGTTCAACAAAATCAATGCTTAAGAGAAGTTAATTCCATCTTTGAAAAAAGATTCTGGAAGCGTGAACGGTAATTCTGGCTCGTGAACACCTATTCTGGAAATCAGCAAAAAGTGTTCACGAGTTACCAGAATAGGTGTTCACGCAAAACCAGAATAGGTGTTCACGGTCGGCCAGAATATGCAACTATTTCTATTTTTGCTCTTTTGTGCCTGATAACTTTCTTTTGCTTTATATTTAGCTCTAAGATAATGGCAATGATTGGAAAAGGTGGGCTTGATATTGTTACACGATTAATGGGATTAATTTTGACAGTCATTGGTGTTCAAATGTTGATAGTGGGTGTTTTGGAAACTTTAAGTCATCTGACGTAATGTCTAAATTACAGAGTTTTTGGCAGTATCTATATTGCCAAAGGTTGAAAATGAATTACTAAACTTCGTTAGCCAGACGCATTGTAGTGCTAACGAAGCTTAGACTTACAAAGCCGTTTAAAGAAAACATAGCACTGATAGGGACTGACGGCTATTTCAACAACTATCTTATCACTGGCTTGTAAACTAGAAGTAAATTCCAACGGACGTCTGAATTGGTATTAACTGTTTACAAAAATCTCTCGCAAATATGCAATATGCTGAGCTTCTAAACGTTTCAACGGACTTTCATTATCTCTATGAATTAGAATTGCATCTTCGTATGAATCAACTCCTGTAAACAATTTGGTTGCTTCATACAAATTGAGTGAAAATGATTTTCTCCATAATTGAGATTTTAGAATGCTGCTGTTTTCCGATATTGCATAATCAGGATTTAAAGTGTCAAATTCACATGACTCTTCATAATTCTCAAGGTA
>NZ_JAGHQW010000161.1 GCF_017744115.1 Salinisphaera sp. G21_0 | reverse complement strand
GCTCGATTTAATGGTCTTTTAGCAGCTGACGTGTATTTTTTAATTGAACTGGCATATTGACCGTGATTTCTCCCATCATAGCGATGACCGAAACGATAAGATTTACTCACCAGATCATCCATTATTTTCTGTTTGATGAGCGCATTAAAATCTTGAGCAAGGTTTACTGAACGGCGCTGTAGATGTTGAGAAGTGCATGCGTCAGAAGAACGGTAAAATTTATTACGCCCAGGGTTAGTGCGTGGGGTATCATCCCACCTGACTGTGGCATGTCTATATCGTCCTCGTCTTGAAGAAGCGGCATGGCCACCCGATCGGTTATAATAATTATCTGATCTTGCGTATTGACCACTGATACCAGCAGAGTTTCTATCCATAACTATATTTCATTAATTCATGAGAATATAAAAAGCAGACTGCTGTTATGTTCAGAAGTTCATTTTGCTGAAATGGCTATAGACGTAACCGGTTGGGTAAGCGCATCTACTCCTGATTCCACCAATTCGTTATTTTCAAATCATCCGGGGCGAGATGTATGGGTAACAAGTGTTCAACGCTGGCACTCCTTCCCTGGAATGTGAAAATGGTGCTTGAGTCATGACGGAAGGGAAGAGCTTACTGGCTGTTTTTTCTTTGCCTTTTTCTACCTGGTTTGCCTGTTTGCTCCTCTGAATGATCTTCGGCAGTCAAGTAACCGTGATCTGAGGGTTGCCTTCCTTTATCAGCAGTAACGTATGCATCATCTGCCCACCTTCTTTTAAGTGATACAGAGCCATGCCCCTGTGGCGGGATGCCTATCCTGGTCTTTATTTGATCAATGTATGGTTTCATTAAATCCTGACTCAAGAGCATGTTAAACGGAATTTCAATGACCTCAAATCCTGCTTTTTGCAACAGTGCGATTTTAAGCAGAGTCGAACCATTCCTGGTTTTGAAATCACCACCCACGTAATGATAAGGTCCCTGAACTTCAATCACCATGTTGTGATCTGGCAGTAGCAGGTCAACCGGAGGCAGTGAGTTCAGACTCTTTTCTTCTTCAATCCTCAAAGATGGAATGCATGATTGGAGTTGATTGCGGAAGTCGGATTGACGTTTTGAAACGATTGTCTGGTAATGGGGTACGACCGGACACGCTCTCCCAAGCCAACTTGCGGCCATGGCCATGATGGATTGATCCTCTTCATTGTCGGGGGATGTATTTTTCAGGCAAGTAAACAGGTCATCCATGTGCTTTTCAAGCACATTTTTTTTATTGATAGTGGAGACCAGAGATAACCTGGCACAGCACACCATTACTCCCCAGAGAGACATAAATATCCCTTGCTGAGAGAGCAGAGGGTTGTTACTGATCCGGTAGACAAGCGATTCGAACGTAGAGGTAACCACGTTGAGCTTAACGAGCTCACCCAGTTTCGCCATGGCCCACAGCAGGTTGGCGATATGCTGAGGAATAAATTGATCTTTCTGTGCGTTCACGAGGGGCAACAGCGCAGCGACGGCCTCGTTGAACTCTGGTG
>NZ_JAGHQW010000160.1 GCF_017744115.1 Salinisphaera sp. G21_0 | reverse complement strand
TGTTGAACGCGCCCGGCCCCGCCGGGGGAAGCTGACATGTAGTTTTTGGTCTACCTTGAGGTTTTCATTTTAACTCGTTGTTGATTTAGATGAAGACCTCTGTTCAAGGGATATTTGCTGAGAACTTTGAAGACTATAGCAAAAACAAAAAACTTCCACTGCATCATTATAAAGCAGCAAATGATTTTATTCGCTGCCGGACTTCAGCCCTTGGCGGCCATGTACAAGCCTGTCCGGACGGGCATGTCAGCAACGTCTGGTACAACTCCTGTCGACACAGAAACTGCCCGCAATGTGACAAGATCCAGGTTGAGAAGTGGCTGACGGCCAAGAACGAGATCTTAATTGATGCCTCTCACCGGCATCTGGTTTTTACGCTGCCCCATCAACTGAATGAACTCTGGTTACTGAACAGCAGCCTGATGACTGACCTGTTGTTCAAGGCGGTCAGCCAAACTCTGAAAGAACTGCTTAGCGATAAAAAATACCTGGGGGCTGATACGGGGTTCCTCCTCAACCTCCACACCTGGGGACGAAACCTGAGCCTGCACCCTCATATTCACTGCCTGATTACAGACGGCGGAGTGAACGCACAGGGAGAATGGGTACACCCGGTAAAAAAATGCTTTCTTCCTTTTCGTGT
The DNA here is from genome assembly GCF_017744115.1 of Salinisphaera sp. G21_0. Classification (GTDB taxonomy): domain Bacteria; phylum Pseudomonadota; class Gammaproteobacteria; order Pseudomonadales; family Endozoicomonadaceae; genus Endozoicomonas. The sequence goes on along the minus strand of NZ_JAGHQW010000160.1, from coordinate 914 downwards.
TGTGATGCGAATATTCCGGGGTAAATTTTGTGCGGAACTGAAAGCCGCCAGTGAACAGCTAAGAATGCCAGACAGAGAAAGCCCGACCACCATCAACAACCTTGCCAACCAGATTGGCCGCAAAGACTGGCATGTAGAAGTCATGGACAGGTACGAGCACGGCCAGGGCGTTATCAACTATCTGGCCCGCTACGTTCGGGGAGGGCCAGTCAAAAACAGTCAAATCAACGAACAGAATAATAAAATCAGCCTGAGCTACCAAAGCCACCAGACTGGAAAGCGAGAAACCCAAAACTACAGCAAGCCCGGATTTATAAAACAACTTCTGATCCATGTTCCGGATAAAGGCAAGCGTACCGTGCGGTTTTACGGCCTTTACACCAGTGGCAAAAGAAAGATTCTGAATCGAGCCCGTGAATTACATAAACAGCCACCAGTCAGCACCGACAGGGCAGTTCTGGACTGGCAAAGTTACCTGAGAAAGATCGGGCAGAGCGGCAAGGCCCAATGCCCGACCTGCAAGAAACCTTTAGTTGTTAAAGAACGGTTCAAAAAAGGGCATGACCCGACCAGAAATGGAGGTGCGCTGTGCTGATAATACTGCGTTGCCTATGGTACGGGGGATTCGTGCTTGAAAAGTGGGTTGGGCTGAAAAAATCCGGCCTTGTTGCCCCAAAACCTCAGAAAGCTCGGCAAATATTTGAACAAGTGACGATTGACCGAGTGGTTGTTCGCCCATGTTAACAGTTGAGCGACTTCGGGCGTTTATTGATAGCTCCATAGCGGCAAGACCGTGCAAGGGCTCGTCCAACCCCCGTTGCAGCGAATGCTGCACATCACCTCTTTTATGCTCTGCCTAAATTCGCCAGAATCTGGTAGATTGTAGCGGTGCAGAATTCGCTGAACTAATCGTT
>NZ_JAGHQW010000015.1 GCF_017744115.1 Salinisphaera sp. G21_0 | reverse complement strand
CGATTCGTTGCAGCCATTGTTCTTTAGTGGTTTCTGGATTGGTCATTGGAGCCTCCATGTAATCAGAGGCTTTATGATCCTTGATCAAATCTGAGCAGGGTAGGACGTGGGTTATTTTGGCGCTTACGTTGCAGCTGCCCTCAATGTACAGGGGCAAACTCTTCAGTGATGAAAATAGTGCTGTCAGAAGACAGACATTAAGGGCCAGAACTGCTGAAAAACTTGAAATACCTTACACGCTTGATTCGCTGACTTGTTTTCTGGCATTGGCTATTGAAGAGGGGTGGGCTGAGCAGAAAAATACTTGTCGACGGGCACATGGCAGCCAGATGACAGTAATCAAACTGTTTCTCAGACAGAGCGTACTAACGCCATTATCTGCTGTTGCAGAAGACCTTTACACGACAATATCTGAACAACTGCAGCACCTGTTTACAACGTCGGTTTACGATCCATTCTACTTTGAGTTTAACGATCATAATGACCATCAACGCCAGCTAATTAATGGTTTTTTCGCACACTGTGAGCTTGTTTTCTCTGGCAGTTTGAAGCTGTATGGGGAATGGTTGACCCAAGCCAGAAAAATCGGGTTGACCAAAAACACTGCTGATGACAAGGCTTTTTTGTGGTCAGTTTTCCTGACAGAAGCCGAAAAGCTTGAGTCCGTATTATTCGACGACGATCCGAAACGTACGAATAGCCATCCACTGATCCTGAAGCTGAATAACAGGATGGATGATTTCAAAAAATACACTGGACCATAAACAGCGGGGTGGTCACTTAAAAACAGCAGGGTGGGTCACATTTGAACAGCAGAGGTGGTCAGTTTGGACAGTGCCACTATCACAGCGTGCATTGTCGCAAAAAATGGAGAGTTCTTCAGATTCGCCTTGATAGTAATCAATTCTCCTTTTCTTCAGGCGAAAAAAAACACTGAATAGTTCAGTGTTTTTTCGTCAATATGAATAGTTATGGATTAATATTGACAGTAATTTAACTCATTTGTCTACCAATAAGGTGAACCTTCTAAGTCAACATTTCTTATATGCAGGTTTTCGGCATCATCCCTGGTCATGATGTGATGATCTACAAGAATATCGGAAATTTCTCTAGAGTTTTTTTCTTTAAGTAAACCCTTGTCAAATCCAGCTTTATCCATTCTTCTATTTAACACGTCGTAGCAGGCTTTATCGATTTTCCCATTCCTTAAATCCCTACCATAATCCTTATTTTTACGGGCCTTTACCAGAGCCTGGTTATAAGATTTTATCTGTCTGTCACGAATTGGCTTCATGATAAAATTTTTAAGCTTTTTAAGTGAAATGATGAGCATCTTGATATGATTTTTCGAAGAGACCTTTTTACCCCCAAATTCTCCAGAATCCTCAGCCAGCTGATTTTGATTAACATCTTGATTTGCAAAAGTAACTTTTCTTGAATTCGGCGGGATACGATTATCCAAAAGATGACTCCTTATCTTAACTATTTGTTATCATTGGTATATCTTTCACTCATTCCGATGCTTGAAACTATATCACACCAGGAGGCTGACCGAGAATAGCGCCCGTAGCGAGGATGGCAGAAAATTGAGGATAAAAATTCGGTTTTGTGAGGTGAATAGCGGGGCTATTTGCCGAAAAAAGCGGATTTTTAGACCAATTTGTTGCCTCCGCAGTAGGGCAGTCTATTCTCGGTCAGCCTCCTAGTGCAGGAAAGCGCTAATACCCGTACACCCCGTTCATCCTGAGCGGAGTCGACGGATGGGAGCACCGCACCTCGACTCCGGTCAGTGCGAACGGTATGGATATCAACGCTTGCCTGCACTAGGTACTGTAAATAATTTTAGACTTAAGTTGTAACTATGTTTGTTTTCGAATAAACAACCGGTAAATCTGCTGTGTCTCTGCGGGAGCTCCATTGAAACGTTCAAAAGCTGCGGAGAACTGCCGGTTGTCCGCGAGCATCAACGCCATGGATTTATTGGCTACCCCGAAAAAAACAAACAGGTTCATAACCGTTAGTCTCGAAAGGACGATTTCAATTCGTAGCGTCACGTCAGAAAAAGACAGCTGGGCATTACTCGGTGCAATATCAAACCGGGTTTTAAAGAATAGCCATAGTAATTTATCGGGATCTGTTTATCTTGTGGAACTATCTAAGTAAATGGCGGTCCATATTAACAAACCATTAACTGAGGTTATCATCATGATTCAGAGAAACAACACGCTACCTCTTTCCGCAGTTTCTACCAGCAATTCTCAGGGCAGTGAATCACCGTTTCACCTGCTTCCTGATCAGGCTTATTGGCCCGGTCAGTCTCAGCAACCATCAGTATCAATTTAGCAAGCGGCTAAGTTGTTACTAGAGGGGCTGAAAAATCTGGGTTACGATCAACAAAGTCAAACTCCCGTATTAAAGCTTGAACTGTTACGAAGTTGCGATATTATCCATGAAAATCAGATGTTTCAACTGGATGATGTTTGTCCTGACTTACTGAATCATCTGGAACCAATAACGGCAACGGGAGAGTCATTAGACTTAAGTGATTTTAACTTTCCAGTAGCATTACGAATTGTCGGTGAAAATCCCACCCTTTGGAAACGCTTGGCCCTCTCCATTGGTACTCCCTTCAATTTGGAATACACAAGAAGAGTTGAAGGTGAATGCCCGAATGATTCCACAAAAGCAATGCTTACATTTCTGAATGATCTTGCCCTTGGAGGGTATAAGACATCTATTCTGATTAATCCTTTAAAATCAACTACCATAGGGCGGGTGGATCTTGCTGATAAACTGAAAATGGCCTTACAGAATTCATAACACTGACCTCCGTTGTACTTCCGGCTTGAAATCTAACCGGATGCAAAACTGGACGTAAGTATCAATTTTATACTGTCAGCTGTTGGCATAAAAATACTGCGGTGTGATAATCAAACGGCACCGCTATGCAGTTCTAACGATTGATACTTAAACCCAAGCATAGAGGTGATCTCTGAAAGCAGGCCTGTTAGGCTAAGTCCTCAAAGTATCCACTATCTCTCCTGCCCTTATTTCAATCAGACTGATCATCCACTCACCAGACAACCAGCGACTTTCAAACCGTGATAACGCTGACTTTCGAAGAACTTTACATCATCATTCTAAATATCTGCAGCATAATTTTATGCCTTGTTGTCATAACGAATGGGTTGTTTGTTTTTTGTTTAAAGGCGGAACTATTTTAATAAGAAGAGGTCTGAGTATTGATTCAATAATTCAATAGCCTCATTATGTTTTTTAATACTAATAATTTGCCCCCAGTCCCTTATTTCACATTCATTGGTCCGGTTCCAGTCTATATTAATCAGATCAATAATGAATCACACCCAGCCTTATACCAACAGTTTTCTGTTACCTCTGTACCTGAGGTACAAAGCTTAACTAACGTGTCTGAAGAAACACCTTCTGATCGTGACCCAACTGAAAAAAAACCTGACAACAAGAAATTTATGTGTTCCTATTCAGGGTGTGGTAAAACATTTGTAAGGGAAGGTACTCGCCGGATTCATGAGAGATCGATTCATTTAAGCGAAAAAAATTTTAAGTGTCAAACCTGTAAAAAAAGATTCTTTCACAGATATGATTTTATAAAACATACTTATATTCACTCAGGAATTAAACCCTATCTTTGCCTGAAGTGTAAAACATCTTTTGCTCAGTCTTCCAACTTATTTACCCATATAAAAAAACATCATCATATTCAGCCCGTAAAACAAGATAACTGGGTTAAACTGTGAGTAATCAGGGAATCAGTAGATAGTGATCTCTATCCATCAGGATAAAAAACGGCAAAAACGTGGAGAAACTTTCATATAAACCCTTGGTCTTAGACTATAATTAAATAGTTCAATAACTCAATGAGTCTATCAAATAAGCCAGCTCTATTTGAATCTGCTTTTCCTGATCCTTGTTTCAGTCCATCATATTTATTAGGAAGAATTGGTAAATCTGGTTCAGGCAAATGTCATTTGACGTATCAGGGTATGCCTGTTCAGTCATTGAAAACTCCTTTTCCCATTTACCATAACCAGTCAGACATACCCAAAAATAACAACAATTCTTGTAATTCATTGAATAAATATGGCATTAAACCTATAACGCCTGACGATACAGAAGACTTTATCCGTACTGATGATCCTGACATACCAGAATCAGTGCTTAATCAATATTCACCCCGGAGCTCCAGTGATAAATCTGAAGATGAAACGTTATCATTAATACCAAATATTCCTTTTCTTCAGGGGCTATGCCTATCAGAGAGTGAGCCTTGGATCAGGGAGCCAACAACAGCGAGCCATTGGAACCCCGATGATCAGATAACCAATCTTTCTGTCGCATCTTCCAAGCCACAAAGCCTGAACAAAAAAACAAGTGACAACCACACGAAACAGTCAGAGGAAATTGTTAATAATGACGCTTCAATAGCCAGGTGCCAGACAAAGCATCGCGGAGATCCTGCGTACGTTAAGCGGGAAAGGGTGCTGCACAAAGAGCGTTGCAAATATCCTGCTTACTTGAAGCGCAAGAGGGAGCGCCAAAGAGAGCTTCGTAAAAATCCTGCTTACATAGAGCGCGAAAGGGAGCGCCTTAGAAAACGTTACAAAGATCCTGCTTTCGCAGAGCGCGAAAGGGAGCGCCTTAGGCAGCACCGCAGAAATCAAGCGAACTTAAAACGTCAATGTGCGCAGCAAACAGCTGGCTGCGAAGAATGATCCCGGTTATACAACAGATGAGTGTCTCAAGCCATCCTGTGCATCTGAATTGACGTAAAGATTAAGTGTGGGTTGTCATCAGGGGAACTTTTTATAAGAACATCTGTCATAAGCCGGAATTCCTTAATTCAAGCATTCAATGGAAATACCTACTTATTCTACTCAATTGATTGCAGCTTCAGATGATTTTTCTAATTATCACGATACTACTTTTTCTGAATTCGGCTTATCAGGTCAGGTATTCTCCCGTGAAGTTGTAAAGGCAGCGAATATTCTATGTGCCATGCATACTGATAAAACCAGAAAATACCTTCAGCAGCCGATGGAGCCTGTTCATTTTTTAACTGATACTCCCCGGCTGGAAAAAAGGTCGATAGTGATCATCACCAGCCATACTAAAGAAGATCAATCACCTGCCGGAAATAAGTTGGATATTACAACTTCGGCTTCCGAACCGGGTCAATCTCAGACCATTTTTCAAGGTAAGACTTGCCAAAAGGCTTACGCAAGATCTGAGAAACGGAAAGCTTACCTGAAGGCTTACGCAAGCACTGAAAAACGAAAGGCTTATCAAAAGGCTTATCAAAAGGCTTACGCTAAGACCGCGAAACGCAAGGCTTACCTGAAGGCTTATCAAAAGGCTTACGCTCAGTCCGAGAAAGGGAAGGCTTACCGGAAGGCTTACAGTAAGTCCGAGAAACAGAAGGCTTACCAGAAAGCTTACCGTGAATCAGAGAAAGGGAAAGCTTCCCGGGAGGCTTACGCGCGTTCCGAGAAACGTAAAGCTTACCTGGAAGCTTACTGTAAGTCCGAGAAACACAAAGCTTACAATAAAGCTTACTCACAGACCGAGAAACGGAAGGCTTCCATACGGGCCTGGGCTCAGTCTGAGAAAGGCAAGGCTTACCATAAGGCTTACCGCCAGTCCGAGCAACGGAAGGCTTACCAAAGAGCCTACTATAAAGCCTTCAAGAATACCGGCGATAGAGAACAAGCAAGAATCGCTGGCAAGCAAGCTTCTACCTTGATAAGAGAATAACATATAGCAAAAAATTTATAATAAAAAGTTCAACTATCGGAACCAAAACAGTAAATCAGCAAAAACGTCAGATCACTTGAGACAAATTAGTTTTTTCAGGCAGGAACTTTTTTAAAAAAATAGCGGTCTTAATCTATAATTCAAGAGTGCAACAATTCAATGGACAGACTTAACGTAGACTCATCTTTCGCTTCTGTCTCTTCCTGTGTTCAGGACTCTTCAGGCGTAGCTGTAATACCACCTGATGATTCCAGTCCGATGCCCAGCATGACTAGTCATTATGTGCGGAAACATGATCCACCTCACAATGTTTTTTTAGTGGATAGATTGTTCAATCAGGTCACACTACCACCTCCATGCTCACTTAATGATTTTTCAATATCTTATTCACCATTATTTGAAAAAGAAATAATGCGCCCGGATCTTTATTCACCGGAGCCACCTGACGACATTTTTTCCTGTGACCATTCATGCACAGATCCAGCATTAACAAACGCAGAACAAACCGCCCATCAATTACCTCCGGAAAACCCATTGGCAGGTTTGTCTCAGCCGTCATCACGCCCAGAGACTACACCTGATCTGTTGCATAAAGACACACAAGAGCAAGTTATAACTGCAACCATTGAGAGTAAGACACATGAATCGTGCAGTTCTGAGGGCCCCCTGCCCCTGACACACGCAGAAGCTAACAAACAGTCCGGGAAAAGGAAGGTAAACGAGAAAGGTTACGCTCAGCCCAGAAATACCAAGCCTTATAAGAAAGCATACCGTGAGTCCAAGGCAGGAAAGGCTCGCATCAAAGCTTACGCTCGTTCCCGGAAGCGAATATCTTCCAAACAAAAATGGGCAAAGTCCGAGAAAGGGAAGGCTTACATGAAAGCTTACCGGAAGGCTTATAATTCAGTTTTAAACGGAGTCGATGGTGATCGGAAAAAGGCAAGAATTGCCGGAAAGGAAGCTGCCGCCATTATCCTGGATTCGTATCGAGTAATAAAAAACTGAGCTTGATTCAAGCTCTATTTTATTTCAATTTATTTAACAACCTGAGCAAATAGTCATAAAAAGCTTTTCATTGTTATTGACTTAAATATTGATTATTCAGAGATGAACTTTTATAAGATAGAGCAGTCTTACTGTAAAACTCAACAATTCAATAATTCAATGGAAATTCCTGATTTTTCTGTTCAATCAAATATTACTTCTGAGTTCTTCCCTTATTTTAAAGATAATACTTATTCTTTATCTGGAGTATCGGTTCAGGCTTTCTCCCGTGAAGTTGTCGAAGCAGCTAATATTCTATGTTCGATGCGTATTGATACAACCAACAAATATGACCCTCAGTGTCCGACAGTGATTTTTCATAAATCATCTGATAATCCAATGCTTGGAAAAAGGTCAATAGCAATCATTAATAACCCTGCAAACGAAGATCAACCTGTAGTAAGTCGTTTATCTCAGGCCAACACTTTCGAAGAAAGTATATCAATGTCGTATAAAAGCATGATGATTAATGATAAAGGATGCGATAAAGTCAGAACGTACCAAGCCAGATACGAAGTATCTGATAAAGGTAAGAAAACCAGAACCAGATACGAAGCATCTGATAAAGGTAAGAAGGCCAAATCCAGATACGAGGCATCTGACAAAGGCAAGGAGACCAGAGCCAGATACCGCACGTCCGACCACGGCAAGATGGTCGCATACAGGGCTAGAGCCAAATATTATTCATCCACCAAAGGCAAGGTGAAAAAGGCCATATACAGTGCCAAGTTAATGGCCTATAAAAAAGCTATAAGTAAAGGCTATAGTGATAAAGTAGCAAGGGAAAAAGGAAAAGAGGCAGCTAATGCAAAACAAGCAGAACTTTCTTCATTGCTCCCCCATCCTCTGCCGTTGAATGAAAGAAAAAATCTCAACAATCCGGTTCAAACCCAACCTATCTAGATTGGACGGTCAACAAACAAAAAGTAAGCAGGTATTGTTCACTGCTCCCTGGATAGATAGACAGCAAAACTCCATATTTGGTTGACATAAATATTGATCAGTTTTTTCAGGAAGGAACTTTTTTATAAAATAATTGTCTCAGCCTTTAATTTGACAATTTCATAATTCAATGTATCTCTTTAATAACTTACCCTCATTTGAGCCTGCCTGTTCCGATACTCTTTCCTGCTCATTATATTCAATGGAACAACTGATTCCACCTGATTATAACGATCAGCAGCCTTCATATCATGGTAAGTCTGTTCATGCGCTGGAATTATCTTTACCTGCTTACCATAATCAATCAAATTTTTGCCAAAATAATGTTGATTCTTTTCATTCCCTGCTTGAATATGATATTGATAATCTGATTTTTACCGATCCAGCAGCTACTTTCAGCAATGAGCTCCCTGACATACAACAATCAGACCTTGATTACTATGTACCCTGGGATTCTGATAATGAACTTGTTGAGGCCAGGCCAGCACCAGAACCAATTCCCCCTTTTATTCCACAGGCATTCTTATCGGTGAGTGAGCCAGAAACCAGAAATCCAATACCTGCATGCCATTGGCATCCAGATGATCAGAAAATCAATTTTTCTACCGCACCTTCTAGCCCACAACATCTAAATCAAACGACAAGTTATAGCAAAATACCCCAAACAGAGGTGTTCGCTGACGGTAACGCTGCAATAGTCGAGGGTCAGAGGAAGTTTTGCAATGCCCCCCCCGCCAACGATGCATGTAAAAGGCAAATAACCAGGAACTCCGTGCGTTACAAAGATCCCGTTTATGCAGAATATTTAATGAATAGAAACAGGGAGTACCAAAGGCAGCGTCGCAATGATCCCGCTCAATCAGAGCTTGAAAGGGAGAAAAGCAGGAACTACCAAAGGAATCGTCTTAAAGATCCTGTTAACGCAGCACGTAACAGGGAGAGAAGCAGGAACTACCAAAGAGAGCGTCGCAAAGATCCCGCTTACGCAGAGTATAAAAGGCAGATAAACAGGGAGTACTACAGGAAGCGTAGTCAGGATCCCGCTTTTTTAGAGCGTAAAAGAATACAGCGAAGGATGAACAATAGACGCCGCAACCAGAATACTTTGAATAATGAAAAGCACCAAAAAGAGATTAGCGACTACCATGCTTACCTGGCGTATGAATGTGAGCTTCGAAAAGCTACGCCTGATCAGGAGATCAACATCTTCAATCAGCCAATTCAGCTGTAAACTCTGATGAATCATTCCATTTGGTGGCGCGCTCGGGAGGATTCGAACCTCCGACCGCCTGGTTCGTAGCCAGGTACTCTATCCAGCTGAGCTACGAGCGCGTGTAGACTGAAACGATTACAAACTGTGTCCTTCAACCGTCTGCATTCAGTGGCGTGGATCATACATAAACCAAGGCCCTATGTACAGTAATCATGGAACAAAATATCACCGGTCAATTCAGGGGTGGCAGTCGCCAGTCTATAGGCTGTATTCCATGACTGACCAGATAATCATTGCTCCTGGAAAAAGGTCGGCTGCCAAAAAAGCCTCGATAAGCTGAAAGTGGCGATGGGTGAACAGATGTCAGAACCAGGTGTTTACCGGTATCAATAAACCGCCCTTTTTTCTGTGCGTAGCTGCCCCACAAAATAAAAACAATATGTTCTCGCTGCTCATTCAACGCGGCAACAATCCGGTCAGTGAATGTCTCCCACCCCCTGCCCTGATGAGAAGCAGCCTGCTTATGCTCGACAGTCAACACACTGTTGAGCAGTAACACTCCCTGATGGGCCCAGTGTTCCAGAAATCCATGATTGGCCGGCGGAATGCCCAAATCTGACTCCAACTCTTTGTACATGTTAACCAGCGATGGAGGAATGACGATTTTGGGACGTACCGAGAAGCTTAACCCATGAGCCTGACCCGGCCCGTGATAAGGGTCCTGCCCAAGAATCACCACTTTGACCTGTGCAAACGGCGTCAGGTCCAGGGCCCGGAAGTATTCTGCACCCCTGGGGTAAATCATCTTGCCCTGAGCCTTTTCATGTTGCAGAAAGCTGCGCAGGGTCTGCATATACTCTTTGGTAAATTCATCCTGAAGCATGGCTTTCCAGGAAGGTTCCAATTTGATGTCTGGCATCACCCTACCTCAACTAACATTGACAAATAAATTACCTCCAACCGCATAAGAGCCAACTACACTCTTTGCCAGCCAACGCACTTTAGCACAACAACACCTTTACTAATAACAACTCAGTCTTCGTTACGGATCGCCTTCAATACAATGCAAACTTTTAATAAAGCATCTATCAGAATTTCTGCGGTTGCAGCCCTTCTTTTTAGCTGCCAGTCCCTGGCAATGCTCGAACGCAGGATGGCCATCGAAATCAATGCCAATTCTATTCATTTCGCTATCGCCGACGTAAACAACAAGACCGATAAAGTTTACCGGCACCTTGATTACGGTTCTCTGGAAGCGGGTTTCTACGATGACCTGTCAGCTAGCGACAACCGTTTTTTCAGCAGCTTTATGCTAAAAAAGGCTCAGAGACTCTTTCAAAAACTGCGAACCCGACAGGAACATTTCAAGGCAGTTCAGGTAAGAGCCATTGCTACTGACATTTTCAGGGAGGCTCATAACGCCGAAGAGCTGGTGCAGAAGATACGGCGTACAAGCGGTATCAATATTCGCATTCTATCCCCTGAAGAAGAAGATCGAATGGATTTTTTCTCAGCTTTAACGGCGACTGATAATTCTGAAACACCTGTCGTCTGGGATATCGGGAAGGAGAGTTTTCAGTTGATTATCTCCGATCCTGAAGCTGGTCCATTTGCCCACAAAGGTGATTTTGGTTCTGTTTCCTTTATGGAATACCTGAAGGAAGTTGTCCAGAATAAACCAACACATTTGCCGAGGTCATTATCCCCCATATCAACTGAAGAACTCGAAGCAGGTATCACCTTCGCACGATATCTTGCCCGGAAAACGCCGGTCATTATTCGCAATGAACTGAAGAAAGATCAGGTTAAAATCACCGGTATCGGCCCGGTATTTCAGGAAGGCTTCGCAGAAGATATCACCATGCACCAAATGTCTTTGGACAAGGGCAAACTGGAGAGATATATCCTGGATCAGGCCTCATCCATCGGTACCAATGAAGCCAGTCTTTCAAGTGCAATTCTGGTATTTGGTTTCATGGAAGAGCTGGACATTACGCAGATGTTTATCTCCGACCACAACAGCACTGTTGGAATGCTCGAATTTCCAATACTCTGGCACTAATAGACGTTTTCATTAAGTTTGCTAATTCCCTCTCTGAATGGACATTTAGGATGTAGCTGTGAATGCCCCAAAGAGTAAAAGGAAAAGAAAATATCTTCTTTTGCTCTTCGTTAATTTGTAGTTCCGTGTCTTTTGCTTCCATGCACTGAAAGAATCGTGAAAGCCTGAAGAATCATGAGAGTTTAAGGGTATTCAAATGGTTCTGCTGGCTTTCCCGGTGGACGAAGTTGTGACGCAAAAGGCAGAAAATGTCTGTACTAACTGTATACACCCAGCATCAACTCTATCTGACGCTTGAGCATGACCCGGAGCCTGTCCACTGTTGTTTCGTCTTCAAAACCTGCAATTAATCCCTGGTACTCAACATGAATGATAATACTGCCAAATAGTTCAGCATCAATATCAGGATGGTTAGAGCCGATTTTAGAAAAGAATGTTTTGAGACTATCGAGAAAGAACTTTTGATGACTGAAGGCAATGGGCCTCAGGTTTTCGTTACGCAGGCACTCCTGCTGGAAAGCACGCTCTGCGATCAGGTAGTCACGATGTTCTGCCAGCTGAATCAGCACATACTCAATAGCAAGATCACTGATCCGGTCAGCAAATACCTGACGACTGGCCTGGTCCGATGGCACAAGCTCTTTCATGGCCATTTTCAGCATACTGTCAGACTCTTCCCAGTACGCCTTGAATTTCTGGGCACCCATCTCCACAAACAGAGTGAAGGTGTCAGTGATGAGATCCGTAATATCTTTAAAATAATAAGTGGTTGCAGAAAGAGGAACATTGGCTTCCTTGGCAACAGCACGATGACGGACACCCCTGACGCCATCTCTGACAACGATTCTTAAAGCCGCCTCAAGAATTGTACGACGACGCTGTTCGCTATTGGCACGACTGGTTTTTCGCCCCTGATATTTCAGTTTCATATCACTGTCGTGCATACCAGAGCTTTTCATGCCTTCTGATGAGGAATCCATTGTTGAGACCATATTTAGACTGCCTTACAGTTGCCTGATTGTTTTATAGCGTTCGTCCAGTACCGTCGCTTGAACAAGCATCTTAGTACAGAAATCAACCATACGTATGAAAACCGGCCCTGCCACTATTCAGGGTTATCAGACCGCCATACCTGGAGTACTACCCATATCCTTATAGACCGATTAGACCGATTAGACCGATTAGACCGATTAGACCGATTAGACCGATTAGACCGATTAGACCGGGCGTATGGCAAACTCCTGGCTTCACCAGCAAAGCGCATCGACTTAACTTCAGGCTCCCGGATACTACATGAGCAGGCTTGGCCTGCTCATGTCATCAATCCCGAACTATCAGCGACTCAGAAAATAACTGAGTTAAGCAGGTAATTACTAATACGGTAACCAAACGGCAGGTTCATATAACCAATGCAAATGATACCTGCATCGTCGATTCACATATTTGACAAGTACAAACTTAAGCACAATTACTCCTGCGTCAATATCTACTGAGGACGCATATGAGGAAACAACAACACATCCCTGATTGACGGCGCATCCGTAAACAGCATCACCAGCCGGTCAATACCAATACCTTCTCCGGCAGTTGGTGGCAGACCGTATTCAAGTGCATTGATATAGTCTGCATCATAATGCATTGCCTCATCGTCCCCGGCATCCTTTTCAGCTACCTGTTGTCTGAAGCGCTCAGCCTGGTCTTCTGAGTCATTCAACTCAGAGAAGCCATTAGCGATTTCCCGACCCCCCACAAAGAACTCAAAGCGCTCAGTAACAAATGGGTTGTCGTCATTTTTACGGGACAGAGGCGACACTTCGGTCGGGTAATCCGTGATGAAGGTAGGGTTAAGCAAGTGATGTTCCACCGTTTCATCAAAGATTTCCATCTGAACCTTGCCAAGCCCCCAGATCGGCTTCACATCAATGCCCAGTTTACCGGCAACCTGTGTGGCTGACTCCAGGTTGTCAATATCAGCGGCATCAAGATCCGGGTTGAAATGCAAGATAGATTCAAATACCGACATCCGCGCAAACGGCTTGCCAAAATCAATCATCTGCCCCTGGTACTCGAACTCAGTTTTACCCAGAACGTCCTGAGCCAGCTGTTTCAGCATGGTTTCAGTGTGATCCATCATGTCGGTGTAATCCGCGTAAGCCTGATAGAACTCGATCATTGTAAATTCCGGGTTATGTCTAGTAGACAGCCCTTCATTGCGGAAGTTCCGGTTAATCTCAAATACCCGTTCAAAACCACCAACGACCACACGCTTCAGGTACAGTTCCGGGGCGATACGGAGGTACATATCGATATCCAGCGCGTTGTGATGGGTCACAAACGGTCTGGCCGTGGCACCACCGGGAATCACCTGCAGCATCGGCGTCTCAACTTCCATAAAGTCCTGACCCAGAAAGTAGTTACGGATACACTGAATGATTCTGGAACGGGTCCGGAAGGTTTCCCGGGAGTGTTCACTGGTAATCAGGTCAACATAGCGCTGGCGGTATCGCTGCTCGGTATCGGTGAGGCCTTTGTGCTTTTCAGGCAATGGACGCAGAGACTTGGTCAGTAGCTGGACAGCACTCATATCAACGTAAAGGTCGCCTTTGCCAGAGCGCTGAACAGCACCTTCTACACCGATAATATCCCCCAGGTCCCAGGTCTTGATGGCATCCAGGGTCTCTTTTGGCAGCTGTTTGCGGTTCACATAAAGCTGGATACGGCCAGACATATCCTGCAGTTCCATGAACGCGCCACGGTTCAACATAATACGGCCAGCCACTTTAACGTGGTGGTTCAGGCCTTCCAGGGCAGCCTTGTCATGATCTTTGAACTGTTCCTGAAGATCGCCAGCCAGCGAATCACGACGGAATTTATTGGGAAATGCCACGCCTTTTGCGCGAATGGCCGCCAGTTTTTCCCGGCGCAGGGTAACCAGGCGGTTCTCTTCATGGGCTTCAGCAGCCTTTTCTTCCTGCACCTGTTGCGACAAAAAATGTTCTTCAGACATAAAATATTCTTCCAGTTACAGACCTTTTTTCAGGCTCGCCTCAATGAACTTGTTCAGGTCACCATCCAGCACAGACTGGGTATTCCGGGTTTCTACCCCGGTACGAAGGTCCTTAATACGGGAGTCATCCAGTACATAGGAGCGAATCTGACTACCCCAGCCGATGTCCGACTTGGAATCTTCCATCGCCTGAGACTCCGCCGTTCTTTTTTGCATCTCCATCTCATAAAGCTTGGCCTTCAGCTGCTGCATGGCCTTGTCTTTATTCTGGTGCTGGGAACGCTGATTCTGACACTGTACAACAATTCCCGATGGCCCGTGGGTAATACGCACGGCAGAATCGGTGGTGTTGACGTGCTGTCCACCGGCACCACTGGAACGATAGGTATCAATACGCAGATCCGCCGGATTGATTTCGATATCAATATTGTCATCAATCTCAGGAGAAACGAAGACGGAAGCAAAGGAGGTATGGCGACGATTACCGGAATCAAACGGTGATTTGCGCACCAGGCGATGAACGCCGATTTCAGTTCTCAACCAGCCAAACGCATAATCCCCGTTAAACTGAACCGTTGCCGATTTGATCCCTGCCACTTCACCGGCAGAGACTTCAATGATGTCCGTTTTGAAACCGTTGGCCTCACCCCAGCGCAGGTACATTCTCAGCAGCATATTGGCCCAGTCCTGGGCCTCAGTACCGCCGGAACCGGCCTGAATATCCAGAAAGGCGCTGTTAGGATCCATTTCACCGGAGAACATACGACGAAATTCAAGTACTTCCAGTTTCCGGGCCAGCTCATCAAGCTCATCCACAACGCCCTGGACACCCTCTTCGTCTTCTTCTTCTACCGACATTTCCAGCAGTTCTTCAGAATCCCCCAGGCCACTGGTCAGCTCATCAATGGTAGAAACAATCGCTTCCAGGGTGGAACGCTCTTTGCCCAGCTTCTGGGCGTACTCCGGATCGTTCCAGACGTTCGGGTCTTCCAGCTCCCGCTCTACTTCCTGCAACCGCTCACTCTTGTGAGCGTAGTCAAAGATACCCCCTAAGCACGTCAGTACGCGCTCTCAGGTCCTTGATACGCTCCTTAATGGGATTGACTTCAAACATTGCCCTATATCACTCACTTTTTCAGGTGCACACGGCACCAACACTTTATACTGCATAGACCCATCAAGAGCTGACCAATAATGACCGCTCTGGAAATACAATGGGAATGAAGTTGGCAGCACATGGCTGCCTATGAAACACTGCTCACAACAACAGCTGGCCGACAAGGCCATTACCAAAACGTGTAATACAACTGAATGATTTTACAACAATAGCCTGTTGGTTGGAATTGCTCCGGTATCCAGATTCCTGGAACTGTCGAAGTTGTCTTCCCAACACGGGGATCCAAACACTGCATACCCGCCCATTGACTCATGTCATGACATCACACTACGCCTTTACTTAACAGTAAGGTAAACTCCCGCCCGCTACTTCACCCTCACCCGTAGCCAGAGCCCCAAAGCCCCACGGCCTGTGTGGCAACAGGATCTTCTGCTCTGGGTACATAACAGAAGCACTCTTCATCATGTCACGTGACACTTTATTGAATGACTCAATGGCACTGGTAGCTGATATCGGTGGCACCAACGCAAGATTTGCACTCTCACTGGGTGGCAAGCTGCAAACAGACTCGGTACAAGTGCTGGCCTGTAATGACTACGATAACCTTGATCATGCGGTCAGCCATTACCTGAAGCATCAACAAGTTGCCGTGGATCATGCCTGCATGGCATTTGCCTGCCCGGTGAGTGGCCAGACGATAAAAATGACCAACAACCATTGGGAATTCAACCAGTCTGACATGAAAGACACGCTGAAATTGCTGTCCTTCAAAGTGATCAATGATTTTACCGCCCAGGCGCTTGCCCTCCCTGCCCTGCCTGAAAACACCCTGGTCAAGATTGGCAACGGAGAGGCAATCCCGGGGGCCACCAAACTGATTATTGGACCAGGCACGGGCCTTGGCGTCGCCGCATTGAAGAAGGCCGGCGATCATTGGCTGCCTCTGCCCGGAGAGGGCGGACATGCGGCGTTTTCGCCCATATCCGCCATGGATAAGGAGATTCTCGGTATTCTTCAGCAGCAGCTGGGCTATGTTTCCTGGGAATCGGTACTGTGCGGTTCTGGCATTGAACGGCTGTATCAAGCCCACAGTATGTTGTCTGGCCGAACACAGACACTGAAAAATCATGAAATCACGGCTCAGGCCCTGGACGGGGAACCCCTCTGTCGACAGACACTACTGCATTTCTGTGAACTGCTGGGCAGGGCCGCCAGTAATGCGGCACTGACCACCGGAGCCCAGGGGGGCGTCTATATTGCTGGCGGCATTATTCCACGCTTCCCGGAGTTCTTCGCCCAATCAGATTTCAGGACATCGTTCGACCTTAACGATAAGATGGCCGATTATCTGGCGGCTATCCCAACCAGTCTGATTATTCACGACAACCCAGGCCTGATCGGTGCGTGTGAAGCATCAGGCAACCCATTCATCCATTGATTTTTCGTGGCTGACCCTGACCCGGGTCAGCTTCCAGAGATACTGGAAGAGCAGCAATTCGTCCACAACTGCCAGACAAATTTTCAAACAACCTGCTCAGGGTCATGACTGATAATCCCTGTAAACCGTACAGGTGATTCCGTCGGGGCTACATGCCGACACTGAACATACACATGCTCGGCGATCATACCTGCAACACCACCTACGACAAAACCTGTCAAAAAACCTGCCAAACTACTTGCATAAGCACCGGCAACCCCCCTGACAACATGTTCGACACAAATGGCAACACCAGAGGCTATAGGCAGGCTAACAGCCAGATTAACAGCTGTTCGTTCCAACAGTGAAACCGTGCGTCCCAGACACTTAAACTGACAAGATATCGGTTCTGGAATATCTGGTAAATCAGAGGCTTCCGCACTCTGAGTCGGAAGTATTTGAATAATTGATGACATTGATGTGGATGCTTGCATTAAATTACCCTGAAAGATGTCTAAATTTTTTAAGAGCCTGAATTTAGAAATTAGTTCCATAATTTTTCATTTTTCCGATCTTCTAAAGAGCCCCATAACGCACCTGAAACGGAACCTGTTCATCATTTTGAGGTCTGATAACGATATTTACAGTCTGATGCGCACAGGGCTTTATTCTGAAAGCAATCACATCAACCTACGCCCACCCAAAGCCTGCTGACCGGTTTCGCCAACAAACCGTTTCAAGCAGGGTTCCTGGCCGCAACGGAAGCATATTTCATGGCAAAAGAGTCTCAAACCATCAATCCCACAGGGGCATAGCCCCACGCCAGGATGATCCCAAAGGTATTGAGGACGCTTTTTGGCAAAAGAGACCATTACAGGGACGGCAAGTCACCCCCGCTGTGGTACTTAACGCCTATGGAAAAGATAGAACCTCTCTCAGAGGTGGCTTTTTTCTGTCAAAACTTTGCTTGCAGAACATTCTACTCAACCGTAGAAAAGTGACCCCGGATCAGGTCATTCAGGAATTCACCCGGAAGCCAGATCGAAATAAGTATCTGGTGGCGATAACGCGCTTCAAAGCAGAATGTTGTCAGAAAGGCCTGCTGTTGAAAGGCCGGCGGATCTCACCGGATGAGGTGGTTAACGAGTTTCAGGCCGCCCGGGCAACACTGGAGCTGGCTCGCTTTATGGAAGAATGTTGTCTGAAGGGCTTGCTGTTAAAGGGCCGACAGGTCACACCGGAAGCGGTGGTCAGGGCCTTCCCGGATAGTCTGCCAGGCAAACTGGGGATCGCACGCTTCATGGAACAATGTTGCCTGAGGGGTTTGCCGTTAAATAGCCAGCAGGTGACACCGGGCGACGTGGTTAAGGCTTTCCCGGAGAGTCCGGAAGGCAAACTGGGAAAAGGACGCTTCACAGCGGAATGCTGCCTGAAGGGCCTGATATTGAATGGCCAACGGGTCACACCGGATGCCGTGGTCAGGGATTATCAGGCAGCCAGAGCAACACTGGAGCTAGCGCGTTTCAAAGCAGAATGCTGCCTGCAAGGCTTGCTGCTGAGAGGCCAGCAGGTCACACCGGATGTGGTGGTTAAGGATTTCCCGGACAGTCCGCAAGGCAAACTGGGTATTGCACGCTTCAAAGCGGAATGCTGCCTGAGAGACCTTGCATTGCATGGCCGACAGGTCACACCAGACGAGGTGGTTAAGGATTTCCCGGATAGTCTGCATGGCAAACTGGGTATTGCACGCTTCAAAGCGGAATGCTGTCTGAGGGGCCTGATGTTGTATGGCCAGCAAGTCACACCGGATGCCGTGGTTAACGATTATCAGGCAGCCAATGCGACACTGGAGCTAGCGCACTTCAAAGCAGAATGTTGCCTGAAAGGCCTGCTGTTGAAGGGCAGGCACATTACATCGGATGAGGTGGTTAAGGATTTCCCGGATAATCCGGAAGGCAGACTGGGGCTGGCGCACTTTAAGGAACGATGTTGCCTGAAGGGCATGACATTAAATGGCCAGCAGATCACACCGGAAACGGTGGTTAAGGGGTTCCCGGATAGTCCGGAAGGCAGACTGGGGACATTACGCTTCAGCGAACAATGTTGCCTGAAGGGCCTGGCGTTGCATGACCAGCTGGCCAAACCGGAGGTGGTGTTTAAGAATTATCAGGGGGCCGGGGCAACACTGGAGCTGGCGCGCTTCAAAGCAGAATGTTGCCTGAGGGGGCTGCCGCTGAATGGCCAGCAAGTCACACCGGATGTGGTGGTTAAGGGTTATCAGGCAGCCGGGGCAACACTGGAGCTGGCACGCTTTAAAGAGGAATGTTGCCTGAGAGGTCTGGTGTTGAATGGCCAGCAGGTCACACCGGATGCGGTGGTGAAGGATTTCCCGGATACCCGGGAAGGTAGACTGGGGATAGCGCGCTTTAAGGAACAATGTTGCCTCAGGGCCCTGGCGTTGAATCACCGGCAAGTCACACCGGATGAGGTGGTCAGGGGTTTCAGGGCAGCCAGAGCGTCTCTGTCGCTGGCACGCTTCAAAGTGGAATGTTGCCTGAGAGGACTGGTGGTTAATGGCCAGCAGGTCACACCGGATGCAGTGGTTAAGGATTTTCCGGAAAGTTCGGACGGCAAACTGGGAATAGTACGCTTCAGGGATCAATGTTGTCTGAGGGGCCTGGCGTTCAATGGTCAGCAGATTTCACCGGAGGCGGTGGTTAAGGATTATGAACGCGGTGGCTGGTTGCTCGAAAAAGCTGTTTTTTATTCTCAGCTGGCATTGAATGCAAGAGAGCTGAATAGCGCCTGTCTGGATAATCGGAAAGTACTGGCAGCGTTTAATGAAGTACCCGGGGATCACTCTGCAAAGCAAATCAGGTATCTGATTCAAAAGTTGAAACAATCTCAAAAGTACGAGGAAACCAGCGAAGCTCAGGAGACACTTCAAGAGGCCTGGCAAATCCTGAACAGCGTATCGGTCAAAGACGATGAGCATGATCGACTGCAATGTCTATTGAAATTCATGGCTATGCAGCATGGGCTGACAATTGATCATCAGGTGGTGTCAGCGAAACAGGTATTGCAATCCATCACCCCCCTGAGGCACTCATTCAAGAATTCACGTATACATTTTTTCTTCCTGGCACACTGTTATATCACCAGCCAGTCTATTAATGGACAAGTCATCCATAAAGAACAGGTTCTGAATTGCCTTCAGCATTTTCCGGAAGGAAGCAAACGGCGCCATGCGTTGGTCTCCTGGTTTGAGCAACGCAACTGCGAAGTTCACAAAGCCAGGATAATTGACAGTATGCTGCGGGCAAATACCGTTGCCTCAGGGGGCAGTCCCCAAGGGTACGCAGCCTCTGCCAGTCAACACACAGCGGATGTTCCCGTGCACAGGAAGTATACCGTAGCAACAGCAGGCGGACCGGGCTTACCGGAAAGGCAGGCTTCCCGGTTAAATGTGCTGATACTGAGAACACTGGAGATCATCCAGGAAATCAATGACGCCTGTGACGTTCCCGCCCTACTGGTGACCGGTTCATACGCGCGCTATTTACAGAACCTCTGCTCATCATTCAATGATATTGACATTATTTGCACGACAGATGAGTCTGCCAGAACCCTCTTTGAAAAGCTGCAGGTACTTAACACCGACAGGGATTCAGAAATCCCCAAGAGCATGACCATCAGCCGGGTTCCGGGATGTCCGGCGATTAAACTCCCGACAGCTTACAATATTCAGCTTAAAGACGGTGATCTGGGTATGAAAGTAATGGACTTTCAGGTCAGTATTGACGCCCTGGTAACAGACAGAAATACAGCACGATTGGTCATTGACGTTCCTGGCGTGAGCAGGCCGGTGTGGTGTTTGTCGTTTGCTGAAGAAACCGGATTACTGAACAATACGCTGGCATACCTTGCCGATAACCTTGACCTGCTGACAGATCGGTTGCAAAGAAGAGAGATATTTTCCATACCACGAACCATTCTGTTTAATTTTCCACAAAACCCGGAGGAGCATATTTATGGCCTGCTGATGCGCTCCCTGCTCACCCTGAATAAAGCCAGGCAGTTCATCGCTCTGCACCGTGAAAGCAAGCCCGGAAAACCTGACTGCCAGACTTACCAGCGGCAAAAACAACAACAGCACCTGCAAGTGCTGACTGAGAATCTTCAAGTGAAATTGAAGAGCCATAGTTACCGCCAAGCGTTTGAGCACAGAGTTAACAGCTGGCTATTGGCAGCTCCGCATGAGAGTGATTACGAGATCAAAAGAAGGGACTTTATCACAACACTGCTTGCGATGATGCAGCCTGAATAACATCAAGGCCGTCAACCAGGGTAAGCTTGCATAAAATGATAAGCAGCCCTAAAAAAGAAGTATTTCAAACACCCTGAGAAATCACAACAATCGCTGCCATTAAGAGGTTGCAAAATAATATGCTTGTATCCGCTGCTATCAATCAAAATAGACGACTTATTGATTATAAAAAAAACCCGAAAAATCGCCAAAACAAAAGAAAACAGCAACAGGAGAACAACAATTCCTCGAAAAAGGTCAGGCTGGATACTGCCCGGATAAATCATCAGAGGCGTGTTAAACAGACAGGAGTAAAAAAGAAACTAGCGGAATACCAGGTTGCTACGGCAAAAAGTCAGCCTGTTCACCAAAACTCTCAGATAAGTAAACTGCAGATTGATTCAAAGCAGAGCACTGAAAGTCATTCAATTCCCACAATACTGAATAGAGTACTGGATGATATTCGTAAAATGGATATTGAGTATGCTATAGGCCCTGATAAATCCGCGCAAATGCCAAAGTATAAGAGATTATCCATTCACGGTAATTTAACCTATGTTGAAAAGATTTATAAAAATTTACTAGTACCGAAGATTCATCACTTAATACAAGAATTTTCTCCTATTAATGACTTAAAACAACGGCAGACCCAATACGCCATGCAAATAGCAGAGTTAGTGAAAACTTACAAAGTAGCCCAATGTGATGAGATGACTCATTTAATGGCTTCCTGCTGCCTGGAAAATCCGACCATCAGTCTGTTCAAAATGGTTATCAACTTTTTTTTTGCGAGAACCGGATCAAAGAAAGGAAAGCTGGATAGATTCACTACTCATGTATGTTTGATGGTATGCCCAAATCATTCAGGTGATAGTGTACAGATGCAAAGCCAATGGTATGAAGCGGGATACAAACACGCCAATAGTGACCTGCATTGTGCTGACGGGAGCTACCATCAGCCGTCCTATATGGCTACCTCTGATCTTTACATTGCTGATCCGTGTCAGCATGAATATTGGCCAGGAAGCCAGTGGCAGCAATTTATCAGCAATATTGCCGATCAATATCTAACACCAACGGGTAAAGATTTTAAGAAAATAAAGGTACAAATAACGCGCTATCACTCGGAAAATACCGTTAAGGAGCTACCGGCCGCAGATATACAGGCAGAACCAGTTAACAGGGATACCGCAGACTATTCAGCCATGCCAGCCTATTTTTATCTTGAAGAGTTCACCAACAAATTAAAGAAAAAAGTTCAGGGAAAAAGACAACGGGCTATTGAGATCACTAAGCAAAGACTGGTAAGAAATGGTGTAAAAATCCCTGCTTTTGACACCGTAAAATCAAAACACAGAAAAAAATGGTCAACAAATTTAATACGAGTTCTGGCCTGGAAAATGAACCTTGATGTTAACCTTCTGTGCCGTGAAGATTTAGCCATCATTAATCCAAAATCAGAGGACTACTATCAATACATGATTGACTTTTTAGGCAAGTCAACAATCAAATCATCAAAACATGTTATCAATATGACCGACAGCTTTAACAAGTATGGATTTCCATTTCCTGAACCATGCAGTCGATATTTTTTACCATCAAAAAAGTGGCTGCCGGGCCATATCAGGCATCTGCTTAGAGTAGCCAAACCTGAACGATCATTTTCGGACTCCGAACTGATTAAAATATTGAGAGTACTGAACCCTGTGGAACTGCAAGATACCTATTTACGCTATTTACATGAGTATTTGCAAAATAAGCTGGTTGACAACCACGGCCCCCGAATACTGGAAAATGCCTTATGCACCATCAATCAGGGGAATATACCCCTCCCTGCCATTGCAGGATTCACCAGCTGGAATATATTGACATTACGAAAACTGGCTGATTTGTGTGTAGAAAAGTTTGGCGGCATCTCCGCAAAAACAGTTACCCCCTACCCTTCTGTTAGCAAAAGAGAAGTTATACCTACCTCACCCGATGAGTTTTCCGCCTGGTTTCTCAATAAACTTACCAACAACCATTTTAATTTCAATAATTTCGATGGCAAGCTAAAAGCTGCAAACCTGATTGTTCACATCAGCCCGATAGAAGGTATCACATTTAACCCCGTACCAAAGAGAGCTGACTGGATATTGTACTATGTCTATCAATACGGTTTTGACAAAAAAGAGATTTTCCATCAGACCTCTTCAACAACACTCTATCAAATGCTGAAACGCATTACCTCGCGGGCAAAGCATTCAGAGCTATACGATAGATTATTGTATCTCAGCTCAACATGGAGTGACCTCAAAGCCAGCAGTTATTTGACAACCTTGAGAACACACAATATCAAACTGCCCGATGATTTAATGTATTGCACAGCCAAAAGCAGAATGGTTAAGATGCACGCAAGAGCAGAAAAACTGAAGGAATCTGGCTGGCTGGCAGCGGATATAGACCTGTCGCAGCATAGAACACCAAAACATAGAAAAGTTCTCTAACACCTTGAGAAACCATAACAATCACTGCCAATAACAGGTTAAATCATAATATGCTTGTAGCCACTGCTATCAATCAAAACACACGGCTTATGGATTATCAAAAGCCCCCAAAAAACTGTCAAAATAAAAGAAAACAGCAACAGGATAACAACAATCCCTCAAAAAAGATCAGGCTGGACACTACCCGGATGAATCATCAGGGGCGTGTCAAACACCCAGGAGTACAAAAGAAACTACCAGAATACCAAGTTACTATGGCAAAAAGTCAACCTGTTCACCAAAACGCTCAGAAAAATAAACTGCAAATTGATTCAAAGCAAAGTGCTGAAAGTCATTCAATTCCCACAATACTGAGTAAAGTACTGGATGATATTCGTGAAATGGATATTGAGTATGCCATAAGCTCTGATAAATCCGCTCAAATGCCAGAGCATAAAAGGTTATCCATTCACGGCAATTTCACCTGTGTTGGAATGATTTATGAACATTTACTGGTACCAAAGATTCATCACTTGATACAAGAACTCTCTCCTGTTAATGACTTGAAACAACAGCAGACCAAATACGCCATGCAAATAGCAGAGTTAGTCAAAACCTACAAAGTAGCCCAATGTGATGAGATGACTCATTTAATGGCTTCCTGCTGCCTGGAAAATCCGGACATCAGCCTGTTCAAAATGGTTATCAGCTTTTTTAGTGCGAGAACCATGGCAAAGAAAGGAAGGATGAAAAGATCCACCACGCATGTATGTTTGATGGTATGCCCAAGTCTTTCAGGTGATAGTGTGCAGATGCAAAGCCAATGGTATGAAGCTGAACACAAACATGCTCATAGTGATCTGCGTTGTGCTGACGGGAGCTATCATCAGCCAACCTATATGGCTACTTCCGATATTTACATTGCTGATCCGTGTCAGCATGAATTGTGGCCAGGAAGCCAGTGGCAGCAATTTATCAGCAATATTGCCGATCAATATCTCACACCAACAGGTAAAGATTTTAAGAAAATAAAGGTACAAATAACGCCCTATCATTCGGAAACTGCCGTTATGGAGCTACCGGCCGAAGATGTACAGACAGCGCCAGTTAGCAGTGATACCACAGACTATTCAGCCATGCAGGCCTATTCTTATCTTGAAGAATTTGTAAAGAAACCAATCAATAAACCACGGGCTGCTGATATCACCAAGCAAAGACTGGTAAGAAATAGTGTAAAGATCCCTTCATTTGAGATCGTAAAACCATCACACAGGAAAAAATGGTCAACAAATTTGATACGAGTTCTGGCCTGGAAAATGAACCTTGATGTTAAAGTTCTGCACCGTACGGATTTAGCCATCATTAATCCAAAATCAGAGGACTACTATCAATATATGATTGACTTTTTAGGTAAATCAACCATCGAATCATCAATGGATGTTATCAAAATGACCAAAAGCTTTAACAACCATGGGTTTCCATTTCCTGAACCATGCAGTCGATATTTTTTACCATCGGATGAGTGGCTGCCGGGCCATATCAGGCATTTGATTAGACTAGCCAAACCTGAACGATCATTTTCGGACTACCAACTGATTAAAGTATTGAAAGTACTGAATCCTGTGGAACTACAAGATACCTATTTACGCTATCTACATGAGTATTTGCAGAATAAGCTGGTTAAAAACCAGGGCCCCCGGGTACTGGAAAATGCCATCGGCTACATTAGACGGGGAAAAATCCCTCCCCCTGCCATTCAAGGAATGACCAGCTGGAATATATTGACATTACGAAAACTGGCTGATTTATGTGTAAAAAAGTTTGGCGGCATCTCCGCAAAAACGGTTGTTCCCAATCCTTCTGCTGGCAAAAAAGAAGTTATACCAACCTCACCCGATAAGTTTGCCGACTGGTTTCTCAACAAACTCACTAACTGCCAATTTAATTTCAATAGATTCAATGGCAGCCTGAAGACTGCAAACCTGATTGTTAACATCAGTCAGATAGAAGGTATTACATTTGATCCCGTACCGCAGAAGGCAGACTGGATGTTGTACTATGTCTATCAGTACGGTTTTGACAAAAAAGAGATTTACTACCAAGCCTCTTCAACAACACTCTATCAATTGTTGAAACGCATTACCTCACCAGAAAAGCACATAGAGTTATACGATAGATTACTGTATCTCAGTTCAACATGTAGTGGTCTTCACACTCACCATTATTGGAGAAAATTGAAAGAACACAACATCAAACTACCCGATGATTTAATGAATTACACGGTCAAGGGCCGGATGATTGAGATGCATGCAAGAGCGGAAAAACTGAAGGAATCTGGCTGGCTGACAGCGGATATAGACCTGTCGTACCATAAAACATTAAAACATAAAAAAGTTTTCTAACGCCTGGAGAAATCATAACAACCGCTGCCAGTAACAGGTTAAATCATAATATGCTTGTATCCACTGCTACCCATCAAAACACACGGCTTATGAATTATCAAAAGCCCCCAAAAAACCGTCAAAGTAAAAGGAAACAGCAACAGGATAACAACAATCTCCCGAAAAAGGTCAGGCTGGACACTACCCGAATGAATCATCAGGGGCGTGTTAAACAGACGAGAGATCAAAAGAAACTGCCAGAATACCAGGTTACTATGGCAAAAAGTCGGCCTGTTCATCAAAACTCTCAGAAAAGTAAACTACGGATTGGCACAAATCAGAGCACTGAAAGTCATTCAATTCCCACAATACTGAATAGAGTACTGGACGATATTCGTAAAATGGATATTGAGTATGCCATAAGCTCTGATAAATCCGCTCAAATGCCAGAGCATAAAAGATTATCCATTCACGGTAATTTCATCTGTATTGAAAATATTTATAAGCATTTACTGGTACCAAAGATTCATCACTTAATACAAGAACTTTCTCCTGTTAATGACTTGAAACAACAGCAAACCAAATACGCCATGCAAATAGCAGAGTTAGTCAAAACCTACAAAGTGGCCCAATGTGATGAGATGACTCATTTAATGGCTTCCTGCTGTCTGGAAAACCCGAACATCAGTCTGTTCAAAATGGTTATCAACTTTTTTTTCGCAAGAACCGGATCAAAGAAAGGAAAGCTGGATAGATCCACTACTCATGTATGTTTGATGGTATGTCCAAGTCTTTCAGGTGATAGTGTGCAGATGCAAAGCCAATGGTATGAAGCTGAACACAAATATGCTCATAGTGATCTGCATTGTGCTGACGGGAGCTATCATCAGCCACCCTATCTGTCTAATTCCGAGATTTACATTGCTGATCCGTGTCAGCATGAATTTTGGTCAGGAAGCCAGTGGCAGCAATTTATCAGCAATATTGCCGATCAATATCTCACACCTACGGGTAAGGATTTTAAGAAAATAACCGTAAAAATAACGCCCTATCATTCGGGAACTACCGCTAATGAGCTAACGACTGCAAAGGTACAGGCGGCAGTAACCGTTAACAGTGATACTACAGACTATTCATCCATACCTGCCTATTTTTATCTTGCAGAGTTCGCAGCCAATATAGCAAAAAAACATAAGAAGCTAAAAAAACGGGCTGCTTTGATCACTAAGCAAAGACTGGTAAGAAATGGTGTAAAAATCCCTTCATTTAACACCATAAAATCAAAGCACAGGAAAAAATGGTCAACAAATTTAGTACGGGTTCTGGCCTGGAAAATGAACCTTGATGTTAAAGTTCTGCTCCGCAAGGATTTAGCAATCCTTACTCCAAAATCAGAGGACTACTATCAATGCATGATTGACTTTTTAGGTAAATCACCAATCGAATCACCACAACATGTTATCAATATGGTCAAAAGCTTTAACAAATATGGATTTCCATTTCCGGAACCATGCAGTCGATATTTTTTACCATCGAAGGAGTGGCTGCCAGGCCATATCAGGCATCTGGTTAGAATAGCCAAACCTGAGCAATCATTTTCGGACAGTGAACTGATTAAAGTATTGAGAGTACTGAACCCTGTAGAACTACAAGATACCTATTTACGCTATCTACATGAGTATTTGCAAAATAAGCTGGTTAAAAACCAGGGGCCCCGAGCACTGGAAAAAGCCTTCAGCACCATTAGACAGGGGAACATCCCCCTCCCAGCCATTGAAGGAATCACCAACTGGAATATATTGACATTACGAAAACTGGCTGATTTATGTGTAAAAAAGTTTGGCGGAATCTCCGCAGAAACGGTTGCACCCTATCCTTCTGTTGGTAAAAAAGAAGTGATACCAACCTCACCCGATGAGTTTGCCCACTGGTTTCTAAATAAACTTACTAAATATCAATTTAATTTCATTAGTTTCGATAGCACTCTAAAGGCTGCAAACCTGATTGTTAGCATCAGCCCGATAGAAGGTATCACATTTAACCCCGTACCACAGAAGGCAGACTGGATGTTATACTACGTTTATCATTACGGCTTTGACAAAAAAGAGATTTACCATCAGGCTCCTACAAACACAGTCTATCAAATGCTGAAACGCATTACCTCCCGAAAAAAGCATTCAGAATTATACGATAAATTATTGTATGTCAGCTCAACAGGTTGTGGTCTTCGATCTCTCAGTATTATCAGGAGCCTGAAAAGACACAACATCAAACTACCCGATGATTTAATAGATTACTCAGTCAAAGACCAGGTGACTGAGATGCATGCAAGAGCAAAAAAACTGAAGGAATCTGGCTGGCTGGCAGCCGATATAGACTTATCGCACCATAGAATATCAAGACATAGAAAAGCTTTATAGTGTCTTGAGAAATCACAACAACCGCTGCCAGTAACAGGTTAAATCATAATATGCTTGTATCCACTGCGACCAATCAAAACACACGGCTTATGGATTATCAAAAGCCCCAAAAAAACCGTCAAAACAAAAGAAAACAGCAACAGGATAACAACAATCCCTCAAAAAAGGTCAGGCTGGACACTTCCCGGATGAATCATCAGGGGCGTGTTAAACAAACGAGAGATCAAAAGAAACTACCGGAATACCAAATTGCTATAGCAAAAGGTCAGCCTGTTCGCCAAAACTCTCAGAAAAGCAAACTACGGATTAACACTAATAGGAGCACTGAAAGTCATTCAATTCCCACAATACTAAGTAAAGTACTAAATGATATTCGTAAAATGGATATTGAGTATGCCATAACTTCAGATAAATCCGCTCAAATGCCAGAGCATAAAAGATTATCCATTCACGGCAATTTTACCTGTGTTGAAAAAATTTATAAGTATTTACTGGTACCAAAGATTCATAACTTGATACGAGAACTTTCTCCTGTTAATGATTTGAAACAACAGCAGACCAAATACGCCATGCAAATAGCAGAGTTAGTCAAAACCTACAAAGTAGCCCAATGTGATGAGATGACCCATTTAATGGCTTCCTGCTGCCTGAAAAACCCGTCCATCAGCCTGTTCAAAATGGTTATCAGCTTTTTTTTTGTGAGAAACGGAGCAAAAAAAGGAATTGTCGAAGGAACCACCACTCATGTATGTTTGATGGTATGCCCACGTCTTTCTGGTGAAAGTGTGCAGACACAAAGCCAATGGTATGAAGCTAAACACCGATCTATTCGTAGTGATCTGCATTGTGCAGACGGGAGCTATCATCAGCCATCCTATATGGCTGCTTCCGATATTTACATTGCTGATCCGTGCCAGCATGCATATTGGCCAGGAAACCAGTGGCAACAATTTATCAGCAATATTGCCGATCAATATCTATCACCAACGGGTAAAGATTTTAAGAAAATAAAGGTACAAATAACGCCCTATCATTCGGAAACTGCCGTTAAGGTTCTACCGGCCGTAGATATACAGGCAGTACCAGTTAACAGGGATACCACAGACTATTCAGCCATACCAGCCTATTTTTATCTTGCAGAGTTCGTAAATAAACAACAGGCTACTGAGATCACCAGGCAAAAACTGATAAAAAATAAAGTAAAGATCCCTTCATTCAACACCGTAAAATCAGCATACAGGAAAGCATGGTCAATACGTTTAATACGAGTTATGGCCTGGAAAATGAAACTTGATAGTAAAGTACTGTACCGTCAGGATTTAGCCATCATTAATCCAGCATCAGAGGACTACTATCAATATATGATTGACTTGTTAGCTAAATCGACAGTCGAATCATCAAATCATGTTGCCAATATGACCGACAGCTTTAACATCCAGGGTTTTCCATTTCCTGAACCATGCAGTCGATATTTTTTACCATCAGAAAAGTGGCTGCCAGGCCATATCAGGCATCTGCTCAAAGTAGCCAAACCTGAACGACCATTGCCGGACTGGGAATGCATTAAAATATTGAGAGTGCTGAATCCTGTGGAATCACAAGATACCTATTTACGCTATCTACATGAGTATTTGCAAAATAGGCTGGTTAAAAACCAGGGGCCCCGAATACTGCAAAATGCCTTCAGCACCATTAAAAAGGCTAACATCCCCCTCCCTGCCATTAACGGAATCACCCGCTGGAATATATTTACATTACGAAAACTGGCTGATTTATGTGTCGAAAAGTTTGGCGGCATCTCCGTAAAAATGGTGACTCCCTGTACTTCCGTTGACAAAAAAGAAATTATACCAACCTCACCCAGGGAGTTTGCCACCTGGTTTCTCAATAGACTTACCAGATATCAATTTAACTTCAGTAATTTCGATGGCAAGCTAAAGCGTACAAACCGGATTGTTAACATCAGTCCAATAGAAGGTATCACATTTAACCCCGTGCCACAGAAGGCAGACTGGATGTTGTACTATGTCTATCATTACGGCTTTAACAAAAAAGAGATTTACAATCAGGCATCTACAAGAACGATCTATCAAATGCTGAAACGCATTACCTCCCGGAAAAAGCATTCAGAATTATACGATAAATTATTGTATGTCAGCTCAACAGGTTGTGATCTTCGATCGCTCACTGTTATCAGGAGCCTGAAAGAACACAACTTCAAAATACCCGATGATTTAATGGATTACACAGTCAAAGACCAGGTGACTGAGATGCATGCAAGAGCGAAAAAACTGAAGGAATCTGGCTGGCTGGCAGCCGATATAGACTTATCGCACCATAGAATATCAAGACATAAAAAATAAGAGCACTCCATAACCGATAAGGCAACACTCGATGGCCTGATGGCCCGTGACACCAATAATTCGGTATATGTTGGTATTGAAAATTGCTCTCAAACATCCGTTAATCGCCACCCGCAACGCCATAACAAGCAGTGGATATCTGAGGGTACACTTGAACGAATTACTATTGATTGGCCAGCTTTTGTTATTTTACGGCATGGTCATTTTAACTTACCGCCTGTTCGGTAAAATGGGGCTCCTCTGTTACACCGTGCTGGCCATCGTGGCCGCTAACATAGAAGTACTGGTGCAGATCAATGCCTTCGGTATGGAGATGACCCTGGGGAATATCATGTTTGCCACCACCTTCCTGGTGACCGATATCCTCAGTGAGGTGGGTGGTAAAAAATGGTCTAACTACGCAGTCAATGTCGGCTTCTTTACCTCGGCACTGTTTATTGCCATTTCCCAGAGTTGGCTGTATTTCATGCCCAATTCACTGGATTTTGCCATGCCGCATATTCAGGCCATCTTCAGCAACACGCCTCGCCTGATGGTTACCGGCCTGCTGGTTTATGCCATTACACAGCGCTTTGATGTGTGGCTTTACCACAAAATCTGGCGCTGGACCGGGTTTACCAAGAATTATCTGTGGCTGCGCAACAATGTGTCCACCATGATTTCCCAGTTCTTGAATGCGATTCTGTTCACCTTCGGTGCATTTTACGGGACGTTCCCGGTGCTGGACCTGCTCAGTATCATTATCACCAGTTATGGCATCTTTATGGTGACCAGTCTGTGTGATACACCTGCCGTGTATCTGTGCAGAAACATCAAGGTCAGGGAAATATGGGAGCGTACATGAAAGTCATTATTACCGGAGCCAGCGCAGGTATTGGCCTGGCGGTTTGTCAGCGTTTTCTTCAGGATGAGCGCATCACCGTGGTGGGTATCGATGTTAACCCCGGCGAACTTGATAACGCCCGTTACCACCATTTTGTGGCCGATGTGGCAAACCCGGAATTGCTCCCTGACATTAAGGGCGTAACACATCTGATCAACAACGCCGGGGTGCAAAACACCACACAGGACATCGCCATCAATTTAGGCGGGGTGATGAACTGTACCAGGCTGTACGGCCTGCAACCGGCGATTCAATCCATTGTTAATGTTGCCTCTGCCAGTGCTCATTCCGGTGCTGAATTTCCAGAGTATGTTGCCTCCAAAGGCGGTGTTGTCGCCTACACTAAATGGACTGCGCTTCAGGTTGCTCAATACGGTGCCACCTGCAACAGTATTTCCCCCGGAGGCGTGCTTACCGAACTGAACAGGCCGGTCATGGACGATCCTGAAAAATGGCAGGCCATTATGGATGAAACGCTACTGCCAAAATGGGCCAGTTCTGAAGAAATAGCACAGTGGGTTTACTTTATGGCGGTCATCAATCGCAGTATGACCGCACAGGATATTCTGGTGGATAACGGCGAGATGGCGAAGGCTAACTTTGTCTGGTGATCGATACTAGAGGTAGCGCTGAGTAACCCGGGTCAGAACTCGAAAGGAATTTGCGGCAGGTGATATTCACAATAATGTCATGGGTAAAGTTTATCCTGATTGACACGATATAAGGACTCCACTCTTGAAGACTGAAAAAGATTGAGTTCGCTAGCGCTCCCAAAAAACAAAAGCAACGAAGCGTGTTTCAGTATTTCACTGCAAAGGAATTGCAACCATGAAAAAGCACCTTTTTCTACTACCCGGCCTCAAAACTGCCAGAGAACTTTCCGAACAACTGGAAAGTGCTGGGATTGATCACAACCGCATTCATATCGCTCACCAGGATCATTCATGTGACACAAACTACCACCTTAACCATCTCAACTTGCTGAAAAAAAACGACACCATTCACAGTGGTGCTATAGAATTCAAGGTTGGTGTCATTCTGGCAGCGACGGTTGGATTCCTTACCTACAACCTTTGGGAAGGTCATCCTGCCGGCGGTATTGGCACCGTCTTCGCCTGCCTGATCGCCCTTGGCTTCCCTGCCTGGCTCGGCGGGATGATCGGTGCCTCGAGTGATAATGGTCGTCTGCAGCCCTGTCATGATCATATTCAGCAAGGTGGCGCGTTAGTTATGGTCAATATCAAAACCCCAATAGAATGGGAAAGAATGAACGAAACCGTATCAAATTATGCACCCGCAAGAGCTGCCGGTGTGGCCTGTGGACTTGAAAACCCTTTTTCGGGACAACTGATTCCGGGAAGATCTCTACGATAAATCGTCGTTTTCTTCATCAGCGGGCAAATAAGGAGAAGATCAATGACCCTTAGAGAACTGAAAAAAGCCTTTAAAGAAAACCATCTGCCTGTCGAGCTGCTGAGTCAGGAAGGAGATATCTATTTATGCCGGGTGGATGGGAAGCACCTGCTGAGTAATCACGATGCCACCCCCACTATTTTCCATAGCATTAGTGAGGCAAAAGAGATCCTTGGGGATGATATTGCTCATCACTTGCAGCTGGTTTATTCCGAAACCTATGATGAGATGATCCATCCTGAAAACCAGGCCAAATCATCAAAATGATCGTAAGGTAGTGCACGAACCTTAATGGCCGACGCGTCAAACAGCCCGGAGCTGACAACTCCCTGATGTACACGCTCCATCAGGGCCTCTGGACTGACAATTGCTTCCGGTGGCCGCGAGTATTCGATAATACAGTGTGGCACGCAAAACCTCCTTGCAAATGACATAAGGACGAGATCAACCCAACTTCTGTTTAGATGCCCAGATTGCCAGTTTGTGCTTCATGGTCACCTGGGATACCTGATCCTCTGGCAAAGGCTGGATGAGGTTATCATGGACCAGCAGCCGGTATATATATTCAATTTTTTCATTGGCAGAATCGGTCGCCTCAAATTTCACAACCCCCCGCTTCTCACCATACTTCATGCCATATTCAATGGCCTTCTTTACCAGCTCTTTTTCATTCTTCAGTTTCTTCATTGGTGCCTCATTCGATCCAGTAGTGTATTAGGACATTAGCTTTTATAAACCATTTATGGCAAATCAGGAGACTGACCAGCAACACTATTACCGGTGCAGGTTTACTCTGAAATTCCCAAACACATCAGCCTGTCATGCGCTATTCCCAACGGTTATTACCAAAAGCGCTATTCCCTCACGGGTTCAAATAAGGTAAAAGTTCCTTATGAGAACCCCGAAACGAATCCAACCCCTGGTTGATGAAGGACTGGTGGATGAAGTACTCCGCCAGCTAATGAGTGGTAAAGAAGCCGATGTCTATGTGGTGCGCTGTGGCAATGATATCCGCTGCGCCAAGGTTTATAAGGAAGCGGCCAGGCGCAGCTTTAAAAAAGCCGTCCAATATCAGGAAGGTCGCAAAGAGCGCAACAGTCGCAGGCAGCGAGCCATCGAGAAAGGCTCCAGATATGGCCGGAAACAACAGGAAGAGACCTGGCAGAGTGCCGAGGTTGACGCCCTGTTCCGCCTGGCCAGAGCGGGCGTAAGAGTCCCACAGCCTTATATCTGCCTGGATGGCGTACTGTTGATGGAACTGGTGACGGATGATGAAGGCCAGGTTGCCCCACGCCTGGGTGAAGTGACCATGTCCGCCGATCAGGCCCGTGAAGACCACGCCACCATGATGCATTATGTCATGCTGATGCTCTGTGCCGGCCTGGTTCATGGTGACCTGTCGGAATTCAATGTTCTGGTGGATGATTACGGTCCGGTGATTATTGACCTGCCCCAGGCCGTGGATGCCTCGGCCAACAACCATGCCCGCTCGATGCTGGCCAGGGACATCAACAACATCACGGAATACTATGGACAGTTTGCACCGGACCTGTTGAACAGCCAGTATGCCAAAGAGATGTGGGCACTCTATGAAGATGGCGAACTGATCCCGGAAACCGAACTGACCGGCCTGTTCACCGAAGCGGAGCAAGCCGCCGATGTGGACTCAGTGCTGGCCGAAATAAAAGCGGTTCTGGCTGAGGAGCAGAAACGGCAGGAACGTCTGCGAGAATCTGATAATCCTGATGCCTGACTGAGACGGAAGCCAGCCCTACCGGTCAGGTGGGGCAGGCCCGATCAAAACAACGCTCAGGCTTGGGTGTTGCAGCGCCAATCGATCAGTTACTTCATTTAACTGGCGGTATGTTGATGTTCCTGAATATCTGATTAGCCCTTTGACAACAGGTTTCAGGGAAATATCAACATCATTTTTAATTGATTATTATTTGACCTCTGTCAATCTTTCCAGTTGATTTAATAAATACAATCAGAACCAGAATTTTATCTCATTAATGGTTCTTTTTCCTACAGAACTGTTTTGAAAGCCATGGGACAGAATATATGCAGGAAATATTGATAACAGGAAACAATTGAAACAACGCGTTCACTATTGTTTTCAAAAAATATTTACAGGTGGTATCGCCATCTGAAAAGCAGGCCGGCAAAATCCTTTGCAAGGATTAACGAACAGCAATGCCCTGTGCTACTTACTTTTCTTTTTTCTTTGCCGTGGAAAATCGTTTGTTTATTGCTGTTATTTGTTTTTCTTTTTTTATTTAACAGTGGTACTAGCTGTTTTATTTTGGCATTGATATTTGGATAACAAATACAGCATTCGGTTAGTGACAGAAATTATAAACTTGGTTTTAAGTGAGGCATCAATGGCAACTGGTACGAATCGTGGCTGGGTCGTAGTGACGGCTGGCCTGGCGATTAACTTAATGTTCGGCAGTCTTTACACGTGGAGTATCTTCTCCGAGAATTTTATTAACACTCAGGGCTGGACCGCTTCTCAGGCATCCACACCCTACGCAGCGGCCATTGCCGCGTTTGCGCTGGTCATGCTGGTAGGTGGTAAGCTGCAGGATCGCCTTGGGCCGCGCGTAGTGATCACCATCGCAGGTTTGTGTACTGCGGCAGGTATGTTCCTGTGCAGTGCCATGCCCACGGAAACCGGCGTTATCCTGGGTTTTGGTGTCCTCAATGGTGCAGGCATCGGTCTGGGTTATTCCGCAACGGCTCCGGCAGCGGTGAAATGGTTCAAACCGGAGCAAAAAGGGTTAATTGTCGGTCTGGTTGTCACCGGCTTTGGTTTGGCACCGCTGTATGCGGCTCCACTGGCCAAATACCTGATCGCAGAATACGGCCTGTTTGCCAGCTTTAATATACTGGCGGTGTTCTTCGGTAGTGTGATCGTAACTGGTGCCCAGTTCATGAGTGTTCCGGAAACCACAACAAGCATGGCGACTGCGGATAAAAAGGCCAAAGAGACCCCGGTTGTTGCTGATGGCCCGGAGACCGGTGAGTACAACTGGAAGCAGATGATCAGGACGCCACAGTTTGCCATGTTGTGGCTGATGTTCCTGGCAGGTTCCATGACCGGCCTGATGATGATTGGTCATATTGGTAACATTGCCAAGCTGCAACTGTCCGATACATTTAACATTACCCTGCTGGTTCAGGCGTTCTCTGTCGCCAATGCTTTGGGCCGTCCGGGTGCTGGCTTAATATCTGACAGGATCGGTCGCGCCCGCACCATGAGCATTCTATATACGTTGCAAGGTGCTGTGCTGTTGATGTTCGGTGGTTTTGATACCTTTAGCATGATACTGATGGGTTCATTGGTTATCACCTTCGGCTATGGTGCAATGCTGGCAGTATTCCCGTCTGCAACGGCAGACTTCTTTGGTACCAGAAACCTGGGCTTTAACTACGCTATCCTGTTCAGCGCGTGGGGTGTTGCGGGCATGGCGGGTCCGAAACTGGCAGGTTATCTGCTGGACACCACGGGCGGTTATGAGAGCACCTTTATGATCTGTGCCGGAGTCAGTTTTGCAGCGGCTGCTATCGGTCTTATGGTCAAACCGCCGAAAAAAGCGGCTGATTTTGTGGGAGTGCAAGTTGCTCAGGCCGCTTGAGTATTTTAATCAGGCTCTTGATGGATTTCGGGAGATTCCTGATCAACAACACCTGAAGTCCAGATAGAGTCGCTTGACCACGCTTCTGGATTAAAAGCCCGGCATGTTCCGGGCTTTGTTTTTGCCACTTGCCATCAGAACCATGACAATAATGAATAAATAGCAAAAACTTTACGACCAGAAACCCGCATACAACAAACCAGTCCGCAGCGTAATTGACCTGGGGCTTTCACAGTCCTTGTTGCACCAATGTAATAAAGAATTTTCGACAGTCTGGATGGCAATGGGGCCTCCTATACCAAGTTTACCGATGCAGAAACCGGAACCTATGTAAGTCATGGAATGAATCCACTCTTGTGTATAGGTATCTGACAGATTCAGATAACTAAATGGCTTAACTGTTTTTATATCATTGACAACAATTTCGTTATAACAGGTCATCACTTTTTTAAAAGAGAATCTGTTGACTCCACAGTGTAAAAAATGTTCAAACTGATGACAGGATGATTGCTGATCCTTACTGTCTTCGGAAGTCGTACAGTAGCTTTCTCCTTGTGAAATCCACTTGATAAATCGTTTCCCCCAGGCGACTGGAGGGTGATATTCATACTCCCTGCCATTCTGGTCTTTGGCAACAAAAGAAATGTCATCATCCTGACCTTGAAAAAGCGACCTTATGTATTCATCAGTGCCCTCACCACAAATTGCTTTATAAGCCCTTCCTCCGATTTCAAAGCGGTGAATTATTGTTTTATTGGTAATAGCGGGATTAATTAATGACTGATCTGTCTGTATAAACGATTCCTTTATATAAATCTTAACAGTCTTTGCATGGCCTGTTTTCTTACTGGCAAATAAAGTGTTACTGCTGTCCTTCTGAGGACTGTTCGCTGTTTGTATGGGGTAAAGCTCTGTGGTTGCGTTAGAGGGTATATTCATTATTCATGGCTTCGTGATAACTTGGGGGTGCATCGTGCATGGGTTCATACGGCGGTGGATGGAGAGGAGGAGCAGTTATGTCCTGAGCCATAGACAAATTGTTATTGTGATACAAGGGTTGAGTATCAATAATCTCAGCGTCGGTAACCGGGACCGGTATCTTCTGGTCTTTTGCACCAGTACGATTAGAAAGCATATTGGCCGCAATATGGTCATCTTTTTTGCCAGTACAGGTTGATAGCTGCTCCCGGTTCGCGTAAAGATATCCCACCAGACCTCCGGCCATTGCCATTGCTCCGGTAATGCAGTAACAGCCACAAGCCTTAACAGTCAACGTACAACAAGCGTCTACCCCCTTTGACATATTCTTGCCCGAAAAATTCCCATGCCAGAAATAAAGATTCAGTATTCACCTTGTCGATTGTAAACAGACAGTTCCTTTTACTAGTTTTGCGACAACGGATGAAATATTCGGACTAATCCATAGCAGGCCATGGACGATAAAAGTAAAGCTGGAAACAACATCACAGGGACGAACCATGATCATCAGAACTGCTACCACCATAACTCTTATTGCAGGATTAGCCATCAGTGCCGCATCAGCCATCGCCAACGAGAGAAGGGTCACTGGAGGTGATAATGCCTACTACATTGCTGACCATTCAGGCCCCACCTTCAGTTCCACCGACTTTGTCTGGCCTGAGAGCCGATTCAAAGGGGGTGACGGTTATGACGGCCCCGAAGATAACAGCAGCGCCTTTGAAGTTTATGTAATCCATGAAGAGAAAAAAGGCGGTGATAATCAATAGTTGATCCAAACCATTAAAAAAGCCCTCCGGAGAGGGCTTTTTTTTATACTACAGGCACAAGATGCCCATCTTCCAGGCGTAATGCCCGGTCCATCTGCCGGGCAAATACCATATCATGGGTCACGACAATAAAACTGGTGGTCAGCTGTTCACTGAGGGATTTCATCAACTCATGAATCTTGCTGGCGGTATGGGGATCCAGATTGCCCGTTGGTTCATCCATCAGAACCAGGTCCGGACTGCCGACCAGTGCCCGGGCAATAGCCACCCTCTGCCGTTCACCACCGGAAAGTTCTGCCGGCTTATGGCTGGCCCGTTTCGACAGCCCCACTATACCCAGCATTTCTTCAGCTCTCATGCTTGCCTGCCCCACGGATACCTCTTTTCGCAGCAGTAATGGCATGGCAACATTTTCCAGGGCCGTAAATTCTGGCAGCAAATGATGGAACTGGTAAACAAACCCCAGGTGACGGTTCCGCAATTCACCCTGTTGTTCAGATACCTTCATCAGCTGATGGCCACAAAGTATTACCTCACCGCTGGAAGGGTGATCCAACCCGGCCAACAGCTGCAGCAGCGTTGTTTTTCCTGAACCGGAAGTGCCGACAATCGCTACTCGTTCAGAGGGTGATACCAACAGGTCTATGCCTCTTAGCACCTCCAGTTTTTCAGGCCCTTCAGCAAATACTTTGGTGAGACTGCGGCACTCCAGAACTGCTCGGTTTTCAGGATTATTCATAACGAAGAGCCTCCGCAGGCTGGGTTCTGGAGGCTCGCCATGCCGGATACAGGGTTGCCAGGAAACTCATCAGCAAACCGGACACACTGATCACTGCGACATCCTGCCACATTAACTCCGATGGCAGGTAGCTGATAAAATAAACATCAGGGCTCAGAAAGTGGATACCCAATAATTTTTCCAGGGCACCTACAATTTCGGAAACATTCAGCGCACCGGCAATGCCCAGGGCAACCCCCAGCAGCGTCCCGATAACACCAATCAAGGATCCCTGAACCATAAATATTCCCATAATCATTTTGGGGGTCGCACCAAATGTGCGGAGGATGGCGATATCCCCCTGCTTATCGGTCACCACCATGACCAGCGTGGAGACAATATTAAAGGCGGCAACGGCAACAATCAGGGTGAGAAGCAGGCCGACCATGGTCTTTTCCATCTGAATCGCCTGAAACAGACGTCCATGGCTGCGGGTCCAGTCCTGAACGTAGTAGCGACCGGGCAAGGTAATCGCTACATCCCAGGCCAGTTTCGGTGCGGCAAACAGATCATCCATTTTCAGTCGTATACCTGTTACCCCTTCAGGCACCCGCAGAAAACGGGCCAGATCTTCACGATGGGCGTAGGCCAGGTTGCCATCCACATCGGCACCTACCGAGAAAGTACCAACGACAGTGAATCGTTTCAGGCGAGGCAAAACACCCGCCAGGTTGACACTGGCTTCAGGCAGAACCATGGTCACTTTATCGCCAACGGCCAATCCCAGATAATTGGCCAGAATATCACCCAGCAGAATACCAAACTCTCCGGGCTGCAGGTCTTCCAATGCGCCCTGCTTCATATGATCGGCAATAATAGAGACCCTTCTTTCATAGCCGGGATCAATACCGTAAACCAGCGTTCCCCGCACCAGATCACCATTGGCCAACATACCCTGGGCATCGACAAACGGCGCAGCCGCTTCGATGCCTTCTTTGTCCGGAATGGTATTGACCAGCGCCTGCCAGTCTTCAATACCACCACCGGCCGCCGTGATGGTGGCATGGGGCACCATACCCAGCACTCGCTGCTTGAGCTCCCGATCAAAGCCATTCATCACTGACAGCACAATAATCAGTACCGAAACACCCAGCGTCAGCCCCACCATGGATGTTCCGGAGATGAAGGAGATAAAATGATTCCGTCGCTTTGCGCGGGTATAGCGCAAACCGATAAAAAAAGGTAATGGTCTAAACATTTATTCTGCCAGTATTCCTTGCGCCATCGGCGTGTCAGGGGCGGATTGGCCACTTGTTTGAAAAGCCAGTAAGCTGGCATTATGCCATAAAGCCGCATAATTCCCGTCGAATTTTCCTGCGCTTTGCGACTGTTTCCTCCCCCCTGTACGACGCAAGAAATATTAGCTTTTCGGTCTTACATGAGCAATGACGGTAAATAGCTTCCTGGGCAGATGCGGATTGTGGCTGGGAAAATAATTAGAACTCACTTTCAATGAACCACTGGCAGGAGTAATCTCTTTGCGTGATGCCTGATTAGCGCTTCAGCCTTCTTTTCGAGTCAAGCAGGACGCAAATATGATGAAAACACTTGTTGGTACTCTTTCCGTGACTATAGCAATTATTTGTTCGTCGTCTATTGTCCAGGTCACTGCCAATGAGCTTGCTCCCGACCAGACTCCGTATTCCGAAGGCATCACTGTGACCCCCGTGGGCAGTCAGTCTCAGGAGTTGCGCCAATCTCTGGCTTTACCAAAATACGGTCAAACCATGGATACAGTCAGGGAGATGCTGGGCAACCCCAGCCAGACGGAAACCATTGGTGAACCCGCCATCACCCGCTGGTATTATCCAGACCAGAAATTGACGGTGTACTTTGAAGGTAAACGGGTCTTGAGGTCAGTGGTTGATATCACGCCCTGAGTTATAAAAGCTGTTTTCTGAATTGCCCCGGCGGCATACCAAAATAACGCTGAAAAGCTTCATAAAAGCGGCTGAGAGAACTGAAACCACAGGCATAGCCAATATCGGCAATGGGCCGCTTGCTGTCCATAAGCAGCAATTGGGCTTTTTGCAGGCGCTGGAACTGCAGATATTGCTTGATAGAGACCCCCATCACACTGGTAAACAGGTTGGTCGTATAATTCTTGTGCAGGCCAAGATGAGCCGCCACATCGGCGGTTGAAATAGGCCGATGCAGGTTTTCCCCGATAAAGTGAATCATGGTAGAAACATGGTGAGCACCTTTCAAACGACCACTGCCCGGATGACCGGCAGCCGGTGCCTGCTCAAGATGGTCTTCGGCGAAGACACTTTCCGGGTGATCCCACCCCTGAAAACTGATGCGCTTCAACAGCAGTGACAGCTCTCCCAGAATAATCTCCTTTAATTCCGGGTGATCGCTGCGAAAATCCTCATGCCAGCGACTCAATCTCATGACCAGGTAATCATGGTCCGGCTTTGCCAGGGCAATAGCGCCGGTCATCACCTCCTGCCGGAGTTGTCCCATCAGTGGCCACTGAAGAAATTCCGGTAAAGGGATATAGAGATTATAAAGGGTACCTTTTCCCGGATTTTTTTCCACCAGGCCCACCAGTCGATGGGGCATGTTGGCCCAGAAGATGGCCAGCCGGTTTTCAGGAATGCACTGCTCCCTGCCATTGACAATATAAGTGGCCGAGCAACCCAGCAGATAGTTCAGTTCAACATGGCCATGAACATGGCCACTGTCCATAATATAAGGGGCCCGGTTTTCGATATAAAAGATGTCCCCCTGAATATCGGAAATCGAGCCGGGCATGGGGACCACACCTTCGGTTCTGCGACCGGTTCCACGACACTGCCTGGCCGACAATAGCTGCTGACTGCTCACAAATATTGACCCTTATCAAAAAGCCCCACAATGATACCCATTGCCGTGGCACAAATCTTTGTTTTCGGGAAAAACAGAAAAAAAACCGTAAAAGAAATATCCTGCTGCCTGTTCGTAAAATGACCACAATCGATTATTTAACAGGCAGACAAACTGCCTGAACGAGGTAGACAATGAGTATCCTGATCACCGGCGGGGCTGGCTACATTGGCAGCCACACCTGTCTGGAATTACTGAATGCCGGTTATGACGTGGTCGTCGTAGATAACCTGTGCAACAGCCATGAGACCGCGCTACACCGGGTGGAAAGCCTGACGGGTAAGCAGCCCGCTTTTTA
This sequence comes from Salinisphaera sp. G21_0, assembly GCF_017744115.1. Taxonomy (GTDB): domain Bacteria; phylum Pseudomonadota; class Gammaproteobacteria; order Pseudomonadales; family Endozoicomonadaceae; genus Endozoicomonas. Next base: position 66,645 of record NZ_JAGHQW010000015.1, on the reverse strand, counting down.
TCCTGTTGATATACGCGATAAAGAGGCGCTCCGCACCGTATTCACCAAACACAGCATTGAAGCGGTGATTCATTTTGCCGGGCTAAAAGCCGTTGGTGAGTCTACCCGGATACCGTTGGCTTATTTTGACAACAACGTCAACGGAACAGTAAAACTTCTGGAAGTCATGGATGAGTTTGACGTACGACACCTGGTCTTCAGCTCTTCTGCCACCGTGTATGGCGACCCCCATGAAGTGCCGATCAGGGAAGACTTCCCGGTTGGCCAGGTTACCAACCCCTATGGACGCAGCAAATTCATGGTGGAGGAGATCCTGCGTGATACGGCGGCTTCTGATGATCGATGGAATTTCAGTATTCTACGCTACTTCAACCCGGTGGGAGCCCACGAATCCGGCTTTATCGGTGAAGACCCCAGTGGTATACCCAACAACCTGATGCCGTATATTGCCCAGGTGGCCGTTGGCAAGCTGGAGCTGCTCAACGTCTTTGGCAACGACTACGCGACCCACGATGGTACCGGTGTGCGTGACTATATCCATGTGGTTGATCTGGCCCTTGGCCATCTGGCGGCATTGCGAACCCACTGGACCGATCAGGGCGTCCACACCTACAACCTGGGTACCGGCAAAGGCAGCAGTGTTCTGGATATGCTGCACGCCTTTGAAAAAGCCTGTGGTAAACAACTGCCTCACCAAATCCAGCCACGCCGTCCCGGGGATATCGCCCAGTGTTACGCCGACCCTGCCTATGCAGAACAAAAGCTGGGCTGGAAAGCCACCCGCACCGTTGACGATATGACCATCGATACCTGGCGCTGGCAGTCAGAAAACCCGAACGGATTTAACCAATGACACAATTTAATCCTGTTGATCACCCACACCGTCGATTCAACCCGCTGATTGGCGACTGGGTACTGGTATCTCCCCATCGAGCCAAGCGCCCATGGCAGGGGCAGGTGGAAAAAACAGCGCCGGACTTTCGCCCCGTGCATGATCCGGAGTGCTTTCTCTGCCCGGGCAATGACCGTATTACCGGTGACCATAACCCGGACTACACCGATCCCTACATATTCCCCAATGACTTCCCGGCGCTGCTGACGGATACCCCGGATGCCACCAGCGAGTCAGACCTTTTCCAGAGCAGCTCTGCCAGGGGGGAAGCACGGGTGATCTGTTTTTCACCGGATCACAGTAAAACCCTGCCACAGTTGACCGAACAGGAAATCCGCAAGGTGGTGGATACCTGGGCAGAACAGGTCATCGAACTGGGGGAGACTTACCCCTGGGTGCAGCTGTTTGAAAACAAAGGGGCGGTGATGGGCTGTTCCAATCCCCACCCCCATGGGCAAATCTGGGCCAGCAGCTTTCTGCCCAACGAAGCCCGCAAAGAAGACGACAACCAGCGTCAATGGCTGCAGGAAAAAGGCACCAATCTGCTGGTTGAGTATGCCCTGCGGGAATCTGAGTCCGGTGAACGTACCGTCGTTGAAAATGATCACTGGATTGCCGTAGTTCCCTACTGGGCAGCCTGGCCGTTTGAAACGCTGCTGCTGCCCAGGCGACAGGTACTGCGCATGCCGGATCTGACCGAAGTGGAACGTGATGCCCTGGCCGACATCCTGAAAAAACTGACGACAAAGTACGACAATCTGTTCCAGACGTCATTCCCCTACTCTATGGGCTGGCACGGTGCGCCCTGTCATCAGGGTGAAGTCAGTACCGATGATAGCCACTGGCAACTGCACGCTCATTTCTATCCACCGCTGCTGAGATCAGCAACCGTTCGCAAGTTTATGGTGGGATTTGAAATGCTGGCAGAAACTCAGCGTGACCTGACCGCGGAACAGGCTGCTGCTCGTCTGCGCGAACTGTCCGATGTGCATTATCTGGCAAGCAGCCCAGAGCCTGCGAAAAGCCTTTAAGATTGCTCCGAGTTATGGAAAGTAAGATGAACCAGAAACAAACCCTGACTGCACTGTTCGAGAAAACCTTCGGCCATCAGCCAACCCACTATTTCCAGGCACCTGGCCGGGTCAATCTGATTGGTGAGCACACCGACTACAACGATGGCTATGTACTGCCCTGTGCCATTGACTACCAGGCAATGATTGCGGCTTCTCCCAGGGATGACCAGAAAGTCATGGCCACTGCGCACAGTTACGACGGGCAGGTCACCGAGTTTGAACTGTCCCTGCCGGTTCCGCACAGTGAAGAGGCCTTCTGGAGCAACTACGTCCGTGGTGTCGCCACCGTACTGCTGGAAAAGGAAATGAGCCTCAAGGGTGTCAATATTGCCATTATTGGCAATGTTCCCCAGGGTGCCGGCCTCAGTTCATCCGCCTGCCTGGAAGTGGTTACCGGACTGACCCTGACCCGAATGGCCGGGCTGGATGTCAGCCTGAAAGAGCTGGCATTGATTGGCCAGCAGGCAGAGAACGAGTTTGTTGGCTGCAAGTGCGGTATTATGGACCAAATGATTTCCGCCTGTGGCAAGGAAGACCATGCCATGCTGCTGGACTGCCGGTCCCTGGATACCCGACTGGTGCCCATCCCTGAAAACGCGGCGGTGGTGATTATCAACTCCAATGTCAAACGTGGCCTGGTAGACAGTGAATACAACACCCGTCGTACACAGTGCGAAGCAGCAGCACAGCACTTTGGCGTCAAAGCCCTGCGGGATATTACCCTGGACCAGCTGGAAGCCAGCCAGGGCGAACTGGATGAACTGACCTACCGCCGGGCCCGCCATGTGGTGACTGAAAATGATCGCACCCTGGCCGCTGCCGAAGCACTGGGCAGGGGTGACCTGGAAGCCATGGGCAGATTAATGGCTGAATCCCATCTCTCCATGCGGGATGAATTTGAGATCACCGTACCACCCATCGACGGTATTGTTGATATTGTCAAAGCTGTGATTGGCAGTGAAGGCGGTGTCAGAATGACCGGTGGCGGCTTTGGCGGTTGCGTCGTTGCACTGATTCCGGCAGAAAAAGTGGATGCGGTCAAACAGGCGGTTACTGAACACTATCCGACCTGCTCCAATGGCCTTGTGGCTGATATCTACGTTTGCCGTGCCTCCCAGGGGGCTGGTGAAGTATAACCCTGCTAATCAATGGGCCCCCTCAAGGGGTCCCTGTCCTGAAGTTATTGACTTCAGAAACCCGGTTCCCGGGTAACAATAATATCGATACACATAAAAATACCTCTGAATCGCTTCAGAGGTATCCTCAGCCAGATGTTCACCTGATAAGTGTCACGCTTCGTCGCTGCTATCTCCGCTGAGAGGCATTGTTAACGACTCCATTGTATACATATCCCTCGTACTACTCACACTATGGTAGGTAATTTCCGAACGTGATCCAGAGTCAAAATTCTCATTTAATAGTTCCTGAATGTCAGGGTAAGGATCACGAATGGAGTAATCCTCCGAGGATGAAAAGCCGTCCCCATAACGTCCCATCGGTGTCAGGCCACCTCTCAAACTGGAGCTGTCCTGCATGTGGGTCGGCCTTGATGAAACCATTGTTCCATCAGCTGTCAATTGACTCTGTAATTGCAATGAAGTGTACGCTGAATCCACACCAGCCTGGTTCAGACTACTCTGGCCGACGGCTGCACCCTCAACAACCCCCAGGTCGGCAGCAAGCCCTCTTTGGATCTCATACTGGGACACGCCATCAAAGCCTGACGTACTCGTTATCAATGAAGAAGAGCCTGACTCAATAGACCTCTCTTCTCTTTTAATGGTGACACTTGTCTTGCTACTACTTTCCATCAGCTCTGTTCTTGATTCCAGAGAAGCAAGTCTATTTTCGTTCTGTCCCTGCTCCGTTCTTATGGTCGAGAACTCTTTACCCAGTCCTTTTAAATCACTCTTTATATCATTCACCATTGAGGCAAAGTTCGGGATATTCATAATTGGTTCTATGTTGCGGATAAATTCCTGTATTTTTTCCTCACAACGCTGTAAACGACCACTGAAGTCATCCATACGCTTACCAGTCATTTGTACACCACCTTTTAGTTCAAGAATGCTTTTTTTAATACTGTTGATTACCTCCAGTTGTTCTCGTAACTCCCTGATCTCAACTTCTGCTTTATTCATTATAGAAATATGACCATTGATGGTTGCCGCCCCCTTCTTGCAATCCAGTTCAGATTCAGCCAGTTTTTGCTGCAGCTGATCGACCTGTTCACGCAGCGTATCTATTTGTGTCTGGGATACCCTTTGCTGTTCCTGAAGTATGGCAATTTTTTGCTCTTTTACTGCAACATCCTGGCGTAGTCTTTGAATTTCTTCCTTATTACCTTCAGCTTTAGCGGTAGCCAATTCGGCACTAAGGCCTCGTACCTGAGTGTTCAGATCACGAATCTCTTTCTCACGCGCCGAAATTGATGACAAATGAGTCTGAATTAATTCCTGCTGACTCTGGGTCGTTTGTTGAAAATTTTCAATATCTATTTTATGAGATTTCTGCTCCTTCATCAGAGCCTGATCCGTTTTACCCTTTTCAAGTAAAGCTGCATCGTACAGGGCCCGGTTATCCCTGGCCTGCTTATGAGCTGTTTCCAATTCACCCATTAGTTTCTGATTTTTCTGCTGCAACTCTGTATTAAGGGTTTTTGTATTATTAAACTCCGTTCCCATGCGATGCATAGTGCCAAGTTCTGACACCTGTTGTTCGATTCGTTGCTCTAAACCTTTAATATTTTTTTCACTTTCTTTCAGTTCTTGCTCCAGATGAGCAACCCGTGCCTTACTTTGACCCACCTCCTCCCGTAAAGAGTCAACTTCTTTTCCCATTCGTGCACGTTCAGTCTGGAGATTTTCTATTAACTCCAGTTTCTCCTTTAGCGTGGTCTGCAGTTGCCTGGCGCGTTCCGATACGTGATTTTTATCCGCCTGAACCCTTGTCAGCTGCTGTTCCAGGGAAAGTGCCTCTTTCTTTACTTCCGAAAGTTCTTTTTGTGTATCACTTAATAAATTCTCCGAGCGGGTCAGTTGACCATTGGCAGCCTCCAGACTGGTTTTCGTGTTATGTAGTTCATTTTGCAACCGGGTCTCATTTTTCCGATATGAGTCCAACTCTTCTCTTAACTGGTTCTTCTTCAGGTTTATTGCAGACAGCGCTTGCCCATCCCGCTCAATCTCTTTGTTCAAAAAAGCCACGCGACGATCCATATTCTCAATAGTCGCTGACAGCTCTGACTTTTCAGTCACCAGCTCTGACATTGTGGTTTTCAGCTGAAGATTCTTCTCAGCCTCTGCATACATCTTTTCTTCAGCATTGCTTGCATGGTCTAACGCGCGATTGAGCTGACCTTCCAGAGACTGTTTATCGGCATGCGCAGATTGCAGCGCATTGTTTAGTCGGGCTACCTCTTGCTCTGCCTCGCTCCATTTCAATTGAACCTGCTCCGATTGCTCTCTCTCCCCTTTGAGCTCATGGTTGACAGTATTAAGAGTGTCTCTCGTCTGCTCCTGTAACTCAGTTAATGATGTTTTCTCAGCCAGTAGCTCCACGATTGTTTGACGAGCCATCTGGTGAGAGTCCAGGAGTCGCTCGGTACAATCAGTCATACGCTGGCTCGAATCCTCCCATCTTGAGGCCCTTCGCTCCTTCGCTAATAATTCAGTATATCTGTCAGGAGGAATATCAGCTCTTTTTGCCAGGTGACGATTCCGTTGTTCACTGGCTTTTAGTTTTTCCTCAGTGTCACGAAGTGCCATGCGAAGTTCGTTTTTCTGCATCATTAGCTCATTGTTGTGTTCCTTCAATCTGGACATAGCCTCAGGGTTAGCATGATCAACAACACGACCACCAAAAGGGGGGGAGCCATCAAATGATGGAGCTGCCCCTGCATACTGATGTCCTGACAAATGAGGCGTGCCAGCCTCGTAATTAGCTACTCCACTCCCCCCCCAGGAAACCTGCCTCTGCCCCTTTTCGGGAACAGAAGATGGCACACCAGTATATAAGCTGGGTTGTGACACCGCGGGGGGAGGTGTCATGATATTGCTATAAGACATTTTATTACCTTGCATTTTTTGTTGGGCCAAAATAACAATGCTTGGAGAAGATAAAGCTGGAGAAAGTTGCATGAATTCATATTTTTTTTAAAATCAAAAGACAGTGTTTTAATTTCAATATCCGATAACTCATTATCTGAAAACCAGGGAGAGACAACTCGACAATCGGGTTGTTCGGGGTTTTAGACCAATTTCACGACTACATGGATGCCGGCGCAGGCACACCGTTTCAATGAGTTTGAGGTGTAATCTCCGCGCAGGATGCACGGACGAAGGGTGATTGGCGCAGTCTTGGGTATGGTGTTTACACCCTTCGACTCCGCCTGGGACGAACAAAGTTTGGGCGTCATTGATAGAGAGAAACCATCAATTACATTGAAACCATGTACCAGGGGAACACAGGAGCGGTTGCCGCGCAGGACAGTTTAATACGGCAGGGTTCTCGGAGGCTGACTATGCAAAGCATAAACCAGATAGCATAGCCGTAGCTATACTTCCGGATTATCGGGTACAGTTGAAGCATCCGCTTCCGGCCTGGAAGACACTGGCAGACTGTCCGTGTTAGCGCCGGAATCGGCCCGATCAGGCGCTTTTGCCCATATCTTCCGATTAAGCCAGCCGGTGTTCTGCCGTATAGCATCGACAATAGCCGTACTCTTTTTCCATGTCCATGAGGCCATGGGCTTCGCTCCGTAATCAAAAGCCAGATACAAGGATTTGCAGAGCTGGCTATAGGGCCACTTCACTAAACCAATCATGGCATTATCCAGCCGAACTGCAGCCACCGCGTTGCTTGCTGTTGATAAGGCCTGATCTATCCCTGGAGGACCATTATCAGAAGCCCCGTCTACCATAGTGGGACATTCACTCATCAAAGCTGAGCGCTGATCTTGTCCAGCTGTCTGCTCATTTAGACTTAAAGTCCAGGGTAGTATGTCAGTCTGCAATTGGTGCAAGGTGGAAACATCTGTTCCACCTGTTGCTTGCGATAATGCCGTCCTTTGGGTTGCTACTGGCGTTATGGCTTTTGTTCAACATTTTCGGATTCTACTACCTCATTTGCAGCTACTGACCCAGGCGTTTCAGTCCGAGGTAATTCAGCGGTACTTGGATCGTCTTGCTTTTGTTGTTTCTGCTGCGCCTTAAGTTCAATGAATTTTTCCTGTTGTTCCTGCAGCGCCTCAAATTGATTGACTGCTTGCAATAAACGCTCATTCTCGTAATGCAATTCCTGATTTTTTGTCAGCAGTTTGCGCTTTTCTTCATCAATAGCTTTTGATTTAGCGTCCAGCTCCCCGATTGTCATAGCGTCAGCTTCAAGCCTGTCTTTTAATGCTTCTTTTAAACCTGTTAAATCCGCACTATCCGAACGTTCTCCACTAATCAACATTTCCAGAGAATTTAAATCTTCATCTTGCTTTGCTTTTTCTTCTGACAGTTTTTTATTTTCTTCCACCAAACGAGCTACATCACCTTCGTTACTTTTAAGTTTTTCCATGAGGTTATGCAACTCATTAGAAAGGTGGAGAACATTGTTTTCTGCAGCATGAAGCTGATCGGTTATATTTTCCAGCTCATGTTGAGTACCGACATTGACGTTTACCTCTTCCTGCTCCGAGTTACCGTGGACAGGCATACCCAGCAACTCTTCGTCCTCAGAAACTGCCTGTTTTATCAGTAATTCAAGCCCCGCTCCTGGCAGGGCACCTTCGACCATGTGGAACTCAGCATCCGAGGAACCAATCTCTGTCTGGGTATCCGTATTGACCAGCACCGTTAGTGGTTGCTCCTCTACCTGGGAAGCTGTGTCGACACGCTCCCGGGATTCACTTACTGTGACTTCAGATGTCTGCACTCCACGTGAATCCTTTGGAATATCCAGTGTCGCCTGAAGCTCCTTAATACGACTCTCAAGCTGTGATCGGGTATGAATTTCGGTCTTTGCTTTCGCTTCTTTTTCTTTAAGCAGATTAATGTATTGCTCCTTCAAACTCGTTAATTGATCACAAGATTTACTGTATTGTTGTTCAAGCTGAGATACCTGGGCTCTAAGCGATGTTTCCACAAACTGCAGACTTTCATTATTAGCACATTGATCTTTCATCCTCTGATTCAATTCGCGGCATTCCGCCCTCAGCTTTTGAACCTGCTCTTCGTTTTCAGCCTCGATAGCCTTAATAGTTTCTTCATAACCACCCGCTAATGTATCCATTTCAGATTGAAGCGTCGCCGAAAGCTCCTTCAATTCAAGCTTATGCTGATTATCTGACTTCATCGTTTCAAAGAGATGCCGACCTGATAATCTGCATATCTCTGCCTCGTAACGACCCTCTAAATCAGACATTTGCTGCTGGTCTGCTGCTAATTTGCTCTCAAGATTATGAATTACATCAGCCTGTTCCTGTCTGGTCCGCATATCACCTTCCAGATCATGATCATGTTGCTGCCGGGCTGCTTCAAGCTCTTTGGAAAGCTCTGCAATACGTACCGATTTTTCAGCCAGTTGTTTGTCCAATGCAACTCTTAAATCCTGATAACGTTTACTGTTTTCTTCATTATTGATCTCAAGACCATCTGCACGATTGGCTAAACGTTCCAGCAGAACATTGAGCTGATGATTTCTCTTCTGCTCCCGTTTTAATTTAAGCTCCAACTGCTTAGCCTGATCATTAACCTGATCGTTCAGGCTCTTTAACTCACCCGAGTGGGTCTTCCAGGCTGCCAGCTGGGCAGAAACTTCTGCATGCCTCGAATCAATTTGTTGTTTGTGCTGCTTAAGCTTTCCGGCTTCCTGAACCTGCTTTGCCATCATTGGCAGAAGCTTTTGAACCGGCTCTTCAACCCCGGTGATCTTGCGGAACAGGAGTTTCATGCCTCTGCCCGCATCATAGGCCAGGGAGGCAGGGATAAGTATCGGGCTAAGCACAATAGTGGCAAAGTATCCAAACGGGCCAAGCTTGCCAACAAGCCATTTTCCCCATTTGATCAAACCGGGCTTGTTAAAGCCCAGGTCATCAACCGCAGCTTTGGTTGTTTGATGTATTGCATTGGCTCCATCGTTCACACCCTTGATAGCGGATGAATAAGCCGCATCCGGCCCAGCATTGGCAGCCAGGGTTTTTACCGGATTATCAGTTACAGGTCCCATGATCATTCCCTCTCTATGTTTTTATTTAAAATCGATAAAATTGAACTCTTGTTTTAGAGTGGAAAGTTATTAATTAGTTTCCCAGCCAAATAAATATTTTATAAATAAAAAAATAATTTTTAATATCATTAAAGAATAACGAGTTATTTATTCCCGATTCACTGTTAATGTGATTGTCCAAACCGGTGCTCCCACAAGTGAAGGCAGCGGATTATGGTGTCTGAGTTTTCAGCAGCAAAAAGAACTTCCTATGCCTCTCTTTGACCACTCTACAAAAGTTAATTCAATATTCACCCACGCCTTGAGCAGGCATATTAACCGACATAACGTTGTTCTGTGAGCAGGGCTGTGCTTTCAGAGTTTCGGGAGGATGCCCCCTGAACGGAGTTCTCAACAACAATAACAAAGAGAGAAGGTTAGATGGACGTTATAGTCAATATTTCGCTGCTGGTTGCACAAAGCATCATTATGTTTTCACTGGGCCTGGGCCTTGAAATCAGTGATTTTAAACGTGTACTGGAACGTAAAAGGGTGGTGGGCATTGCACTGACGGCCCAGGTCATGGTGCTGCCCCTGCTGGCCTATCTGACGGTGCATTTGTTCTCGTTTTCCCCCGCCTTTGCCGCAGGGCTGATGATCCTGAGCTTCTGCCCCGGGGGCGTAACCAGCAACATTATTTCTAAATTAGCCAAAGGCGATGTGGCGTTATCCGTCTCTTTAACCGCCGTTACCAGTATTCTGGCCTTTGTGTCTGTTCCTTTTTTGGTGTCACTGTCATTGACCCATTTCCTGGGTGATGCATTAAACGAGTATTCCTTCAGTGACATTGCCTTAGTCACCTTTCTGATTACCACGACGCCGGTATCACTCGGGGTGATCTTCCGCCATTTTAAAACGTCAATTGCAGTAAAAATTGAAACCGGGCTCGAACGTTTGGCTTACGTATTGTGGACCATCATCGTGCTTGGTGCAGTGGTGTCCTCCGCCGAAAATGTTATGAATAACTTTTCCCAAGTGGTTTTGGGACTTCTTTTCTTACCCATTGTGATGACGTGTTTTGGTTTGATACTGGGACGATTGTCTAATCTCACCCGTACCGAGTCCAAAACCCTTGCCATTGAAGCCAGCATTCAGAATTCCCCCATGGCGCTGACCCTGACGGTGTTGATCAGTGGCGTGAGTACAGGCTTGCCAGACCTCGCCCTGCCAGCAGCGGTGTATTCGCTGACGATGTATGCGGTTGCGTTCCCGTCCGTGATTTTGTTACGTCGATGGGGTGATGGGGCCAAACAGACTCCGGGCTTTAACCCGACAGCGGATTCACCCAGTCAGGCGGGGTGATACCGGGACATTTGGACAATGGCGATGGTACGGGGAGATTGTTCTCAACCTCTGAAGCTGACCATGGGTTGGCAATAGTACATGAGATCAAGTTAAAATAGCCTCATCATCGCTTTTTTATAACTCATCCCGACAGCTAACCGTCCAGGACAACCGTTTGCGAAACTCATCCCGTCATTGCATGCAACAGAAAACAGGTGTGCCTGAGTCATTGAAGACGTTGAAAATTAACAAGGAATCAAGGATCAAACGTGTGAATCATTCTCCTGCGTTTATTGTTCGTTCAGTTGTCGTAATGGTACTGACACTCTTTCCCGCTTTGACGTTTGGCACTGAACCCGTCTCTTACGATGATCCACTGGAGGGCTGGAACCGCCGGGTGTTCAAACTGAATGACACCCTGGATCACTATGCCCTGAAGCCGGTGGCAAAGACCTACCACTTTGTCACCCCCGGGCCGGTGCAAACATTAGTCAGCAACTTCTTCAGCAACCTCGGGGAACTGAGAAATATCGCCAGTGCCGGCGTCCAGCTCAAAGGGCAGGATGCACTGGTGTCATCAGGCCGCTTCATCATCAATTCAACGGCGGGTATTCTTGGCCTGATTGATGTAGCAACGCCCATGGGGCTTGATAAGCGCTACAGCGATTTCGGGCTGGCTTTTGCCAACTGGGGGATACCTTCCGGACCTTACCTTATGCTTCCGTTACTTGGCCCGAGCACGTTCCGTTCCGGCGTTGGCCGAATTCCTGATGCATTCACCAATCCGGTAGCCTATCATGACACTGAGCGGGATCGCTGGATTCTCGACGGCATTGACCTTATCAATCGTCGCGCTCAATTCCTGGATGCTGAAGAGCTGATTCTTGGAGACCGTTACACCTTTATCCGGGACACTTATTTACAAAGACGTGAATATTTGATCACCGGCCAGCTGCCTGAAGATGACTTCTAACTATAAACCGTCAATGACAATCGCATCAGCCATTGGCTTCGATGACTTTAAGCAAACACATTAATTTGCCAATACTCCCGCTTGCAGCCAAGGCAGCTTGGGAGTATTTTTCCCTTAACTTTACATTTTAATGTGGTTTTTTTATCCGAATGTATCGGGTTCAAGCGGGTCCTTATCTTCACTTTACTTTGCAGGTATATCCATGACCGGCAGTACCATTCTGGTCATCGATGATGACACCATAGTACGTGAAAGCATTGTCGCCTACCTGCAAGGCATCGGTTTCAAAACCCATGAAGCCGGAAATGGACAACAGGGCCTGCATATTTTTCGTGACTGCCATCCGGACCTGATTCTGTGTGATCTTCGCATGCCGATCATGGATGGACTCACCATGCTGAGCCAGGTGCGCAGTGAAGCCAGTGACATCCCCTTTATTGTTGTCTCCGGTGCTGGCGTTATGACCGATGTAGTAGAAGCTCTGCACCTTGGTGCCAGCGATTTCCTGGTTAAGCCGATCGTTGATCTTGAGGTATTAGAGTACGCCATCCACCGGGCTCTTGAAAAAGCCCAGTTACTGATGGAAAACAAGCGCTACCGGGCCAGCCTCGAAGAGGCCATCAACTCTTTGAAAAGCAGCCTGACCCTGTTGCAGGAGGACCAGAAAGCCGGCCGTCAGGTGCAGATGAATATGCTGCCCAGACACCCGCTGGAATACAAGGATTTCAAAGTTGACCATAACATCATCCCATCCCTCTATTTAAGCGGGGATTTTGTCGACTATTTCACGCTCAGTGACCACAGTTTTGCCTTTTATCTGGCCGATGTTTCCGGGCATGGCGCGTCATCTGCTTTTGTTACGGTGCTTCTCAAGCATATGTCCATCAGCCTGCTTCAGGACTATCACAACAACGGCGGTAAAATCAGGGTCAAACCTTCACATGTCCTGAGCTACATTAACCAGAGCCTGCTGAAAACCGGACTGGGAAAACATGTCACCGTGTTTGGTGGCATAGTCAATACCCGTGACCAGACGCTTACCTACTCGTTTGGCGGACATTTTCCATTACCTGTGATCGCTGAAGAAGGCAAAAAGGTCCGTTTTCTTGAAGGCAAAGGCTTACCGGTAGGATTGTTTGAAGATGCTGCCTATGAGGATGTTATTATAGACTTGCCCCGGCAATTCAGCTTAACTATTCTATCTGATGGTATTCTTGAGGTTTTGCCCCAGAAAAGCCTCAAAGAAAAGGAAGATCATTTATTATCGGTTATCGGAGAAGGTGCCGACACCATAGCAACATTGACCGAAAGGCTGGGGCTCAATGATATTCAGGAAGCCCCTGATGACATTGCAATGTTAATACTGGCTCGATACTGATTATGACACCCGGAAAAATTCAGTTTGCCGAAAGCGAAGGTACCTACGTACTTAAGCTGATCGGAGAAGTTCGACTCACCCTCTGCTCCAGTCTGGAGAATCTGCTTCAGGCCATGTTCGAAGAGCCGCGATTTCGTTCTGTGATTGTTGACCTTTCAGAGGCGGAAACCATCGACAGCACGTCACTGGGGCTATTGGCGAAATTATCCATTATGGCCAGAAAGCAGATAGACCAGCGGCCAGTGCTGATATCTCCCCGCCCTGATATCACCAGAATCCTTATGAGCATGGGTTTTGAGCGAATCTTTATCATTGTTGAAGATGTCGCCGGTCAGACCTGCGAATATCAGGACATTGAATGTGAGGAGTGCAGTGAGGAATCCATTCATGCCCGGGTACTGGAAGCCCACAGAACGCTTATGAGCCTGAATGAAGACAACCAGAAGGCCTTCAGTGACCTGGTTAAACAACTGGAGCGCTGCAGGCAGCCAGAGCTGACTGCCTGACGTTTGTTTTCACATTGCCTTCAGGTATTACACGCTTTCCACAAGCCTGACAGCATCAAGCAGCACATCAATCCCGGCACCGGCTTTATGGGCATTTTCACTGATGTGCCTGCGAAAACGACGACCGCCGGGTACACCGTGATAAAGCCCCAACATATGGCGGGTAATATGGCTGAGCCATGTTCCCCGGGCAAGCTCTGACTTAATATAGGGCAGCATCTTCTCGATCACTTCAGCGCGACTCTTCACGGGCTGCTGACAACCATAGAGCCGACCATCCACCTCGGATAGCAGATACGGATTCTGGTAGGCTTCACGACCCAGCATCACTCCATCCACATACTGCAGGTGATGATCGATCTCCTCAAAAGTCTTGATCCCGCCATTGATAGAAATATTCAGCCTGGGAAACTGAGTTTTAAGTGCATACACCCAATCTGGTTTTAACGGCGGAATATCCCGATTCTCTTTCGGAGAAAGCCCTTCAAGAACGGCAATTCGGGCATGAACGATAAAGGTATCGCACCCCGCCTCTGCCACGGTACCGACAAAGTCCAGCAACTCTTCCCAGGACTCACGACCATTAATACCAATACGATGCTTTACTGTTACCGGAATGGATACACGCTCTTTCATGGCTCTGACAGCATTGGCTACGGTTTCCGGCTCGGCCATCAGACAGGCACCGATACGGCCATTTTGCACCCGGTCACTGGGACAACCCACGTTCAGGTTAACTTCCTGATAACCCCGTTCTTCCGCCAGCCCGGCGCAAAAGGCAAGGTCGCTGGCATCATGTCCACCAAGCTGAATGGCCAATGGGTATTCAAATGCATCATGCTGTAAAAAGCGGTCTTTATCGCCGAATACCAGGGCACCGGTGGTGACCATCTCGGTGTACAGCAGTGCCCGCTCAGACAGGACACGGTGGAAGTAGCGACAGTGTCTATCAGTCCAGTCCATCATTGGTGCCACGGAAAATCGCCGATCCGGTGAAACCACCGTTGTCTCTTTATTAGCTATAGGTTGATTCATTAACCACTAAGGTCCACTGAAAAAATCTGAAAAACCCCGAAATCGACTGCCATTTACTACGTATTTGCTACGCATTTACTACCCAATAAAAGTAGTGAAACACGACCTCAGAACCCTGAAAAAAATAGTTATCAAGTATGACAACCTCAACAAGAAAAACAAAGTCGGGAAATGTGCGGTATACCGTTCAGATTCAAAAAAACTATAAAAGGTGGCAAGTGTACTAGCCCGAATATTTTTTTAGCAAAAAACAGTGGGAAGGCTATTCTTGCTTAAAACCGAAAGGCTACGGAGGGCAAAGGGTGATTGCCTGTTCTCCTGCGCTGGTGATAATTACTTCAATAAAAATTGCCATATCAATTTCCACGGGCCAACCTTTTTGAACCAGCAAAAAAGTTGAAAATGGCAGCATAAAGACGGTAAAAAGGACAACCATTGGAATTTCTATCCTGAAACAGCCTGAATTCAAATAGCTATGTCCGCACCAGCACTAGAAATACTCAATTCCGTCTTTGGATACGATGCATTTCGCTCACATCAGAGCGCCATTATCGACAACATACTGGCTCGTAACGACACGCTGGCCATCATGCCCACCGGTGGTGGAAAGTCTATCTGTTACCAGATCCCGGCTCTGATCTTTCCGGGACTGACCCTGGTAATCTCACCGCTGATCTCCCTGATGGAAGATCAGGTCCATCAACTGACTTCTCTGGGCATTCCCGCCGCCCTGTTAAACAGCACCCTGAGCAGTGCGGATTATCATAACACTCTGGGCCAGGTGCAGAATGGCAACATCAAACTGCTGTATATGGCACCGGAAACCCTGATGCTGGAACGTACGCAACAGTTGCTCAGCACCCTCAACATTGACTGCCTGACCATTGATGAAGCCCACTGCATCTCCGAATGGGGTCATGATTTCCGCCCGGAATACCGGCAACTGGCAGAGGTGCGCCGACTCTTTCCAAATGCCGTCTGTGTGGCACTGACAGCCACCGCCACACCGAGGGTACAGCAGGATATAAAAACCAGTCTGCAGATGTCCGACACCAATGAGTTTATCGCCAGCTTTAACCGGACCAACCTGTTTCTGGAAGTGATGGAAAAAAAGAAGCCTGTTGACCAGACCCTGAAACTGATTGAGAAATACCAGAATCAGTCCGGCATTATCTACTGCAATTCCAGGAAACAGGTGGATGAGCTGACGCAGATTCTGGCGGATAACGGTTGTTCCGTAGCGCCCTATCATGCCGGGCTCTCCAGTGAAGAAAGGAAGACTAACCAGTCCGCTTTTATCCGGGATGATATACAGATCATGGTGGCCACCGTAGCGTTTGGCATGGGCATCAATAAATCCAACGTTCGTTTTGTTCTCCACTTTGATATGCCTCAGAATATTGAAAGCTACTACCAGCAGATCGGCCGTGCCGGGCGGGACGGACTGCCTGCCAACTGCCACTTCCTGTTCAGCTATGGCGATATTCAGAAGGTCAAGTTCTTTATCAACCAGAAACCCGATTCGGAACAGCGCATCGCCAACCTGCACCTGAACGCTCTGATCGGCTATGCAGAATCCGAGGAGTGCCGGAGAGCACCGCTGCTGCACTATTTCGGTGAAGCCTATAGCCAGGAAAACTGCCAGCTCTGCGACAACTGCTTATCCGAGAAACAGCCGTTTACTGATGTGACCGTACCCGCCCAGAAACTGCTCTCCTGCATCTATCGCACAGGACAGCTCTTTGGTGTGTCCTATATCATTGATGTGCTGCGGGGATCAAAATCCAAAAGAATCCGGGAACGGCAACATGACCAGATTCCCACCTACGGCATCGGTACTGAATTGACCAGACCCCAGTGGCAGCAGCTGGCCCGTAAATTGATCCAGGAAAACCTGGTACTTCAGGATGCGGAATACGGCAGCTTAAAACTGACCGACAACTCCCGTGCCGTACTCAAAGGGGCTCAGCAAATCCAGATCAGGCTTACGCAAAGAGCAGAACCTGCCAGTAAAGCAACAGCAGAGAAACAGAGCAGTCTGGAGTATAACCACGAGTTGTTTAATATTCTCAGAGCCTGTCGCAAGGTGTTGGCAGATCAGGAGAACGTGCCGCCTTACGTTATTTTTTCCGATAAAACCCTGATTGAAATGTCGGCCAGATTTCCACAATCCAGATACAGTCTGCTACAGATCAGCGGTGTTGGTCAGGTAAAACTGGATCACTATGGCGATGCGTTTCTCCATGAAATCATCTCATTTTGCGAAAAACATCAGATAGAAGAGATCGCAAAACCCTCTGCCATTGACAGCCGCCCCCGTCATCGAACAGTAAGCCGGGGCAGACATGTTGAGGTTGGGGAGTCGTTCAGCAAGTATAACTGTCTCAACCGTCTTCAGGACGAGTTCAATCTGAAGCTGCCTACCCTGCTCAGCCATCTCTATAAATACCAGACGGAAGTCGCTCATCTGCCGGTTTCGGATGCTTTTCTCCAACAGTCCCGGTTATTGCCTGCACAACAGGTTCGTGTTCTGGAAGCCATAGACACCCACGGTACAGACCGTTTACGACCACTGTTTGATGCGATGCAGGAACAGGTTTCTTATGATGAGTTGCATCTGTTAAGACTGCACTATCTGGTTCATCATCCGCAATCACTCACGGACAAAACCGACGACAACAGATAAAAAATCAAAAAGGGATCCGGCTCGTTGCAGGATATAAACTCGCCGAAGAAATATCCGTTCAGATGGCATACAGATAAAATATTGACCAAATTCACACAAACTATAGACACAAATTGACAAAGCTGATTAATATATGTCCAGCGATTGTAGGGATGTTAGTACCAATCGCTCCCAAACCGATCACATTTATAAAGTTAGTAAAAGGATTATTAACATGATCAGGCAATTGATTCGCGATTTCCTTAAAGAAGAAGATGGGCTGGCTGCTGTTGAGTATGCTTTGTTAGCAGGTGCTGTTATTGCTGCTGTAGGGACTTTAACAACTGCATTTAATGATACCAATATCTTTGATACAGCAGCTAACGCTATTGCCCCTGATAGTGCTGACGGTGGTGGTAACGAAGGTGATGTTTAATAACCTCTGACCTCATTCCCACGGTTCTCCGTGGGATTGCATACGACCAAAGACAACCCAAAGCAGACAAGCCGTAAGGTCGGTATCCCCATGTTGACCCACTAGAGCGTAAAAGCATGGGAACGAAAACCAATAAAGAAAAAACACGGACCCCCCATGCAGGTAACGGATTACCCGCAGGCCCTGACTCTTCTGCTATGCAGCACTCTGTTACTGGCCTGCTATTTCGATAGTCGATACAACCGAATTCCCAACTGGCTAAATGGCACTGTGATTGTTCTAGCCATTGCCTTTCACACCATCACCGACAGCACAATCGGTCTGATGTTTTCCACATTGGGCACCCTCACCGGCTTTGCCTGCTTCTTCCCCGGCTACCTGTTTAACAAAGCCATCGGTGCCGGTGATGTAAAACTGATGACCGCACTGGGTGCCATACTCGGCAGCCAGGCAATCTTTGTTTCCGCCCTGTTTACCCTGATCTCCGGCGGCATACTGGCACTGTTTTATATTGCCCTTAAAGGCCAGCTGCTACCCACAATTCAGCGTTACTGGCTAAGCACACAACTAATGACTTATTTATCACCGGTTGATGGCGAGGTGGCCACGGGCAAATTCCCCTATGCCCTGGCCATTACCACCGGCGTTATTCTGCAATTTTATTATCAGACACTGGTTTAGCCGTTGTTTCCTGACAACCTACGCCTTTATCAATATTGAAACAGCAAGGAAGCACCCATGAACGGACGCACATTGGGTATGCTGGGTTTCTCCGCAGTGATGGGACTCACTGCCGCCTGGTATGCCAGCACACAACTGAACGGGGCAGAATCCACCCAGCCGGTTCAGGCCCAGCAGCAGGGTATCCCCATGGGGCAGGTGCTGGTGGCAAAAGAGACCATTCCCTTCGGCACTCCCCTGACCAATGACCTGGTCTCCACCATGGATATTGCCCTTGAACATCTGCCAGACGGTGCCCTGACCAGGCTTACAGAGATAAACGGCAAGATGGCCCTGAATGCATTGTTGCCGGGGGATATTATTATGTCCGCACGGTTAACCGATGCCGGTACCGGTGGTTTGCTGGCCACCCGGGTACAGCCGGGCATGCGGGCGGTGAGCGTTCGGGTAAACGACGTCAGTGGTGTCGCCGGTTTTGTGCTGCCCGGCGACCGGGTGGATGTGTTGTCCATCCAAACTGCCCGCAGCGGTGGCTCTAATAATACGGACAACTCCGAAATTCTTCTTTCAGATGTGGTAGTGCTGGCAGTAGACCAGCAGGCTATCAACGACAGCGGTCGTCCCCAGGTGGTGCGCTCGGTGACCTTGGAAGTCTCGCCACGGGACAGCGAATCCCTGGTGCTGGCCAGCAGCCGTGGCAGCCTGCAACTTTCTTTGCGTAATCCGGAAGAATCGTTGTATCCGGAGATAGAAGATGACCGGCTGCAGATTATCCGGGGCACCTCCCGGGAGCTGACCCGACTGAAAGGCCAGCCTGTCAGTCCTGGTGCTTCCGGGCAACCGGCCTCTCTGGCTTCCAGCAACTGATCAGGGGTAGTGTTTACGATGTTATGTTCACCTAATCGACTTATTTTCAAGAAGCTGGCCAGAGGGTGTATAAAAGGCTGCGCACTCGGCACCCTTTCACTGTGTCTGTTATCAACCCCACTTGTACCCGGGCCTGCTTTTGCGGCCACCGCCATTGATATCTCACGGGGCAATCATCATCAGCATCAGGTGGCTATTAATCAGTCCCGACTGATCAATCTTGCGGGCAAGCCAGGCCGTATTTCTGTGGGTAATCCCGATATTGCCGATCTGTTGGTACTGGACAGTGGTCAGGTATATGTGGTTGCCAAAGCCCTGGGTCAGACCAATATTCACGCCTGGGACAGCAAAGACCGACTGCTGGCCAGTCTCAATATTGAAGTTACCCATGATCTGAATCTGCTGAAGCGCAAACTGTATCGCCTACTGCCCGGAGAAACCATTGAAGTGCGCAGCAGTGGCCGGGATATTGTGCTTTCCGGTGAAGTGTCCGATGCCATTGTTCAGGATTCTGCTATTCGCCTGGCTCAGAGCTTTGCTGCCGGCGGCACTGATGAAGATGCCAGTGTCATCAGTTTGATGAGTATTGGCGGTGCCCGACAGGTGATGCTGGAAGTTAAGGTGGCCGAGGTCCAGCGTAACCATCTCAAGCGGTTGGGCATCAAATTTAATGCCCTGACCAATGGTGGACGCTGGAGTGTTGGTGGTGCCAATGGCGGCAGCAGTTTCCCCAACCTCACCACCGGGGACAGTGGTGATACGATTCCCTTGATACAGAACGGTGGCGTCTGGGGGCCACCCTTGCAGCAGTTCACTCCGGATGATATCACCCTGCCCGGCTCAGGGCTGTTTGCCAGTCTGCTGACCGGTGACAGCCTGTTTAATCTTTATATTGATGCAGCAAAAGACAACAGCATTGCCCGGATTCTGGCAGAGCCAACACTGACCACCATGAGTGGCCGGGAAGCCAAATTTATTGCCGGTGGCGAGTTTCCGATTCCGGTCAATTCCGGTGATAATCAAGTGACCATCGACTACAAGGAATACGGCGTTGGTCTTCAGTTCCTTCCTATGGTACTGGACTCTGGTCGTATTAACCTGCAGCTGGATGTCAATGTCAGCGATATTATCAGCTATAGTGCCTCCTCTTTCGGTTTTGCCAATAACTCCAATGTGCTGGTGATTCCCACCCTGACCAAGCGCAGTGCCCAGTCCACGGTTGAACTGATGGATGGACAGACCATTGCCATTGCCGGACTGGTCAACGAAAACCTGCGGGATGTGGTGGATAAATTCCCCGGCCTGGGCGATGTACCGGTGCTTGGCTATCTGTTCCGCAGCCAGGAATTCCAGAAAGGCCAGACGGAACTGGTGATTATGGTGACACCCCGTCTGGCAAGACCATTACAGAATCCAGCGCCCTCCCTGCCTACCGATACGTTTGTGGCTCCGGATGACCGCGCCTTTTATCTGCTTGGGCAATTCCAGCCGGAAGCTCAGTCGGCAACCGATAACCCGCAGAAACGGATAGCCCATGCCGGTACGGAAGGCCAGTACGGTCATGACCTGGGAGGTGATTACTAATGATCCGGTTAAACAGTAAACGTTCCATACTTCTTCTCACCCTGGTATCAGTGACATTAACCGGTTGCGTGATGAAAGAACGGCATCACTTTACTGATGAAGCCGCTGACACCCGCCGCCTTGCCGTCAAGTCCATTATGGTCAGTCAACGGTTACACCCGAACGCCTCTGAACAGAACTCTGACAAACTGTTAAGCGGTGAAGATGGTGGCCGGGCGGCCCAAAGTCTCGGGGAATATCGGGGTAGTGAAAGTAGTGACTCATCGGAGAACAACAGTATCACTCTTGATTTAGGTAACTGACCACACAGCAGCCTTATTTTGGAAGACAGCCGTTATGCAAGATAAACGACGTTTATCCTACATTTTCATTAAACGGAAACAGCGTGGTGCTGTTGCCGTGGTGGTTGCCATTACCCTGACCGGTGTTATGGCAATGATGGGGCTGGCAGTAGATACCGGCAATATGCTTGCCCAGCGGGACAGGCTGCAGAATATGGCCAATGCCGCTGCACTGAGTGCGGCGAAAAGTCACTTCTTTCCCAATGAGACCTATAACGCACCAGAAGCCAACGCTCTCGCCACCATTCAAGCGATGGGCGGCAATACGGAATCTTTGAATATCGATATCTCTGCCCCGAAAGGAGGAAGCACCGATTTGAGCGGGCGTTTTGCCGTCAGTATTTCAGAAACAGTATCCCCGATTTTGCTGGGTCTGGCGGGTGTTGGTGATACCACGTTAACAGCGACGGCTGTCGCCGGTCCGGCACCGGAGCCTGCCTACAGCGTTGCGCCGATTATGGCCTGCACCAATAATCTGGGTAATCCCGGGCCGGCTGACACCAATGATCCACAAATCTATCACTTTCTCGAATCGTTTCTAGACGACACGGATCTGGAAAATGTGGTTGGTTTCAGAATGTTTATTGATACCACCGGTTTTGAACAACAGGTATTGAATATGCCTTTGCTCTATGAAATCACTTCCGTAATGCTAGGGAGTGGAGAAAATGTGCTGATGTATGAAGATACCCCCACCAGGGTAGTTGATGAGTTTGGTTACGACTCATGGACTCTCAGGCCCGGCACAATGCTGAACACTAGACTGGGTATTACTAATTTCGGCAATGATGTTTTCAGTGCTGATTACAATTCAACGTTCTCTTCTCAGGATGAGTTAGCCTGTGCTGATTGCAGAGAACGTGATGCCTTTTCACGGCAGTTTCGCCCAAAGGCCAATATTGATGGCAAAGTTGAGTTTTTTCAGGAATACCTGGGTTTACTTACTGAGATACTTGGACGCTGGGGCAGAGAAGTAGCTATCGCAGATTATCCCTATATCTATGCAGATTATCTTCAAGACAATGCCAATCAAAACATGCAATGCAACACAAGTGAGTGTGAAACCAACCGGCGTATTTTGAAAATGCCCGTTGCCCCCAGCTGTGGCGTTGAAGATTTGGATAACAAAGAATTTGCCTGCTTCTTTATGCTGGAACCGGCCCGTGTGTTCATTGATGATGTAGATGAAGAGCGGGGTTGGACCAACATTGATCTTGAATATCGTACAGAGTTTATTGCACAGCATATCCCCTGTCCTGCCATTACAAATGAAGAGAAGATCAGTGGTGCCTATGATGTGGTTCTCTATGATGGGCCAGGGTCATGAGCAGAGATAACGAGAACACCAACATGCAGCAAGGGATGGCAGCCGTTGAATTTGCCATGGTTTTACCTTTTTTGGTAGCACTGTTAATTACCACAGTTGAATTTGGTCGAATGTATTACAGTTATCAGCGCCTGCATATGGCAGCGTTTGATGCTGCACGTTATATCTCTGCCCGACTTCCCAGCAGTGGCCTTTTTAATCTGGAGAATTTAAAAGCTAATCTGGAAAATGAGTTACGGATTCAGGCTCGCCAGGTAGCAGTTTATGGTATTGCCAATTCTAAAGGAGATCCCGTCCTTCCCGGGTTATCTGAAAACCAGGTCCACATGAATTTTAACGCCCTTGAAGCTGTTCAAAACAGCAATACAAGCACATCAAGACAATCCCTCTGCCGGGTTCGAGCGTATCTTGAAAGCTACAACATTCTCAGTGAACTGGTAGACCAGATCAATGGCGAACGCTACTGCAGCGAAATAGACGGCAATCTGATGGTACAGATTGATTACACCTATCAACCCATTTTCAACGAAATCCCCCTGCTTGGCCTGGATCTCAGCATTCCCATGCAAGCGCAGGCATCCATGAGGGTTTTCTAATGATAGGCACCTGTTTTGATGTGTTAAAGCGACAACAGCAAGGTGTCGCCGCTGTAGAATTTGCCCTGATTGCCCCGGTGCTGTTTGCCCTGATTCTGGGCATTATTGATTTTGGTCGTATGATGTTCACCATGAACCTGCTACAGGAATCCACTCGCCGGTCTGCGGAAGCCGCTACATTCCTGTTTCCCAACGCCAGTGGTATTCAATCCGCCAAAGCGGCGGGAATGCTGAAAGCTGACGGCAGCCGCAGTGCATTAATTAATGGACTGACCACCAGTCATATTGATCTGGCCTATCTGGATGTGGATGGCGGTGTCATTGCCTCCCCGGCTAACTGTGCTGCCTATGATTCCATCCGTTTTGTCAGGGCACAACTGACCCAGGGGGATGGCGGCTATTCATTTGAATTTGTCACTCCGGTCAATCTGATGGGGTTCCCCAAAACCATGGCCATGCCCCCTTTCCAGGTTATTTTGCCCAGGGAGAGCCTGGGTTGGACAAACAGTGGTACACCGTGCAGTAGCTGATAAGCACATTACACATAACAAAGTCAGAAGACAGATGTCAGTGAGTTTACCAATGAAAAATACCAAACCAGCCAGCCGTGAATCCCTCTATCCGGAGCAAAAGCAGGAACAACTGGAAGTACTGTTAACGGGTGATTCAGAGCAATCCATGGATTGGCTGAATGCTATTCTGGCACCGGTAGTGGAGATTAATAGCCAACGCCTGTTACTGCAGAGTGAAGACACATTCACACAGTTACTCCGGAAACAACAACCGGTTGACGTGATCATTCACCGACTGGGCCAGCAACCGGAGCAACAACTTAATGCCCTGTCATCGCTGCTTCCGGTAATAAACAACACCACAGGAAAAACGACGCTGATCGTTATCGGCCCTGCCGATCAACCATTGCTGATGAGAGCCGCCATGCGGGCCGGAGCCAGTGATTACCTGCCAGAGCCATTCAGCAACCAGGAGTTGCTTTCTCTTCTGGAAACCCTTTTCGAACACCGGCAGGCCAACTCAAGCATCAGGCATGCAAGGGTAACTGCTGCGCTTTCTGCCTCCGGTGGTGCCGGTGCCACCTTTCTGGCCTGTAACCTGGCCCATATCAAGGCAACCAATCACCAGAAATGTCTATTGCTGGACCTCAACTTCAGAATGGGCTCGGTGCTGCAGTTTATGGATCTGTACAGCGATTATGGCCTTGAAGATGTACTGGCTGAATTACCGTCCCTGGATCAAACGGCGCTGGCCGGTTATCTGGCCAGACACGAGAGTGGGCTTGAGGTACTGGCCATGAAGCAGCCAGATTTGATGGCGTATTCTGACCCGGATACCGACCAGCTGGCCAGACTGCTAAAACTTCTGAAGCAGGGACGGGACGATGTGGTGATTGACCTGCCTATGTTTCCCACCAATATCAGTACCTTTATTCAGGATCAGGCAGACGATATCTGCCTGGTTATTCAGCAGGATATGCTTTCCCTTCGCAATGCCCTGCGCTGGCTGGACTTGTCGGAAAGTGAACTTGGGCTTTCCCGG
Source organism: Salinisphaera sp. G21_0 (assembly GCF_017744115.1). Classification (GTDB taxonomy): domain Bacteria; phylum Pseudomonadota; class Gammaproteobacteria; order Pseudomonadales; family Endozoicomonadaceae; genus Endozoicomonas. The sequence goes on along the minus strand of NZ_JAGHQW010000015.1, from coordinate 42,199 downwards.
GATCAATTCACTATCGTCGTCAACCGGTATCACCCCCGCCTGCCTATCAGGGTCAATGATATCTGCAACACGCTCAAGGTGGGCGAGGTTGTCACCATTCCCGGTGATTATCACCGGGTAAGCAACAGCCTCAATTCTGGTAAGCCACTGCTTAAGCAAGCCCCGAAGGCCAGTGTTACCAAAGCGGTGGTGGCTCTGCACAGCCGTTTTACCGGGCAGACTGAAGCTCCATCAAGACTGTCGGCACTGGTTAAACGCATGTTCGGTTAAACCAATAGATTAATAGCTGGAGATAAAATACAGGGATCGTATTTATGGCATTCACCTACCATCCTGAGCCTACTGTTGATAGGAAGGCAGAAAAAAAACGTCGTGAGCCCGTTATCAGCGACACTGATACAGCGCCATTGATCAAAGAGACCAGCGAAGAAGATGACCTTCAGGCCCGTCGCCTCAGGGAGTTGCAGAACCACTGGCAGCAACGGGTTCATGAAGAGTTACTGGAACGTCTTGATCTGCCCCGCCTGGGCAAGCTCCCCCATGACCAGGCCCGTCGACAAATAGAGGAAACAGGACAACAGTTGCTCAGCGCCATGAGCGCTCCCTTAAGCATGGAGCAGCGAGGAACCATTCTCAGTGAGATTGTTGATGAATTGCTGGGGCTGGGTCCCCTTGAGAAATTACTGCGCAGCGAGGATGTGTCGGATATTCTGGTCAATGGCGCAGAGACCATCTACATGGAAAAGCAGGGAAAGCTGACACTGACCGGCTTAAGCTTTCGCAATAATGAGCACCTGCTGAATGTCATCGAAAAAATTGTCGCCCAGGTTGGCCGTCGTATTGATGAATCGTCGCCTATGGTGGATGCCCGATTGCCCGATGGTTCACGGGTAAACGCGATTATTCCGCCATTGGCACTGGATGGTCCCTCCCTCTCCATTCGCCGTGCCACCGTTGACCGGATGAGCCTTCTGCACCTGGCGGAACTGGGTGCCATGGCACCACAAATGGCCCGAACCCTGGAGGCCATGGTCAGGATGCGCTTGAATATCCTGGTCTCCGGTGGCACCGGCACCGGGAAAACCACTTTGCTTAATGCCCTCTCTGGCTGTATCCCTGAAGATGACCGCATCATCACCATAGAAGACTCTGCCGAACTGCAACTGCAGCAACCCCACGTGGTCCGCCTGGAAACCCGTCCTGCCAATCTGGAAGGCAAAGGGGAAATTAACCAGCGTGAGCTGGTCAAAAACAGTCTGCGGATGCGACCGGATCGTATTGTGGTCGGTGAGGTCCGGGGAGCCGAGGCCCTGGATATGCTCACGGCCATGAACACCGGGCACGATGGCTCCCTGACCACGATCCATGCCAATACACCCAGGGATGCCCTGCAACGCCTGGATAATATGGTACAGATGACTGGCCTGGCATTTTCCCAGCAATCCCTCCGGCAGCAGATCGCTTCTGCCATTGACCTGGTTGTTCAGCTGGAACGCATGGAAGACGGTAAACGTCGCATTGTGAGTATTCAGGAAGTGAACGGAATGGAGCAGGATATCATTACCATGACCGAGATTTTCCGCTTCCAGCGCCGAGGCCATGACGAGTCCGGTCAGGTTACCGGTGTTTACAAGGCAACCGGTCTCGTGCCTGAACTGTATAACCGTCTGGCACTGTACGGTATTGAACTGTCCAGGGATGTCTTTGATACCGAATGGCAGTATGGCCCATCAGGTGAGCTGGGAGTTGCCACATGAATCCACAACTGATATTTGCCCTGTTGGTATTTATTGCTGTTTTTGCTTTGCTCAGTTCACTGACTATCCCTCTGGTTAGCGAGAAGCGTGAAGTCCGACGTCGTTTAAAGAAACGAATGCATCGCCTTGAACTGGCAGACCATACACCGACTCTGCAGCGGATTCTGCGCGAAAAATATCTGAGAAACCTGAAACCCTGGGAACGTCGACTGGAAGAGCTTCCCCTGATGGAACGTCTGGGCCTGTATACCGAACAATCTGGCCGGGAAATGCTGGCGCACAGACTGGTGGCCACCGGTTTGCTTGCGGGGATCACGGCCTGTTTTATTCTCTGGTTTTTCACCGGCTCCCCAGCACTTTCCTGGACCGCCTTTGCCGTGGGCACCGGGTTTCCATTTGTCCGGGTGATGATGGATCGGAAAAAACGCCTGGACCGTATTGAGGAACAGCTGCCGGATGCCATAGAGACCATGGTAAATGCCCTGAGGGCCGGACACCCCTTTATTGAAACAGTCCGCATTGTATCGGAAGAACAGGCCAATCCACTGGCTGGGGAGTTCGCCCTGACCTTTGCCGACATCAACTACGGCAATGATATGCGGCGAGCGTTGCTTGCCATGCTACAGCGGGTACCTTCAGTAGCCATGATGATGCTGGTGGTGTCAATACTGGTGCAGCGGGATACCGGCGGAAATATTACTGAAGTGCTGGGCAGGATTAATCAGCAGATGCGGGAACGCTTTCGTTTTCAGCGCCGGGTCAGAACCCTAAGTGCTGAAGGGCGTATGGGTGCCTGGGTACTAAGTCTGCTGCCATTTGGCATGTTTGGATTACTGTATGTCATTAATCCCGGTTACCTGACGCCGCTGCTGGCAACCGAAAGTGGTAATAATCTGTTGATGACGGCGCTGGGCATGATCGTTATGGGCGTTCTCTGGATTCGACAGCTACTGAAAGTCCGTATGTAGCGAAATATTTGGGAGTGGTTATGGAAAACCTGTTAACCGAATTACAGATTGCCCTTGGGGATATGCAGGCAGGCCGACTGGTGCTTTTAACACTGATTTCCCTGTCCGTCGCGACACTGTTGATGGGCGTGTACACCTTTGCCACTGGCATGACCGATCCGGTTCGCCGTCGTTTGAAACAAATCTCCGATATCGAAAGCCGAACCGCACCGGTCGGAGTGGATATGTTTCAGGTTTTGCGTCCGATACAGGCTTACATTCTGCCCAAAGATAACTGGGAACGCAGTCAGGTACAGGCCCGTCTGGTTCAGGCTGGCTGGCGTGCGGACAGTGCCTTATGGGTATTCTACGGGTTAAAAGTGATACTGGCCGTCGGTTTGCCCATTATCGTATTGTCGGTGTGCGCCCTGGTGGTGGAGAAAATGTCTTTCCAGCTCTGGCTGTTTGCCTTTTCGGGCAGTGCCTGGCTGGGCATGATGCTACCCAACCGGATACTCACCGGCTTGATTCAACGGCGGCAGCAGCGGATACGCCTTGCCATTCCGGATGCGTTGGATCTACTGGTGGTGTCTCTGGAAGCAGGCCTTGGTCTGCGCAGCGCTATACAACGACTGTCTGATGATCTCTACATCAGCCATCCGGAACTGGCCAACGAACTGGAGCTGGTCAATGCGGCCATGCGTGCGGGTGTTCCGTCCGATAAGGCGCTTCAGGATATGGGCATGCGCATCCGGTTGAAAGAGGTGGACGGCCTGATCAGTACACTGAGTGACAGTATCCGGTACGGCTCCAGTATTGCCGATACCCTCAGAACATTTTCAGAAGATTTCCGGGACCGGCGGATTCAGTCTGCGGAAGAGCAGGCGGCCAAAATTGGCACCAAAATGATCTTTCCCCTGATTCTGTTTCTGCTGCCCGCCTTTTTCCTGGTGGCGGTTGGGCCGGCAATCATGCAGCTGATCGAGTCATTCAGCCAGTTTTAACCGACACACTACCAATAGCAAAGAAAATATGCATCGGGAAGTTACCATGCCGTTATCCATACCCGCTTTACTGCAACGCTGCTTACCAACCGAAAAGTACGGTTACCCATTACTGATATCTACTCTGTTATTGGCTGGCTGCCATGGACTGCCGCAAAAGACATCGACGGACTCCGTTGCTGCAACAGCTCAGACGCCAGAACTTTATCAGGGTACATTGACTGCAGAGATGCTGGGTATTGAACAGAGCCTGACCATGGAGCAGGCTCTGATGAAGGGGGATATTGCCTGGTCCGGGGGAGAAACGGATCGGGCAGCGGCCTACTATGTCAGAACCATTGAGCTGGCAAACAATGCTATAAAGGCTGAATTACCAGATGCGCTCAACCCCGGAATGGAGAATGCGGAAATAAAAGAGACAGATAACGCCAGGGATCAGGGTTATCTGGCCAGCCTGAAACTGGCAGGACTTTACCAGCAGACAGGGCAGCAAGCGCTGGCAGAGCGTATTTACCAACAGGTGGTGAACGATCATCCCTACCCTGTTGCGGCGTTGGAAGCTCTGGGGCTCACCAGGCTGCAAGGCAGGCAAAATGAACAGGCAGAGGCACTGCTCAACAGGGCAGTGTCACTTTGGCGACAGTTGTCTGAAGATATTGGTGAGCATTCTGAACGTAATGCGATGACTGGCTATCAGCCAATACGATCACTCAATGCTCTTGGCGTTCTTGCTGATCTGAGCAAAGATTACCAGCGGGCAGAACGCTTTTATCGGGAGGCACTGACCCTCACCCCTAATGATCCAACCCTGCTTAATAACCTGGGGTATTCACTGTACCTTGCCGGTCAGTGGCCACAGGCGGAAAGCCACTTCAGAAAAGCGCTGAATATCAAGCCCGGCTATGGTCGTGCCAGCCGTAATCTTGCCTTGCTATACCTTCGTCAACATCAACAGGAAGAGGCCATCTCATTGCTCAACACCACCATGAAGTCTTGGGAGGCCTTTAATGATGCGGGTTATCTTTCGCTACTGGCGGGAAATCAGGCGTTAGCAGAACAACTGCTTAAACAGGCACTGGATCACTCGCCCAGCCATTATGAGCTTGCCTGGAAAAACCTGGGCAAGGTGCAGCAGGTGAATGAGTCTTTATCAAGTCCAGCAGACAACCTGAACCCTGATCAGTAGGCTGCCTTTAGGAAAATGTCTCAAAAAAAAGAGCTCACAAGAGCTCTTTCAGAAGCAGAGATCAATCCGATCAACTGGTTCCGGCATTCTGCATAAGTAACATAGCTTCCTGCTTCTGTTCATCACTGCCCTGCTCCATAACTTCCTGCAGGATTGCCGAGGCCCCTTCGCTGTCTCCCATATCCATATAAGCCCTTGCCAGATCAATCTTGGTGGCAACCTCATCGCCTTCGGAGAGGAAGTCCAGATCATCATCCAGAGAAGCTTCAAGGTTGGAACCACCCTCATCGGAGAAAGCGGCCTGACTATCCCGGGCAAGCACATCGTCTGACTCAACACCAAAATCAAGGTCATCCAGATCATCAAGCTCACTGGTCTCAAACTGTTCAGCGGCTTCAGGCTCTTCATCCAGATCAAAATCATCCAGATCAAAGTCCAGGTCATCCAGAGAGTCAAATCCCTGCTCATCACCATCCAGCTCAAGGCCATCCAGATCAAGGTCTGGCATCTCATTGATCTGGTCCGGCGCTGAAACACCTTCAAATGCGTCAGAGAACCGTGCCTTGAACACCTCCGCTGCACGCATGGCAGCATGATCACCGGTTGCCTCCAGATCAGCCAGGACCTGGTTGAACTTTTCAAGATCACCACTTTCTGAATGAACCTCAAGAAGTTTCAGCTTAAGGTCAGATCTTCCCGGTTCATTCAAGATTGCCTGAGTCAATAGTTCCTCAGCCTGATCCAGGCGACCATAGGCAATATAAATATCGGCTTCACTCAGCGGGTCTTCGGTCTGCCCAGTGGTTTCCCCATCAGCGTCTACTTCATTAATGATCGAATCATCGATGGCCAGCGCTTCATCAAACTTAAGCTCATCCTCTGCGCTGGGAGAGGCTGTTGGCTTTGGGGAGGCATCAATCGGTGCCTCCTTATTCAAATTGACAGGTTGAATGTCAACATCTTCATCGTCCAGCGCTTCCTGCTGTTTCCTGCGCCGCTGATAAAAGAGCCAGCCAGCGCCTCCCAAAGGTATCAAAGCCAGCAGGAGCATAATCAGAGGGTTACCAAAGAGCGTAGCCATCATGCCCGGCCCGGATGCTGTCTCTGCCTGACGCTGGGTGGGTAACGACCGGGACTGGTTCTGCAAGGCCGCCATTTGATCGTCTTTCAGGGCAACCAGGCGCTTCAGGGTAGCAATCTGATCATCCAGATCTTTCAACCGGCTCTTGAGCTCGGCATTCTCCCGGCTCAGCTTATCAAGCTGTTCACGGGTCATGGCCAGCTCGGTCTGCAACACGGCATTGCCACCGGCGGCATCGCCACCGAGATCCTGTCCACGCCCGCTGGCTGCATCACCGGAAACGATGGCCAGCTGACCATCCAGAGACTTGCGGGAATCCGAGGCGATGGATGATGTTCGCCTGGTAGCATCCAGTTGCGCAACCTGGCTGCGCCCCCGCCACTCACGATTCTGTCTGGATACATCAGCAACGGCTTCACGGACCGTCAAACGGGTCATCTCATTACGACCCGGAATCCGCAGGACCTGCCCGCTCTTGAGGCGATTAATATTGTTATCAATAAATGCCTGTGGGTTGCCACGCTGAATCGCCAGCATGGTTTGCTGTACCGTCACTTCGGAGTCGGGGCGCACTTTCTCAGCGATTTCCCAGAGGCTGTCATTTCTGTTCACCCGGTAAGTCCCGGGTGTGCTACCGGGCAGATCTGAAGAGGCGTCATCGCGACGGGAGGAGACCCGCTGGACCTGTTGCCGCTGAATGGAGTCACGATATTCAATGGTTTCCTGTGACGGCGTATAGTTGCGGTTTATCCGGTTACCATTGACCCTTGGCGGCTGGTCCCACACAGGGTTAGTCCCATAATGGGGCGGAATGGATGCGGGCTTGACAACAGGGGCTGAAGTTTGACCATTGAAAGCTGGAGGATCAAGAAGAAGCGTATATTCCTTCAACAGGCGACCACTTGGCCAGTGCACCTCCACCAGGAAATTCAGATAAGGCTCATGGACCGGGCTGTCACTGGTGACCTTGATCAAACCTTTGCCATCAGGGCCAACTTTGGTGGTAAACCGCAGATTATTCAAAATGAAAGGACGTTCAACACCGGCCCGCTCAAAGTCTGTTTTGCTGGCCAGGTTAGAGAGGATCTCGTTGCGAGTGAGATCATTGACCTGCATTAACTCTATCTCAGCCACCAGGGGCTGATTCAAAGCTGAATACAGCTTCACCTCCCCCAGACCCAGCGCATGGGAATTCATTGCAGCGATTCCCCCTGCCAGCGCTGACATCACTACGACAAGTTTTTGCAGTTTCATCATGAATCCTTGTTTTATGCTTAGACTGTTTGAGCCCCTTCTGCCTTCAGCTGTAGAGAAAGCAGCCCCCCCCCTTTCTCGATACAGCGAGGAACCCCAAGCAGTTAAACTAAGTTATCACTTAGCAAAGTCTTTTATCAATAACCCAATTAATTCAACAGCATGAACAGCACTACTCTTGAAGCTATCGGCCACCATCCAGAAACTCAAGTCGGTTGCATAATCTGATTGTTGCCGGAGTTTGCCAATATGCAGCTGATCACTTCCCGCAGTGTCTTCAAGGGTAGGCATGCCAAGGCCATCTGCCGCTACTATTTCAGGGAGTTCTGATAGTAAAGACTGTATTTCCTGAAAATCAACCGGTTGGACAGTATCCAGATCAACAACATAACTGTCACCGAAAAATACCGGGGCTGTGATGCAGGTCACACGGATGTCCAACTCCTCTCCCAAAGCCACCAGCAGCTCATTGCGCATATTGGCTTCATTGCCGATTTTCTCACCCTCTTCGGCATCAACTTCCGGAATCAGGTTGTAGGCCAGGCGAGCGGAAAAATCACCATGCTCTGCCGGCTTGCCGTTCAGCAGCTCAATGGTTTGCTTACGCAGGGCATCGACACCCTTTGTACCAAGGGCCGCCACCGGCTGCATAACCACCAGATTGATACGGCTGAGAGTAAACCGCTGGTGCAGCTTTTGCAGCAGAGGGAGTAAGCAGGCAACGGCAGATCCGGGTACGGCAAAGTAACGGTTATCTATCGCCTCTTCGATAAAATGCCTGTTCAAGTCAACCATCACCGGCACGGTATAGCCCTGGGATGCAGCCCCTTTTGCCGCATCAATAATAACACAGCCACTCTCAACTGCCCGGGTCATCAACTGGGCATTTCGCTGACACCCGGCGGGCATCACCAGAAAATCAGTGGTGGAAAAGTCGGCTTCCTCAGCAGGAATAAATTCCAGTGTTTCGCCATGAAACTCAACGGAACCTGAAGCCTGTGCAGACTCCACGAGCGGATAAAGGCTCATTACCGGTAGCGGCTTACCATCAAACAGTGATTCTTCCAGTTGCCGAACCAGAGTTTCACCGGCCAGTGTGTCGGCAGCGTAAATAGCGATATTGTATGTTCGGTTCATGGATAAAAGGCCCCGCAAGCCAGAGAAAGTATGGGCATCGTTGACCTTGTGTCAGCCAGCACCACATAAATGATAAAAAACCATCGACTTTATACAGGGCGTTGATATCAGGCAAGCAGTTTCAGGCCGTTCCCCTGGAAAGTTTGAAATGCCCCCGGGCGATGGCTATTGGTAACTCCCTTTTACTCTGCCAGGCGGTCACGGCCACATTGGCCACCCTGGCCCCCTGTCGACAGACCTCACAGTGGGCAAAGATATCCCTTGGCTGCCCCGAGCGCAGGTAATCAATGGAAAAGTCAATAATTTTGGGCAGCCTCGGCTCTTCCATAAACAGCATTAAATGCAGAGCCGCAGACATCTCCATAAAACCACCAATCACCCCACCATGGATGGCAGGCAGCAGGGGGTTACCAATATTGCTCATCTGATTCGGCAGGGTAAACAGGGCATCATCGCCCATCGGCGTGCACTGCATACCGATCATACTGGCATAGGGAATACCACTGGTCAGAACACTGTATTCTCTTGACTCCCGGACATCCTTAATAATGCTGGCAAACCCTGATTGTTCGATCTGGTCCTTCATTGCATATACTCCTGCACTGGCTTCATGGAGTGTTGTCCTATTCGCATAAAGGTGCCTACGACATGGGCAATGGGTTGATCACGGTGTTCCTGGTAGGCAACACCGCGGGTAAAGACCATGGAACGGGTTATATGATAAGCCTCGGCAAATGCCCGGACCGGCTTACCGGGCTGAGCAGTGGTCATATGGTCAATACGCAGATCCAGTGTCGGGCAGGCTTCCAGCTGCTCCATACGGGTGTACACGGAAATGCCGCAACAGGAGTCCATCAGGGTGGTAATGGCACCAGAGTGAATGACGCCGGTTTCCGGGTTGCCTATCAGCCGGTTGTCGCAGGGCATTTCCAGTTCAATGCCGTTACGATCCGCTTTGACCAATGACATATTCAAATGCAGGCAGTGGGGAATAACTTTGACAAAGTTGCTGGCAAAGTCTGTTAGCTGTTGTTCCGTTAACATAATTAATTCATTTTTTCTGATTATTTGTTATTTATACAGAGGCAGCAAGACACGAAGTAACGGGAATGTTTCATGTCTTTCACCTTAGTGTGAAATCTCTGTAGTCTATGGAACTCTATTTCAATGCAGGAGCAGACACTCAGAGCAATATGGTCAACATACGACGCAGTGGCTCTGCCGCTCCCCACAACAGCTGGTCACCCACAGTAAATGCCGTCAGATAGTCAGGTCCCATATTCAATTTGCGCAGGCGGCCAACCGGAATATCCAGACGGCCGGTGACCGCTGCGGGTGTCAACTGATGCATGGTCTCTTCCCGGTGGTTTGGAACCACGGATACCCAGTCATTGGCACCGGCAATCATCGCCTCAATATCCGCCATGGGAATATCGTTACGCAGTTTGATGGTCAATGCCTGACTGTGACAACGCATGGCACCAATGCGAACGCAGATACCATCCACAGGAACCGGAGAAGCCTGATGCCCGAGAATCTTATTGGTCTCGGACTGAGCCTTCCACTCTTCGCGGCTCTGGCCATTCTCCAGCTCTTTATCGATGTAAGGAATCAGGCTGCCTGCCAGTGGCACACCAAACTCACTTTGCGGAAGATCAGCGCTTCTCAATAAGGAAGAGGTCTTACGATCAATATCCAGAATGGCACTGGCCGGGTCAGCCAGCTCGGCAGCAACATTGCTCTGGATAGAGCCCATCTGGCTGATCAGCTCACGCATGTTTCTGGCACCGGCCCCACTGGCTGCCTGATAGGTCATGGCACTGACCCACTCCACGGCATTGTGCTGAAAGAGCCCACCAATGGCCATCAACATCAGGGAAACCGTGCAGTTACCACCGATAAAATTTTTGACACCGTCATTCAGCGCACGGTCAATCACAGCACGGTTGACGGGATCAAGAATAATCACAGCATCGTCGTTCATCCGCAGGGAGGAAGCGGCATCAATCCAGTATCCCTGCCAGCCATTGTCACGCAATGGCTGAAAGACTTTGCCGGTATAATCGCCACCCTGGCAGGAAATAATAACGTCCATTTCTCTGAGAGCGTCTATATCATGGGCATTCTGAAGGTCGCCCACAGGCACGCCAACATCGGGTCCGGGCTGACCCAGTTGTGAGGTGGTGAAGAAGACCGGCTCGACACCCTTGCCCTGTAAACGGGCAAAGTCGTTTTCTTCCTGCATACGCTCCATTAATACGGAGCCCACCATGCCTCGCCAGCCAACAAAACCTACTTTTTTCATACTGCGCTCCCCCGAAAAAACAGCCCCTGCTCAAAACAGACAACAGAAGCCGCCAACATTATATATTTGTTATGCATTTAACAAACAGTCAACAACCGCATCACCCATTGCAGCGGTGCCCACCAACTGACAACCTTCAGAGGCGATATCCCCGGTACGATAGCCTTTATCCAGAACACCGCTGACCGCTTTTTCAATGGCATCCGCTGCGGCAGCTTCGGCCAATGAATAGCGAAGCAACATCGCCAGGGACAAAATCTGCGCCAGAGGGTTCGCCTTGTTCTCCCCGGCGATATCCGGTGCCGAACCATGCACAGGCTCATACATCCCCTGGTTCTTTTCGTTCAGGGAGGCTGATGGCAACATACCAATCGAGCCGGTCAACATCGCTGCACAGTCGCTGAGGATGTCGCCGAACATATTACCGGTCACCATCACATCAAACTGTTTCGGTGCCCGAACCAGCTGCATGGCGGCATTATCAACGTACATATGGCTCAGCTCAACATCGTTGTAACCGGCAGACTCGGCAATAACCACCTCCCGCCAGAGACCGGTCACTTCAAGCACGTTGGACTTATCCACCGAACAGAGTCGTCCACTCCGCTTCCGGGCTGCCTCAAAAGCCACCCTGGCGATACGACGGATTTCAGACTCCCGATAGACGTAGGTGTTATAACCTTCCCGTTCGCCATTTTCCAGGGTACGGACGCCACGGGGCTCACCAAAATAGATACCCCCGGTCAGCTCCCGCACAATAAGAATATCCAGACCAGCCACCAGCTCTGGCTTCAAACTGGACGCTTCGGCCAGTTGCGGGAAAAGCATGGCCGGACGAAGGTTGGCAAACAGGTCCAGTTCAGAGCGTAGTTGCAACAGCCCTTTTTCAGGACGGTTCGCCATGGGTTGATCATCCCACTTCGGACCACCCACCGCACCGAACAGAATCGCATCGGCGTGCCTGGCCAGCGCCAGGGTTTCATCGTTCAGCGGAACACCATATTGATCAATGGCCGCACCGCCAACCAGACCATGACTGACTTCAATATCGAGCCCAAAACGCAGTTTGGCCGCATCCAGTACTTTCAGGGCCTCAGCCATAATCTCAGGGCCGATGCCATCACCTGGAAGACATAACATCTGCTTGCTCATGAAAAGCTCCGCTGTTAATTATTTTTACTGGCGAACAGCCAGGGGTTATCTGCTTTATAACGCTGTTCGAAATTGCGGATCTGATCCGCATTCTGCAGGGTCAGACCAATATCATCCAGACCGTTGACCAGGCAGTGACGACGAAATGCATCAATGCTGAATGGCAACTCTGTACCATCAGGCTTAACCACCACTTCACGCTGGAGATCCGCCGTCAGCTGATACCCTTCACTCGCTGCCACTTCCTGGAACAGCTGCTCTACCACCTCGTCCGACAGGGTGATGGGGAGAATGCCGTTTTTAAAGCAATTGTTATAAAAGATATCCGCAAAACTCGGCGCGATCACACAGCGGAAACCAAAATCATCCAGGGCCCAGGGGGCGTGTTCCCGGCTGGAACCACAGCCAAAATTCTGCCTGGCCAGCAGGATGGACACGCCCTGAAAACGGGGCTGATTCAGGACAAATTCCGGATTCAGTGGACGTTTAGTGCAATCCTGCCCCGGATAACCTTCGTCCTGATAGCGGAGTTCATCAAACAGATTGACACCAAAGCCGGTGCGTTTGATGGACTTGAGAAACTGCTTGGGAATGATCATGTCCGTATCCACATTGGCACGATCCAGGGGAGCCACTAAACCCTGATGAACGGTAAAAGCCTGCATGATTCTCCCCTTTTACACTACGGATGTCTGATGACGGACATCGACAAAATGGCCCGCAATGGCCGCCGCAGCAGCCATGGCCGGACTAACCAGATGGGTTCGCCCGCCAAAGCCCTGACGACCTTCAAAATTCCGGTTAGAGGTGGATGCACAGTGCTCGCCCTGCCCCAGTTTGTCGGCATTCATGGCCAGACACATGGAACACCCCGGCTCACGCCACTCAAGGCCAGCAGCCAGAAACACCTTATCCAGCCCTTCTGCTTCAGCCTGGGCCTTTACCAGACCAGAGCCCGGTACCACAAGAGCCTCTTTAACCGTGTCAGCCACTCGCCTGCCCTTTACGACAGCTGCCGCCTCACGCAAGTCCTCAATGCGCGAATTGGTACAGGAACCGATAAACACCCGATCAACAGGAATGTCGGTAATCTTCTGGCCAGCGGTTAATCCCATATACTCCAGGGCACGGGCGTAGCCCTCTTTACGGGTTTCATCCGGAGCATCCTCCGGGAAAGGCACCCGGGCATCCACCGGCAACACCATCTCCGGGGAGGTTCCCCAGCTGACCTGTGGCTTTATCTCATCGCCATTGAGCACAACGATTTGATCAAACACCGCATCACTGTCTGAATGAAGGGTTTCCCAAACCTTGACCGCCTGCTGCCACTGTTTTCCTACGGGAGCAAACGGCCTGCCCTGCACATAGTCAATGGTGGTCTGGTCAACCGCCACCATGCCTGCCCGGGCTCCGGCTTCAATGGCCATATTACAGAGCGTCATTCGCCCTTCCATGGTCATATTACGAATAACGTCGCCCCCAAACTCGATGGCAAAGCCGGTACCACCGGCTGTACCGATACGGCCGATAATGGCAAGGATCACATCTTTAGGGGTGACTCCGGTGCCCAGGGAACCATCAACCCGAACCAGCATGTTCTTCATCTTCTTGGCCACAAGACACTGGGTCGCCAGCACATGCTCAACTTCCGAGGTTCCGATACCGTGGGCCAGTGCACCAAAAGCGCCGTGGGTTGAGGTGTGCGAGTCACCGCAGACAACGGTCATGCCGGGCAGAGTCGCGCCCTGTTCCGGGCCAACCACATGGACAATGCCCTGGCGTTGATCCTGCATATCAAACTGGGTGATGCCAAAATGATCACAGTTGTCATCCAGCGTCTTGACCTGGATTTTCGACACCGGATCGGCAATCCCTTCAATACCGTGCTGCCGCTCATTCAACGTAGTGGGTACATTGTGATCAGGTGTGGCGAGGTTGGCATCCAGCCGCCATGGCTGGCGACCAGCCAGCTTCAACCCCTCAAAAGCCTGTGGCGATGTCACCTCATGGAGCAGCTGCCGGTCGATATAAATCAACGCGGATCCATCGTCACGCTGAAGCACAAGGTGGGCATCCCACAACTTGTCATAAAGCGTTTTACCCCTGCTTTTCATATTGAAAGCCTGGCCAGCCATTGAACCACCCTCATTGCTGCAATAAACAGAAAAAGACTGTTTTTGTTTGATTTATGTGCAGTTTTATTACGATTTCTTTCGCGCACATGACACTTTTATGTGAACCAGACTGCGCTTCCCGATAGGTCCGCAACGATACGTCAACAAACCCTGGTATTTTTATCAAGAATTTCAGCTTATCCCTAAAAATGCCTATCCTAGTCGCTCATAGAAAATTACTCAAATTCATCTTTTTTCTGGTTTTGATAACTTTCTGGAATCAAAGGACACCCAGATTGCTGATTCAGAAGCGTCTTATTAAAGAGTTTTACTACTTTTGCGAACAGGTTGACGGTTTTGTGCCTAGAATAGGCTGGCTGAGAATAACGTGAACATTAATGCCTTAGTGTGCTGGTAACTGAAAAGTCAGGAAACACCACTATGAATACTATCGGCCCATGCTCCCTGTACTGCTCGCAGCAAACCGGTCCTGCAGACGCCATCGATGCTTCAGCAACCGGTGATTTCGACGGGCGCTCTCTGGTCAGGACTAATTGCTGCGGGCGCACCGTTCACCTGGGGTGCATTGCTGAAATCCTGGAATGCAGGCCGGGCCATGAACATGAAATTGCAGAACGAAACTGTTGTCAATGTCCACCCTTCTTGAAACCGGCAGTGCCGTTGGAGCGTCTGGCCGGGGCCCGGAAAATTGAAACCTCACCCTATTGCGAACCTCTGGCACTTTGTGCCTGCCGACAAGCTTGCCGTGGGGATATGGACACGTTCAAGACACTATTGGCGCAGGAACCCGGCATTGCCCGACAAGATTTTCGTGAAGCCGTGACCGGTCAGGGTGTCCGGCTGTTACAGGTTGCTGTCAAGGCAGGCCAGGCGGAACTCACGCAACTTCTGCTCAAGTATTCTGCCGATATCAATACCGCCGATCACCGGGGCAATACGGCCCTGCACCTGGCCACTGCCGGAGGCCATGACCAGTGCCTGAGGGAGTTACTGAAGCATGGGCCGGAACTCGATTGCAGGGACAATACCGGCTCTACCCCCCTGCATCTGGCCATCGAAAATAATAATGGCGAGTTTCTGAAACTGTTGTTGGATTACGGCGCAGACCCGACGGTTGCCGACGATGAGGGTCTCACCCCTCTGCACCTGGCTGCGAAAAAAAGCTACATCAATAACCTGCGACAGCTTCTGCAGGATAACAGGGTGGCCATCAATGCCGCTGACAAGTCGGGCAAGACGCCTCTGCACCACTCAGCCCTGAGTCCCTCGGAAGGTAGCATAGAATGCTTACAACTGCTGATCACCCACCAGGCGAACGTGAATGCCGTTAATGAGTCCCTGTGCACGCCTCTGCACCATGCCGTCGTTTACAGCGCTGTCATGGGAAATAGGGAGAAGATGCAGTACCTGATAGACCATGGGGCGGATCTGGAAAGCAAAGATATCTCTGGCCAAACCCCATTGCACCGGGCCGCTGACTGGGGGCGTCTCGAAGTGGTGCAACTGTTAATCACTCACCATGCGGATATCCACAGTACCGATAAGAATGGGATGACGCCGCTGCATTTGGCCATAAAAAATGGCAATATCCATTGTCAGCAGCTGCTGACTGATGCGTCCCAGCAACGCTGGGATTGGGGTTGCTCTGTTCAGTGACTGCCCAAAATGTTGATGCTCATTGTATGTCTCCGTCGTTTTCTTGTTGACGGATCATCCTTAATCCCATTCCATGGGAACCACCTCATCACGTTTCATCATTTGCGCCTTTTTATCCTGTTCCCTCTTCCTGATGGTTTCAACAGCCGCCACAGCATGACCCAACGAGTGGCTTAAAAATGACTCACCGGCGCTGAAGCCAATACAAAATAAATTCTGACAGGCATTACTTTCCATCGTCTCAGGACAAAGATCCAGATAGCCATTACTTTGAGTCAGAGAAGACTTTAAAGTATCAGGAAAGAAGGAATAATCCACTTTTACCCCGATCAACAGAGCAATATGATCAAATGCTAAGTGGAAGTGCTGTGCCTCCGTCCCTGGCAATTCCTGAACAATATGGCACACCCGTTGGTTTTCAATACCAGCCAGCCTGCAGTTCAATCCCTGTTCATAAGTGTCTTGATATTTTTCAGGGCATGCCATTGCCTCTGCCACCGAGTAATGGGATTCTGATCTTTTATAATTCAGATGCTGGATCAACGGATGTCTTCCCCATTTACCCGGCTGGTTTTTCACACTTACGGCTTCTTCTTTAATTTTGGCAGGCAGCAGATGGATAACTTTCATGCCTTTTTGCCAAGCCTCATAGATTGTATCACTGGCTGAAAAACTGTTGCCAACCACTAAAACTTTACTGCCCGGTGCTAATTTGTCCATCGCCCGGCAGGCCTCATGGGTCCAATGAGAGACATGGGGATTATCCCGCTCCCCGGGGATATTTAACAAGTTTGGCTTTTTCTTGCCGATCGCCAGCATTAAATAATCACACTGAATCAGGGTCTCCTGCCCGGCCGCTCCCCGAACGATGACTTCCCAGAAAAGACCACTTTGCCAGACAGAACCGGCCTGAGTTGCACAGACCACTCGCCCCGGAACTGCCCGGGATTCCGTCAATATTTTTTTTCCATAGTCCTGGTAATACTTGAGCAGAGACTCACCATCGGTCACCACCCGCTGGCAAGGGCGTGGTGGAGGTGGCAAGGGAATTTTGCGTACATCACATAGTTCAATGGGATAGTCAGGCAATCCCATCTCACGATAATCGCTTAATGTCCGCTGTGATGGTAGATAGGTGTTCCAACTCCCCCCTACGGGTTCGTCTGAGCACATCATCCAGTCCACTTTTTGCCCACTATCGAAGTGCCATTCCAGGCAACGTTCATAGCTGTGCTTTTTTTTATCGTAGAGGGATGCAAACTTCTGCCCCGATATCATTTTAACGTCATTAGGGTTATGGCCCTGGGGAGACATATCATGAACCAGCACTTTTCGATCGAGAAATGAATTTTTATTACTGCCAGTACACAGTCTTTCGTTATGGTAAAACTGCAACCCTTCCAATTGCTGCATGGCAAAAAGGCCGATAGGGCCAGCGCCAACCACAAGTACCTTCACCCGAACCTTCTGACCAGTGAAATGGTTATTCTCAGAAGCAACAGTGGAAGGCGGGAAACAAGGAAACGAACTTCTTAATAATGCATTCATAGCTGCCCGGGTAAAAAATATAACCTTTCCAATTGAATCAGGATAAAAGCAGCAATAATCAATCCTCGCCACCTGCCAATTGCAGGAGTATAGTTCACGCCCTGACCTTTTTAGAGATTATCGTTTATGTTCAAGGCGCTAGTACTGAACCAGCAGGACAACAACACTGTCGCTTCCATAGAACAGCTGGATGAATCCACCCTGCCAGCCGGGGATGTTATTGTTGCTGTTGACTATTCATCACTGAATTACAAGGATGGCCTGGCCATCACCGGGAAGGGAAAAATTATCCGTGATTTTCCGATGGTTCCGGGTATCGACTACGCGGGCCAGGTCATTTCCTCAAGTGATGACCGGTACCAGCCAGGTGATTCCGTTATCCTCACCGGCTGGGGTGTTGGTGAGAACCACTGGGGTGGTATGGCCGAAAAAGCCAGCGTGCCTGCTAACTACCTGGTTTCCATGCCTGCTGGACTGGACAGCCGCAAGGCCATGATTATCGGTACTGCCGGCCTGACGGCCATGCTGTGTGTCATGGCGCTGCAAGACGCAGGCATTACCCCTGAGAAAGGTGAGATTCTGGTCACCGGTGCCAGCGGTGGTGTTGGCAGTGTTGCCATAA
Organism: Salinisphaera sp. G21_0; assembly: GCF_017744115.1. Lineage (GTDB taxonomy): Bacteria > Pseudomonadota > Gammaproteobacteria > Pseudomonadales > Endozoicomonadaceae > Endozoicomonas. The sequence continues at coordinate 24,415 of NZ_JAGHQW010000015.1, read as the reverse complement.
CGCTGCTGGATCAGCTGGGTTACCAGGTGGTTGCCGCTTCCGGTCGCCCGGAAAACAGTGACTGGTTAAAGTCCATCGGGGCTGACCGGGTGATTGATCGTGCAGAATTGCTTGAACCCGCACGTCCGCTGGAAAAACAGCTCTGGGCAGGTGCCATTGACACCGTCGGCAGCAAGGTTCTGGCCAAGGTACTGGCACAGGTTGATTACCAGGGGGCTGTTGCCGCCTGCGGCCTGGCCGGTGGGTTTGATCTGCCAACCACGGTTATGCCTTTTATTCTCAGAGGCGTTAAGCTTCTGGGTGTTGATTCGGTCATGTGCCCGATTGAACAACGTATGCAGGCATGGAACCGTATTGCTGAGCTGCTGCCAGAGTCTTTCTACAGCGACGCGGCCAAAGAAGTGTCACTGGATGCCGTGCCTGAACTGGCAGAGGCCATCACTAATGGACAAGTCACCGGCAGAACACTGATTAAGTTGTAATAACGCTCTCACCTTCTAAACTTCTTCAAGTCAGATGCGATCACCCAAAAGCATCTGACTTCCCTCCAAACGATGCGTACCAACTTTTTATTTCTCAGTAAATGCCATTGAAAAGCAATGAAACACCGTCCGGTATTCTATGTGATTGGCCTGTTCCTGACTGCGTTGGCCAAGTTTATGCTGATTCCGGTCATCTATGATCTGTTGACCGGTGAGTCGAATATCTGGGAATTTGTCGCCGCTGCGGCCATTACGCTGATCAGCGGCGTAGCCCTGACCATCAATTTCAAACCAGAACACTTCAATATGAAGCCCAGGCAGGTGTTTGTACTGACCACACTCTGCTGGGTGGCAGTATGCACTTTTGCAGCACTGCCCTTCTGGTTCAAACTTCCCGTCAGTTTCACCGATGCCTTTTTTGAAACCATGTCAGGTATTACCACCACCGGATCCACCATATTGACAGGTCTGGATCAGATGCCCCCCAGTGTGCTGATCTGGCGGTCACTGCTGCAATGGTTTGGCGGCATCGGTTTTATTGTGATGGCGGTTGCCGTTCTGCCCTTTCTCAAAGTGGGTGGTATGAGGTTGTTCCAGAGCGAATCTTCTGACTGGTCCGAGAAAGCCATGCCCCGTTCAGGCAGCATTGCCAAGGGTATCGTTACTGTCTATCTGATCATGACTGCTATCTGCGCGTACCTTTATTTCCTGGGCGGTATGACCGGCTTTGAGGCCATAAACCATGCCATGACCACAGTCTCAACCGGCGGATATTCCACCTCAGATGCTTCCATGGGGTTATTTAAAAACCCGTTTATCATCTGGACCAGCACCATTTTCATGATACTTGCCAGCCTCCCTTTTGTTCTCTTTGTTCGCTCTATGCGGGGTGACGTTAACTGCTTTTACCAGGATACCCAGGTACAGGCCTTTATCGGTTTTCTGCTGGTAGTCTGGCTGGTTCTGAGCATCTGGTTATGCTGCCACTCTGACTACACCTTTCCCCAGTCACTCACCCTGGTCTCATTTAATACCACGTCAACCATCACCACCACCGGCTTTGCCTACGGTGACTATACCCTGTGGGGTGGTCTAGCCAACCTCACCTTCTTCTTCCTGTTATTGGTGGGAGGTTGTTCAGGGTCAACTGCAGGAGGCATCAAAATTTTCCGGTTTCAAATTGGCGGCAAGCTCCTGAACATTCAGTTAAAGCAACTGGTTCATCCCAGGGCCTGTTTTGTACAAACCTATAACGGCCAGCAAATCAGCAGTGACATACTCCGTTCGTTAATCGGTTTCAGTTTCTTCTTCATCCTGTTAATCGCATTAATGAGCCTGTTACTGTCGCTCTGCGATCTCGACCCCATCACCAGTCTTTCCGGAGCCACGACAGCGGTTGCCAATGTCGGTCCCGGCCTGGGAGCCGTCATTGGCCCTGCAGGAAACTTCAGTTCTCTACCGAATGCCGCCAAGTGGCTATTAAGTGCCGGCATGCTGCTGGGCAGGCTTGAGGTTATTACCGTACTGGTACTTTTTACGCCAGCCTTCTGGAAGGGCTGAGGGATTTACTCCTGACAACCATGGCCAAAAGCCATAAACCTTCTGGTAACCTGGTCAACTTCTGCAGGAATCACATTCACCTTTGCCGCGAAAGATACGCGTTGTTTTTCTTTTTTGCGGGCATCCCTGGAAGGGTTCAACCAATTAGCCAAAGAGCGCATCTGATCATCACAATGTTTATTAAGATTTCGATACACATACGCCAGAGAGCTTAAATAAGCAGCCACATTGAGTCCTGCGGATGAGCCGGGGGTTATCTCAGGATGCGTTTTAAGTCTATCCAGACCATATTCAAAATTGCCATAAATATTAACCGGTATAAAACTTTTGACTTCAGGGTAACGGTCCAGATAGTGACGCAAACCTTTCAATAGCAGCTCAGCGGCTTTTATTTCATCGCCAATAAGATGAAATCCCCAACCGGCAGAATGAAGAACCCATATATCATTTGGGAAACATTGACTGGCTTCCCGGGAAAAGCGCTCGACAGTATCCCGGTATCGGTGAGGAAGGTGATAATAATCCAAAAACAGCGCATTCAACTCTCGCCAGTAATCCCGCCCACTTTTCATGCTTCCTGGCTCTGAAGAATCGGTTGCCTCTGCCTCTGAAGGTATAACATGTGCTGTGTCCTGTCTGGCTTTTATTGACGGGCAAGGTCGGTCAGCTGGACAGGATTGAACAGATTCTGTTTTTTCAGCAGGTCGGGAAGAACGGGAAGGAATTGCATGATGTTCGCCCCCCCGTTTAGCTTTGTTTTTTCGATTCACTTTGTGCTTTTTACTGCTGTCGGCTTTAGATTGTGGTTCAACATCAGGCTGCATGGAGCTGACATCAATATCATCCATGTTTGCCATGACCAGCATATAGTCGGCAGCCTTGTGCTCATAGTACTCCTCCCGCCATTTAATATCTTTGGCTCTATAATAGTCAGCAGCACTTATGCAGCCCTGAACAATAGCACCGATATCGCCCAGCTTTTCCAGACAGGTAATCCATTCTTCGTATACGGGTACCTGGCTTTCCCCGCTGACCAAAGACTGGTAAATTCGGCTTGCTGCATCAATAGCGCCGGATTTTTCTTCGCACCTGGCCAGCATATATTGTTTCAATACGCCTGCGGAAGGCTGTAGATAGGAAAAGCAATTGTAACAGTCAAGCAATTTGCGAGCATCCTCCCCGGATCTTTCCAAAGCGCACACTGTTGCGGAAAACAAAAACTGCAACAGCCCAAGATACTCGGTAAATTTTTTCCTATCACTCAAACCCGTTTGCTGATATCTCTGACAACCATTTTTTACACGGGAAATCAGCATTTCCAAGTCAACATCTTTTCCTGCCAGCAAACTGAATTGTAAAGTATGAATATCTGATTCATCATCCCCGCGTCTCTTTTTTATTTCCAGAAATTGTTTTTCCTGTTCAGTTACACCAGGAATTTGCTGTAAACATCTCAATGCCAACTTCACAGGCAGCTCAGGGCTAAAGAATGATGCACAACGCTCACTGCCATCCATATTCACGCAGCAGGCGATAATATTAGAAACATAATAAAGATCCCACCCTACGTGCCAAAACTCTGATACAAACCCCACATCATCCCTGCTAAGTACAATTTTGTAGATTAGCTCAATAATTCCTCCACACTGATTCTTTACGACTTCGGTTAATACCATATTTGTTTCAGCACTCTGATCACTTAACACTTTATGTAGAATGAAAAACATACATTGCATAAAATATCGAGGACTGTAAAAGTCAGACAATATCTCAAGAAAACAAGCAACATCCTGCTGCTTTATTTCTTTTCCGGCATTGATTACATATAAGATTCGCGCTGTAAGACGCTCCAATTCGATCAACTTTTTATCATTTTCAGCTTTTAATTCACTCTTCTTTTTTCTCAGTTGGGAAACGGTCATTTTTTTCCTGGAAACAGGACCAAGCTTATCATCATTAAACGCTGGTCCTTTCTCCATAACACGGATGGCTTTTACCAGGAGAAGGTATTCCTGAGACCCGGTATCAAAAAAAGCAGAACTGAAACCTGAATAACCAAGGTAATTATTAGTGAATTTGGGCTCTACAGTGCGCCTGGAAAGGTTATCAGTCACCGTAGCGTGAGCTGGATCCTGTTGGCTTTGTAAAAGCGTGTCATGTGTTTCAGACTTGTTAATCCCGGCACCTGAGGATGCAGGTTCACAGTGGAACAAGTTATATTCTGAGGGAATCATAATAATTCATTAATCCATTAGGTAATGGCTCACCATCAGCTGTGCTGAGCAAACGCAGTGGCCAATAAACGCATATAAAAACAGATTTTGCAGACTCAATGATGGTATAATCTACGTATATCTGACAATAATGGCGGGGTTTGTTTACATCCAGCAATTATCGTTACTAACCGTTACATTTTCCCGCTCAGAATTTCACCAAAAATGATCTGGATCAATTTTGGTCTTCCAAGCCATCCTGTAACATTTGGTTTCTTGTTGTCTACATTTCATCCAGCTGTTGAGAATACGTTCCGTGCCGATGAACTCCACCTTGAATATGCACCTGATCAGCCAGATCCGTGATCGTGCCCAGCGCAACCCGGAACATATCGCCATGCGCTTCATCACTCAAAGCGCTGATCAGGATGCTCGTCAGTGGCAGGAAGTCAGCTGGCATCAGCTCAGTAAAAAGATTGACCAGGCTTCCCGCGCACTGTTGCAGCAAAACCAGCAGGTACAGGCAAAAGTAGGTATATGGTCACAGAACATGCCTCAGTGGACAGTCACCTCCTAGAGTTTTTATCTGCTTGCCCGTGGTGCCACCAATGTCTATCTCAAAGACCCTCATCATGTCAGCGAGACGCTGAAAACCGTTAAGGGTAGCATTGCCAAGAACATCGTTATTGTCTACCAGATCATGACTGCCCTCTGCTCGTATCTCTATTTCCCGGGCGGCATGACCGGCTTTGAGGCCATAAACCATGCCATGACCACGGTCTCAACGGGCGGATATTCCACCTCAGTCACTCACCCTGGTTTCATTTAATACCACGTCAACCATCACCAGTCTTTCCGGAGCCACAACAGCGGTTGCCAATGTGGGTCCCGGACTGGGGGCCGTCATTGGCCCGGCAGGGAACTTAAGTTCTCTACCGGATGCCGCTAAGTGGCTATTAAGTGTCGGCATGCTGCTGGGCAGGCTTGAGGTTATTACCGTCATTGTGCTTTTTACGCCTGCTTTCTGGAAGGGCTGAGGGATTTACTCCTGGTAGTCATGGCCAAAAGCCATAAACCTTCTGGTAACCAGGTCAACTTCTGCAGGAATCACATTCACCTTTGCCGCGAAAGATACGCGTTGTTTTTCTTTTTTGCGGGCATCCCTGGAAGGGTTCAACCAATTAGCCAAAGAGCGCATCTGATCATCACAATGTTTATTAAGATTCCGATATACATACGCCAGAGAACTTAAATAAGCAGCCACATTAAGCCCTGCTGGTGAGCCAGGGGTAATCTCAGGATGGGCCTTAAGTCTATCCAGACCAGTTTCGACGTTGCCATAAATATTAACCGGTATAAAGCTTTTAACTTCAGGATAGTGACGGTCCAGATACTGACGCAAACCTTTCAATAGCAGCTCAGCGGCTTTTTGTTCATCACCAATAAGATGAAACCCCCAACCAGCAGAATGAAGAATCCATATATCCTTGGGAAAAACCTGACAGGCTTCCCGGGAAAGACTCTCGACAGCATCGCGGTATTTGTGAGGAAGATGATAATAATCCAAAAACATTTCATTAAGTTCTCTCCAGTAATCCCGCCCACTCTTGCCGCTTCCGGGCTCTGGAGAATCGGTTGCCAAAACCTCAGATAGCATAACCTGAGCCGTGTCTTTTTCGACTTTTCCTGCTGAACAAGGCCGAGCGGTTGCACAGGATTGAACCGATTCTGTTTTTTCTGCAGGTCGGGAAGAATGTAGAGAAGTTGTATGATTTTCTGCCCCCCGTTTAGCCTTGTTTTTTCTATTACTTTTGTATTTTTTACTACCAACGGCTTTAGCTTGTGGTTCAACATCAGGCTGAACGGAGCTGACGTCAATCCCATCCTGACCTGACGAGTGATCAACGCCTTTTATATCATCAATATCATCCTTGTTTGCCATGAGCATATAGCTGGCGGCCTTGTGCTCATAGTACTCTTCCCGCCATTTAATACCTTTGTATCGATAATAATCAGCAGCGCTCATGCAGGTCTGAACAACAGCATCGTTATCGCCCAACTTTTCCAAACAGAAAATCAATTCTTCGAATACTGGTACTTGATTTTCCCCACTGACCAAAGACTGGTAGATACGGCTTGCTGCATCAATAGCACCGGATTTTTCTTCACACTTGGCAAGCATATATTGTTTCAATACTCTTGCAGAAAATATTGTAAAGAAAAAGTAGTCAAAACAGGCAAGCAATCTGCGAGCATCCTGATCAGATCTTTCTAAAGCGCAAATTGTTGCAGAAAGTAAAACCTGCAACAATTCGTAATACTTCATAACATTATTCTTATTACTTGACTCCGTATGCTGAAGTCTCTGACAACCAGTTTTTATACGGGAAATCAGCATTTCCAGGTTAACATCTTTTCCTGTCAGCAAACTGAAATGTAAAGTCTGAATTTTTAAATCATCATCCCCCGATTTCTTATCTTTCTTCAACTCCAGAAATTCTCTTTCCAGTTCAGTTAAATCAGGAAATCGCCGAAAAATTTTTGAAGCAAATTTCACAGGTAGCTCAGGGTTAAAGTATGATGCACAATGCTGACTGCCATCTATATTCTGGCAACAGGAAACAATATTATAGGTATAATACAAATCCCAGACCGCATACAACATTCGAAAATTTGGTACAATATTCAAATCATCCCTGCTGAGTAAAAATTTATAGATCAGCTCAATGACTTCTCCACACTTATGCCTTATAGCATTGGCAAATAACATTTCATCATCATTACAATAATCGTTTACCACTTTATGTATAATGAAAAACATACATTGTATAAAATGATAATGATTGTGAAAATCAGACAATATCTCCAGAACACAAATAACATCTTGTTGCCTTATTTTTTTCCTGGGATTACTTATATCAGAAGAGATTTGTTCTGTAAGACGCCCCAGTTCTCTCAACTTTTTGTCATTTTCAGATTTTAATTCACTCTTCTTTTTTCTCAGTTGAGACACTGTCATTTTTTTCCTGGAAACAGGACCAAGTTTATCATCATTAAAAGTTGGACCTTTTTCCATAACACGCATAGCTTTTACAAGGAGAAGATATTCCTGAGACCTGGCATCAAAAAAAACCGAACTGAAACTTGAAGAACCGAGGTAATTATTAGTGAATTTGGGCTCTACAGTGCGTTTGGAAAGACTATCAGACACAGGAGTTTGAGCTGGCACCCGTTTGCTTTCTAAAAACGCGTCTTGAGTTTCAGACTTGTTAATCCCGGCACCCGAGGATGTAGATTCACAATGGAGCAAGTTATATTCTGAGGGAATCATAATAATTCATTAAACCATTAGGTAAAGGCTCATCATCAGCATTGCTGAGTACAACGCACTGGCCAATAAACGCATATAAAAACAGATTTTTCAGACTCAGTGATGGTATAATCTATACGTATTTGACAAAAATGGTGGTGTTTGTTTACATCCAGCAATAATCATTACTAACTGTTACAGTTTCCCACTTCGGATTTCACCAAAAATGATCTGGATCAATTTTGGTCTTCCAAGCCATCCTGTAACATCATGCATCCGTCATTTTGTTGTTTACATTTTCATCCAGCTTTTGAGATTACTTTCTGTGCCGATGAACTCCCCCTTGAATATGCACCTGATCAGCCAGATCCGTGATCGTGCCCAGCGCAACCCGGAACATATCGCCATGCGCTTCATCACTCAAAGCGCTGATCAGGATGCTCGTCAGTGGCAGGAAGTCAGCTGGCATCAGCTCAGCAAAAAGATTGACCAGGCTTCCCGCGCACTGTTAAAGCAAAACCTGCAGGTACAAGCGAAAGTGGGCATCTGGTCCCAGAATATGCCTCAGTGGACCGTAGCCGACCTGGCCTGCCTTCAGGCACGACTGGTTACCGTACCGCTGTACCCCACCAGCACCACCGAGCAGGTCAGATACATTCTGGATGAGACAGAAGCCAGTCTGCTGTTTGTGGGTGAACAGGCACAATACCAAAGTGCACTTGAGTTACTGGCCCGGTCATCCACATTAAAGACCATAGTTATCTTTGACCGCTCGGTTGATATTAGCAGCTGCCCGCAGGCTATCTACTTTGACGACTTTATCCAGCACGGTGTTGAACCGGCCATTCTTGAAGAAAGGCTGAATTCCCGTTGCATGGAAGACCTCTTTACCCTGATCTATACCTCAGGCACCACGGGTGAGCCCAAAGGCGTTATGCTGGACTATGCCAATATGGCAGCCAGCTTCCGTGGCCATGACCAGATCATCCACCTGGACAGCCTGGATACCTCACTGTGCTTCCTGCCGCTGAGCCATATTTTTGAGCGTGCCTGGAGTTTTTACGCCCTTGCCCGTGGCGTTACCAATGTCTACCTCAAAGAGCCCCATCAGGTCAGCGAGGCGCTGAAAACCGTTAAGCCGACGGTGCTTTGTGTCGTTCCCAGGTTCTTTGAAAAAGTCTATACGACCATTCACGGGAAAGTTGCCACAGCACCCTTTATTCGTCGTATGATTTTTAATACTGCGGTTACCATTGGCAACGCCTATATGGAGTACCGCCGCAAAGGTGTTGAGGCACCTGTTTATCTGCAGAAGCTCAACCGTATCGCCGACAAAATGGTGTTCAGCAAAATTCGTGCGGGCCTGGGCGGTAACATCCGGTTTATGCCCTGTGGCGGCGCTCGTCTTGATGACGACATTAACCGTTTCTTCCATGCCATCGGTATTAATGTGAAAGTGGGTTACGGCATGACGGAAACCGTAGCAACCGTGACCTGTTTCCGTGACACTGAATTTGAGTTTGGTTCCTGTGGTATTCCTTTACCGGGCATACAGGTACGCATCGGCGCAGAAGGTGAAATTCAGGTTAAAGGCGACAACGTCATGCGCGGCTATTACAAAAAGCCGGAAGAAACCGCAAAAACCTTTACTGCGGACGGCTGGCTGCACACCGGCGATGCCGGTCTGATTGATGAAAACGGTGCGCTGCGTATGACCGAACGTATCAAGGAGTTGATGAAGACCTCCAACGGTAAATACATCGCACCACAATACATCGAAGGTACGCTGACCAAAGACCACTTTATCGAACAGATTGCCATTATTGCCGATGCCAGAAACTACGTAACGGCATTGATTGTTCCCGCCTTTGAGGCTCTGGAAGAACACGCCAAAGCGGTGAATCTGAAATACCAGAGCCACAGGGAACTGATTCAGCACAGCAGCATTCAGGAACTGATTCAGGAGCGGGTCAATAAAATCCAGCAAGGGCTGGCTAAATTTGAACAGGTGAAGAAATTTACGCTGCTGCCCAAAGAGTTTTCCATCGAGCTGGGTGAGATCACGCCAACCCTGAAACTGCGTCGTAAAATTATTATGAAGCGATTCAAGAAAGAGATTGAGGCCATGTACGCTCCCAGCAAAGCCTGATGACTATCCCTTGTGAATATCACAACAAAGGCATCCAAACGGATGCCTTTGTTCATTCCAAAAACACTGTTTTATACCGGCCGACTCACCCGTCGAGCAACGCATCACTCAATGAATGATAAAATTTCACCACGCCTTCTACAGGCTCAACACCGTCACAGCTGGCATTGTAATTCGCTGATCAATAACCGGGTATAGTGCTTTCTGTACGGTTCAATCAAGGTTGTTGCTATGACAGCAGCTTGCTAAACTCCGGCGCTAAACGTACATACCAAGAAACTGGCAGAAGGAAGCTGACTGTTGTTCTCAGGAACTTATTTTCATATTGAAGAGCGCTACCGGTCACGCTTGGAGCAACTGGGTATTACTTCTTTTGAAAAAGCAATGACGTTGCCGATAGGCGATGTGCTGGAAAAGGAGCTATCCAGAGAGAGTCGTCGTATCAAACAGAGTGGGCAAGTTGCTTACTTGAAACGACAGTTTATTGTTTCGAAAAGATTGTGCCTTGAGAGCAATATGCTGCTGCACAAAGCTTACACCCCTGCTGTTAATGAAGCCATTTATATCAAACAGCTCAAATCCCATGATTTTCAGGTCATGGACGTGATGGCGGTGGGGGAGCGCCGGAAAAATGGTTTTCCTGTCGAAGGTTTTATTCTTGTAGATGAGGTTCCCGGTTATCAGCTGGACCGGTACCTGACCGATACTGAGGACGAAAAAATTACTCATGATCTTCTGACAGCCTATGGCACATTGATTGCCAGACTTCACCAGCAGGGTTTCTTTGCACCATTGCGAGTGAAAGATGTGATTATTCTTGATGTGGAACGATGTGAGCTGGTTATGATTGACCGGGAAATCCGTAACCCATATCCACGTATGCGTACGAAAAGCAGGGCCCAGCGCTCGCTTAGAGATGGCTTTCGCCGTACAAGGAGAGAGTTCAGGAAGTTTAATGATGATATGGAAGCGATCATCATGAGTGCATACCAAAGACAGTGGGGATAAACCCTTCAACTGGCATGGCTGGCCCACTGTTTTAATAGCAGACAGAAAGGACAGCCATGCCCCATCAGGTTAATTAAACAGTCAAACATCGCATAACATTATTATTAATACCGACCGACTCACACGTCCAGCAAAGCATCATTCAATGAATGATAAAATTTCACTACGCCTTCTACAGGCTCAACACCGGCCCGGGCCAGGTTTTTTTAATGGCTGGAACTGTAATTCACTGATCAATAGCCGGGTATGGTGCTTCCTGCACTGTTCAATCAATCGCGTGAGGGCCGAGAGACCGCCAGCATCCAGCAGATAGACATTTTCCATCTGTAAGATAATCGTATGTTTATCCTGGCTTAAACGACTGATCTCTCCAAATACGTGATCAGCAGCGGCAAAAAACAGCGGCCCCTCAATGCGAAGGACGGCCGTCGTTGGCGCTACTAGCGTATCTACATAGCGTTTATCCCTGGTGATATCCCTGACCTGGATCATCTCAGCGACTTCTTTCATAAACAGCAATGCTGCCAGCACCACACCAACACTGATGGCAATGACCATATCAAAGACAACCGTCAGGAAAAAACAGACCAGAAAAACCAGCACATCACTGCGCGGAGCAGTTTTCAACAGGTACACCGCTTTAGGCGCTTCGCTCATGCTCCAGGCAACCACCAGCAGCAAGGCAGCCATCGCAGACATGGGAATAAAGTCAAGAATACCGGTCAGTGCTACCAGCGCCAGTAGCACAACCAAGGCATGAACCATCCCTGCCACAGGGCTCTGTGCTCCGGCCTTAACGTTGGCGGCTGATCGGGCAATGGAGGCAGTGGCTGGAATCCCGCCAAAGAATGGCGCAACAATGTTACCAATGCCCTGCCCTAACAGCTCACTGTTTGCACTGTGTCGTTTACCCGTCATGCCATCCAGCACGACGGCACACAACAGCGATTCGATAGCCCCGAGCACGTCGATGAGGACTGATCCCCTCACGCATCGTGCGAACCTGGATCAACCGCCCCATTCTGATTGTATCACTGCCCTGGTACAGTGATGGCACTAAGTAGCTAACCATATGAAATCATATGACCAGCTACTTACTAAACAAACTCAATATTCAAAACCTGAACCTGCGTTTACACTATGCAGGAGTTCAATGATAGTTTCGTAAGATTCAATCTTATTGAGAGCTGCAAAGTCATTCAGGTTTTCCACACGATAAATTGCCGTGTCGCAAAGTACTTGTGCAACTTTAAGAGGGGTATGTACTGCAGCATTGAGGGCATTGACATCAGCACTTGCAGCAATCAGGCGTTCAACAATCTCTGGCTGACAACTTTCAACTGCAATGTGAAGAGGGGTACCCCCGTTTGTTGTATTTGTTTTATATCTGTCAAACGCTTTTTTGGGGGGGAGCGGGGTCTCCCCGTCTGAGATGCAGGCATCGACATTAACGTTTGCTTCAATCAAGAGCTGAACAATGGATGCCTCACCTTTTTTAGCCGCAAGATGGAGGGCGGTCCACTTGTAGTCTCCCATAGTGGCATTGACATCAGCATTTCCTGCAATCAGCGTTGCAACGCTTTCAGGCTGGCCTTCGTCGACTGCACGGTAAAGTGGAGTCATACCACGATCGTTAAGGCAGTTAACGTCAGCGCCTCTGGTAATCATGGCTTTGATATTATCTGTCTGACCGCATTCAACCGACTGGAAAAAGGCGAGCTGACTGGACCCCGGACATCGAAGTTTATCAATATCAGCCCCCCTGGTATTGCCCAACAATTTGTCGAATAAAGCCCAGTCATTGATTTCAATCAATGCACCAAGCAGCTCTGCACGTGCCCCTTCGCAGTAGGCCTCAGTATCACAAGTTGCACTGGCTAAAGAACTGATTATGGGTTTCGTCAGTTTCCCTTCACTTTTTGCCCAGCTGAGCAGTGTCTTGCCTTCACCAATAAGTACTTCGATGTCGGCACCTGCAACGGCCAGATCGTTAACCACCTGTTCATGCCCGGCTTCAATGGCACAGTGCAGGGGAGTTTTCCCGTAGCTTGTTATTTGTGCATCGCTTCCATGGTATTCGAGAGTGGATCCCAAAGGGAGGCCCTGCCACTTTTCCACCGAAGCCAATAAAACGTTCCAATCCCGCCTGTCTTGGATTTGACTGGGCGTTTCCATCACATTTGCCTGGTAATTGATATTTGCACCATTTTCAAGCAAGAACCAGATGGTATCGTGATGACCGCATTGCGCCGCAAAATGGAGTGGAGTCATACCTCTTGTGAGGGCATTGACGTTAGCACCATGGCGGACAAGTTGCTCTAAAGTCGCTACATCACCTTTGATGGCAGCGCAATGGAGGGGAGTTAGCCCATCTTCGGTGCTGTCATTGACATTTACCCCAAGGGCAAGCATCCCACTGATAGCATCAGGCCGACCTTTTGCAGCTGCCACGAGGAGCGGCGTTTCATCAGGTGATAAACAATGGGTAACGCTATGATTGCAGCCCGGGCAAGTTGTATTCTGTGGGACTTCCAGAAATTCACCAATGCACAACTTATGATAGCTATGGGTACAGGGAAACAATACAACAGTACGCTGATTACCCAGATTGCCAAAACAGAAATTGCACTTTTCAATTTCCGGATTATCCGCTTTAGAGACTTCCGAATCAGCGTGTGTCATCACGCCCTGCCAAGGGTCTTTTGATTGTAAGCCATGCATAACTTTTAACTCAGGTTATATTAAAGAAATTCGAACAATGGTACGATAAATACTGGACAATCGACCAAATAGTATTGTGTTTGTCCATTAAATGACGCAAAAGTTCCCATTTGATTTTTATACAATTAATCAGGTAAGCAGCATGCCTGTATTAAACGAATAAAATGAACCGTGCGGCATCTTATTACCATGCAGATTCTTACATTCTCTCTTTGACGTGTTGGTTGACCCTTTTGTGTTTTCATAATCAAAACCATTGATTGTGTCATTATATTGATCATTTCTGGCCTATCCCGGCATCAAATCACAAAGCGTTAGTTTTATTGACTACAATTAGTTCTTATCAAATCCAAAGGAATGCTGGAGAAATGCTATGGATAGCTCGAGAGTTGTTGGTTCGTCACTTCAAAATGTTCAAGTACCGCCATCCGATGCTTCTCTCAACGGTGACGCTCCCGTTAAAAAATCCTTCCTGGGTAAGTTAGTGACAACCTTTAAAGGTAAGAAAGAACCAGGTCTGGGCAGGGCTAATGATACTGATTGTCTATCCAAGCCAAAGAAAATAATTACAAAGTTGTTTAGCCGCAAAATTCAAAAAACCAATTGGGGAAGGGTAAATTATTTTCAGCAGGAGAGAATCAGTAAAATACAAGGTCAAGATGGAAAATCAGACTCAATAAATTCAGCAAAGGCATACAATGAACTGGCTTCAAAATGAAAAGAAAGTAAGAAAGAAGTTGAAGTACTTGAGAATAAGGTCAAAGAGTTTGAAAGTTCATACTCAGATGCCTTGAAATTATATAATAAAGGCAATTTTAGTGATAAAGACCTAAAGAAAATAAAAAATCTGAAAATCCCTATCAATAGCGGTTCTGAAAACATAAAAATACACTCAAGCAGTAAGGGCCAGATACAATCTCAAGTCAAGAATATTAAAGAGCAATTCCAGAGTTCTGAAACACAGGATTGTTTTAACAATCACTGTGATAATAAGGGCAAGTTGACTGAAGCAAAAGAGGCTCTACGCAAGCTGGAAGGACAGATTTCCTTTGCTTACGGTAAGATAAGCAGGGAACTGGGCGCGGCAGCGAGTCAGGAATACCAACAGGAAATGGCAAATGCCAAAAAGGTAATGAAAGCTGACATAGCGAAGCAAGAAGCAGATTATAAAGAAAGAATTGCAGAACTTAAGCAGAGTTATCACCAGAATATTGAAAAAGGGGCCAGAAAGCGGTTCATGCTAATTCCAGTCTGGATCGGTACAAGGCGAACAAGAATCTGTTAAAGGATCGAAAAGAGAGAAATATTGCCAAAGCAAAAAAGGCTTACAAAGTTCGTATGAAAGAAATCAAGAAAGCTCGCGCCACGAACAGCCAAGTTGCACAAACCTTGATCAAACGTGAACCAAAACAAGTCACAGAAACCGCAGCACCATCTGTCATGCCCGTAGATATGGAAAGTGGGGCCAGCAAACTGTTAGAAAAACTCAACACTCCTGCTTATTTAGAGGGCAAGCAATGGCAGGATGATATCAAAGCAATCTTTGATCGTGGTGATGTTGATGGTTTGGAAACTGTCGAAAAAACTCTAAAACAGTGGCAAGCAAACCAGAACCAAAGTGCTTTCAAAGAAGTATTGAAATTTATTAAGCTTGAGAGAGCTATGAGACTGGCTCGCTCATGACCTGAAAGTCCTGCCCGTGTAAAGACTCAGCATGAACATTCAGGCCAGTGTCCAATTCGGTTACTGGCCTTTTTTGTGCTTTAAATAACCGGTATCGGACTGACGACATCGGCATTCTGTGCCCGGTGCCTCAGAAAATGATCCATCAGGGTAATCGCCATCATCGCTTCAGCAATGGGTACTGCGCGAATACCTACGCAGGGATCATGGCGCCCCTTGGTGACGACCTCCACCGGCTCGCCCTGACTATTAATCGACTTTCCTGAGGTGGTAATACTGGATGTTGGCTTCAGGGCAATATGAGCAACCACGTCCTGCCCGGTACTGATACCACCCAGGGTGCCACCAGCATGGTTGGAAAGGAAGCCATCCGGGGTAATTTCATCCCGGTGCTCTGTACCTTTCTGGCTGACACTGGCAAACCCGTCACCTATTTCAACGCCTTTGACCGCATTAATGCTCATCAGTGAATGGGCCAGATCCGCATCAAGGCGGTCAAAAACCGGTTCACCAAGCCCTGGCGGAACACCGGTCGCCATCACGGAAACACGAGCGCCCACGGAGTTACCTTCGGCCCGAAGGCTGGTAATCAACGCTTCCATTTCCGGGACTTTGTCCGCATCTGGCGAGAAGAACGGGTTGTTTCTCACTTCATCCCAGTCCAGCTTCTCGACCTGAATATCGCCGATCCGGGACAGCCAGCCAAGCACTTCAATACCCTTGGACTGCAAGTACTTGCGGGCAATAGCGCCAGCCGCCACTCGCATGGCCGTTTCCCTGGCAGATGAACGGCCACCACCGCGATAATCCCGGACACCGTATTTATGGGTGTAGGTGTAATCCGCATGACCGGGCCTGAACAGGTCCTTGATATTGGAGTAATCCCTGGAGCGCTGATCCTGGTTTTCAATTAACAGGCCGATGGGGGTACCGGTGGTCACCCCTTCAAAAACGCCGGAGAGGATTCTGACCTGATCCGGCTCACGACGCTGGGTGGTGAATTTGGAGGTACCGGGCTTACGACGATCCAGGTCAACCTGAAGATCCGCTTCTGTTAACGGCAACCCCGGGGGGCAACCGTCAACAATACAGCCCAGTGCCAGACCGTGGGATTCACCAAAGGTAGTGACCTTGAACAACTGTCCTATACTATTTCCTGCCATACTTGAGCGATCTCATTGTTATTTTCAGAAAATTCCCAAAATGGTTAAAAACCCCTTACAGGGCTTTTAACCGATTCTTGAACAAAGACTGATATTTTCTGCAATCTTCAGCAGACAGCACCAGAACACCATGACCGCCTTTTTCGAAATCAGGCCAGACAAACGGTACTTCCGGATACTCATCCTGTAAAGCCCACTGGCTGTTGCCAACCTCCAGCACCAGCAGCCCCTGGTCATCCAGGTAATCAGCTGCCTGCGCCAGAATGGTACGGGCGAAATCAAGCCCGTCATCTCCGGCAGCCAGACCCAGCTCGGGTTCGTGGGTGAACTCTTCCGGCATATCGGACATATCTTCAGCATCCACATAGGGTGGATTACTCAGAATCAGTTGATACCTGGGACGCTCTGGCAAAGCATCCAGAAAATCAAACAGATCCGACTTGATGGCCTGCACCCTGCCCCAGAGTTCGTGGCGATCAATATTGATATTGGCCACTTCCAGGGCGTCTTCAGAAATATCCAGCAGATCCACCTGGGATTCAGGAAAAGCATGGGCTGCACCAATGCCAATACACCCGGAACCGGAGCACAGGTCAAGCACACGGCTGATCTCTACATCCCCCAGCCACGGCTGGAACTGCTGGAGAATCAGCTCGGCAATGGGAGAACGGGGGACCAGCACCCGCTCATCCACATAAAATGGCATATCACAGAACCACGCCTGATTGACCAGATAGGCCAGGGGTTTGCGACTGACCGCCCGCTCTTCAATCAGGTTGGCCAGTTTTTCACGTTCACGATGGGTTAAACGACTGTCAAGATAGTTGTCGGGAAGATCCCATGGCAGCTGCAATACCTGGAAAACCAGATGCAGGGACTCATCCAGCGCATTATCACTGCCATGACCAAAGAACAGCCCCGCCTCATTAAAGCAGGTTGCTCCCCAGCGTACAAAGTCTCGAATAGACACCAGCCCTTCGCAGGACTCATTGGAACCTGTCACATTTGCTCCTTCGGATTCGAAACGCCCGGAATTTTCACGCTGAGCCGAACCCTTACTGCCTTATATAGGCGGCTTAAAATAGCATATTCCCTGCTCAGGGGTAACGGCTGTTTAACGCAGATGACCTGCCGTGATCCTTAATCGGAGAGATAATACTCGATTGTCGCAACCACCCGGACTTTCTTGATATGAGGGTTATTCCGGTCACGATCACTGATGGAAAACTGCCCCTGGGAAGCTCTCTTGATTTTGCCCAGCTCGCTTTGTGAATCCGAGGCAAACTTTTCCGCCACTTCCCGGGCCTTACGGGTCGCTTCCTCAATCATTTCCGGCTTAACATCATTCAGGCGGGTAAACAGGTACTCCGGCTGTGAACCGTAATGACCACCGGTAAACACAATGCCCTCCCGGCCAAGGTCCGACAGATTGCCCATCACCGAGCGCACCGCTTCAATATGACTGGAATAGATAGTCATGGTTTGCAGGGCGGTATAACGAAACTCCGGGCGACTGCTGCTGCCATAATTATTAGCCGATTTATCGGTAATATCAGGCGACATCAGGCTAATGTCTTCAGCCGCGATACCACTCTTTTCCAGGAACTCCCTGATGCTGTCAATATTGTTTTCAATCGTGCCATAGAGAGCTTTCAAATCATTATCGGCCGCTGAAAACTGAATAGGCCAGATCACGACGTCTGCCTGATACTCCCTCTCTGATAACCCTTTGACCGTGACACTTCTCTCATACTGCTTGAATTCAATGGCAGCATTCGCCAACAAATACCCCAGACAGGAAAGCCCGAGAAAAACAGAAATGCCCAGTATCAAGGCACTGACTCTACCGGTACTCATATTGCTTACACCTGATCATTTTGTTGAAAAAATAACGAACCCCATCTTTGGGCTCACCCGGTAAATTATCAGATTCTACGCTAAACTCGAGTATTTTATATTTCGGGCTACCACATAAGACAAACCTCAAGGGACATTCGCCGCTTATGTTGCCACGGAGTACATTGCCCATCTCACAAGACACGCTAGAATTCTGGTGATTAAACGTGAAGGAAGCATATAACATGGCGTTTAACACGCTCTTTCCGGTGGACAGTAATGCATCGGCGCATGGAGATTCTACGTTTCTGCCCATTAACTTTATGTTATGCGCTGCCTCAAGTACTCATGTCTATAAATAAGAAAAGGAAAAGAATATGCTCAAGTATAAGAGATACACCATCATCCCCACGTACTCCTGATGAGGAGCCCGCGAAGAAAGCGATTAAAAAAGAAATACCTGACAGTGATGACCAGCATTCACGAAAAACAGGCCTTGTTGAGCGCACAATTGCTTCAATATCCGGAAGCAGTTCAGAGAGTGACACCCCCCCAACAATAACTGAAAGCAGCTTAGGTGACTCATTCTTAACGGTAACCGGAAGCAGCTCAGAGAGTAGCTTAAGCTCACCATCGTCATCAAGCATGTCTGAAGGAACAACTTTCAGAGTTAGTAATATGCCGATTGACGTGCTTTCTCAAGTGCAATTACTTGACCGGCTTAGCTACATGTTATCAGATTATCCAGAGCTATCTTCTATTACCAGAATTGAAGGGATTCCAAGCAGAAGTGAATTTAACACAATTTACGCAAAACTTCTTATCCAGTTACATTATGAAAATATGGGTCATGATTCCGCAAAAATATTTTCGTTAATTGAGCCAATATGCAAAGGAATTTTGGAAAAACTAAAGTAAATTGCTATCAGACTTTTTTTGCGGATTGCATCAGTTCCACCCGCTTATTCATCATATCCTGATATGAGCCTTGTTGGGTGACACTATCCAGAACCCGGGTAAGGTGCTCTTGCAAATGCTGCCTGAGACTCCCGGGTGTTTCATCGGATGTATAGCGATCAACAATCTGCTCAATGGCCGTGGTGATCAGGCTTGCAGAGTTCAGTACTTCAGCAGCCACTGTCGGTTCACCGGCTTTCAGTGCTGCAATGGCCTGCTTCAGTTTGTCCACCACTTCTTTATTCTGGCCTTCTTTGACCAGATCTTCTTTGATCTGTTCTTCCCGTAAGCGCTCTTTCAAGAGCTCGAAAAATTCAGCATTAGACATAGCTTCAATGGCAAGCAGTATGCCCCTCTGGGCAACCAGAATACCCTCCAGGAACTCTTCACGGGTTCTGATTAATGGCTGCAGATCAATGCCCAACCTCTGGGACAATAGACTTAGCCGCACATGTTCCGGTATTCCATAGAGATCTGCACTGTTGTGCTGAATACCCTTTGCACCATGGACAGATACATCCCCACTGTTGCGATTGATCGAAACAATATTATCAATCACCCTTTGCAGCGCCAGCGAGCCCGTATTCGCAACAGATGGGGACACATCAGCAGCAACAACGTTTAACACCTGAAGAGGGGCTGATAATCCTGCCGCAGAAGCTTGCTGAATGGTCTCTGTCAGCTGTCTGACATTAC
Organism: Salinisphaera sp. G21_0; assembly: GCF_017744115.1. Taxonomy (GTDB): domain Bacteria; phylum Pseudomonadota; class Gammaproteobacteria; order Pseudomonadales; family Endozoicomonadaceae; genus Endozoicomonas. The sequence goes on along the minus strand of NZ_JAGHQW010000015.1, from coordinate 4,637 downwards.
TTTCATAGACGCCCATTACTTCATCCGTATCCGTGGCTTCTGCCAGTGCCGACTGCACCTTTGTCACCATATCCTGTAATGGGGTAGATGCAGGCACGTTGACGGTTGAGCGTTGAGTCCCTGCTGCCTGGTTGTCAACGGTTGATCGCTCCCCTGGTGGCTGTCCCGATGCCTCTTCTGACAAAGACGCTGATAAGCTACCCGGCAAAGGCTGGGCAGCTTCTCCTGTAGACTTTTGCCCCAGAGAGTCTCTGATCACCAGGGCAGTTGATAGAAGCCCCTTAATTTCTTCTGACGAAGCCACCATTGCACCAGGCAGAGCCGGTTGCAGGGCAGGAACCGGTATCACAGATGCAACAGGGAAATTTTCAGTCCTGGCTGCCTGGCCCTGTGAGACAGAGTTCGACTGCTGGTAACCGGAAGCCACCTTGTCAACCTTGTCTTTTACGGGCTGCCCGGCCAGAAACTCTGCCGGCACAGGCTCCAGTCGGCTGGGCTGTATATCCCCGGATACCTCACTCATACCCTCACTCCTTGCAGTACCATCAAAACTCGTTAATCATTTTTTCTACCCGGCTTACCTCAGGACTGGTGGTGCCGGATTCATGGGCCATTAAAACCGACGCCCGATAAGCAAGCCTCGCTTTTTGATAATGCTCCAGGGCGACATAACAATCGCCTACATAAATCATCGGATGTGGGTCATTGGCATCAAGAGAAATTGCGTACAGATACGTATCAATGGCCTCACCATAAAGGTTCACCATTTGCTGGCAGGCACCAAGGCCAGTGAAAAAGCGGGGATTCCACTGATCATAGAGACAGAGAAATTGAAATAAGCGGGCAGACTTCTCGTACAAACCATTATTATATTTCAGATACGCCAGTTCATAGATGGCTTCCTGCGCTTCCTCACTGATATTACTGGCTTCAGCAAGACTCCCCCCCGTGGCCATATAATCCCCCACAATGGCCATTGCCTGGGCATCAGGCGAGCTGAACACTGAATCATTCATGTGCTGCTTCCCTGCAGATTAGAAAGACGAGTTGTTCTATATAGGTATAGTACCTTTACAGACCAGCTCGAAGGTTTTTAACGAACTCTTGAGCCCGGGGGACACAATGCCACAGAGAATTGAAGATGGAATGGGACAACATCATTTCCAGGATCAGCCACCAAAACAACCTGAGCCTGTAAAAGGCTGCCTTGGCAGGCACCCTGTAACTCCGGAGACAGGACAACGTTATGTGAACGCAAAAACCGCCAGGGCAGTCAATGGGAAAACTCAAAGACACCTTTTACAACGAAAAGTTTACTCCAATGCAGCCCTTTATCTGCAGCGAGCAGCACCTATTACCTTACAGGGGGCCACTATCGACAAAGAGTACAATTACCCGATCGTGCCTAAAAAAGATTTACTTAAGGTCAGGAAGTTAGGCAAAGGGACTTATGGCTCAGTGGTGCTTGTGATACACAGATATACCCATCAATACCTTGCCCTGAAAATGGTTGGTAACGATACCGATCGAAGGCAAGAGTGTGCACAGTTGATAAGAATTCAACGGGCAGTAGCAAAAATCCATGGTAACACAGAGAATATTGTCAACCTTATTTCCCTGAGTCGTGGAAGGTCAGATAGAAAATATGTTCTTATGGAGTATGGGGGGCGGGATTTACTGGGCTCATCAAAAAAGTATGGCCGTTTCAGGGGGAACGAGCTTAAAAAAACTTTTTTCCAGGCTGTTAAGGGCGTTAACACCCTGTTTAGAGCCGGTTACCAGCATCATGACATTAAACCAGAAAATATCCTGATTAGCAGAAAAGGTGTTGTGAAGATCTGCGATTTCGGCCTGGCAGAAAAAATGGGCAGGGGAGCTCAAATTGGCAGAGGAACACCAGAGTATATGCCTCCGGAAAAACTGTATGATTTGCGCGGCTGCCCCATTGACAGAGCTGACTCCTGGTCCCTGGGGTGTACATTTGCAGAACTGCGCTTAGGTTACCCTGTAATGATCGGTACTCGCACTATATGGGAAAGTCACAAGCTCCCTGGTGAGACAATAGCTCATCTGAAAACGATGCGAGAAGAGGCATACCAGCAGCTTCTGCATCGGGAAGGCAGGCAAGCAGCTGAGTTATTCAGGGCATTAACGAAGCTGCATCCTGGTGACCGGCTGTCCACCACCCAGGCGCTGAAGCACCCTTACTTTGCTGCTTGCTATTCTTGATATACAGACAGATTTATAACACCGGATCATGACATGGAACGTTTCAACGTAACCTCGCCCCTAAATATAAACCCTGAACAAATCAATCTGGCTGAACCTAAAGCAGCAAATTATTCGGGAATCGAAGAAAAAAAAGGCACCAAGATACTGAATAGCGATGGAAAACTTGTCTCTAAATGGGGACGACGTATTGAAAATCACTTTAATAAAACGTTTATTGACGAAGAAAAATCCGTCCCGAAAGCCAACATGTATGAATTTGAAAAAGGCATAACCAAGAGACGTATCGAAGTATTAATGGAAGACGTTCAAGAAGATCAGGAAGGTAAAAACAGATCAGACCACGTTGACAGTATTTTAAAACTTCCTGATGAAATACCAGAAGATTGTACTTTTTTTGACAAGAATCAGTTCAGGAAGCTTATCGAATCAGATACTGAAGTCTATCTCTCCCATGAAATCAATTGCTGCAAATCGGGTGCAAGCCTTGTTGCATTGAAAAAAGAGGTCAACCGGCTTAAGGCAGGCAATAAGTTATCAGTCAAAGTAATCGATTCACTCAACCAAAAAATACATGATCAGATGGCAGTTCTGGTGAAGGCAATGCCGGGCCATCTTAAAAGTATCCCATACGATGGAGACCCGGAAAAAAACTTTAATATGGCTATAAAAAAGTGCCATGCCATCAAAAACCTGCATAATGCTGCCGAGCGTATTGATAGAAGCTTAGCTTCCAGACTTGAACAAGAAATATGTGAGATGATGGTTAATACATTCTCAAGAGATGTAAGTGAAATAAAAAAGTTATGCCTTGCACGGAATAATCTGAAAGAGAGTGAACAACTATCAAAAGACATTAAGAATTTAAGAGAAGACACAGTAAAACCATTTATTAACACGGTTGCCGTACACCCGGAAAAATACTGCCAGAAAATTCAAGTCAGTACAGAAAAAGCAATAACGGAATTAGAAAATCAACGCAAGATAATCCCTGACAACACAAGCAATCTGAACAACAAAGTCAGAAGAAGTTCGATAACAGAGAGCACTGAAACGCCTCTTTTGCAAAAAGATGGGCAGTCCAATGTGCTTCTTGATCTTCAACCAGCTGAACCTATCACTTTTCAGGGTGCCCCTATCGATCCTGAGTACAATTGCGCGATCATACCCAAAAAAGAATTAAAAAAGACCACGACATTAGGCAAAGGGGGTTTTGGCTCTGTGGTTCTTGTAAAACACAAACGTACCAATCAAAAATTCGCCCTTAAAATTGTTGGTGATGATACTGCACGCAGAGATGAATGTGCAAAGATGGTAAGAATTCAGCGGGCAATAGCAGCAACCGGTGAGAACACCGAGAATATTGCCAACCTTGTTTCCCTGAGTCGTGGAAAATCCAATAAAAAATACATCCTTATGGAATATGGAGGAGAGAATTTACTGGACTCATCAGAAAAGGATGGTCTTTTTAGGGGTGAAGATCTAAAAAGCACTTTTTTTCAGGCAACCAGGGGTATTAACACGCTATTTAAAGCCGGTTACCAACATCATGATATTAAACCTGAAAATATTCTGATCAATGGAAAAGGTCTTGTGAAGATATGCGATTTCGGGTTTTCAGCAAAAATGGACAGGGCCACTCCAGTTCTCAGCGGAACACCAGATTATATATCACCGGAAAAACTGTATAATTTGACCAACAAACCTAACGTCAGAGCAGACTCCTGGGCCCTGGGATGTACTTTTGCTGAAATGTGTTTAGGTGGTGATCCTATAATGCCTGTTACTAAGGATATGTGGAAAGGTAAGACGCCTTATAAAGAGGCTTTAGCCAAGCTAAAAGAAGCGAGAGAGGATGCTTACCAGAAACTTCTGGAAGTGGAAGGCGAACAAGCTGCGGATTTTTTCAGGGCGCTGACAGAGCCGGACCCTGAAATGCGCCTGTCCCCCACTGAAGCGCTTGAGCACCCTTACTTTGCGTCTTACCACTCCTGACAAGATGCATCGTTCAATCACGAATTAGATATGGCAGTTAGGGAGGGATTCGAATCGTAACTATTCGCTAATCCCAACCACGCAAGCATACCACGCAGGGATACCCCGCCCCATAAGACCTTCAGACTGGATTGACTTTAGCTGGCAGGCGGGTCATGGATTCGTAATTCGTGCGGATCATTCCGAACCAAAAGTCACTGCTCGTTTAAGTAATACAAACGACCAGTTCTATTTACCCAGACAGAAAGCCCCCAGCGTTCCTTTATGTAAGCGTTCAAACAGGGGACAGACTCCCCCTACTTGTCGAGATCGGCTTTTAATGGATTGGCCCCGAATTTCTCTTTCCAGAGTCGCGGTATCAGTTCCCTGATATCACGGGCCGGGTGGAGGCTGATGCGTTGAAGAACATCAAC
>NZ_JAGHQW010000159.1 GCF_017744115.1 Salinisphaera sp. G21_0 | reverse complement strand
ATCAAACCTTTTACCACAATACTATAGGCGGCTGTATCATCCATCCGCCCAGAAAAACCGTCATTCCTTTAGCGCCGGAAGCTATTTGCCGACAGTATGGTTCCACAAAAAATGATTGTGAAAAAGCGGCAATAAGACGTTTTCTGGCGCAGACAAAACACGACCATCCACGCCTGAAACTGGTGATTCTGCTAGATGGCCTAAGTTTTCAGGCTGTGGCAGTTGACGTGTATTCATCTGGAGTAGCTGCAGCGGTGCGCTATCCAGTAACACATCCCACAGCCAGGCTGCCTGACAAAAAGGTCAGGCTTCTCTGATACCGGTTGCCTGGAACTTTACCGGGCTGACAAGGTCGTACTCTATCGTTGTCATTCTCAAACGATTCTCCAATTGGAAACAGGGAGGACCTTCAAACAAACCATGCAGTCACCTTCCTCCTCAGCAACCGCAGATACTGTATCCCGGTTAACATCCACTGAAGCTGGAAGAGACGAGCCGTCAACCAGCCGCAAACGCAAAAGAAAGCGGAGCATGGCAGGTCGCCAGATTGAACAGACCACAACGGGCACAGGAGCGTTTCCACCGCATCAACAGCAACCTGAATCCGGGACCATTCCCCCCATAAAGCTCAGACGTGTTACTGGCAATAACTCGTGTATTGAGCGCTCTTCTTCGACTTCGGTTCAGGGTAATCCGGAGCCAATGGAGACTGACTCGGCCATGCCTGCTGACGCAGCTTCCACGCTTCCGGGCATAGCAATAAATCTACCAACAGACAGCGACAACAGGCCATTAACTGGCAATGAGCATACCTCAGAGATGGTGCAGGATATGCCAGTACCAATGGAGGATGTACCGCTCACTACAGAAATTAACAGTGAAACAGCAATTTCAGAATTTTCTGAAAGCCAGCAAAATGAACTACGAATACATTTAAATAATCAAGAAATACAAGCAGTACTAAAGAATGCCGGGATACTGCTGAAAACGCTCAATGACAGGAAAATCCAACTAGCGCGAGACAGGGGTAAGCCGCCCGCACACTCGCTCTTTTCCAAGTTAAAAAACTTCAGCATTGTTAAAGATTCTCAGACTTTCAAAGGCTATTTTGCTAAGGCTAACACGTTCTTTTTAGCTGTAAATACCCAGCAGATTACAAATACCAGCTGCCTTACGAGCATGCTCAAATCGAAGATTCAGATAAAGGCGTTTGCAGAAGCACCCGAGGAGAACATTCAGTCGGTTGCTGATAACCCATGCTTGAAACAAATAGCCTCCATGTGTAATAGCAAAGGCTTACCGAAAGATCAGGACGTGAAGGCCTTCCTGATGCTGCCCTGCTTGAAAGTGGGCTGGCAGGAGGGCAAACACGAGGACGTTAAGGGCAAACCGCTCGACCGGGCACTGGTCACCAATATTTCCTCCATGTGTAATGGCAAAGGCTTACCGAAAGATCAGGACGTGAAGGCCTTCCTGACCCTGCCCTGCTTGAAAGTGGGCTGGCAGGAGGGCAAACACGAGGACGTTAAGGGCAAACCGCTCGACCGGGCACTGGTCACCAATATTTCCTCCATGTGTCATGGCAAAGGCTTACCGAAAGATCAGGACGTGAAGGCCTTCCTGACCCTGCCCTGCTTGAAAGA
>NZ_JAGHQW010000158.1 GCF_017744115.1 Salinisphaera sp. G21_0 | reverse complement strand
GCTCTTCTAAATATTCTTCGGCGGTAAAATAACAGTCATCTGAAAATTGCCCTCCATCATCGGCAGTAAAATATGCCTCGTCTACCGCCCACTCGCCGCTGTTAAGTGACACAGAGCCATGAGCCTCTGGCAGGACAGCTAACTTTGCCTTTATTTGCTCAATAACCGTTTTTATTGAATTCTGGTTATCAAGCTTATTCACCGGGATTTCAATAACTTCAAATCCTAATTTCTGCAGCAGGGCGATTTTCAGCAACGTTGAGCCATTCCTGGTTTTGAAATCACCACTGACGTAATGATAAGGTCCCTGAATGTCGATAACCGTATTGTAATCTGGCAGTAACAGATCAACCGGAGGTAATGAGTTCAGACTCTTTTCTTCTTCAATCTTCAACAACGGAAAATTCCATTGGAGGTGATCGCGGAAGGTGGATTGAGATTGTGAAGTGCTTGTCGTGTAATTAGGAGTGACCGGACACGTTCTCCCAAGCCAACCTGCGGCCATGGCAATGGTGGATTGATCCTCTATATTGTCCGGGAATGTATTTCCCAGGCGAGAAAATAGTTCACCTATGTGCTTTTCAAGCGGGTTTTTATTATTGCTACCTGAGTCCAGATAAACTCTGGCACAGAATACCATGACTCCCCAGAGAGACATTGATATCTTTCTGAGAGAGTTGGGGGTTTTTACTGATTCTGTCGACAAGAAAATCGAAAGTAAATTTAATCAGGTTCGGCTCAATGGCCTCACCCAGTTTCGCCACGGCCCACAGCAGATTGACGGTACCTTGAGTATTGAACTGACTTCTCTCTTCTTTTGATTCGGCTTTGGTTTTCACATGGTACAACAGCGCGGCCAGGGCCTCTTTGAGCTTTGCTGTCTTCTCCAGCTCGAGCCCGTTGCCCATCAGTTTCGCCACGGCCCACAGCAGGTTGGCGACTTCCTGCGGCTTGAAGTGGTCTTTCTCTTCTTTTGATTCGGCGTTGGTTGTCACATAGGGCAGCAGCGCAACGACAACCTCTTTGAGCTTTGGTGTTTTCTCAAGTTCCAGCCCGTTGTCCACCAGTTTCGCCACGGCCCACAGCAGGTTCACGATAGCTTGAGCGTTCAAGCGGCCTTTCTTTTCTTTTGATTCGGCTTTGCTTTTCACATTGGGCAACAGCGCGGCCAGAGCCTCTTTGAGCTGCGCTGTCTTCTTCAGCTCCAACCCGTAATCCACCAGTTTCGCCAAGGCCCACAGCAGGTTCGCTGTAGCCTGGGTGTTGAAGTGGTCTTTCTCTTCTTTTGATTCGGCTTTGGTTTTCACATGGGACAACAGAGCGGCCACAACCTCTTTGATCTTCGGTGTCTTCTCCAGCTCCAGCCCGTTGTCCACCAGTTTCGCTAACGCCCACAGCAGGTTGGCGACGCCCTGTGGCTTGAAGTCGTCTTTCTCTTCTTTTGATTCGGCTTTGGATTTCACATAGGGCAACAGCGCAGCCACGGCCTCTTTGAGCTTCGGCGTCTTCTCCAGTTTCAGCCCATTTTCCACCAGTTTCGCCACGGCCCACAGCAGGTTGGCGACGCCCTGTGGCTTGAAGTCGTCTTTCTCTTCTTTTGATTCGGCTTTGGATTTCACATAGGGCAACAGCGCAGCCACGGCCTCTTTGAGCTTCGGCGTCTTCTCCAGTT
>NZ_JAGHQW010000157.1 GCF_017744115.1 Salinisphaera sp. G21_0 | reverse complement strand
GATGCAATAATATTCAAGTGCAACCAAAAACCTGAAGCCAGTGATATTGGTGCTCAGGAAATCACTAACTTGCTGTGGGCGATGGCGAAACTGGTGGACAACGGGCAGGAACTAACACCAGGGCTCAACGAGGCCGTGGCCGTGTTGTTGCCGAACGCACAGAAAGACCAATTTATTCCTCAGCATATTGCCAACCTGCTGTGGGCCATGGCGAAACTGGTGGACAAGGGGCTGGAGCGCACAGCAGAGCTCAAAGAGGCTGTGGTCGTGTTGTTGCCCCACGTAAACGCACTGAAAGCTAACTTTAAACCACAGGGCATTGCCAACCTGCTGTGGGCCATGGCGAAACTGGTGGACAACGGGCCAGAGCGGACACCTGGGCTCAACGAGGCCGTGGCCGCCCTGTTGCCCCTCGTGAACGCACAGAAAAACCAATTTACTCCTCAGCATATCGCCAACCTGCTGTGGGCCATGGCGAAACTGGTGGACAATGAGCAAGAGTGGACACCTGGGCTCAACGAGGCCGTGGCAGCGCTGCTGCCCCAAGTGAACACACAGAAAGACCAATTTAATGCCCAGGGTATCGCCAACCTGCTGTGGGCCATGGCGAAACTGGTGGACAACGGGCTGGAGCGGTTACCAGAGCTCAACCAGGCCGTAGCCGCCCTGTTGCCCCTCATGAACGCACAGAAAAAACAAATTAATGCCCAGGGCATTGTCAACCTGATGTGGTCCATGGCGAAACTGGTGAACAACGGGCTGGAGCGGACACCGGGGCTCAAAGAGGCGGTGGTCACACTGTTACCCCACGTGAGCGCACAGAAAGACCAATTTAATCCCCAGGGAATCGCCAACCTGCTGTGGGCCATAGCGAAACTGGTGGACAACGGGCAGGAGCAGACACCAGGGCTGAACGCGGCCGTGGCCGCGTTGTTGCCCCATGTGAACGCACAGCAAAACCAATTTATTCCTCAGCATATCTCCAACCTGCTGTGGGCCATGGCGAAACTGGTGGACAACGGGCAGGAGCAAACACCAGAACTCAAAGAGGCTGTGGCCGCGCTGTTGCCCTGCGTGAACACACAGAGAGACCAATTTAATCCTCAGGATATCGCCATCCTTCTGTGGACCATGGCGAAACTGGTGGACAACGGGCAGAAACGGACACCAGATCTCAACGAGGCCGTGGCCGTGCTGTTGCCCCACGTAAACGCACAGAAAGCTAACTTTACACCACAGGTAATCGCCAACCTGCTGTGGGCCATGGCGAAACTGGTGGACAACGGGCTGGAACCGACACCAGAGTTCAAAGAGGCCGTAGCCGCGCTGTTGCCCAGCGTGAACGCACAGAAAGACCAATTTAATGCCCAGGACATCGCCAACCTGCTGTGGGCCATGGCAAAACTGGTGGACAACGGGTACGAACAGACACAAGAGTGCAATGAAGCGGTGGCTGCGCTGTTGACCTGCGTGATCGTACAAAAAGCCAACTTTAACCCACAGGCAATCACCAACCTGCTGTGGGCCATGGCGAAGCTGGTGGACAACGGGCTGGAGCAAACACCAGAGCTCAAAGAAGCTGTTGCCGCACAGTTGCTCCACGTGAATGCACAGAAGGACCAATTTAATGCCCAGGGTATTGCCAACCTGCTGTGGGCCACGGCCAAACTGGGTGAATTCGTTGAGCTGAACGTGTCTACCTCTACGTTCGAATCGCTC
>NZ_JAGHQW010000156.1 GCF_017744115.1 Salinisphaera sp. G21_0 | reverse complement strand
TCTAACCCGAATATTTCATAAACGCTGCTACAGTTCGAGTGTTTGATGTTTTTTCGAACAAACATGGTCTGTCAGATTGTATCAGCGTATTTCTCTGCGGTGACATTGCATCCCGACATGTTTTTTTTTCAAAAAAAAGACCGATTTACCTGACTCCAGGCGCAATGAACCCTCAACCTCTTTCAGTTGATTCAATAAAACGCCAGGTAACTGACTGGCAATTAAAAAGTCGTGTCTGTTATCCCGGTTTGAGAACTGGCAGGGTAGCAAAAGCTTCTGTCACTCGTTCCAGCAACACTTTCATTGGGTTACTGCTGGGCAAATGTAACTTCACACGATCTTTATACTCAACCACTTTAACGGCAATTTTGAACAACTTGGCGATTACTGTTGAAGGCTGAGCCTTCTGCAGCTCTGTATCCTTCAGTACAGTGGTTCTCATTTCGTAATGCAAAACATAAGCGGCACAGGCATAGTACATCCGCAATGCATTCGCCCGAAAGCCCATATCCGATGTCCGATCACAGGACAGATCATTTTTCAGGTGTTTAATGTAGTTTTCATCCTGACCTCTGGGGCAATAAAATTGCTCATAAATGCACTTGGCTGAAGCGTTTTTGATTGATGTCACGACAAACCGGGGATTGTCACCCATCTGATTCACTTCTGCCTTGTAGATGACTCGTGTATCCAGACCTTTCCAGCTCTTCGCCTGATACTGAGCCTCTCCATACACACGCACCCGGTAGGGTTCCTTCAATTTGTTCGACCGGGCGTATGCTGTACGTGTTTGCAGACAGCGGCGGGCTTCAGCCATGCTCTCGTCCGCCATGGGGCGCAAGGCTGTTGGATGACCAGCACCTTTGCCCAGTATGTAATCAGCCGCTTTATCCTGCTCAACAACGCGCATCAGCTCCGGCTGGGCGAAATGGCTGTCTCCCCGGATGATGAGATGTGTTTTCGGCCAGGACTGCCGAATCAGCGTCAAAAGACGTTTAACAATGGCAGCATTTTCCCGTCCTGAGGGTGTTTTACCCGGCCGCATAATGGCGGTAATCAATTTCCCGCTCAAGCCTTCAAAAATCATCAGGGGCAAGTAGCAGGTATTGCCGTATTTGGTGTTGAACAGGCTGTACTGTTGAGCACCGTGTGTCAGGCTGGCTGTGTGGTCCAGATCAATGACTGCCAGCTTGGGTGGTTTTTTATAACTGCGGAGAAAATGTTCAGCAAAGGCATAGGCCAGGTTGTGTGTATCCCTGCGGGACAAACCCTTCCCGAGTCGTGAAAATGTGGGGGCTGAAGCCAGATGAGTCTCGACATTCAAAGGGCTGCGACCGACGGCCAGCTTGAACATTGGGTCCTTGCGCAAATGGTTGCTATCATTGGCATCCTGATAACCGCAGGCCATTTGCAGCACTCTTTGCGTCAGAAGATCCTGTATGGAATGGTCAATATAGGATTGATGTCGTTTGTCCTGGATTGCCTTGACTAGCCGGGGAATTAGCTCACTACGGATGGCCATTTCACGAAGCAGCAGCGCTCCAAAATCGGAAGACAGCTCTCCTCCGTTAAAATCAGCTCTGACAGTTTTACCATTAACAGGGTGAAAACGAAGGGTTTCTTGTGTATGTTTCGCCATAGCAGGTTCCGGTTTGCTTCTTCCGAAGCTTTCTTTTGGTCGACTCAATCATATCAAGTGATTGGGCGGAACCTGCTCTTATTTATGAAATATTCGGGCTAA
>NZ_JAGHQW010000155.1 GCF_017744115.1 Salinisphaera sp. G21_0 | reverse complement strand
GTATATCGAAGTGTTTTATAACCGTCAGAGAAAGCATTCGACTAATAGCTACCTGGCACCGTTCGTGTATGAGCAAAAACTTGCCAAGGCAGCGTAAAAAAGTGTCCGGAAAATCCTTGCCATATCAGTCATCGTCAGTCACATGCCTCCGTGTCTATGCAATCAGCACTTTTAGAGTGACCAGCAAAAAAAAGACTGAGAAGGGGGGGAGCCCCTGCCTATGTCAGGGGGGAGGGAACCGCAAATACAGATGGTAGAGCCTTTCAGACAGGGGGGAGGGAGTTAGCGAACATTCTTGCCCTCCCAGTTAACCACTTCAGAAATGCGTATAAGCGCAGTGTTATTCTGGTGCAGGCCGACGTGCCTGAAATTCTCTCGCACCCATCGGCGAACCCGAGACTTGGCACTGTCTTTTTTTCGCTCCCTGTGTGATCGAAAGTGCTTATAGGCCGCCAGGGTAGCAGCCACTTCCTTGTTGAAAAGCGGGTCGTTTGGGTCAGCGTATGATCTTTCTTCGTTCAGTTCGGCTTCAAGCGCCGCCACACGCTCGGTTAACTGGCGAATTTCAGAAAGCAACTTATGGTTCTCATCCTCAAACGGAAGCAGAAACTCCGGAAATATTCCCCGACCGTAACAGTAAGTCCTCAAGTCTTTATAACTGATAAAGTAGACGTCTTCTTCCTGGCGAGATCTTGAGTTGTAAACCTGGCTGATATAGCAATCAGGCAGCTCCCCTTTTTCAATCTTTGCCTGCAAATCACTGTGGGTTTTATCTGCCTCAGAATGCCTGGCCAACCACATACCGCTGGTCAGGAAATTATTAACTTCTTCATATAGCGTTTCAGCATTGTTCTTTTTGAATTGCTCAGCCTCTGCCAGCCTTTCGCCATACCACCGGGAAAAATCAGCAAAGGAGCCTATGCCATCAATGCCATGAACCATCAAGCATGCCTGCTCTACCGATATACTAACTTCTTCCAGATCGGGGTCATTTAAACGTCGCCCACTTGCCATTACTGTACTTCCGTTTGCTATTGTTATTCACGGCATAAACTGCCATTTTCCGGCAGGCAAAACAACAATTCGGAAGCAAAGTATTATCAGGAAACTGCGTGCGTGTAGCCCTACGAACCGTCAACACGCGGGGGCGTGAACCTGTGTCCAGCATAGGGGGTACTTCCCCCCCCCTCATCAATCATCCAGCGGCAGGGCCGTGGCGTTAATGTGGGTATTGGGCAATTCATCATCGGAACTAAATATCTGGATAAAGTTAACCTTGGTCTCCTCGCCAGCCTTTTTCTGATAGTCCCCGTCCATCTTGTTCAGCTCGGCAATAGCAGCCGTAGCAGCCTTTGGGTTACGCATACACAACTCACCATCCGGCCTTTCCATTTTCTCGCTACAGAACTGCGCAATCTGCCACAGCTTCGCCCGCTTGTCCTGGGCCGTAATATTCAACTCACGGCTGAGTTTGTTTTGCCGGGCACGAATTTCTGTAGAAATGTCAGCATTTGCTAACAATCGACTCCCCTGGACTCTGGCGGTCTTTGGACTATACCCAGCGGCAATGGCTGCACGGGTAGCGTTCTGGTCGATAAGGTACTCATCAACAAATCGGCGTTGCTTGGTAAGCGCCAATTTAACCAGCGTAATAGCCAACCCTACCAGATCAGCTTATTCTTGAGATGCCTTCACTGCCCAGGGTAGAAGCTGCTCCAGTTTCTCAACCGTGTCCGCATAAGGCAGCTCTT
>NZ_JAGHQW010000154.1 GCF_017744115.1 Salinisphaera sp. G21_0 | reverse complement strand
TAAAAGAGCTGCCTTATGCGGACACGGTTGAGAAACTGGAGCAGCTTCTACCCTGGGCAGTGAAGGCATCTCAAGAATAAGCTGATCTGGTAGGGTTGGCTATTACGCTGGTTAAATTGGCGCTTACCAACTAATCACAATCAAATACCAGGTAATGCCTCATGGGTTTGTGTTAGCCATAACACTGATCATGAGGCTAGTTATTTGGCACAGTGGATTGTGGATGACATGCGAAGTAGATCACTGAAGCCAAGAGACTATTCAGTTCTTGTGCGACAAAGACCTGAGGATTACGAGCAACAACTATCCACTTGCTTAACACAGCACGGACTTAGTTTACGAAATGAAAGTGTGAAGATAGGGAAAACTACGCTTCAAGACTTGCTTGCCGAAGACTTGACCATTCTGTTTTCTAACCTACTCAGACTGGGGCTTGGGCAGCGAAATGCAAAAGTTTGGAGTCAATTATCAACAGCGATACAACTACTGAGAAATACAAACAATGAAGATGAAAAAGCACTGAGACAGGTAGAACTCGGGCTAACGAACTTTGTTTCTGACCTTAGAGCTTTAATGCTACAACCGTTTACATTAGAAAATAGTCGTCTTGTTTTTGATCAAATCATCACTTTCATTGATTTGAATGACCTTCGAAAGACATATGCTCGTTACTCTACAGGTGATCTTCTTGAAATATGTTTGGAAGCACTTGAGGCCTTTTTTACATGCTGCGTAGCTACACAATATTCTTGGAACAGCTGTATGGATGAGTTTGAAGGTATCAATCATATTCCTTTAATGACTATTCATAAAAGCAAAGGACTGGAGTTTGATACGACTATTTTTATGGGGATTGATGATAATGCCTGGTGGTCCCATCGACCAGGTGACATTGAAGGGCTCTCTACATTTTTTGTAGCATTGTCTCGTGCTAAACACAGAGCAATCTTCTCCTATTGTCATCAGAGGGGGGATAGAAACCGGGTTTCAGATTTTTATGATTTATTAGCCTCTGCTGGCGTACAGGAGCGCGAAATTCCATAGAAATTGGAAAAGCAGTGACTTTCTGCGTTTCAATATAGAACGTATACAGTAGCTTCTCAAAAACTGCTGGTAAACAAAAGTACCACAATTCTGGAGGCCTTGGCATCCGGAAAATTAGGTCTAACGTTTATCACGGGTCTTCGGCATTTCCAGCTTTGAGAAGCTACACGTATACTTTACTTGGATTACAAACTAATCATCTCCGTTTTAGTAAAGAGCGCAAAGGTATCAGTCTTGTATATTTTGCGGGTATAATACGGGACTCGCCCTTGCGGGCATCCATTTTCCAGTAAGATGTTGACTCCATTTGCCTGAACTCTAGCTCTTCAACAGGGGTGTCAAATGGATTGGGCTGAGCCTCTAACTTTTCAGCACTGTCAATTTGATCCTTTTTAGTAATATGCTCCATATGATAGCGATAGCCTGCCATGAAGTGCTCCATATTTAGCTCATCATCTTTATTCAGTATGGCTTCCACTGCGGCATAGTTGATTAGAACTCTCAACCTTCTCATATTACCTTTGGAGAAAGCGAAGAGCCTCGGATAAAACTCTAGCTCATGCAATCCTGGTTTTTTTGAAAATGGCAAACTATCATCAAATACTTTCAAGAATGTTCGGAATTCTTGTCGCTGCTCTTTATTGATAACGGTGTTTGTCAACATAGTTGTCGTCTCAACTCACACAGCTTGCCTTAGCTGTCCGGCAACTGACCGGTCTGGATTCAGCCAGACTTCATCTTCCAGGTCCCAGTTACGGGTTGCCCTTTTACCCCA
>NZ_JAGHQW010000153.1 GCF_017744115.1 Salinisphaera sp. G21_0 | reverse complement strand
TGGCATCATTTTCTGAATGATGGACTCTTTGAACTCTTCTGAATAGCGGGCCATTGATCACTCACTGGCCGCCCCCTGTTTAGGTTTTTAAATTCAGGAGAGGCGACAACTATGTTGGCACAGGGGGTTTTTGATAATGGGAAGGAGTTTTGGTGCAAAGATCTAGAAATAGTTCTGGCAGAATTAAATATCCAATATTCATTCAATCCGGTACAGCACCCATGGCTGAAAGGAAAGGTTGAAAGAAAGTTTGGAACAATCAATACCAAGCTTCTTTCTCAAATGCATGGAAAGACGTTTTCTTCCATTGCCAAACGTGATGATTACAACCCCAAGAAAAATGCGGTCATCCGATTTAATTCATTTGTTGAAATATTCTACAAATGGCTTGTTGATGAATACCAAGTGTCACCTACAACTAAGGACGAAATTATTCCTGACTTATACTGGTTGAAATCTGTTGAAGACTACCCGCCAAAAATGATCGAACCAGATAGGTTGAATATCGTTCTTGGCCGAACAGAGGAGAGTAAACTGAGAAAAGGAGGTATTTATTATAAAAAATTAAGGTACGATTCAGTGGAGCTTGCAAGCTATAGATCCAAAACTGGAGATAAAATAACAAAATATAAAGTTGATCCTGATAATCTTGGTTTTATCTATGTCTTTAATGAAATTGACAACAAGTACATAAAGGTTTTTGCCGTTGATCAAGAATACGCCTTAGGTCTCCGGGACAACCAGCATGATGTACATATTCGTTATGCAAGAGAAGTGATAGGAAAAGATTACAGACATGAAGATGTAGTCAGAGCAAGGCTTGAGATACAGAGAAGAATTCAGGAAGAAATAGATTCCTGGATAGAAATGCCAAGCAAAACTTCAATCAGCGGAAGTTCGGCGGCTGCAAAATACTGCGACATCGGGCAGGATTCCAATTCAAGCTTATCTGAAGGCCTTTCCTCACCAGAACCTAAGACAGAGCAGAAGAAAGAATCAGAAAGTACAATAGTTACTGTTGAAGAATTCGATGATGACGATGTGCTTGATACCTCTGGATGGAGGAGTAACATGTGATGAATGAGCTTTATAAGCGCTATGACTCCATAACAGAAGAGCAAAATCAAAAAATAGAACAAGTGAGAAACTGCTACATCAGCTCACCAAACCTGGATCGTATTCTGGCGGACATACACCGTTGCAGAAAAATATCGCAAAGAGGAGGATATCCTGACTGCATGTTGGTGATGGGTGAACCTGGTGCAGGTAAAACGACGCTGAGAGCAGAGTATTTACGACTAAACCCGATAAGAGAAGAATCTGAGCGCTCAGTTATCAATGTATTCTCCAGTGATTTCCCTGAACAATCTGTACCAAGACAGGCGGCCATCTGCTTTTTACAGGATCTTGGCCATGAACTGTCACCCAAAGGGCTTTTAGCACCCGAGCTAACAAGAATATTGGCTAATTTGATGATTCACTGCGGTGTAGAGATCAGCCTATTGGATGAATTCCAACATCTTATCGAAACAGAATCCTATAAGGTTCTTAAAGGTGCGGCAAAGTGGTTAAAAATTTTGATTAATAAATCAGGCCTTCCTGTTGTCCTCTTTGGTATGCCTTATAGTAAAATTATTCTTGAATGTGATGATGATGATACACTTGCTGGTCGATTTATGATCCAGAGAACGATAGAGCCATTTCGAATTATCCCCCTGTGCCAACATAGTTGTCGCCTCTCCTGAATTTAAAAACCTAAACAGGGGGCGGCCAGTGAGTGATCAATGGCCCGCTATTCAGAAGAGTTCAAAGAGTCCATCATTCAGAAAATGATGC
>NZ_JAGHQW010000152.1 GCF_017744115.1 Salinisphaera sp. G21_0 | reverse complement strand
TTGCCCCATGTAATCGCACAGAAAGCTGACTTTAAACCACAGGAAATCACCAGCCTGCTGTGGGCCATGGCGAAACTGGGGGGCGACGGGCAGGAACGGACACCGGGGCTCAACGAGGCTGTGGCCGTACTGTTGCCCCACGTGAAAGCACAGAAACAGCAATTTAATGCCCAGTGTATCGCCAACCTGCTGTGGGCCATGGCGAAAGTGACGGACAACGGGCATGAGCGGACACCCGAGTTCATAGAGACTCTGGTCGCGCTGTTGCCCCACGTGCTGGCACAGAAAGCTAATTTTAAACCACTGGAGGTAGCCAACCTGCTGTGGGCCATGGCAAAACTGGTGGACAACGGGCAGGAGCAGACACCAGGGCTTAAAAAGGCTGTGGCCGCGCTGTTGCCCCACGTAAACGCACAGAAAGACCAATTTATACCTCAGCATATCGCCATCCTGCTGTGGGCCATGGCAAAACTGGTGGACAACGGGCAGGAGCAGACACCAGGGCTTAAAAAGGCTGTGGCCGCGCTGTTGCCCCTCGTGAACGCACAGAAAGACCAATTTATTCCTCAGCATATCGCCAACCTGCTGTGGGCCATGGCGAAACTGGTGGACAACGGTCAGGAGCAGACACCAGAGCTCAAAGAGGCCTTGGCCGAGCTGTTGCCCCTCGTGAACGCACAGAAAGACCAATTTATTTCTCAGCATATCGCCAACCTGCTGTGGGCCATGGCGAAACTGGGTGAGCTCGTTGAGCTGAATGTGGTTACATCCACTTTCGAATCGCTTGTTTACCGAATCAGTGAAAATCCTCAGCTCTCTCAGAAAGATATATTGATGTCTCTCTGGGGAGTAATGGTATGCTGTGCCAGGTTGTCTCTGGTCTCTAATACCAATAAAAATAACGTACTTGAAAAGCACATGGATGACCTGTTTGTTCGCCTGGAAAATACATCGCCGGATAATGAAGAGGATCAACGCATCATTGCCATGGCCGCAAGTTGGGTTGGGAGAGCGTCTCCGGTGGTTCCCCATTACCAGACAACCATTTCAAAACCTCAAGCCGATTTAAGCGACCAACTCCAATCATGCATTCCATACTTGAAGATTGAAGAAGAAAAGAGTCTGAACTCATTACCTCCGGTTGACCTGCTGCTGCCAGATCACAACATTGTGATTGAAGTTCAGGGATTGTCTCATTACGTGGGTGGTGATTTCAAAACCAGGAATGGTTCGACGCTGCTTAAAATCGCACTGCTACAAAAATCAGGATTTGAGGTCATTGAAATCCCGGTTAAAGAGCTTGGGAACCTGAATTCAATGAAACTATGTATTGATCACATAAAGACCAAGGTAGACGTCCCGCCACAGGGGCATGACTCTGTATTGCTTAAAAGACGGTGGGCAGATGAGGCATACGTGACTGCCGATAAAAGAGGGTAATCCTCAGATCACTGTTACTTAACCTCCGAAGAACATTTAGAAGAGCAAACAGCCAAACCAAAAGGTAGAATAAGAAAAAAAACAGCCAGTAATCTCCTCCCTTCCATCATGACTCAAGAGCCGTTTTCCCATTCCGGGGAAGAAGGGCTTACAGCTTTTCGACTGCCAGCGTTGAATACCTGTTACCCATGAATCGCGCTCCGGATGATTTAAAATAACGGATTGGCGGCATCAGGAGTAGATGTGTTTCCCCAACCCCTTACGTTGATAGACATTTCAGCAAAATGAACTTCTGAACAGAAAAGCAGTCAGCTTTTTATATTTTCATGAATTGATGAAATATAATTATGCATAGACCCCCTGCTGGCATCAGTGGTCAATACGCAAGACCTGGTAATGATTACAACCACCCGGAAAATCGTGCCGCTTC
>NZ_JAGHQW010000151.1 GCF_017744115.1 Salinisphaera sp. G21_0 | reverse complement strand
AAGTAACCAGCTGTCCTTCAGCACGGGGGCGGCTGCTGGGTGGGGGCGGCATGGGTTCCGCGCGGTTACGACCAGCATTAGTCGATGACCTTTGGCTGTAATAGCGGTAGGCGATCACACCGACCAGCACAATAATCACCGTGCCCAGGGTGGCGATACAAGCTATAATAGCAGGGCTTGGTGCGGCAAATGTAGCAGAACCTGGGTCAGAGAAGTTCACTTTTTGCACCTCGGGCCCACTTGTTGGGGGCGTTGTCGTTGTGACAGAATTCGAACTGAAAGAGTTCATGGTTGTGTCTGGTGCTGTGGCCATAGTGGTTGGGGGCGTTGTCGTGGTGACAGAATCCGAACTGAAAGAGTTCATGGTTGTGTCTGGTGCTGTGTCCATAGTGGTTGGGGGCGTTGTCGTGGTGTCAGAACCCGAACTGAAAGAGTTCATGGTGCTGCCTGGTGTTTTGGCCACCGTCTCTGTGGTTGGTGGGGCTGGACAATAATTAGCGATTTGGAGATTTAGTTTTGCCAAGTCGGGGTCAATAAGGTCAATAACTGCACACAAATCATTATGCTGCCTATACTGACACCCCTTGGCAGTGTCGGTTTGTTGTTCGCCATTAACAGTGACATTACAAATAACCGGGGCAGCTCCTCCCAAGATACCCGCATTGGCAATTGTATCATTACTTACAACGGTGCTATTGATCACCCTGGTGTTGGTAATTCTTTGTTTTCCCTTAATGTATCCTGCGCCAATACCGGCATTTGCCTTTTCGCCTGAGGTTTTCACCGTGCAGTCCACCGCTCTCGTGTGGTCAACAGTTCCAAACCATAATAATCCAGCCCCAATACCGGCACTTGCCTCTTCGCCTGAGGTTTTCACCGTGCAGTTCAACGCTGTCGTGTTTTTAACAGTTCCATCCCTCGATAATGATCCAGCCCCAATACCGGCATTTGCACCTTTTTTTATTGTTTCAACATGACAGTTCACCGCTAATGTGTTGCTAACGTCTCCTCCCATCGATGATCCAGCCCCAATACCAGCACCTGCATTAGCGTTGTTAGTTTTCACCGTGCAGTCCAACGCTATCGTGCTTGTAACCGTTGCATCTTTTCCTTGCTGACGTCCCACCCCAATACCGGCATCTGCATTGTTTCCCATTGTTTCAACATGACAGTTCACCGCCATTATGTTGTTAATTTTACCTTTCGATAATCCCGCACCAATACCGGCATAACCATCGGTGGCGTTGGTTTTCACCGTGCAGTTCAACGCAGTCATGTTAGAAATAGCTGCTTTTTTGTCATGTATTCTGCCCACGCCAATAGCTGCGTTTGCATCCTTCTTGTTGTTGGTAATAACGTTAGCACGTTCAATCCGAATATTATTGATCTCGGATTTGTCAAACATTTCACAAGCCACTACCCCGACCGTATCCGCTGAGGCTATATTGGCATCACTAAGGGTCAGGTTCTCGATACGGCCCAGGTCCCCAGCCAGGTTTTTTACCAGGCACTTCGATAAATTGCTAATAGTACGACAATTGCCGTCCAACTTGCCGGTGAATCGATTGGTTTCAGTGCCAATGGATCGGGACAATTGGCTACCGTCGATATTCTTAACCAGGCGATATTGTCTGTCACATGGTAATTTCGGAACATGGCAGATATCGCCCAGTGTCTTGGCATCCGTCACGTTAATCCAGTCAGAGGCGGATGCTGATGCCGCACCGACCACGGACAGGCCGACCAGAGCCCCCAGTGCCAAGGGTGTGTTTGGCAACTGGCTGGCCGGTAGTGTTGGGGCGGCGGATTTATCATACTGGTGTCGTAGGTTCTGTGAGGCTTTTCTGGCTTTGTCTTTCGTGTTTTCCAAAGTCTCGTCCGGTGTCTTTTCCCTGTGTGTGCCAGGCTCAGGTATCGAAC
>NZ_JAGHQW010000150.1 GCF_017744115.1 Salinisphaera sp. G21_0 | reverse complement strand
CAGATTGGGCAGATTGGGGGCTCGGTGGGTACAACAACGGCTGCACTGGAGGGAACGCTGTTCATGCCAGGTAACTCCCTTACGTTTTTGGGATTGTTACTCTGACTGTGTTGATTTCAAAAATATCCCGTATCAGGTTCTGAGAATATCAAAAAAACAGCTTTGAAGATTTACTGAATTCCAGAACATATCAAATTATCCGAAAAGAAGGCGGTTATACGGTTATAACGTACACAATTTTATCGATGCAGGAGGTATAGAGATATATATTCATTGTCGTTTAAGTCGACCTGAACTTTAACAGGCGAGCATTGGTTACCGGATTCATGGCTTCTTTGATGATCCCGGGATAACCCCGGACAGCCTCCCGGGGGACGCAAAATATTGTCATGTGCCTGGGCATTTGGCGGAGCTATCGGGAAGCCCTCTTTCCCATCGTTTTATGCCCCGCACAGCCGGCAGCCATGGATTCGCCCTCTGTACGGATGTGGTCGGGTTCATCAGGAAAGGCTTCATCAAACCCGCGTTTTTTAGTGGGTTGCGGTTTAGGGAGTTTTTTCAGGTTTTGCATGGCCGAGGCATCTCCCAGTCCAGCCGCCTTGAGAAACCAGGCTCTCGCCTGGTGCAGGTCTACCTCAAAGCCCATGCCACCGTCCCGGTACAGGCAGCCCAGGCTGTTCATGGCAGAAGCGTCCCCCAGCCCAGCTGCCTTGAACAACAAGCGCTTCCCTTGCTCCGGATTCGCTGGCAGGCCCTCTCCACCATGCTCATACAGGGTGGCCAGGTTGTACATGGCCATAGAAGACTCCAGCTCAACCGCCTCCAGGTACCAGTGCTCCGCTTTACGCAGGTCTACCGGAAAGCCCTCGCCACCATGATGATAGAGGTAACCCAGGTTGTTCATGGCCATCTCATCCCCCATTTCAGCCGCCTCTAGATACCATTGTTCTGCTTCATGGAGATCTTTCCCAAAGCCCTTGCTGCCATCTTCATAGTGGAAGCCCAGATTGTACATGGCGGAAACATTCCCCAGCCCAGCCGCCTTGAACAACAGGAACTTCCCTTGCTCCGGATCCGCTGGCAAGCCCTCGCCACCAAGCAAATATAGAAAGCCCAGGTTGTTCATGGCACCAGTATGCTCATGCACAATCGCCTTCAGGAACCAACGCTCAGCTTCGCGCAGATTGACCGGAAAGTCCTTGCTGCCATACCCATACAAGCAGCCCAGGTTGTATATGGATATGACATTTCCCAATCCCGCCGCTTTAATGTACCACCGCTCCGCTTCACGAAGGTCTACCGGAAAGTCCGCTCCACCATGCTCATACAGGTAGCCCAGGTGACCCATGGCAACAGCGTTACCCAGATCAGCCGCCTTGAGCAGCCAGTATTTTGCCTTGTGCAGGTCTGCCGGAATGCCCTCACCACCAGCCAGGAAAAGCTCCCCCAGGTCGCTCAGACCGATCGGGTCGGATGCTCCCCTTCCGGCCAGCAGCAGGGCAGCATCGAGGTTCTCATGGGCAACGGCCAGGGCCAGGGGAGTTTCACCCGCAGTTCGGCCCGCATCCACCTTCGCCCCCCGTTGCAGCAGGGCCTGGATGATCTTGATGTCACCCTCCTCTGCCGCGTTGACCATCTGGTTCTTCCAGCCCCGGGGCAGGGGCAGGTTTTTCACCACCATATGTTTAATGACTTCCCGCCCGTAAGGGCAGGTCAGATGGTCTTTTGTCCAGCGGGAAAGGCACTTAAAGTGAAACTTATGCCCGCAGGGTCTGGCAATAGCGACGCGCCTGCCAACAAACTTCCGATTTTTGCGTGAGTAGAGGTCATCATGGCAGATTGGGCAGATTGGGGGCTCGGTGGGTACAACAACGGCTTCAATGGAGGGAACGCTGTTCATGCCAGGTAACTCCCTTACGTTTTTGGGATTGTTACTCTGACTGTGTTGATTTCAAAAATATCCCGTATCAGGTTCTGAGAATATCAAAAAAACAGCTTTGAAGATTTA
>NZ_JAGHQW010000014.1 GCF_017744115.1 Salinisphaera sp. G21_0 | reverse complement strand
GTCGGGGACCACCATGGCACTGCCCACCAGTGCGGCACCGCAGGCGACGGTATCAAGCCCCGCCATGAACGTTTCCGGCCTGTCGGGGACCACCATGGCACTGCCAACCAGTGCGGCACCGCAGGCGACGGTATCAAGCCCCGCCATGAACGTTTCCGGCCTGTCGGGGACCACCATGGCACTGCCCACCAGTGCGGCACCGCAGGCGACGGTATCAAGCCCCGCCATGAACGTTTCCGGCCTGTCGGGGACCACCATGGCACTGCCAACCAGTGCGGCACCGCAGGCGACGGTATCAAGCCCCGCCATGAACTTTTCCGGCCTGTCGGGGACCACCATGGCACTGCCCATCAGTGCGGCACCGCTGGCGGCTACCCTGAATTCCGGCGCAATAGCCGGCATCGCCCTGGGGGCTGCAGCCTTTGTGGTGGCAGGTGTGGCAGGGGGGTACATCTATCGTCATTATCACCGCAGGTCAGCCCCCGTCGATGCGGATGACCTGCTGGAATTGGTGACAATCAATAATACTGCGGTACAGGAGGTGGTTGATAAACCGATGATAAAAGCCTTCAGGGGAGAGGCAAGAGGGGAACCTGCCGGTGAACAACGATCCAGAAGACCTCCTCCAGAGCCGCTCGGACTGAAGAAACCACTACTACCGGAAAAACCACCCATACGGACAAGGGACCCGTTCTATGGGGAGTTCCGGGAACAGGTGATTCCCTGGCATGAACACAAAAATGAAGATGTTGGCGAATATGAAGATGTTGACACTTGCAATCCCCGCAGAATGAGTACTGCTATATAGCCTGATGAGTAATGCAGTCAGGACAAGTGCGTTAACACAAGTGTTTGTAGCAACAAATCACTTTCTATTCCAGCAGCCCGTTTTTTCCGGGCTTTTTTGTCAGCGGGTGGACTCGTTCCCACGGTGACCCGTGGGAATGCATACCGAATCTCTCCACAAATCAGAACCCCCATTAAACTTTCATAATTCCGGGGAGAAACAGTTTGTTCCACATCCTGCAGGCTCCGGTATGCATTCCCGGAGCATGGGAACGAGGGGGAGTATGGATATTAGCGGGCTGATTGTGTCATGGATATCAGAGAACAATTACTGTAAATCCAATACTCGTTGGTGTACACCAGGAAGCCCGCCAACTGATTCATTACACAGTTCAGGATTATCTCCCGGGTTTTTCCTGTTTTATAAGATTTTTGCGCATTGTTCATTGCGCATAATTCAAACGGTTCCTTTCACCGCCTGAGTCTTGTCTATCCTTGCCTCGTTTTGCGAGGTAATCACTATGATATCCCAACCTGCTGTTCACTCCACAGGCGCACCCATGGCTTCTGGCTCCGTACCCGATCAGCCAACGGAAAATGACGGGCTATTTGCCGGGTTTTTAAAGGTCGTCGTCTGGGGCGGTCCGATCCTGTTTTTGCGGTCGCTTCATCCCGGTTATATTCCTCCCGGGACGGAGCCGTCGGCACAATCGGATGAAGGTCCGGCCTTCACTTTTGGCAGCCCCGATGGGCAGGACAGCAGCTTTTTCCAGGGGGTTGAGCTGGCGGCCCGGCTGGTGTCGCCTCATACAGTGCTGCCAGCGGAGATCCGCACGATGCTGGAGGGCATTGTCACCTTTTCCGCAGCGACCCGTTTCAGAGATCTTTTGGGCGCTTTTGGGGCGACTAAAGGTTCTCCTCCAACGGAAAGTCAGGCAGACATTTCGGTGGACAGCTCCCCAACAAACGACAAAGGCAGGAAAAAAAGGAAACCGCAGCAAACACGACAACGAACCAGTCCTCCAGCCAACGCCTCCATCGGCACTGTCCAGTTAACGAAAACCGCCGTGGCACTGGGTACCCTGTCCAGCCTGACCGCAGCGGCGGCTGCATCCCCGTCCAGCAGTAAAACAGAAGAGCCGATTGATGTACCGGATGCCGACACCCTGAACAAGATTGGTCGTGATCGGGCCCACCCACTGAATGGTACTTACCGGCAGACTGCGGATATTCATGTTACCGGCTCGTTCCGCTCCATCGGCGGTAAAACAGGTTCATTTACCGGTGATTACAATGGTGATAAATATGAAATTTCTGGTCTGAAACGCTGCCTTGTGCAAAATCTGGAGGGTAAAGTTCGTCGCCTGAACTTTAAAGATGCATATATATCGACAAAATATGAGACAGCTTCGACCGGGGTGGCCGCTTGTAAAATGTCAGGCAAAGCCGAGATCAGAAACATTAAGGTTAAAAGTTCTGTCCTTACTACCAGCGGTGATCAGGCAAGCGCAGGTATTGCCGTGGGCGAAGTAGATGGAGGAAAGGTTATAGGCACAACCGCAGAAAACTGCAACGTGACAACTTCCGGTTCATCTGCGTATGCCGGTATTGGCGCGGGATATGTGTATAAAAAAGATGGAGAGGTTAAAAACACGATTAGAAACACGATTGCAAAAAACTGCAATGTGACTACTAGCTCCAGTGATGCCGGTATCGGGGCGGGGCGTGTTAAAAAGGGAGACGTTTTCGAAACCACGGCAACGGACTGCAAGGTGGAAACGTCCGGAGGTAATGCCGGTATCGGGGCGGGGCGTGTTGATGTTAAGGAAAAAGTCGATCGGACCACTGCAGTCAAATGCAATGTGAAAAACTCCGGTTCTTCCGGTAATGCCGGTATCGGGGTGGGGTTTGGTAAAGCTACCGACACCAAAGCAATGAACTGCGGTATAACAACCACCGGTAATGAAAATAATGCCGGTATCGGGGTGGGGGATGGTGAAGCTACCAATACTCTGGCAATAGAATGCAAGGTGGAAAACAACGGTACCAATGGGAATATCGGCATTGGGGTGGGTAAAGGATACGCTAAAGACACCACAGCAATGAACTGTGAGGTGAAAAACTCCGGTCCCGGCCTTTCAACAGCCGGTATTGGAGCGGGGATGGGGGCTGCTGACAACACCATAGCGATAAACTGCACAGTGGAAACCTCCGGTGGTTCCGGTTTTAGCGGTATCGGGGCGGGGAGGGTTGCTTCTCATAAAACCCATTATTCAACCGTTGCTAACACCAAGTCATTCAACAGCACGGTTAAATCCAGTGCTTCTGGTTTTGCCGGTTTCGGGGTCGGACTTGGCAGTAGCCATGTTTTCAACACTATGGCGGTATACAGCACCGTCGAAGGTAAAAGACCACTTAATAATATCGGAGCAGGGTCTAACCCCACTTTCTGTTATGTCACCGTTAACCACAAACAGCCAGAAAACAAAAGAGCCAGATGGGCCAAGGATTGCCCTTGGCAGCTGGATAATTTCTGTGAAGATATTGAGCCCTCCTTTGTGAAGCCGAATTGCCAGCCCACACACTGTTATTCTTCGGCATTATCAAGTGACACTGTCTCCGGTGCCTTTATTGAGTATTGTCCTGAACCGAAAACTAACCCAACCACAACTTCTACACACATTCCAACTACCCGCCCAACGCCACCAACAGTAGTACCAGCCACGCCAGCACCGGTAGCGACGGCATCGAACACCACCATGAACTGTTCCGATCTGCCGGCGACCACCACGGCACTGACGCCAGCACCGGTAGCGACGGCATCGAACACCACCATAAACGTTTCCGGCCTGCCGGGGACCACCATGGCTCTGCCCACCAGTGCGGCACCGCTGGCGGCAACCCTGAGTACCGGCGCAATAGCCGGTATCGCCCTGGGGGCTTCGGCCTTAGTGGCGGCAGGGGTGTGCATCTATCGTCATTGTCAGCGCAGTTCATCTCCCGCCGCTGCTGATGATGATGGCCTGCTGGAGTTGGTGACAGTCGATACTGCGGGGCAGGCAGAGGAGTTGGGGGCTCAACCGACGATAAAAACCTACAGGAAAGAGGCAAGGGAGGAGCCTGTCGGAGAACAACGCTCCAGCATACAGTCGCCAAAGCCGCCCAGACTGAAACAACGGGCACTACCGGCAACACCCATATTGGCAGGGAAGCCGTTCCCTGAGAAACTCGGGGAGCAGGTGATTCCCCAGCATGAAAGCTTATATGGAAACGTGTATGAGGATATAGATACTTGCAATCCCCGCAGAATGAGAACGGCTGTAGAGCCTGATTATTAATGCAGCCAGGAGGCTGACCGAGAATAGACTGCCCTACACGGCAACTGCTCCTGCGTTACTCTAGCTCCTGCATCCATGCAGTCGTGCGGCGTTACAACTCCGGTCACATGGCTAAGGAATTGTCCTGAAATAATTTCCACATTTCCAATGTTGCCCGGTAAAGAGAAAAACCTTGCCACG
Source organism: Salinisphaera sp. G21_0 (assembly GCF_017744115.1). Lineage (GTDB taxonomy): Bacteria > Pseudomonadota > Gammaproteobacteria > Pseudomonadales > Endozoicomonadaceae > Endozoicomonas. The sequence goes on along the minus strand of NZ_JAGHQW010000014.1, from coordinate 104,647 downwards.
GAGACACGGAGGCACGGAGAAAAGAAAAAATCTTTTCCTCTGTGACTCCGTGTCTCCGTGGCAAAAAGAGGAAGTTATTTCGCGACAAATCCTAAGGCTATGCTCCCTTCGTTGTGCCTTGCATAGTAACTGCCCACTTAGCCAGAAATATACGATTCCATTTGGCCAACTACTTAGCCTGATTATTAATGCAGCCAGGACAAATGCGATAACTCAAGCTGTTGTAGCAACAAATCACTTCCTACCCCGGCAACCCGATTTTTCCGGGCTTTTTTGTCTCAGCGGGTTATATTTGCATAACTGATTGTATGACCAATTGAAAATGACTGGGGCAGGCCTGCTTTGTCCGGATGATTTTCAAACGGAAAGTAGGCTTTTGGATAGTTATGGTTGAGTTATCAGGTAAAACCGTGTTAAGCGTTTAAGGGTTTCAGCCGTTACTGATTACCATGTAAATATGCAGGTTCGCATAGCTGGTTTGCAGACAAGAGAGATGGGTAAGTCAGGCAGCCTGATTTTGTTACAGGTGTTTGAATGCTGATTTGCCCGACGGAAATGTGGCCAGAATATTCAAGTCGGATAGTGGCTTTAAAGTGCTGGAAATAAGGCTCTGTACCGGATCATACAGGAAAATAACCCACTCCTTTACGGGAACGAGGTTGATGGTTTTCCTTGACCGATTATTGACTTCGCCTTATATATTGAAGCAATTTCTATCCCGGCTTTTCTTGTTCTGGAGAGTAGGCTCTATTTCAGCAGGTCTGATTATTGAGTATGATGGGCGATTTATCTGCTCACAGATCTGACCAGCCAGAACATTGGAACAGATGACAGGACGTGTAAGGCAGCATGGGTAAATCGCTAGTTATTGTGGAGTCGCCTGCCAAGGCGAAAACGATCAACAAATATTTGGGCAAAAACTTTGTTGTCAAATCCAGTGTGGGTCACATTCGGGATTTGCCAACAGCGGGTGGGCCGAAGAAAACCGTGGATGCCAAGGCCAGGGCCAGGGCAGCTGCCGAGACTAAAAAGCTCTCTCCTGAGGAGCGTGAGCGCCGCAAGAAAATCAAGGCCCGTGAGCAGCTGATCGATCGTATGGGGATCAACCCCGATAATGGCTGGGAAGCGCATTACCAGATTTTGCCGGGCAAGGAAAAAGTCGTTGACGAACTTGCCCGTCTGGCAGAAAACGCTGACACCATTTATCTGGCAACGGATTTGGACCGTGAGGGAGAAGCCATTGCCTGGCATTTGCAGCAGGCCATCGGCGGCAGCCCGGATCGATATCGCCGTGTTGTCTTTAACGAAATTACCAAAAAAGCCATCCAGTCTGCGTTCGAATCCCCCGGGCAGTTAAATCAGGATCGGGTTGACGCTCAACAGGCCCGCCGGTTTCTGGATCGGGTGGTTGGTTATATGGTTTCCCCGCTGCTTTGGGCAAAAATTGCCCGTGGGCTCTCTGCAGGGCGGGTGCAATCCGTTGCTGTCAAGCTGGTGGTTGAGCGTGAGCGGGAAATTCGCAGTTTTATTCCTGAAGAATACTGGGAAGTCTATGCTGATCTCCTGGCTGCCGGGAGTGATGCCGTCCGTTTTCAGGTGGTTAAAGAGAACGGGGTAAATTTCAGGCCGACAGGCAAGGCGGAAGCAGATAAAGCCCTGGCTCAGTTACAGCAGGGTCAATACGCCCTGACCAGTCGTGAAGATAAGCCAACCCAGAGCAAGCCTTCGGCACCTTTTATCACATCAACACTGCAGCAGTCGGCCAGCACGCGCCTGGGTTTCAGTGTCAAGAAAACCATGATGTTGGCGCAGCGCCTGTATGAGGCGGGTTACATCACCTACATGCGAACCGACTCCACCAATCTGAGCCAGGATGCGGTTGCCAGTGCCCGGTCATTTATTGCCAAACAGTATGGTGATCAATACTGTCCGGAGCAGCCAAATCTGTACAGCAGCAAGCAAGGCGCCCAGGAAGCTCACGAAGCGATTCGGCCATCCAGTGTTACGTTAAAGCCTGATGATCTGTCTGGCATGGAACGTGATGCGGAGCGTCTGTACGATTTGATCTGGCGTCAGTTCGTTGCCTGTCAGATGACGCCTGCCGAGTATCTCAGTACGTCTCTGGTCGTTGACGTTAACGGCTATCAACTCAAAGCCAGGGGACGGACATTGAAGTTTGATGGCTATACCCGGGTGCAAAAGCCTCTGGCCAGAAAAGGTGAAGATGTGATTCTGCCTGATCTGCAAAAAGGGGTAGAGCTGACCCTGGAAAAACTGGACCCTAAACAGCTGTTCACCCGCCCACCGGCCCGTTTCAGCGAAGCGGCACTGGTCAAGGAATTGGAGAAACAGGGTATTGGTCGGCCATCAACCTATGCGTCGATTATTTCCACCATTCAGGACCGTGGTTATGTTTCAGTGAAGAATCGCCGCTTTTATGCGGAAAAAATGGGCGATATTGTGACTGATCGTCTGAATGAGTCGTTTAATGAGCTCATGGACTTTCACTTCACGGCACGAATGGAAGAGAAGCTCGATGATATTGCTGAAGGTGAAAAAAACTGGAAGCAGGTTCTTGATGATTTTTATGCCGACTTTACCCTTCAGTTAACCCAGGCTGAACAGAGTGACGGAGGGATGCGCGCAAATGAACCCTCCCTGACCGATATTGAGTGTCCTACCTGCCATCGACCCATGATGATTCGCACTGCATCGACCGGGGTGTTTCTCGGTTGTTCCGGTTATTCACTGTCACCGAAGGAACGCTGTAAAACGACGATTAACCTGGTTCCCGGTGAGGAGGTGGAAGAAGCCGATGATGAATACGCCGAGGTTAACGCCCTGCGTGCCATGCGTCGTTGTCCCAAGTGCTCTACCGCGATGGAAAGCTATCTGATTGATGAGCAAAGAAAGTTACACGTCTGTGGCAATAACCCTGATTGTTCCGGCTTTGAGGTGGAGAAGGGGAGTTACAAATTAAAAGGTTATGATGGCCCCGTACTTGACTGCGATAAGTGCGGCAGTGAAATGCAGTTGAAAACCGGGCGCTTCGGCAAGTATTTTGGTTGTACTAACAGTGAATGCAAGAACACCAGAAAGTTGCTGAAAAGTGGTGAGCCTGCTCCACCCAAAATGGAGCCAGTGCCCATGCCTGAGTTAAAGTGCGTCAAAGTTGATGATCATTATGTGCTCAGGGATGGCGCGTCCGGATTGTTCCTTGCGGCCAGTCAATTTCCCAAGAACAGAGAGACCCGTGCTCCCCTGGTGGCGGAGCTATTGCCCCATCAGGCAATGATTGACCCCAAGTACGGTTATCTGATGGATGCTCCCCGTCAGGACCCTGATGGCAACCCGGCAATTATTCGATACAGCCGCAAGACCAAGCAGCAGTATGTTATGTCCGAGCTTGATGGTAAGGCAACGGGTTGGAGTGCAGTATTTGATGATGGTCGCTGGCATGAAAAGCAGACTAAAAAGCGCCAGTCCGGTTAGATTTATTTCAGCCTCCCGGGTTCATGAGACAGGGCTATTATGCCCTGTTGTATTATGGCAGTTAGTAACTTTTAGGAACTGTCCCGAGATAACTTCCACATTTCGGATATTATCCAGCAAAGAAAAAACTTGCCACAGAGACACGGAGGCACGGAGAAAAGAAAAAAATCTTTTCCTCTGTGACTCTGTGCCTCCGTGGCAAAATGAGGAAGTTTTTAAGCGACAACTCCTTAGCTCGACAAAACACGAGTTGTTCCCGAAAGATTGATGGAGTTGGTTATGACAAACAATTGGCAGGGATATACCAATAAAATGCTCTTTCACGCCCGTTTATTGCTGGATGCCTGGGAAGATGCAGATGATCTTGCCAAGCCGGCATTTCGTGAGGCCTGTCTGAATGCAATGGTTCAGGCTTACCGCTCGTTACTGGCGGAAATTATGACGAATTACCGTTTGCCGGTAAATCAACTACCCTCTCTTGATGAGGCAATGAACAGTGTTCATCATAAGGGAGAGGTGTCTACTGAGTTGCAGTACATTGAACGTCTTGAGCAACATGATTCATGGTTGTCGGCGTTATTAAAAAGTCATCAGGACTGTGCCATGCCTATACAGCGCAAAAGTGTTGAACTGAATGAAATTCCTCTGTTTAATGCCAATAGTGTGCGGTTTGATCAGTCAGAAGGCTTTCTTGCTGTGCTTGAGTCGCTGAAGGAGCTGGTCACTTACAGCCGGAACTTCAGCCTGGAATGGTAGGTTTCTGATGTTTTCAGGTTTGTTCATTGCCAGCCGTATTCAGCTATTGTTGATGGCTGATATCTTGAAAGCCTCTGCTGGCTAATGCACAATGCTTAACCGCTAACCCTAAAATCCCGGTGTCACTATTTATGTCAGCGTCGTTTCTTGAAATTGTTGAACTGCCTTCCGGCGAAATCGTTTTGCGTCGCAGTGATGAGGAGAACGCTGAGCCTCTGGTTACCATGTCATTCTCCCGGGAGTTGCTTGACTTTCTCCAGGGAGATCAGGTGGAGGTAGCCAAGGCTATGCTGGATGCCTGCATAGAAGAGGTCGGGCGTAAAACAGAAGCTGACGTTGGAGAATACATCCCTGAAAACCGGGTTCTTCATTAACCGTCATACAAACCCTCCAGTTATCCTCTGTTCCTGATTGCCAGTCCCTGACATCGACCTGAGCGAGCGGCGGTCTCGAGTTCAGAGAGTGTGATGCTATCGATCTGCTCGATCCAGCTGACCACGGTGTGGCTGGTGCCTGAGGCCAGTGCCTTGCGAGTGAGTTTCAGTGGGTCTGCCTCAGCAGATGGGTTGAGAACCTGAAGGCGCTGTCTGCTGATTCCCGATGACTTCAGCCAGTTTATGGTGCTTTTTGCCTGTTCACTGGACAGTATCAGGGTAAGCCAGCGTTGATCCTGGTCGTTAGCCAACTCATACAGAACAGTCTTCAGAAAGCGTCCTGATTGCCAGGGCGGGCCTGAGAGAATCAGTTCATCAATAAAGCTGACAGGTTCACTGTCAATGCAGGGAGCGTTGCTGTTCTGACTGGATGATGGTGTTAATGCTTGCATGTCAGGTCCTCTACATCAGAGATTTTCTCAGGGTCGGGGAGGCTGTCCGAGAATAGCCTCCTAGTTCCTGATAACCCCCACACTCAGTCCTTCGATAGCAAAGGTATCAACGCTGAGGTCTACTTCGATTGTCTTGAATTCTTTGTTTTCCGGGTGCAGGTAAATTCTGTTTTTAACCTGTTCAAAACGTTTGACCGTTACTTCGTCGTCAATTCTGGCAACGACAATCTGGCCATTGGCTGCCGTTGATGTTTTATGGACCGCCAGAAGATCCCCGTCAAGAATACCGATATCCTTCATGCTCATTCCTTTTACCCGAAGCATGAAGTCTGCTTTGGGGGAAAAGAAATCAGGGTTGATGGACAGGTGGTCCTCAATATGTTCCTGGGCAAGAATGGGGCTTCCTGCAGCAACCTGTCCTACAATAGGCAGGCCGGAAGATTCGGTGCCGGGGATTCGGATACCCCTTGAGGTGCCGGGGGTGATCTCGATAGCTCCCTTGCGGGCAAGGGCTCTGAGGTGTTCTTCTGCTGCATTGGGTGATCGGAAACCGAAGGTCTGTGCGATTTCTGCACGGGTGGGGGGGAAACCGGTCTCTTCTATATGAGATTTGATCAGTTCAAGGATCTCTGTCTGGCGCTTGGTCAATTTATACATGATTAAATCTGTTTTTTTATACAGTATATGTAATTATATACAGTATTTTGCTGTCTGCAACCACCCCTGCCTTATTAATCTAGCTTGATGTTTCAGTTGGCAAACGTTAGTTTTAAACAAATGTTTACATTGGAGGTTTTACAGGCATGTCACAGTCAGCGACAGTAGACAGGATTCTGGACGCTGCAGAGAAGTTATTTGCTGAGCATGGGTTCGCAGAGACCTCGCTGCGTTCAATTACCAGTCAGGCGGGTGTTAACCTGGCCGCTGTTAATTATCACTTCGGCTCCAAAAAATCCCTGATCCAGGCGGTCTTTTCCCGTTTCCTTGACCCTTTTGTCAGCAATCTTTCCGGGGCTCTTGTGCGATATCAGGATAATAATGACGTTATTGATCTGGAAGAAATACTTCATTTACTGGTGGATCAGATCATGGCGGTTAAACCCCGCAGCCCTGAAGATCTCTCTGTTTGTATGAAGATGATTGGCCTGGCCTACACACAGGGCCAGGGGCATCTGAAGAAATATTTGCGCGACGTCTATGGGGAAGTATTCCAGGCTTATCTGGAGTTGCTGGTAAAAGCGTGTCCTGAGTTGCCATTGAATGACCTGTTCTGGCGAGTCTATTTTATTCTGGGTTCCGCTGTGTTTACCCTTTCAGGAGCAGATGCGCTGAGGGCTATTGCGGAAAGCGATTATGGGGTCAGGACTGAACTGGAAGATATCATGAGAAAGATGGTGCCTTTCATGGCGGCAGGTCTCAGATCGCACACCTGACGGATCATTTAACCATACAGAGTTTGATTTACCGATGCATCTTACTGTTCATATTGCCAGTCAGGCGATGGTGCTGCACGAGAAGGACGGCAAGCGCCGTGTTTATTCTGTGTCTACTGCCAGCAAGGGAACCGGGCAGCAGGAAGGGAGCTGGCAAACACCTCTTGGGCAGCATGTTATCCGGGCGAAAATTGGTGCCGGTCTGCCGGCTAATTCAGTATTTGTCGGACGTCGCTTTACCGGTGAGATTTATTCCCCCGGGCTTTGTCAGCAGTACCCTGAAAGAAAGGACTGGATATTAACCAGAATTTTATGGCTCAGTGGCCTGGAGCCCGGATATAACCGGCTGGGTAATGTTGATACCATGCGTCGCTATATCTATATCCACGGTTCGCCGGATACGGCGGTGATGGGAGAACCCGGCTCGCGGGGATGTATCCGAATGCACGGGGAAGATATTATCGATCTGTTTGACCGTGTAGATACCGGTACCAGGATCGATATACTGCTTAGCTGATACCGTTTTTTTTAGAGGATATAGTTGTGCCAACAGGCCTGAACCGTGGTGTTCTTTTGATTGATCTTGAGGGAACGCAGCTGACCGCCGAAGAACACCAGCTGCTTTCCCTGCCCGGTGTTGCGGGTATTGTCCTTTTTTCCAGGAACTATCAGAGTCGGGAACAGTTAATTGCCCTGGTTCGTTCTGTCCGGAATGTTCGCGGGGATCTGTTAATTTGTGTGGATCAGGAAGGTGGGCGTGTGCAACGCTTCAAGGACGGGTTTACCCGTCTGCCCCCGGCGCAGGCTTATGGGGCATTTGACCCGGATCAACAGTATCAGATGGCTTATGAGTCAGGCTGGCTGATGGCCTCTGAGTTGCTGGCCTGTGGGATAGATCTTTGCCTGGGGCCGGTGTTGGATATTGATCATGGTAAAACGCCGATTGTGGGGGACCGGGCTTTTGGGCGTTCGATTGAGCAGGTGAATCACCTGGCCTCATTGTGGATTGATGGGGTTCATGAAGCGGGAATGTCCGTGGTTATCAAGCACTTTCCCGGCCATGGGAATGTAGATTCTGATTCCCATGTGAGCCTTCCCCTGGATGATCGTACTTTTGATGAGATCTGTCAGTCGGACCTGGAGCCTTTCCGGGTAATGATTCAAAAGGGGGTTGAGGCATTAATGCCGGCCCATATCCTGTTTCCCGCTATTGACCGGCATCCGGTGGGTTACTCTTCAGAGTGGCTGAAAGGGGTGTTACGCAACCAGCTGTTATTTGAGGGGCTGGTTATCAGCGATTGCCTGTCGATGGAGGGAGCGGCGAAAACCGGCAGTTATCCTGCCAGGGCCAGGGCAGCCCTGGATGCTGGTTGTGATCTCCTTATAATCTGTAACCGTCAGGGGGTTCGGGAGGTACTGGCTGAGATAGACGGCTCGGGTTTGCAGGGTGTCGGTCCGGATGGTTTGATGCCTGACTCATACACTGACCGGGAGTCTCTTGAACAGTCAGAGCGCTACAGGAAAGCGCGTAAAATGCTGACAGAGGCTTTTGGAACAGACTGATTTTAATGGTGCCATGGCCATCACTGTCCGGTAATTCAGGGTAACTTTCCTTCTAAGCTGTCGTACTGGTTTATAGTTATAAATCCGGTGCGACTATTACGCTTTCTCTTCAGTCCGTATTAATACCAATGCCACCTTCTAAATATCCGACTGGGCAAGTCATTTTGAACAGCTGGGTAAGGCGGAATTGGTATAACCTGGTTTGGTTAAGCATTGTGGTATAACCATGGACTTTTTATCCTCTACTTCAGCCAATATTCCTGATTGGCTGCCCCTGGCAGTGATAGCTACCTGTCTGACAGCTTTTACCCGATATCTTGTCGGCAAACTCTTCGGCAAGCTCACGACGAAAGTAAAAGCTACCCAGAATTTCTGGGATAACGCTCTGCTTGCGGCGAGCCAGAAGCCGGTTTATCTGTTTATCTGGGTTGCCGGGTTAAGCTGGACAGCAGAAGAAATATGGGAAGGAACCGGAAACACTCTGTTTCAGCGCCTTCTCAGTTTCCGGGATCTACTGGTTATTGTGCTTTTCTGCTGGGTTTTTGTCTCCTTTATCAACGCATTGGAACATCGCTACCTACAGGTTGAGCGCAAGAAGAAACTGGATCAGACCTCAGTTATTGCCCTGGGCCGCCTGATAAGAATTGCCATCATCATTACCGGGATTCTGGTTGCCATGCAGGCCTTGGGGTACAGCCTTTCCGGTATCCTTGCCTTTGGTGGGTTGGGTGGACTGGCTGTGGGTTTTGCCGCCAAAGACATGCTGGCTAATTTCTTTGGGGGCTGGATGATCTATGTGGATAAACCTTTTCGTGTGGGAGACTGGATTAGCTCTCCGGATAAAAAAATAGAAGGCACTGTAGAGTATATTGGCTGGAGACAGACTCGTATTATGACCTTTGCAAAACACCCTCTCTATGTTCCGAACTCTACATTTATGAATATTTCGGTCGAAAATCCCTCCCGGATGCAAAATCGACGTATCAAACAGGTCTTTGGATTAAGGTATCGTGACAGCGATAAAGTCAATGTGATTCTTGAGGATGTTCGCAGTTACCTGAGGCATCATGACGCTATTGATCAGGATAAGATTATCATTGTGAATTTTATTCGCTTCGGTGCATCAAGCCTTGATTGTCAGGTTTACTGTTTTACCAAAACCACTGACTGGGCGGCCTATCTGCAGATTCAGGAGAACGTGCTGCTTGAGATCATCAGCATTATACACAGTCATGAGGCGGATATTGCCTTCCCGACCCGTACGCTGGAATTATCTGATCAGGGAGTAAGTGATATTCAGCAGCGTGCCGGTTCACCGTCCCTTGAGGCTGTGAAAATTTAGTGGTTTCAAATGGTTGGTCAGAGGTGTTGCTGCGGTTTGTGAAGATTGTGGGAATGCTTGAAAGAGAGTAGTAAACAAACTGGCTACAATTTATAAAAATAACCAACTGAAATCCCTGAATGATCCCGATTATGAACCCCGAATTTATATCGTTCTATTCTCATTTGATTATTGCCTTTTTGCTGTCTGGTACCTCATTTTATGGCATAAAGTGGTTGGCCCATTGCGAGCAAAAGGGGCCGGAACGGGTATTCTGGGGCCTGGCTATCAACATATTGCACAGACCCTTGCTGACGCTGCCCTGGGTATTGTTCATTCTCTATTCGGCGCATTACTGGCCGGGGCTTGAGCGGTCGGGTGTCAATGAAACCCTGCCACTGATTCAAAAACTCATTCTGATCATCTATCCGGCCTGGTTCATCTGGGAAATCAGCCTGAATATGGCAGAGGTACTGGATTCCATGGGAGAGCGGTGGCGCGAGCGCTTATCGCCCTCAGTGATTGCCCGTTCAGTGCAGCTGATTATCGTTATCTCCACACTGTTGAGCCTTGCCCAGGCCTTCGGGTATAGCCTGTCAACCCTTCTGGCCTTTGGTGGTATTGGCGGTATTATTCTGGGTCTTGCTGCCAAGGACTGGCTGGCCAATTTTTTTGGTGGATTAATGCTGATGTTGGATCGTCCTTTTACCGAGGGTGACTGGATTCGCTCTCCGGACCGATCCATTGAAGGGCATATCGAAAAGGTTGGCTGGCGTCTGACCAAAATAAGAACCTTTGATAGACGGCCTATTTATGTTCCAAACTCACTCTTTACCGGCATAGTGGTGGAGAATGCCACTCGAATGAAAAACCGCCGGATGATTGAAAATTTTGCTCTTCGTTATGAGGATATTGAAAAAATACCCCGTATTCTCAGTCGCATAGATGATCTTGTTCAACAGGTTCCCGAGGTTGACAGTCGTGAGCCTCATTATGCCGTTTTCATCCGTTATGATGATTCTGCCCTTTTATGTCAGGTTCGGGTGCATATCACAAGAACGGATCGTGTTGGTTTTTTAAAGGCTCAGGAATCTATTTTGCTTCTGATTGCAGCCGTTGTTAACGAGGAAGGGGCGTTGTTCGCTTATCCGACCCGAAGGATTCTTTCCGATGGGTCGATAACACAGTAGTTATATTCAATACGATGAAAATTGATAACAAGGCTAATGGATATACTGATTGTTGAAGATGCCCGTGACCAGAGAATGATTCTGTCTGTGGTTCTGAAAAAGCAGGGGCATCGTGTTTTTGAGGCATCAGATGGCTATGAAGCACTGAATGTTCTGGAAAGCCATCCGGATATCCGGATTGTCATCAGCGACTGGATGATGCCCAATATGGATGGTATAGAGCTTTGTGAAGCGATCCGTAACAGTGATTTTGGGTACTATATCTATTTCATGCTGCTAACGGGTAACTCGGATCGTGAGGCCGTGGTGGAAGGGATTAACCGTGGTGCTGATGATTTTATCAATAAGCCAGTGGATTTTGATGAGCTTGGTGCGCGCCTTAATGCCGGCATTCGAATTATCGAATTAAAAGCGGCGCTTGAACATAAAATACATACCATAGAAAAAGACCTGGAGTCGGCGGCAGAAACACAGGCCCGTCTGCTATCTGAGCCTGCGAAAATTCAGAGTGTGGATTTTAACTGGTATTTCAAACCAAGCCGCATTCTTGGCGGCGATATGTTTGGTTATCAGGCGCTTGATGGAGAGACACTGGGCTTCTATCAACTGGATGTGGCCGGACATGGTATTCCTTCAGCACTGTTTTCTTTTTCATTGAACAATACCCTTCGTGAGGACGGGAGTGGATCACTGGTTAAGGAGTCATTCAGCGAGCCACCTTTTTATCGGATAAAAGAACCCAATGAAGTGCTGGTGAGTCTGAATGAGCAGTTTCAGGCAAAACCTGAGTCGATGCTCTACTTCACCATTGCCTATGGGATAATCAACAGTCGCACCGGTTCTGTTACGTTGTCGCAGGCTGGCCATCCATCATCACTGTGGCTGAAAAGCGGTTCAAAATCTGTCGAAAAAATTACCTGTGGTGGCGTACCGATAGGTATGATGCCAGGCATGACCTATAAAAATGTCACTATTCAGCTTCAACCTGGTGACCGACTTTTTCTCTACTCCGATGGGGTGACGGAGTGTGAAAACAATACTGGTGAGATGTTTGGTGAAGATCGGCTGGTGGCTTCTCTGGAAGATGTTTTTGATCACACCATTGAAGCCATGATCAGCCGGGTTGAGCAGGACATTACTAACTGGACCGGAGCTGATGTTTTTGAGGATGATGTAACTTATCTGGTATTGGAGTGGCAGCCGTAACCAGGCTTATGCTGCCTTATTAATTATGCAACGTTTATGACGCAAGGAGAGCGACATGCCATTTGACTCTAAAAATGATGCCGGGCATACCATCGTATCGATCGACGAAACCCGGCTTGATGCATCTCTATCAGAGCCTCTGAGGATTTATCTGTTTGACCAGATCGACAATGGCTCCGATAACCTGGTGATTGATTTATCCCAGGTGCGCTTTATGGACAGCAGTGGTTTGGGGGCATTGGTGGCAGGTCTGAAGAAAATGGGGGGAGCCGGTTCCATGAAGCTGGCCAGTGCCCAGCCTGCCGTTATGGATCTTTTCAGTCTTACCTCTATGGACAAGCTGTTTACCATTCTCCCTACAGTGACCGAGGCCATTAAGGAGAAGTAATCATGACCGACGAAAAGGGGCAGGCTGTCAGGCTTGAGATTGACAGTGAGCTGGCGAATACCACCCTGATTGCCATGGCTGTCCGGGGCCTTTGTGCCATGACAACACTGTCCCCGGTTGAGGTGAATCGTGTGGAGCTGTGTGTGGTTGAGATTGTGAATAATGCCATCGAGCACGCCTATGGTAATGAAAAGGGGCATAAGGTTGAGGTTGGGGTCAGTCTTTTGCAGGCTTGCTTAATGCTGACCATCAGCGATTGGGGTAAGCCAATGGAGCAGGGTAAACTGGGGAGCAGGGATATGTCAGTGGATCCTGACAATCCTGCGGCGTGGCTATGCAGCGGTAGAGGGTTGCCAATCGTCCAGAGTTTGATGGATAGCGTTGAGTATCAGACTGTTGGGGATAAAAACAGTTTTATCATGAGTAAGCAGATCAGGAGTTAGTCTGCTTACTCATTTTTACCAATATCAGCTGCTTTTTTCTGAAATGATCATTCCCGTTTCCACCAGCGCGTCAGGGCGGTCATAAGGCGTAAGTTTGAATAGGACGCCAATCTCCGGACTGTCTATGTATTGAAGTTCCTTTACATTCCGGACTCTTCTTCGCTGCTTTATTTGAAAGTTATCGGTTATGCGCAAAGGCGGAGAGCCATCATCCAGCCTCACCAGATTGTCAGATCCTATATCAGAAGCAGCAAGAACGTCGGATGTCTTTTGTTCGTAATTGTTCCCGGACAGTGTGGAGTACAGTGATTCCGGACTTAATTTATTCAGCCACAGATCAATATCAACATGCAGAAAGCGCTCCTCACTGACGCTGACTGTACCATTCAGCAACAGGTTGTTCTGCCCACTGACAGCAGCCCGGATTTCAATCGGTCGCTTACCTGATTCAGCGCTGACAGGCATTCGCCAGGCTTTATGGGTAATCACCTGATAGTTGCGATTTCTCTCAAGTGCAGTAACCTGGCTGTTCAGAATCCTTTCATTGGCTGGCAGATCAATGTAGGCATCACGCATAACATCAGGATGGATTTGCTTTACAGGCTCAATGATGTCAAACAGAGGACTGCTATCATCAGGGTCGGCAGAGTGAGTTTTCAGTTTGATTACATTGACAGGCGCTCGGTAACCGGCAACGGGAGGCCAGGCTTCGCCACTGTCATTTTTAAGGTAACGAAAAACCACAAGATCCACCTGATACCATGGGGTATCAGGTCCTCCATCACTCGCCTTCTGTGCAGCAGAAAGCGGTACATTAACAAGTAGTGCTATCGACAATGCGATAAGCTGAAGTTTTTTCATACAGAATTTCCTTGGATCACCCAATCCGGAATCAGGGGGGCTTTTTTGCAGCAGCTCCTGACTGTCTGAAAACCAGCCAGGTGTAGCTATTGGTAGAGATAAGCTGTTAACCAGCAAGCCTGCCCAGCAACGTTTCTGTTGCCTTAAATCTCTGTTCCGGAGTTTCCATTGCGTCAATGTACTTTAAGATGCTGCTGCCTTCCAGCCTGAACTGCTGAGGGCTCGACTGGATAAGGTTAATAATCAGCATAGGGTCGACACTGGGCTGCTCTTCAAACTCGACTCTTGCTTCTTTGCTGCTGGCATCCAGCTTCTTGATGCCCAGTTTCTGGGCACAGAGTTTTAACTTCATCTGACGGAACAGGTTTTTGGCCGGGTCGGGCAAGAGGCCAAACCGGTCGATCAGCTCAACCTGAAGGTTCTTTAACTTTTCCTCATTATCAGCGGCGGCAATTCTCTTATAGAGAATCAAGCGGCTATGGACATCGTGAATATAATCTTCAGGCAACAGGGCCGGAAGCCGTAAGTTTACTTCTGTGCCATGGTTCAAAGGCTGATCCGGATTGGGCGTTTCGCCGTTGCGGATGGCGTTAACGGCACGTTCAAGCATCTCGGTGTAGAGTGTAAAGCCAACACTCTGTATCTGGCCACTCTGACCTTCACCCAACAGTTCACCCGCGCCCCTGATCTCCAGGTCGTTCGAGGCCAGCATAAACCCGGCACCAAGGGTTTGTGCTTCCGATATGGCTTCAAGACGTTTCGCGGCATCAGCAGTCATCGATTTCGGGGCCGGTGTTAACAGATAAGCGTAGGCCTGGTGGTGTGAACGACCAACCCTGCCTCTAAGCTGATGCAGTTGGGCCAGACCAAACTTGTCTGCCCTGTTGATGATGATGGTATTGGCATTAGGGATATCGATACCGGTTTCAATAATGGTTGTGCATACCAGAACGTTGTAGCGCTTATGGTAAAAATCGGACATCACCTGTTCAAGCTGACGCTCACGCATCTGGCCATGACCGGTGATGACCCGTGCTTCAGGAATCAGTTCCTGAAGGTCGCTGGCTACTTTTTCGATGGATTCCACCTGATTGTGAAGATAGTACACCTGCCCGCCACGAAGCAGCTCCCTGAGGATCGCTTCTTTCACCAGGGGTTGATCATATTGCCGGACAAAGGTTTTAACCGAGAGTCTCCGTGCCGGTGGTGTCGCGATAATGGACAGGTCGCGAATACCCGACATGGCCATATTGAGTGTTCTGGGAATGGGCGTTGCGGTCAGGGTCAGGATATCAACCTCGGACCTCAATGACTTGAGCTTTTCCTTGTGGCGAACCCCAAAGCGGTGCTCTTCATCAATAATAAGCAGGCCAAGGTCTTTAAAGGTCAGGTCGCCCTGGAGAATCTTGTGGGTACCAATAATGATATCCAGTTTGCCCTCAGTGAGCCGCTCTTTTACCTGATCCACGGCTTTTTGCGACTTGAATCGTGAAATAACATCAATTTCTACGGGCCAGTCCGCAAATCGATCACGAAAACTTTCGTAGTGTTGTTGCGCCAGCAGCGTCGTGGGAACCAGAATGGCCACCTGTTTACCGCTATGGGCCGCAAGGAAAGCGGCACGCATGGCAACTTCTGTTTTACCAAAGCCCACATCACCACAGACCAGACGATCCATGGGTTTAGGTGCGCACATATCACCAATAACGGCGGCAATGGTCTGTTGCTGATCCGGCGTTTCTTCAAACGGAAAGGCTGCAGCAAAAGCCAGATAATTCTGCTCCGGCTCAGTGAAAGGAAACCCTTTTCGTGCTTCTCTGCGGGCATAAATATCCAGCAGTTCAACGGCCACGTCCCTGGCTTTTTCAGCGGCCTTACGCCGCACCTTGCTCCATTGTTCACTGCCCAGTCGGTGCAGCGGGGCAAGTTCATCATCGGCGCCGGTGTATCGGGAAATCAGGTGGAGAGAAGCGACAGGTACATAGAGTTTGGCTTCGTTGGCATATTCCAGGGTCAGAAACTCCGTGGTCTGGCCATCCACTGCCAGTGTTTCCAGCCCTCGGTATCTGCCAACTCCGTGGTCAATATGAACCACAGGGGCACCGATTCTTAACTCGGTCAGGTTGCGAATAACCTGGTCAGCACTTTGTTCGTCTTCCGTCTTCCGCCGTCTGGTCTGTTGTACTCTCTGGCCAAGCAAAAGTGCTTCCGGGATAACAGCGATTTGCTCTTCCGGTAGATACAGTCCGTTGTCCAGTAGCCCGGTACTGACAGCCAAAGCGGGCTTTTCTTTAAGAAATGCGGACCAGCCATCACACAGGTCAGGGGTTATATTATTCTGGCTCAGCAGCTCCAGCAGTACTTCCCGCCGCCCGGCACTTTCGGCGACCAGCAGAACATGATTTATGCCATTTATAAAGGTTTTGAGGTGTGCCAGTGGCTGCTCAAGCCGGGCATTAATGGTCAGTTCCGGCAATTCCTCACGGCTTAAATTAAATCGACCGGCTTTGGGTGCAACAGGCTGTTCAAACAGTGTGACTCTGGGGAAGTCGTTCAGTCTGCTGTAAAACTCCTCCGAGGGCATCAGAACCCGGGATGGCGGAAGTATTGGCCTTTGCGGATCAACACGGCGGTTGTCATAACGTGCATGAACATCTGAATAAAAATGATCTAACGATGAACCCACGGTGTCGTAGATCAATATTCGGGTGTTTTGTGGCATGTAGTCGAAAAGCGTTGACGTCTCCTCAAAGAAGAGAGGCAGATAGTATTCAATGCCCGGGCTGGCAATTCCTTTGTTGATATCCTGGTAAATTGGGCATTCACGATGGTTAACGTCAAAAGTTTCCTGAAAATTACTGCGAAATAACGCTATCCCTTGCTTATCCAGGGGGAACTCATGCCCTGGTAGCAGTTGTATCTCCTCAACCGTTTCAATGGAGCGTTGCGTTTCAGGATCAAACGTTCTCAGCGACTCTATCTCATCATCAAACAGATCAACCCGATAGGGTGTGTCAGCCCCCATGGGGAAAATATCAACAATAGAGCCACGGATAGCGAACTCGCCATGCTCCATCACTGAGTCAACACAGCGATATCCGGCCTGTTCAAACTGGCCTCGGCGTTCATCAATGATAAACCGGGTGCCCGGTTGCAAGGACAGGCAGCTGCCCAGCAGATAGTTCTTCGGACACAGGCGGTGTAACAGCGTAGTCACGGGCACAATCAGAATTTTTTTTCGGCCACGGTTGTCGGTCAGGGGAAGGTGATAGAGCGTTGACAGTCGCTGGGAAATAATATCCTGATGGGGTGAGAAGGTATCGTAGGGCAGTATTTCCCAGTCCGGCATTTGCTGAACATTGATGTTAGCTTCTTCAGCAAGGAAGAAGGCCAGCTCTTCTTCCAGCCGATTTGCTGATGAACTGTCCGGCGTAATAATCATCAGCGGCTGGTTGTCCGATACCGCAGCACAGGAAATGGTCAGGGCAGGCCCGGCTTTCGCGAGATTTCCCCACTGAAGCTTGTCGCCGGGGTGGGTTGGCAGAGGAATAGTGTGTTGAAACATGAAAATCCTGAAGGCTCTCCTGATTACCCCAAATACAGATATAAGTGGTGGATTGTAGCGTTTGTGATCCTGTTCTCCCAGTATTGCCAGCGGGAAATGGCGGAAATAAGGAGGAAAATCAAAGGCAGGAAGATCATCAATGTTAATGTTTGATAATCTTTGTTGCCTCAAACACCATCAACAAGGATAATACCTACGGAACATAAGTCCCAAATAAGGGATTGTATTTAAAACAGAAATAATAAACGGGAATTTATCGTGGTAGCAGACCGTTTTCAGGACTGGAAAGAGCGTGAAGCACTGGCTGAGTCAATGATCCCACTGATCGGCAAGCTGTATAGGAATCACCATGTTGTCACGTCTGTATTTGGGCATCCCGTCATTAACCGCTCTGTAATTAGCCTGTTAAAAGCGCACAAGTTTGTCCGTCAGATTGAGGACAATGGTCTTTCTGTCCGTGAGACTTACCCTGTGCTGGAAATTCTGACCGGTCTTGATCTGGGGCCATCCCGTATTGATATTGGCAAGCTGGCCGTTGGCTATCGGGCGGAAGCTGAAGACCGGTCTTTGAAAGAGTATGTGACCGGAAAAGTAGCGTCAGTGACTAATGGCCATAAACAGACTTTGGGCCCAGGTCAGGATGTCGTATTGTATGGCTTTGGACGGATTGGCCGTTTGATGGCCAGAATCCTGATTGAGCGTGCGGGCAGTGGCTCTGGTCTTAACCTGAGGGCCCTGGTTGTCAGACCCGGCGGTGCAGGTAATGATCTTCAGAAACGGGCAAGCCTTTTGCGTCGTGACTCGGTCCATGGCTCTTTCAAGGGCACTATTTCTGTTGATGAAGAGAATAAGGTTATCTACGCCAATGGTGTGGCTATTCAGGTTATTTATTCCAATAGCCCGGATTCCATCGATTACACCCGGTATGGCATTAACAATGCCGTGGTTGTCGACAACACCGGCAAATGGCGTGATAAAGAGGGACTCGGCCTTCATTTGCAATCAAAGGGAGTATCCAGGGTCTTGCTGACAGCACCGGGTAAAGGGGATATCAAGAATATTGTTTATGGGGTAAATCATAACGATATTGAGCCGGACGATCAGATTCTTTCCGCCGCCTCCTGTACCACTAACGCGATCACGCCGGTGCTGAAGGCCATTAATGATGAGTTTGGTGTTGAACACGGTCATGTTGAAACGGTTCACTCCTACACCAATGATCAGAATCTGATTGATAATTACCACAAAGGTGAGCGTCGGGGACGCAGTGCTGCCCTGAATATGGTCATTACCGAAACCGGAGCAGCGAAAGCCGTTGCCAAGGCGTTGCCTGAACTTGAGGGCAAATTGACGGGTAATGCTATTCGGGTGCCGACCCCTAATGTTTCACTGGCCATCCTTAACCTTTCCCTGGCCAAGGCAACCACCGTTGAAGAGCTTAATCGCTTTATCCGGGAGACCTCACTGTATTCCAGCCTTCAGAAACAGGTGGATTACGTCACCTCTGTTGAAGCGGTTTCCAGTGATTTTGTGGGTAGCCGTCGAGCTGGCGTTGTGGATGGGCAAGCCACTATCGTTGACGGAAAACGCTGTGTGCTTTATGTCTGGTATGACAATGAGTTCGGTTACAGCTGCCAGGTCAACCGGATACTTCAGTTTATGTCTGGTGCGATGTACCCGTCGGTTCCATAAAACGATCGCTTGTCAGTAACGATCACTTCAAAGAATGACTGATTGGTTATCCTGCTAATCAGTCGGTCTAAACCGCCTGTCTTTTCAATTCTTATCAATCTGATATCCGATTCACATTCATATACGTATAGCTGACTGGTATTGACCTAAGTCAATTATTGAGGTGGGTTATTGAATTTCTAAATTGTAACCATTCTCATTTGCGTATATATTCGTTTCAATTGAAATTTTGTCAGGCACCAGCGATTTCATACTAAAAACCCCACAAAAATCAGGCTTTTGTTCCTGGCATCTGATTTAAGTAAAAAATGTTTTGGTCGCTGTTTGAAAGTTTTCACCTGCTGTGAGGAACAGGAACTACCAGGACCGACTTATGATGTCTTTGGAGAGCAGTACATGAATGTGACATTGGGTGAACTGAAAACCGGCGAATGTGGCCGGGTAATAGCTTTTCTGGATGCTGGCAGTGCCTACCGGCGGAAATTGCTGGCAATGGGACTGACGCCCGGAACCCGGTTCACAGTTTGTCGTGTTGCTCCCCTGGGGGACCCAATCCAGTTGGAAGTCAGGGGCTTCCAATTATCTATCCGTAAGGATGAAGCCGCTGTTGTAGAGGTTTCCAGAACATGAAAAAACACGTTGTTGCAATTGTAGGGAACCCTAACTGTGGTAAGACAACGCTGTTCAATGCGTTAACCGGTGCCCGTCAGCGGGTTGGTAACTGGCCTGGCGTTACTGTGGAAAAACGCAGTGGTTTTTATACCTTTGCAGGTAACGCCATAGAAGTCGTTGATCTGCCCGGAACCTACTGTCTTGATGTCGTTGACAGCGATGTCTCTCTTGATGAAAAGGTGGCGCGGGATTATATCCTGAAGCGTGAAGCTGATTTAATTATCAATATTCTTGATGCTTCGAACATCGAAAGAAATTTGTACCTGACCACTCAATTGCTGGACATGGGGGCTCCGGTCATCGTTGTACTCAATATGATGGACGTTGCCAGAGAAAAGGGCATGGACATTGATATTGACAAGCTGGCTGAGGAACTCGGCTGCCCGGTGCTGCCCCTGGTTGCCAGCAAGGCAGGCAATATCAAAGCCTTTTTACAGGATATTAATGATTTTCTGAATAATGGTATTTCCGTAGCCCCACCATTGAACCTTGGTGAACAACTGGAACAGGCCATTGCTGTTATTGAATCGACCCTTGAAGCGTCCGTTCATCTTGATAGTCCGCTGTCCCGCCGCTGGTATGCATTGAAGTTACTGGAAGGTGACACTGTTCCTCTTCCGGAACTGACCTGGCACGTGGTTAATGAGGCTACCCGGCAGCGTCATATCATTGAGGCTGCCCTTGAGGAAGACCTGGATATTATTCTGGCCAGTCGACGTTACGATGTGGTTGGTCAGCTTATGGAGTCAGTGATTCGTGAGCGAGGCGTTGTCAGTCACCGGCTGACGGAATCCATTGATCGTGTCGTACTGAACCGGGTGCTTGGGTTCCCCATTTTTCTGGGTGTCATGTATCTGATGTTCATGTTCACCATTAACTTCGGCAGTGCCTTTATCGACTTTTTCGATATCTTTACCGGGACTCTGCTGGTGGACGGGCTGGGCCATTGGCTGAACTCGGTAGGTGCTCCCGCCTGGGCAGTGACGTTACTGGCGGATGGTGTGGGTGGTGGTATCCAGACAGTGTCGACATTTATCCCGGTGATTGCTTTCCTGTTTCTGTTTCTTTCCATCCTGGAAGATTCGGGATACATGGCCAGGGCTGCTTTTGTCATTGACCGGCTCATGCGCTTTCTGGGGCTTCCGGGCAAAGCCTTTGTTCCCATGCTGGTGGGCTTTGGCTGCAACGTACCTGCGATTATGGCAGCACGGACACTGGACAATGAAAAGGACCGGCTGTTGACCATCTCCATGGCTCCCTTTATGTCCTGCGGTGCCCGATTGCCGGTGTACGCACTGTTTGCCGCTGCCTTTTTCCCGGAGTCCGGCCAGAATGTGGTGTTTATTTTGTATCTGGTGGGTATCCTGGCGGCCATATTTACCGGGTTGATTCTCAAGCAGAGCATCCTTAGCGGCGACAGTTCGCCATTTATTATGGAGTTGCCCAATTACCATTTGCCATCGGTGACTCAGGTCATGTTACGCACCTGGGATCGTCTCAAGGCTTTTATCCTGCGTGCTGGCAAAGCGATTGTGATGGTGGTGGTCGTGCTGAACACACTGAATGCTATTGGTACCGATGGCTCTTTCGGTCATCAGAACACTCAGAACTCCATGCTCAGCAAGATTGGCCAAACCATTACCCCGGTATTTGCCCCCATGGGCATGACGGAAGAAAACTGGCCAGCGGCTGTGGGACTGTTTACAGGTATTCTGGCGAAAGAAGCCGTTGTGGGTACCCTTGACTCAATGTACGGTGCCATTGCCGCGTCTGAAAACGCTGACACCGAGGGTGAAACGTCGTTTGATCTGCTGGCAGGCTTGCAGGAAGCCATTGCCACTATTGGGGCCAATCTGAGTGGTTTAAGTGGCACACTGGCAGACCCTCTGGGCGTCGAAGTTGGCGATCTGACCGATCTGGATGCGGTTGCCGAAGAGCAGGCAGTCAAGGTCAGCACGTTCTCTGTTATGGCAGGCTTGTTCCCCAGTCATGCTGCGGTCATTGCCTACTTATTGATGATCCTTCTTTATACTCCCTGCGTAGCAGCATTGGGTGCTATTTACCGGGAAACCACCCTGGGCTGGACGCTGTTCATTTCCGGATGGACTTTCTTCCTTGGCTATGCGGTTGCCACTATTTATTACCAGCTGTCACTGATATCTGTGCAGCCTGGCGAAACGCTACTTTGGGTGGTATCGATAATGCTGATGATGTTTATTGTGGTTACCTTGATGAAACGCATGGGAGCCTCAGTACTGCAAGGGCGGATGGATGTCAGTCCGCAATGATATCGTAGACGCAAAGCGTGACCAAAAGCACTGTCAGTGCTTTTGGTCATCAACCGGAACCTGAAGTGACAGGCGCTGACCATGCTGATCAAAATCCGCGATTATTTGAAACAGCAGAAAGTTTGCTCTCTGGCTGACCTCAGTGTGAAATTCAACACCACACCTGAGGCCATGAGAGGGATGCTCTCACACTGGCTAAGGAAAGGTCAGTTGAGCTGTGAACAGCCGGGTTGCTTCGTGGCCTGCAAAAAGGGGTGTGTTTCCTGTGACCCTGCGGAGTTGGAGATCTATCGCTGGCAGGGGAAGTCTCAACATATTCCATTGAGTCTTATCGGCTGACTGACTTTCACAGCATATTTGCTGCATAAAAATCTCCGTACCCCTGAGATCCTTTACCATTACATCATCATGATATAGTTGGCGTTTTTTACACAACGCTTGCCTGCTTCTTCGCCATTTTAATAATCAAACAGATTTTTAATTATTATCACCCGGTAACATGATGGAACTTTCGAAACAAACGATAGTCCAAAAAATAAAACCCACAGATTTTTCAGTTCTCTGAAAAGTTTCTTATGGAGTAGGAGATAGACTATGAATATTGACGGTACTACAGGTATTACAGGTACTAAATACAAATTCCCCCTGTGTCATTTTGACGAGACGTCTGGGCGTGCATTTGGAATGAAAGTTGAAGAGCAGGATGGAGATGAGGATAAACTTGCTTCTGTTCTTTTTGGAGGAGATACATCTGATGCAGGTTTTGTTATGGTGATACCAAGACATGAGCTTCTGGGGCTGCAGGATAAATCCCCTGAAGTATTTACTGGATTATACAATGCCAGACCCGTTCCTGAACCATCAGAAAGTGTCTTTTCAAGAGTATGTACCCTTGTAACGGGTATTATTTCTGCCTATCTGAACACAGGCAAAGCTTAATTGATTAAGTCTCTGGCTTTTCAGGTTAAGCTGGCTGAACTTGATAAAGAAAAACAGGTGTCTGGTAAAGATCGTTGGCCCTAAGAGTCTTTACCGGCACTCTGTTTGATAAACTGAATGTGTGGGTAAGTAACCAGCAACCAGGTGGCAGTTGAGGAATCAATTCTCTTTCAACACGATCCATCGCTCCGGGATACAAATAGCAAACGATAAGGCCCGCGTTACCAGGGGCTGCCTTGAAGAAATCCGCTCTTATAACATCGATCCCATACCTTGCCTCGGTAAACAGGGCTGGAACCGGAGAACGTTCCCAGACCTCAATTTTTTTGTCAGGGTATTTTTCTCTTAATGTGGGAATCAGGTGTCCCCAGCCACAACCAAGCTCCATAACATGACCGGACACGTTATCTGGAAGGATATCTCTGATCGCCGCCCTGACTTTTCGGGAAGTGGGAGTGGGGCCAATGCCCAGGCGCAGGGTCCAGAAGAGAATAGAGCCGGTGATCAGACCAGCTGCCATCAGAAACGCGGTGGTAATTAATAATGAGTTCAAGGGGTTATGTATTACTCTTCAACACGTTCCCAGGTTTGCGAACGGCCAATCAGCGCGAACCCGATATAACCACGGACTTCCAGTTTACTGCCATTCTCCAGCACTTTCATGTTAGCGCTGTAGACTTTCCCGGATTCAGGATCGACGATTTTTCCATCGTCATATTTGCTGCCTTGCTTTTTCATGCCCCAGAGTATGGTCATGCCCTGAACTTTCTGATCTTTGAGGTCGCCCTGGCACTGGTCACAAATGCTGTCCTGTTTGGCAGGGTCAAGAATCTGTGTCACTTTGCCAGACAGTTTGCCATTCTCCTCGAAGATTGTGACATAACTTTTTGCTTTACCCGTGCTGTCATCAATGGTTTTCCATAGTCCCAGGGGCGAAGCCGCCAGGCTGAAAGAGGACAGGCAGAGGGACAATAATCCAGCGCCCAGGGCGGGTTTTCTCAGGAACATGTGAGGGAGTCTCCAAAACCCCGGAATTTTCCGGCGTTTATTGTAATCATTCCATTGTGGTGTCATTCAGGTAGAACAGTTTGCCCCGGACACTTCTGCGAAATTCAGAAGGCGTGAGCTGGTAGCGACGTTTGAACAATCTGGAAAAATAATCAGCGTCGGCAAATCCTACCTGCAGGGCAATTTCGGCAATGCCCAGGTTGGTATTCTTTAATAGATCGCTGGCCTGATCAAGCCTGATTTTGCGGACATACTCCATTGGCGGGGAACCGGTGGCCTGTTGAAAACGGCGATTCAGTGTCCGGGCATTCAAACCCGACAGTTTGCCAAGGGCAGCCAGAGAGATTTCACTGGCGAAATGATGGTGGATAAAGTCCTGTAGGGAGACGATCACTTCATCCTGGTGGGTTGTGGCATGGTCTTCAGCAAAATGGGTGTCTTTGAAGGGCTTTCTGATTTCATGGGAGAACTGCTGTTCAACCTTTTGGGCGATTGACTCGCCAAGGGCCACGCCAATCATGTGCACCATCAGGTCAGCGACCGAATTGACACTGCCAGCGCAATAAATACGACCTGCCCGGGTGATCAGGTGATTGGGTTTGAACTCAATATCCGGGAAAAAACGTTGCAGTTTTTCCATGTAAAACCAGTGGGTTGTGGCTGGTTTCTGATCCAGAAGCCCGGTTTCTGCCATAAACGCTACCCCGGTACCAGCTGCGGCAAATACGGCACCGGCATCGTGTTGGCGTTTTAACCATTCAATGATTTGGGGGTGTTTCCTGACCACCGGAATCGGGTTGCGCCAGAGCGCAGGCACCAGAATCAGATCACCATAGCCGCTCTGTTTAAAGGTTCTGTCCGGTGTCAGTCTCAGGCCACCAGTGGTGGTGATGGGGGCAGGCGTACTGGCACAGAAATGAACTTCAATACTTTTTTTATTGGCTGACAGTCGGGTATAGGTCATTGCCGCTTCCAGCATCTCAAGCGGCAATGTCACACTGGTACTGATCATATGTTCCACCATAGGGATCAGGACCCGGTTTAACTGGATTGGGGGGGATTGTAGGAACATTGATATAAAAAACTGCTCAGTGGTCTGTCTTTTTTGTCCGTATTTGTGTCTTTTTCATCCGGTTAAGTTTATCACGAAATCATTAAACTAGTGCCAACTTCATTTGATTCTTAATTTGCATTCATAACAACCTGATCGCTCCTCAGACTTTGAGTGGCTGATCATTCAGTTGTTATACAGGAGTGTGGTTTGTCCAGATTACCCGTTATTGTTGCTCAAGGTGGGGTCAGCCCAGCTGGAAGAACCTCTGGTTTTCATGGCTACCGTCGTTTGGTGCTGGAATGCCTGAGTGACCGGTCGCAGCAAGAAACTCTTGCTGCGCTTCGCACGCTGAGAAATCTGCCACAAGACAGCAGTCGGGAAGATATTCTGTCGGGAACATTGATTCGCCAGCTGGAAAACAACCTGTTTAATCCGCAAGCCGTTCCTTTTCATCAGGCCATTCAGGCTGAGTCCGGATCGGAAATTATTCTGAAGGGCCGTCGTTTACCCAATCCACTGCCCGATGGCTGGCAGTTAGAAAAACTGGAAGATGGCCAGATCAAGGTGAGAATCGAAGCCGGCCAGCCGTTAATGATTCCTTCAATCCGTGAATCACTGGTCAATGCTGCGGGTCAGCTGCCCAGCGGGTTTGCCCCGGAAAAGCTGTACCAGTCCCGGAACCACCCCAGGTCACTGACAATGACGGTGTTCGGTGCATCCGATGCGATTTATTCTTCCGGTATGGACTGGCATGCGGTCAAGCAGAAGCTAAGCCCTGAACAGGTTGCGGTCTATTCCGGCAGTGCCATGAGCCAACTGGATTTTAACGGCAATGGCGGTTTGCTTCAGTCCCGCCTGCTGGGTAAGCGGGTGACTTCCAAGCAGTGTCCACTGGGCTTTGCCGAGATGTCGGCGGATTTTATCAATGCCTATATCCTTGGTTCTCTGGGTGGCACGGGTACCAGTATGGGAGCCTGTGCCACCATGCTTTACAATCTGGAGCAGGCCGCTGCTGACATTCGCAGTGGCCGTCGTCGTCTGGTGATTGTGGGCAACAGTGAAGCGCCAATTACCCCGGAAGTCATGGAAGGTTATTCCACCATGGGGGCTTTGACCACGGATGCGGCACTGCGGAAACTGGATGGTTTATCGGATTCTGATAATCCGGACTGGCGCAGAGCCTGTCGCCCATTTGCGGATAATGCCGGATTCACCATTGCCGAATCCAGTCAGTTTCTGGTGTTGATGGATGATGAACTGGCCCTTGAGTGTGGTGCACAGATCCTGGGATCGGTGGCGGATGTCTTTATTAATGCGGATGGTTTCAAGAAGTCTATTTCTGCCCCGGGAGCCGGTAATCATTTGACCGTCGCCCGGGCTGCCGCCCTGGGCAGAGCCATTGCTGGCGAAGACGCCCTTCGTTACCGGAGTTTTGTTCAGGCCCATGGCACAGGAACGCCGCAGAACCGGGTGACCGAGTCTCAGATTCTCAGTGAAACCGCAAAAGTGTTTGGTATGGAGAGCTGGCCGGTGGCTGCGGTAAAAAGTTACGTTGGTCATTCCATTGGCGCAGCGGGTGGTGATCAGATTATGGCGACACTCGGCGTCTGGAAGCATGGATTTATTCCCGGTATCAGAACGATCAATGGCCTGGCTCAAGACGTCTACTCAGAAAAACTCAATATTCTGCTGAATCACCTGGAAACCGGGGCTGATCAGATGGATCTTGCCCTGATTAATGCCAAGGGTTTTGGTGGCAACAATGCCACAGCCCTGCTGCTCAGCCCGGAAATAACCCGAAAAATGCTGAAAGCCCGCCATGGCGATAAGGCCATGATGCAATGGCAACAGAAAAATGAGACAGTCACCCAACAGCAGGATGACTATGAACAGCGCTGCCAGAGCGGTGAAGCAAACCCCATTTATCAGTTTGGTGAAGGGGTGCTGGACGGTTCTGACCTGACGTTTACGGAAAAACAGGTAAATGTTCCGGGCTATGGCAAGGCGTTAGATCTGGAGATGGAAAACCCGTTCTGGCAGTTTAACCGATAACATCGTGGGGGCTGCCCTCGGTGATTCGCTCATTTCTGTGAAGGTGAGAGACAACGCAATCTATTCGTTTTAAAGTGCTTGCAAACCTATCAATTCAGCGGCGTACAGGTGAGCCATTATGTTTAAGCACTCATTACTGATTCTGCTAGTGTCCGGGTTTGTGATAACTCGGGCCTCAGGTGAATCGTTACCGGGCAAATTGAACGTTGAGCAACCACAGTCAACGGTAGTGACGCTCTACAGTGATAAAGCCCTGGTCAGCCAGAGGTTCAATGCCCAACCCGATGGACAGGGCAGCCTGAAGATTGCTGGTCTGCCGATCAATCGGCTTGATGGCAGTCTGAACCTTGAATACATCGATGGTGATACCGTTTACCGGCCTGAGGACGTCTTCTGGTACCAGGGCGGCCTGGATCGCGATAATTACTACCGTAATCTGGTGGGCAAAAACGTTGAACTGTTTGGTGGCGGTCTCAACGTTGCCATTCAGGGAAAACTGGTCAGCTACCAGCAGGGAGTCGGGCTGGTGGAAGGCAACAATGGCCGTCAGTATTTGATTGATTATCATGATCCCCAGGGGTTGAGGATACTGTCACAGGCCTCTTCAGAGACTCAGGGTGAAAATCTCAAATATGTGAGGGCGGATTTTGGCCAGCAGTCGGTGAGTGGTCCTCTGAAGCTCTCATATATTACGCCTCAATTAAGCTACGACAGCCACTATCGGTTAACGCTTTTATCCCACAACCAGGGACGTTTGGAATTAAAAACGCTGCTAACCAACAGTGCCAATATCAACTTCGATCAGGCAACCATTCGTCTTGTGGCCGGTGGTGAGGGAGGCGTTGACGAATTTTACCAACAGAGCCGGATGCTTAAAGCCTCGGCTATGGCAGATACTGCTGACTACGGGGAGCGTGTCGGTGAAGTATTGCTGACCACCTTACCAAAGGGCACAGTTCTTCCCGCCAATAGCAGGCAGCTGATGGATCTTTTCTCAGAACCACTGCACCTTGAGAAGCTGTATACCCTTGACGTATATGGCCGTTCCACCGGTGGCAGAACGGTCACGGCTGAGCGCCCCAGATTGACCTGGAAATTTGAGGCACCCCTGGACCTCCCGCCAGCACAGGTTCGTGTGTATGAGCAGGACCCGGATGGTGGCTATATCATCAGTGGTCACTCCTGGTTACCCAAAACCACCGCTGGAGATAACGCCTGGTTGACCATGGGAGAAGCGTTGGCCGTTCGTGTTGAGCGTAACCGTGTTGATGTTGAACAGAAGAGCAGTAAAGAGCTGGTGGTAAAATGGCAGGTAACGGTTTCTAATGATCAACAAGACAGTATTACGCTGTTGTTAAGAGAGCGTGACGCCAATCTGATAAAGCTCGACAGTGTCAGGGGAGCCACGCTGGAAAAGCCGGACCTGCTTCGTGTTGAGGTTGCTGCCGGTACCAGCAAGGCCATACATTATACAGCTAAATACCGTCGTTGATTACAGGAGATTGGTTTGCGCTATTCATCCATTGTTGTACTGACCGGTGCGGGTATCTCTGCCGAGTCCGGAATCAGAACATTCCGGGCCAGTGACGGGCTCTGGGAGAATCATCCTGTTGACGATGTGGCAACCCCTGAAGGCTACGCCCGAAACCCCGCACTGGTACAACGCTTTTACAACGACCGAAGGCGGCAGCTGAACTCAGTCAAACCAAACCGTGCTCACCAGGCACTTGCCGCGTTTGAACGTCATTTCTCCGGAAGTTTTCTTCTGGTGACGCAAAATGTTGATGATCTCCATGAGCGGGCAGGGAGCAACCGGCTGATTCATATGCATGGTGAGTTATTGAAAGTTCACTGCCAGGAGACAGGGCAGGTTTTTTATTGGGATCAGGATGTTACCGTCGACACTCAATGTGAATGCTGCGGTGTTGCCGGTAATCTTCGCCCACATATTGTCTGGTTTGGTGAGATGCCTTTACAGATGGATGAGATTTATCAGGCACTGTCCGTCTGTGATCTCTTTGTTTCCATTGGTACGTCGGGAAACGTCTATCCTGCTGCCGGGTTCTTTCAGGAGGCCGCTGCTGCAGGAGCAAAGACGGTTGAATTGAATCTTGAGCCGGGCAATCACGGTTCCTTGTTTGATGAACAGTATTACGGGGCGGCTACCGAAGTGGTTGATCGTTTCTTCAGTTCGCTGTTGTGATATGGGTTTGGGAAACTTAATGCAGAAAAATTGGTCTGATGCAGAAATATATTTCTGCTTGAGAACCAGAAAATGTTACCTGACAATGTTGTTAATCTCTCTCTTGCTGAACTATCAACATATCGTCATAGACAGGATCCCGGGCTTGTGCAAGAACAAGCCCGTAAGGCGCAAGAAGCGCTTGCCTTTTTTAAATATCAAAGAGTTCTGGAAGCTGAAGATTTAGATACCCTTAAAACTTATATAATCAATTCAGGTGAGTCTGAAATAACCGGAACTGAATCACTGCAAGAATTATCAGCAAGAGTAATCAGAAGGGCATTACTTGATGTGTCCATGATTTCAATCGGTGTCAAGAGCCTGGGACTCACCAAGTCATGTCATTGACAAATACAACCGGTTTTTTTGTCCGATCATCATGGCCAGTTAGTTGATAAAATATTAAAAAGCCTATTACATGTGTCCAGCACGTTTGATAAAAAATCACGCATAAATTTACCTTATATTGAATTCCTTTTTTATATTCGTTCGCTCAGTCGGGAAACCTATGAAGATGATCGTTTTGATAGATTTTTCAAAGAGGTTGTATTTATGGGCCATACGGAAGCCGCAAAATGGGCGTTGAAGGTAGGTGGGCCGAAGGTTGAGAAAATAATTCCGGATGTCCTTACTCAGGCTGTGCATTTTTTTGGGAATTTTGCGGCCGCGCAGACGCTGTTAAAGCTAGGTCTTATCACGTTTACTCAAGAGGAAAAAGATCACTGCCTAAGACAGGCCATGGATAAGTGTATGTGGACTTCTACTTTTTTTGCTGAGAATATCAAAGCCTGGATTAAGTTCGGTGGTCGAATAGATAACAATTTTCTGGATAAAAAGCTAAGAGTCGTTGCAGAACTTGAATGTATCGATGTTTCGGAAGAAGATAAAGTATTGGCGGGGTTTTATCCTCAGGAAAGACTTAACCAAAATTTAATGTCGGCAGTATCTGACGGGAATCTGACCCAGGCAAAACTGTGGCAGCTGTTGGGTGGGAAGGCAGCCACATCAGAAATTGAAGAGCGTATTGAACACCATTACAGGAACAATCCATCACGGATGCTGTCGTACTGGTGTTAATGGTTGTGGCACCTGTAAGTTGTATATCTGAGCTTGGCTGCACTCTTAGGGTAGACATTAAGTGCCTACTCCCAGCTTCGGGAAGTTGAAGACGGAACCACGAAGAACACAAAGAAGAGATTTTCTTTTCCTTCGTGCTCTTTGTGTACTTCGTGCTTCCATGTTTATTTATTAGGATATTTCGAACAGGTTATTAATGAATTCATTTGAGAACATACTTTCCCTAATACAATGGCGAATCAATGGGGTAATCGGTTCTAAATTATTACAGAATTTTCTTACGATGTCATAACCATCTTTACAATCATAAGCTGTACTTATTGTAGCTACTTCCATGAGAGGCAACACATCTTTGCAGGATTGAAGATTTTCCCCTTTTAAGGCATCCAGAAATGCAAGTGAAATTTTCGTTTGTATCTCATCTGATACAAAATAACCCTTAGGCGTATAAAGTCTTTCTTCCCAGAGATCCCATCTCCAATTATCGGGGTTATCAGGATTTTTTGGAGTGGTACTGATCATCGAGTCTTGCGGTGCTGACAATGAGTAATGCTTTATCAAATAATCACTCAATGGTTGGGCAACTTGTTCGGGTGTGCAACCGAATTCTAAAGCAGCACCTTTAATACCATAATCAGCTGTATTGATAATTTTTCTTACACATTTATTAAATTCCCCCTGATCTTCTTCACTTATTGCAGGAGCATAAGAGGTAAAATCTGGTGATTGTGGCGGGCGATAACTTCCTGATGGGTTCAGCATTGAAAGACCTTCCTCGCTAATTTGAAGTAGATGTTAACATTCGAATGGTGAAGAGTAATGAATAATTCAGAATCTCTTACTGATCTACTCTTACCTAATCGGACTGTTTGACACGAAAATCGTTCCCTCTTTAAAAAATTATTTATCCAGCAAGATAGCCCATTGCCTCTTCCAGGCCATTAATGGTCAGGGGGAACATCTTGCCTTCCATTTGCTCATCAATCAATCGTGTTGATGAGGTATATTGCCAGGCATGTTGCGGGGAGGGGTTCAGCCATGCGACCCGGTCAAAGTGGGCTTTCAGCCGTGACATCCAGACATGACCGGCCTCTTCATTGAAATGTTCGACACTGCCGCCGGGTGAGGTAATTTCATAGGGAGACATGGCGGCGTCGCCCACAAAAATCACCCGGTAATCCTTGCCGTAGCGGTGAATCACATCCCAGAGGCTGATGCGCTCCTGCTGACGACGACGGTTATCCTGCCAGACACTTTCATAGAGGTAGTTATGGAAGTAATAGAACTCAAGGTGTTTAAACTCAGTTCGGCAGCAGGCAAACAGCTCTTCACACAGGCGAACGTAATCGTCCATTGAGCCGCCAATATCCATGAACAGCAGCACTTTCACGGCATTATGGCGTTCAGGCACCATCTTGATATCCAGCATACCCTTGCTGGCCGTTGAGCGGACGGTATCATCAAGATCCAGCTGGTCTGCTGCCCCCTGGCGGGCAAAGCGGCGTAATCGGCGCAGTGCCATTTTCATATTGCGGCTGCCGAGTTGCTCGTTATCATCCAGGTTTTTAAACTCCCGCTTATCCCAGACTTTGGTGGCTTTACGGTGTCTGGATTGATCCTGACCAATCCGAATGCCGGAAGGATTATAGCCATAAGCGCCAAACGGTGAGGTTCCGCCAGTGCCAATCCATTTATTACCGCCCTGGTGACGACTTTTCTGTTCCTCCATTCTCTGTCGGAATGTATCGAGTAATTCCCGCAGGTTTTTCATGCCCTGGATGTTTGCCTTGTCATCATCGGACAGCTGTCGGATAAACGCCTGCCTTAACCATTCTTCAGGTATCAGTGCTTCCAGCATGTCATCCATGGAGTCAAGGCCGTTGAAAAAAGCCTGGCAGGCTTTATCAAACTTGTCGTAATGCCTTTCATCCTTGACCAGAATGGTTCTTGATAACTGGTAAAAGCCTTCCTGGTCGGCGTAGATCAGTTTTGCATCCAGTGCCGCCAGCAGGTCGAGATATTCCCGGGTGGTGGCAGGTACACCAAATGCCCGGACGGTTTCAAAAAAATTGGTCAGCATGGTGAGTCCTCAGGCCGGTTAACCGCGTCGACTCATAAAGGCCAGTCGTTCCAGCAGATGGACATCCTGCTCATTTTTTACCAGTGCACCATGAAGCGGGGGAATGGCACTTCTGGTATCACGGGTTTGAAGAATATCTGCCGGGATATCGTCGGAATTGAGCAGTTTCAGCCAGTCGATCAGCTCGGAAGTCGAGGGCTTCTTCTTGAGACCGGGGATCTCCCTGAGTTCAAAAAATACCTGTAGGGCCTCATCCACCAGTTTTTTCTGCAGGTCAGGAAAGTGTACCTGGACAATTTCCCGCATGGTTTCTGCATCAGGAAAGCTGATGTAATGAAAGAAGCAGCGTCGTAAAAACGCATCGGGCAGCTCTTTCTCGTTGTTACTGGTGATAATGACAATAGGGCGTTGTCGGGCTTTTATCTGTTGTTGGGTCTCGTAAACATTGAACTCCATCTTGTCCAGCTCTTGCAGCAGGTCATTGGGGAATTCAATATCTGCCTTGTCTATTTCATCGATCAGCAAAACCGACTGCTGGTCTGACTCAAAGGCTTCCCAGAGTTTGCCTTTGACAATGTAATTGCTGATATCGTGAACCCGCTCATCACCCAGTTGAGAGTCTCTAAGGCGGGATACCGCATCGTATTCGTAGAGCCCCTGCTGGGCCTTGGTGGTGGATTTGATATGCCATTGCAGCAGCTCTTTGCCCAGGGAACGGGCCACCTGTTCTGCCAGCATGGTCTTGCCGGTGCCGGGTTCTCCTTTAATAAGGAGAGGGCGTTGTAACGTTACGGCAGCATTGACGGCCATTTTCAGGTCATCGGTAGCGATATACTGGTCGGTACTTTCAAAGCTCATAAGGCAGTTATCTTCTTTTTATTCTGAAATACGCAATACAGCAGACGTGTTTCTATTATCTATCGTGCGTCAGGTTGTGGGTAAGGGTAACGCAAAAGGGAGGAGGATGGATAGTCATCGGCTGTTATCGGGGCTGTTCTTTTCAGTTGATGACTGCAAACAGTATAACTATCCCTGATGGCAGGTATTGAAAAGTTGGAAGCCCGCCTTCCCTGAAATGTGAAAACGGTTCTTGAGTCATGATGGAAGGGAAGAGGTTACTGGCCTTTTTTTTCTCTTCTTTTTTCTACTTTTTGGTTTACCTGTTTGCTTTACTGAATGTCCTTCGGTAGTTAAGTCACAGTGATCTTGCCATCCTTTATCGTCAGTAACATATGGCTCACCTGCCCCTCGCGTTTGAGTAAGTGATGCAGAGCCATGCCGCTGTGCCAGGATGTCTACCCTGATCTTTATTTGATCAATACATCGTTTTATTGAGTCCGGGCTCCCAAGCTGGGTAACCGGGATTTCAATGACCTCAAATCCTGCTTTTTGCAGCAGTGCGATTTTCAGCAGAGTCGAACCATTCCTGGTTTTGAAATCACCACCCACGTAATGAGACGGCCCCTGAACTTCAATTACAACGTTGTGATCTGGCAGAAGCAGGTCAACCGGAGGTAATGAGTTCAGACTCTTTTCTTCTTCAATCTTCAAAGATGGAATAGATGATTGGAGTCGATCGCGGAATTCGGCTTGGGTTTTTGAAATGGCTGTCTGGTAATGGCGAACGACCGGACTCGCTCTGCCAAGCCAACTGGCGGCCATGATCATGATGGATTGATCATCTTCATTATCTGGCGATGTATTTTCCAGGCGAGTCAACAGGTCATCCATGTGATTTTCAAACACGTTATTTTTATTAGCATTGGAGTCTAGAACCAACCTGGCACAGCATACCATGACTCCCCAGAGAGACATCGATATATCTTGTTGAGGGAATTGAGGGTTTTCACTGATTCTGTACACAAGAGATTCGAACGTAGAAGCAACCACGTTCAACTCAACGAGCTCACCCAGTTTCGCCATGGCCCACAGCAGGTTGGCGATATGCTGAGGAATAAATTGGTCTTTCTGTGCGTTCACGAGAGGCAACAGCGCGGCCACGGCCTCTTTGAACTCTGGTGTCTGCTCTTGCCCGTTGTCCACCAGTTTCGCCATGGCCCACAGCAGGTTGGCAATGGCCTGGGCATTAAGTTGGTTTTTCTGTGCGTTCACGAGGGGCAACAGGGCGGCCACGGCCTCGTTGAACGCCTGTGTCTGCTCCTGCCCGTGGTCCACCAGTTTCGCCATGGCCCACAGCAGGTTGGTGATATGCTGAGGAGTAAATTGGTCTTTCTGTGCGTTCACGAGGGGCAGCAGGGCGGCCACGGCCTCTTTGAGCCCGGGTGTCTGCTTCTGCTCGTTGTCCACCAGTTTCGCCATTGCCCACAGCAGGTTGGCAATGGCCTGGGCATTAAGTTGGTTTTTCTGTGCGTTCACGAGGGGCAACAGGGCGGCCACGGCCTCGTTGAACGCCTGTATCTGCTCCTGCCCGTGGTCCACCAGTTTCGCCATGGCCCACAGCAGGTTGGTGATATGCTGAGGAGTAAATTGGTCTTTCTGTGCGTTCACGAGGGGCAGCAGGGCGGCCACGGCCTCGTTGAGCCCGGGTGTCTGCTTCTGCTCGTTGTCCACCAGTTTCGCCATGGCCCACAGCAGGTTGGCAATGGCCTGGGCATTAAGTTGGTTTTTCTGTGCGTTCATGTGGGGCAGCAGGGCGGCCACGGCCTCGTTGAGTCCCTGTGTCCGCTCCAGCCCGTTGTCCACCAGTTTCGCCATGGCCCACAACAGGTTGGCGATTCCCTGGGCATTAAGTTGATTTTTCTGTGCGTTCACGAGGGGCAACAAAGCGGCCACGGCCGCTTTGAACTCTGGTGTCCACTCCTGCCTGTTGTCCACCAGTTTCGTAATGGCCCACAGCAGGTTGGCAATGGCCTGGGCATTAAGTTGGTTTTTCTGTGCGTTCACGAGGGGCAACAGGGCGACCACAGCCTCGTTGAGCCCCTGTGTCTGCGTCTGCCCGTGGTCCACCAGTTTCGCCATGGCCCACAGCAGGTTGGCGATATGCTGAGGAATAAATTGGTCTTTCTGTGCGTTCACGAGGGGCAACAGGGCGGCCACGGCCCCGTTGAGCCACAGTGTCTGCTCCAGCCCGTTGTCCACCAGTTTCGCCATGGCCCACAGCAGGTTGGCAATGGCCTGGGCATTAAGTTGGTTTTTCTGTGCGTTCACGAAGGGCAAAAGGGCGGCCACGGCCTCGTTGAGTTCTGGTGTCTGTTCCAGTCCGTTGTCCACCAGTTTCGCCATGGCCCACAGCAGGTTGGCAATGCCCTGGACCTCAAGCTGGTCTTTCTGTGCGTTCACGTGGGGCAACAGCGCGACAACGGCCTCGTTGAGCCCTGATGTCCGCTCCAGCCCGTTGTCCACCAGTTTCGCCATGGCCCACAGCAGGTTGGCAATGCCCAGGGCCTTAAATTGGTCTTTCTGTGCGTTCACGTGGGGCAACAGCGCGACAACGGCCTCGTTGAACTCTGATGTCCGCTCAAGCCCGTTGTCCACCAGTTTCGCCATGGCCCAAAGCAGGTTGGCGATACCCCGGGCATCAATATTCCTGGCTTCAGTTTTTTGGCTGCAGTTAAATATTATTGCATCAATTAGCGTTGACAATAAATGAGCTTGAGTAAGCTTAACACGCTCATCTATGGGTTTATGAAAGGCAAAAACACCCGCTGAAGTAAAAGAATGAAGTGTTGTCGTCAGGCTTCGCCAGTTCCAGCTCCGCTTTGCTGTGAAATTTTTCAGCAAACGTATTAGCTGGCTTTGTTCAGCTCGATTTAACGGTCTTTCAGCAGCTGACGTGTATTTTTTAATTAAACTGGCATATTGCCCGTGATTTCTCCCATCATAGCGGTGACCGAAATGATCCGATTTACTCACCAGATCATCCATTATTTCCTGTTTGATGAGGGCATTAAAATTCTGAGCAGGGTTTACTGAACGGTACTGTAGATGTTGAGAAGAGCGTGTGCCAGAAGAATGGTAACATTCATTGCGATCCGGTGCAGTGCGGGGGGGATTATCCCATGGTCTGACTGTGGCATGCCTATATCGTCCACGCCCTGAAGAAGGGGCATGGTTATTCGGTTGGTTGTAATTATTACCTGATTTTGTGTATTTACCACTGATACCAGCAGATCTTCTATCCATAATTATATTTCATTAATTCATGAGAATATAAAAAGCAGACTGCGGTTCTGTTCAGAAGTTCATTTTGCTGAACTGTCTATAAACGCAAGTGGTTGGAGGAGAGCATCTACTCTGAATTGTGACAACGGTTCTTGAGTCATCATGGCAGGGAAACGATTACTGTTTGTTTGTTCTCTTCTTTATTTGATCAATAAATGGTTTCATTAAATCCTGTTTACAAAGCCGGTTAACCGGGATTTCAATGACCTCAAATCCTGATTTTTGCAGCAGTGCGATTTTCAGCAGAGTCGAACCGTTCCTGGTGTTGAAATCACCACCCACGTAATGAGACGGTCCCTGAACTTCAATCACCATGTTGTGATCTGGCAGTAGCAGGTCAACCGGAGGCAATGAGTGCAAACTCTTTTCTTCTTCAATCTTCAAAGAGGGCATACATGATTGGAGTTGATTGCGGAAGTCGGATTGACGTTTTGAAACGATTGTCTGGTAATCGGGGTTGAACGGACACGCTCTGCCAAGCCAACTGGCGGCCATGGCAATGGTGGTTTGATCCTCTTCATTATCTGGGAATGTATTTTCCAGGCGAGTCAACAGGAAATCCATGTGCTTATCAAGCACGTTATTTTTATTGGCATTGGAGTCTAGAGACAACCTGGCACAGCATACCATTACGCCCCAGAGAGACATCGATATATCTTGTCTGGAGAGCTGAGGGGTTTCACTGATTCGGTAGACAAGCGATTCGAATGCAGAGGTAACCACATTCAGCTCAACGAGTTCACCCAGCTTCGCCATGGCCCACAGCAGGTTGGCGATACCCTGTGGTGTAAAGTTAGCTTTCCGTGCGCTCACGTGGGGTAACAGCGCCGCCACAGTCGCTTTGAACTCTGGTGTCCACTCCTGCCCGTTATCCACCAGTTTCGCCATGGCCCACAGCAGGTTAACGATGTGCTGAGGAATAAACTGGTCTTTCTGTATTTTCACGCGGGGCAACAGTGCGACCACGGCCTTGTTAAGCGCTGGTGTCTGCTCCTGCCCGTTGTCCACCAGTTTCGCCATGGCCCATAGCATGTTGGCGATCTCTTGTGGTTTAAAGGTAGCTCTCTGTGCATTCACGTGGGGCAACAGTGCGGTCACGGCCTCGTTGAGTTCTGGTGTCGACTCCTGCCCGTTGTCCACCAGTTTTGCCATGGCCCACAGCAGGTTGGCGATACCTTGTGGTTTAAAGGCAGCTCTCTGTGCACTCACGTGGGGCAACAGTGCGGTCACGGCGTCGTTGAGTTCTGATGTCGACTCCTGCCCGTTGTCCACCAGTTTCGCCATGGCCCACAGCAGATTGGCAATACCCTGTGGTGTAAAGTTGGCTTTCTGTGCGCTCACGTGGGGCAACAACGCGGCCATGGCCTCGTTGAGCGCTGGTGTCCGCTCCTGCCCGTTGTCCACCAGTTTCGCCATGGCCCACAGCAGGTTGGTGATTTCCTGTGGTTTAAAGTTAGCTTTCTGTGTGATCACTTGGGGCAATAGCTTGGCCACGACCTCGTTGAGTGCTGGTGTCCGCTCCTGCCCGTTGTCCACCAGTTTCGCCATGGCCCACAGCAGGTTGGCAATAAACTGGGCATGAAATTGGGTTTTCTGTGCGTTCACCCGGGGCAACAGCGCGACCAGGGCTTCGTTGAGCCCTGGTGTCTGCTCCTGACCATTGTCCACCAGTTTCGCCATGGCCCACAGCAGGTTGGCGATATGCTGAGGAATAAATTGGTCTTTCTGTGCGTTCACATTGGGCAACAGGGCAGCCACGGCCTCGTTGAACCCTGGTGTCCGCTCCTGGCCGTTGTCCACCAGTTTTGCCAGGGCCCACAGCAGGTTGGCGATACCCTGTGGTTTAAAGTTATCTTTTTGTACGTTCACGTGGGGTAGCAGCGTGGCTACGGCCTGGTTGAGTTCTGGTATCCGCTTTTGCCTGTTGTCCGACAGTTTCGCGATGGCCCACAGCAGGTTGGCAATATTCTGGGTATTAAGTTGATCTTTCTGTGTGCTCACATGGCGCAACAGCGCGGCTACGGCCTCGTTGAGCTCTGGTGTCCGCTTCTGCCCGTTGTCCGAAAGTTTCGCGATGGCCCACAGCAGGTTGACAATATTCTGGGTATTAAATTGATCTTTCTGTGCGATCACATGGGGGAACAGCGCGGCCACAGTTTCTTTGAGCTCCGGTGTCCACTCCCCGTTGTCCACCAGTTTCGTCATGGCCCACAGCAGGTTGGCGATACCCTGAGCATTGAATTGGTCTTTCTGTATGTTCACGTGGGTCAACAGGGCATCCATGGCCTCTTTGAACTCTGGTGTCTGCTCCAGCCCGTTGTCCACCAGTTTCGCCATGGCCCACAGCAGGTTGGCAATGCCCTGGGCCTTAAATTGGTCTTTCCTTGCGCTCACGTGGGGCAACAGCGCGACAACGGCCTCGTTGAACTCCGGTGTCTGCTTCTGCCCGTTGTCCACCAGTTTCGCCATGGCCCAAAGCAGGTTGGCGATACCCCGGGCATCAATATTCCTGGCTTGAGGTTTTTGGCTGCAGTTAAATATTATTGCACCAAGTAGCGTTGACAATAGGTGAGCTTGAGTAATCTTAACACGCTCATCCATGGGGTAATGAGGGGTAAAAACACCCGCTGAAGTTAATGAATGAAGTGTTGTCGTCAGGCTTCGCCAATTCCAACTCCGTGTTGGGGTAAAATTTTGCAGCATACGTATCAGCTGGCTTTGTTCCGCCCGGTTTAACGGTTTTTTAGCAGCTGACGTGTATTCTTTAATTGAACAGGCAAATTGACTGTGATTTTTTCCATTATAGCGATGACCGAAATGATCCGATTTACTCACCAGATCATCCATTATTTCCTGTCTAATGAGGGCATTAAAATCTTGAGCAGGGTTTACTGAACGGTACTGTAGATGTTGAGAAGAGCGTGTGCCAGAAGAATGGTAAAAATCATTGCGACCCAGTGTAGTGCTGGGGGGATTATCCCATGGTCTGACTGTGGCATGCCTATATCGTCCACGCCCTGAAGAAGAGGCATGGTTATTCGGTTGGTTGTAATTATTACCTGATCTTATGTATTTACCACTGATACCAGCAGATCTTCTATCCATAATTATATTTCATTAATTCATGAGAATATAAAAAGCAGACTGCTGTTCTGTTCAGAAGTTCATTTTGCTGAACGGTTTATAAACGCAAGTGGTTGGAGGAGAACAACTGCTCTGAATTGTGAAAACGGTTCCTGAGTCACGATGGCAGGGAGGCGATTAGTGGCTGTTTGTTCTCTTCTTTATTTGATCAATAAATGGTTTCATTAAATCCTGGTTACAAAGCCGGTTAACCGGGATTTCAATGACCTCAAATCCTGATTTTTGCAGAAGTGCGATTTTCAGCAGCGTCGAACCTTTCCTGGTGTTGAAATCACCACCCACGTAATGAGACGGTCCCTGAATTTCAATCACCATGTTGTGATCTGGCAGTAACAGGTCAACCGGAGGTAATGACTTCAAACTCTTTTCTTCTTCAATCTTCAAAGAGGGCATACATGATTGGAGTTGATTGCGGAAGTCGGCCTGGGTTTTTGAAATGGCTGTCTGGTAATGGCGGACGACCAGACACGCTCTGCCAAGCCAACTTGAGGCCATGATCATGTTGGATCGATCCTCTTCATTATCTGGTGAGGTATTTTCCAGGCGCGTCAACAGGTCAGCCATGTGCTTTTCAAGCACATTACTTTTATTGGTTTTGGAGACCAGAGCCAACCTGGCACAGCATACCATGACTCCCCAGAGAGACATCGATATCTCTTCCTGAGAAAACTGAAGGTTCTTACTGATTCGATAGACAAGCGATTCGCACGTAGAGGTGGCCACATTCAGCTCAATGAGTTCACCCAGTTTGGCCGTGGACCACAGCAGGTTGGCAATACCCTGGGCATTAAATTGGTCTTCCTGTGCGTTCACCCGGTGCAACAGCGCGGCCACGGCCTCGTAGAGCCCTGGTGTTTGCTCCTGCCCATTATCCACCAGTTTTGCCATGGCCCACAGCAGGTTGGCGATTTCCTGTGGGTTAAAGTTAGCTTTT
Organism: Salinisphaera sp. G21_0; assembly: GCF_017744115.1. GTDB lineage: Bacteria > Pseudomonadota > Gammaproteobacteria > Pseudomonadales > Endozoicomonadaceae > Endozoicomonas. The sequence goes on along the minus strand of NZ_JAGHQW010000014.1, from coordinate 64,239 downwards.
TGTACGATCACGCAGGTCAACAGCGCAGCCACGGATTTGTTGAACTCTGGTGTCTGCTCGTACCTGTTGTCTACCAGTTTCGCCATGGCCCACAGCATGTTGGCGATATCCTGTTGTTTAAAGTTAGCTTTCTGTATTTTCACGTGGGGCAATAGCGTGGCCACGGCCTTGTTCAGCCCGGGTGTCTGCTGCTGCATATTTTCCACCAGTTTCGCCATGGCCCACAGCTGGTTGGAGATATCCCGGGCATTGAATTGGTCTTTTTTTGCGTTCACGCAGGGCAACAGTGCGGCTACGGCCTCGTTGAACTCTGGTGTCTGCTCCTGCCCATTGTCCACCAGTTTCGCCATGATCCACAGCAGGTTGGCAACATGCTGGGCAATAAATTGGTCTTTTTGTGCGTTCACATGGGGCAACAGAGCGGTCACGGCCTCGTTGAGTTCTGGTGTCCGCTCCTGCGTAATGTCCACCAGTTTCGCCATGGCCCACAACAGGTTGGCGATACCCTGTGGTTTAAAGTTAGCTTTCTGTACGTTCACTAGGGGTAACAGGGCGGCCACGGCCTCGTTGAGCCCTGGTGTCTGCTGCTGCGTATTTTCCACCAGTTTCACCATGGCCCACAGCAGGTTGGCGACAGCCTGAGGAATAAATTGATCTTTCTGTGCGTTCACGTGGGGCAACAGGGCGGCCACGGCCTTTTTGAACTCTGGTGTCTGCTCCTGCCCATTGTCCACCAGTTTCGCCATGGCCCACAGCATGTTGGCGATATGCTGAGGAATAAATTGGTCTTTCTGTGCGTTCACGAGAGGCAACAGTGCGGCCACGGCCCCGTTGAGCCCCGGTGTCTGCTCCTGCCCATTGTCCACCAGTTTCGCCACGGCCCACAGCAGGTTGGTGATAGCCTGGGGAATAAATTGGTCTTTATGTGCGTTCACGAGGGGCAACAGGGCGGCCACGGCCTCTTTGAACCCCAGTGTCTGCTCCAGCCCGTTGTCCACCAGTTTCGCCATGGCCCACAGCAGGTTGGCAATGCCCTGGGCATTAAGTCGGTTTTTCTGTGCGTCCAGGAGGGGCAGCAGGGCGGCCACGGCCTCTTTGAGCCCTGGTGTCGGCTCCAGTTCGTTGTCCACCAGTTTCGCCATGGCCCACAGCAGGTTGGCAATGCACTGGGCATTAAGTTGATTTCTTTGTGCGTTCACGAGGGGCAACAGGGCGGCTAAGGCCTCTTTGAGCCCCGGTGCCCGCTCCAGCCCGTTGTCCACCAGTTTCGCCATGGCCCACAGCAGGTTGGCAATGGCCTGGGCCCAAAATTGGTCTTTCTGTGCCTTCACGAGGGGCAACAGGGCAGCTAAGGCCTCTTTGAGCCCTGGTGTCGGCTCCAGCCCGTTGTCCACCAGCTTCGCCATGGCCCACAGCAGGTTGGCAATGCCCTGGGCCTGAAATTGGTCTTTCTGTGCGTTCACATGGGACAGCAGCGTGACAACGGCCTCGTTGAACTCTGGTGTCCGTTCCTGCCCGTTGTCCAACATTTTTGCCATTGCCCACAGCAGGTTGGCAATACCCTGGGCATCAATATCCCTGGCTTGAGGTGTTTGGTTGCAGTGAAATATTATTGCATCAAAGAGTGTTGACAATAAGTTAGCCTGAGTAAGTTTAACTCGCTCATCCATGGGTTTATGTAGGGTAAAAACACCCGCTGAAGTCAATGAGTGAAGTGTTGTCGTCAGGCTTCGCCAATTCCAGCTCCGTGTTGCGGTAAAATTTTGCAGCAAACGTATCAGCTGGCTTTGTTCCGCTCGATTTAACGGTCTTTCAGCAGCTGACGTGTATTTTTTAATTAAACTGGCATATTGCCCGTGATTTCTCCCATCATAGCGATGACCGAAATGATTCGATTTACTCACCAGATCATCCATTATTTCCTGTTTAATGAGGGCATTAAAATCTTGTGCAGGGTTTACTGAACGGCACTGTAGATTTTGAGAAGAGCGTGTGCCAGAAGAGTGGTAAAATTCATTGCGCCCCGGGGCATTGCGGGGGGGAATATCCCATGGTCTGACTGTGGCATGTCTATATCGTCCACGCCCTGAAGAAGGGGCATGGTTATTCAGTTTGTTGTAATCATTACTTGATCTGGTGTAATTACTACTGATACCAGCAGATCTTCCATCCATAATTATATTTCATTAATTCATGAGAATATAAAAAGCAGACTGCGGTTCTGTTCAGAAGTTCATTTTTCTGAACGGTTTATAAACGCAAATGGCTGGAGAAGAACATCTACTCTGAATTGTGAAAACGGTTCTTGAGTCATGATGGCAGGGAGACGATTACTGGCTGTTTGTTCTCTTCTTTATTTGATCAATAAATGGTTTCATTACATCCTGGTGCCAAAGCCGGTTAACCGGGATTTCAATGACCTCAAATCCTGATTTTTTTAGCAGTGCGATTTTCAGCAGAGTCGAACCTTTCCTGGTTTTGAAATCACCTCCCACGTAATGAGACGGTCCCTGAACTTCAATCACCATGTTGTGATCTGGCAATAACAGGTCAACCGGAGGCAATGAGTTCAAACTCTTTTCTTCTTCAATCTTCAAAGAGGGCATACAGGATTGGAGTTGATTGCGGAAGTCGGCCTGGGTTTTTGAAATGGCTGTCTGGTACTGGCGGACGACCGGACACGCTCTGCCAAGCCAACTTGAGGCCATGATCATGGTGGATTGATCCTCTTCATCATGCGGCGAGTTATTTTTCAGGCGAGTCAACAGGTCATCCATGTGCTTTTCAAGTACGTTATTTTTATTGGCATTGGAGTCTAGAGCCAGCCTGGCACAGCATACCATGACTCCCCAGAGAGACATCGATATCTCTTCCCTGGAAAACTCAAGGTTCTCACTGATTCGATAGACAAGCGATTCGCACGCAGAGGTAGCCAGGTTCAGCTCAATGAGTTCACCCAGTTTGGCCGTGGCCCACAGCAGGTTGGCAACATGCTGGGCAATAAATTGGTCTTCCTGTGCGTTCACCCGGTGTAACAGCTCAGCTACGGCCCCGTAGAGCCCTGGTGTTTGCTCCTGCCCGTTATCCCCCAGTTTTGCCATGGCCCAAAGCAGGTTGGCGATTTCCTGTGGGTTAAAGTTAGCTTTTTGTATGATCACGCAGGTCAACAGCGTAGTCACGGTTTCGTTGAACTCTGGTGTCTGCTTGAACCTGTTGTCTACCAGTTTTGCCATGGCCCACAACAGGTTGGAGATATCCTGTGGTTTAAAGTTAGCTTTCTGTACTTTCACGTGGGGCAGTAGCGTGGCCACGGCCTCGTTGAGCCCGGGTGTCGGCTTCTGCTCGTTGTCCACCAGTTTTGCCATGGCCCACAGCAGGTTGGCGATATCCCGGACATTAAATTGGTCTTTCTGTGTGTTCACCTGGGGCAACAGTGCGACCAGTGCTTCGTTGAGCCCGGGTGTCTGCTCCAGCCCATTGTCCACCAGTTTCGCCATGACCCACAGAAGGTTGGCAACATGCTGGGCATTAAATTGGTCTTTTTGTGCGTTCACGTAGGGCAAAAGTGCAGCCACGGCCTCGTTGAGCTCTGGTGTTTGCTCCTGCCCGATGTCCACCAGTTTCGCCATGGCCCACAACAGTTTGGCGATTCCCACGGCATTAAGTTGGTTTTTCTGTGCGTTCACGAGGGGCAACAGGGCGGCCACGGCCGCATTGAACTCTGGTGTCCACTCCTGCCCGTTGTTCACCAGTTTCGTAATGGCCCACAGCAGGTTGGCAATGCCCTGGGCATTAAGTTGGTTTTTCTGTGCGTGCACGAGGGGCAACAGGGCGGCCAAGGCCTCGTTGAGCTCTGGTGTCTGCTCCAGCCCGTTGTCCACCAGTTTCGCCATGGCCCACAACAGGTTGGCGATATGTTGAGGAATAAAATGGTCTCTCTGTGCGTTCACGAGAGGCAACAGGGCGGCCGTGGCCTCGTTGAGCCCTGGTGTCTGTTGCTGCGTATTTTCCACCAGTTTCGCCATGGCCCACAGCAGGTTGGCGATACCCTGAGGAATAAATTGGTTTTTCTGTGCGTTCACGTGGGGCAACAAGGCGGCCACGGCCTCTTTGAACCCTGGTGTCTGCTCCAGCCCGTTGTCCACCAGTTTCGCCATGGCCCACAGCAGGTTGGCAATGCCCTGGGCCTTAAATTGGTCTTTCATTGCGCTCACGTGGGGCAACAGCGCGACAACGGCCTTGTTAAACTCCGGTGTCTGCTTCTGCCCTTTGTCCACCAGTTTCGCCATGGCCCAAAGCAGGTTGGCAATGCCCTGGGCCTTAAATTGGTCTTTCATTGCGCTCACGTGGGGCAACAGCGCGACAACGGCCTTGTTAAACTCCGGTGTCTGCCTCTGCCCTTTGTCCACCAGTTTCGCCATGGCCCAAAGCAGGTTGGCGATACCCCGGGCATCAATATTCCTGGCTTGAGGTTTTTGGCTGCAGTTAAATATTATTGCATCCAGTAGCGTTGACAATAAGTGAGCTTGAGTAAGCTTGACACGCTCATCCATGGGGAAATGAGGGGTAAAAACACCCGCTGAAGTCAATGAATGAAGTGTTGTCGTCAGGCTTCGCCAATTCCAGCTACGTGTTGGGATAAAGTTTTGCAACATACGCATCAGCTGGCTTTGTTCCGCCCGGTTTAACGGTCTTTTAGCAGCTGACGTGTATTCTTTAATTGAATTGGCAAATTGACTGTGATTTTTTCCATTATAGCGATGACCGAAATGATCCGATTTACTCAACAGATCATCCATTATTTCCTGTGTGATGAGGGCATTAAAATCTTGAGCAGGGTTTACTGAACGGCACTGTAGATGTTGAGAAGAGCGTGTGCCAGAAGAATGGTAAAATTCATTGCGATCCGGCACAGTTCGGGGGGGATGATCCCATGGTCTGACTGTGGCATGCCTATATCGTCCACGCCCTGAAGAAGGGGCATGGTTATTCGGTTGGTTGTAATCATTACCTGATCTTGTGTATCGGCCACTGATACCAGAAGATCTTCTATCCATAATTATATTTCATTAATTCATGAGAATATAAAAAGCAGACTGCGGTTCTGTTCAGAAGTTCATTTTGCTGAACGGTTTATAAACGCAAGTGGCTGGAGAAGAACATCTACTCTGAATTGTAAAAACGGTTCCTGAGTCATGATGACAGGGAGACGATTACTGGCTGTTTGTTCTCTTCTTTACTTGATCAATAAATGGTTTCATTAAATCCTGGTTACAAAGCTGGTTAACCGGGATTTCAATGACTTCAAACCCTGCTTTTTGCAACAGTGCGGTTTTCAGCAGAGTCGCACCTTTCCTGGTTTGGAAATCACCATTCACGTAATGAAACGGCCCCTGAACTTCAATAATAATGTTGTGATCTGGCAGTAACAGGTCAACCGGAGGTAATGAGTTCAAACTCTTTTCTTCTTCAATCTTCAAAGAGGGCATACAGGATTGGAGTTGATTGCGGAAGTCGGATTGACGTTTTGAAACGATTGTCTGGTAATGGGGGGTGAACGGACACGCTCTGCCAAGCCAACTGGCGGCCATGGCAATGGTGGTTTGATCCTCTTCATTATCTGGGAATGTATTTTCCAGGCGAGTCAACAGGATATCCATGTGCGTTTCAAGCACACTATTTTTATTGGCATTGCAGTCCAGATACAACCTGCCACAGCATACCATTACTCCCCAGAGAGATATCAATATCGCTTGCTGAGAGAGCTGAGGGTTTTCACTGATTCGGTAGACAAACGATTCGAACGTGGATGTAACCACGTTCAGCTCAACGAGCTCACCCAGTTTCGCCGTGGCCCACAACAGGTTGGCGATACCCTGGGCTTTAAATTGGTCTTTCTGTGCGTTCACGTGGGGCAACAGCGCGGCCACGGCCTCGTTGAGCCCTGGTGTCCGCTCCTGCCCGTTGTCCACCAGTTTTGCCATAGCCCACAGCAGGTTGGCGGTAGCCTGGGCATTAAATTGGTCTTTCTGTGCGTTTACGTGGGTTAACAGCGCGGCCACGGCCTCGTTAAGCCCTGGTGTCCGCTCCTGCCCGTTGTCCACCAGTTTCGCCATAGCCCACAGCAGGTTGGCGATAGCCTGGGCATTAAATTGGTCTTTCTGTGCGTTCACGTGGGGCAACAGTGCGGCTACGGTCTCTTTAAGCTCTGGCGTCTGCTCCTGCCCGTTGTCCACCAGTTTCGCCATGGCCCACAGCAGGTTGCCGATATCCTGGGCATTAAATTGGTCTTTCCATGTGTTCACGTGGGGCAATAACGCGGCCACGGCCTCTTTGAGCTCTGGTGTCTGTTCGTGCCCGTGGTTCACCAGTTTCGCCATGGCCCACAGCAGGTTAGCGATACCCTGAGGAATAAATTGATCTTTTTGTGCGTTCACTTGGAGCAACAGCGCGGTCACGGCCTCTTTGAGCTCTGGTGTCCACTCCTGCAAGTTGTCCACCAGTTTCGCCATGGCCCACAGCAGGTTGGCGATACACTGGGCATTAAATTGGTCTTTCTGTGCGTTCACGTGGGGCAACAGCGCGGCCACGGCCACGTTGAGCCCTGGTGTCCGCTCCTGCCCGTTGTCCACCAGTTTCGCCATGGCCCACAGCAGGTTGGCGATACACTGGGCATTAAATTGGTCTTTCTGTGCGTTCACGTGGGGCAACAGCGCGGCTACGGTCTCTTTAAGCTTTGGCGTCTGCTCCTGGCCGTTATCCACCAGTTTCGCCATGGCCCACAGCAGGTTGCCGATATCCTGGGCATTAAATTGGTCTTTCCATGTGTTTACGTGGGGCAATAACGCGGCCACGGCCTCTTTGAGCCCTGGTGTCTGTTCGTGCCCGTGGTTCACCAGTTTCGCCATGGCCCACAGCAGGTTAGCGATACCCTGAGGAATAAATTGATCTTTTTGTGCGTTCACTTGGAGCAACAGCGCGGCCACTGCCTCTTTGAGCCCTGGTGTCCGCTCCAGCCCGTTGTTCACCAGTTTCGTAATGGCCCATAGCAGGTTGGAAATGTCCCGGGCGTTAAGTTGGTTTTTCTGTGTGTTCACGAGGGGCAACAGTGTGGCCACAGCCTCTTTGAGCCCTGGTGTCCACTCCCGCAAGTTGTCCACCAGTTTCGCCATGGCCCACAGCAGGTTGGCGATATGCAGAGGAATAAATTGGTCTTTCTTTGCGTTTACGTGGGGCAACAACGCGACCACGGCCTCTTTGAGCCCTGGTGTCTGCTCCTGCCCGTTGTCCACCAGTTTCGCCATGGCCCACAGCTGGTTGGCGATTCCCCGGGCATCAATGTCCCTGGCTTGAGGTTTTTGGTTGCACTTGAATATTATTGCGTCAAGCAGAGTGGACAATAAGGATGCTTGAGTTAGCTTGACACGCTCATCCATGGGGTTATGAGGGGTAAAAAAACCCGCTGAAGTCAATGAATGTAGTGTTGTCGTAAGGCTTCGCCAGTCCCAACGCCGTGTTACGGTAAAATTTTGCAGCAAACGTATCAGCTGGCTTTGTTCAGCTTGATTTAACGGTCTTTTAGCAGCTGATGTGTATCTTTTAATTGAATCAGTATACAGACCGTGATGTCTCCCATCATAGCGATCACCGAAACGATAAGATTTATTCACCAGATCATCCATTATTTCCTGTTTGATGAGCGCATTAAAATCTTGAGCAGGGTTTACTGAGCGGCGCTGTAGATGTTGAGAAGAGCGTGCGCCAGAAGAATGGTAAAATTCATTACGCCCCGGGGTAGTGCGGGGGGTACTATGCCGCTGTCTGACTGTACTCTGTCTATATCGCCCATGCCTTGAAGAAGTGGCATGGTTATCCGGTTGGGTGTAATCATTACCAGGTCTTGCGTATTTGCCACTGAAACCAACAGAGGTTCTATCCATAATTATATTTCATTAATTCATGAGAATATAAAAAGCAGACTGCGGTTCTGTTCAGAAGTTCATTTTGCTGAACGGCTTATAAACGCCAATGGTTGGAGAAGAACATCTACTCTGAATTGAGAAAACGGTTCTTGAGTCTTGATGGCAGGGAGACCATTACTGGCTGTTTGTTCTCCTCTTTATTTGATCAATAAATGGTTTCATTAAATCCAGGTTCCAAAGCCTGTTAACCGGGATTTCAATGACCTCAAATCCTGATTTCTGCAGCAGTGCGATTTTCAGCAGCGTCGAACCCTTCCTGGTTTTGAAATCACCACCCACGTAATGAGACGGTCCCTGAACTTCAATCACTATGTTGTGATCTGGCAGAAGCAGGTCAACCGGAGGTAATGAGTTCAAACTCTTTTCTTCTTCAATCTTCAAAGAGGGCATACATGATTGGAGCTGATCGCGGAAGCCGGATTGAGGCTTTGAAGTGATTGTCTGGTAATGGGGGACGACCGGACACGCTCTGCCAAGCCAACTGGCGGCCATGATCATGATGGATTGATCCTCTTCATTGTCTGGGGATGTATTTTTCAGGCGGGTAAACAGGTCATTAATATGCTTTTCAAGCCAGTTATTTTTGTTGGCATTGGAGACCAGAGACAACCTGGCACAGTATACCATTACTCCCCAGAGGGTCATCAATATGTCTTGCTGAGAGAGCCGGGGGGTTTCACTGATTTTGTAGACAAGCGATTCGAACGTAGAGGTAAGCACGTTCAGCTCAACAAGCTCACCCAGTTTCGCCAAGGCCCACAGCAGGTTGGCGATATGCTGAGGAATAAATTGGTCTTTCTGTGCATTCACGTGGGGCAACAGCGCGGCCACGGCCTCTTTGAGCCCTGGTGTTTGCTCCTGCCCGTTGTCCACCAGTTTCGCCATGGCCCACAGCAGGTTGGCGATACCCTGACCATTAAATTGGCCTTTATGTACGTTCACGAGGGGCAACAGCGCGGCCATGGCATCGTTGAGCCCTGGAGTCTGCTCCAGCCCGTTGTCCACCAGTTTCGCCATGGCCCACAGCAGGTTGGCGATTTCCTGAGGATTAAAGCTAGCTTTCTGTGTGTTTACGTGAGGCAATAGCGCGGCCATGGCCTCGTTGAGTTCTGGTGTCTGGTCATGCCCGTTGTCCACCAGTTTCGCCATGGCCCACAGCATGTTGGCGATACCTTGTGGTTTAAAGGTAGCTCTCTGTGCGTTCACGAGGGGCAACAGGGCGGCTAAGGCCTCTTTGAGCCCTGGTGTACGCTCCAGCCCGTTGTCCACCAGTTTCGCCATGGCCCACAGCAGGTTGGCGATATTCTGAGGAATAAATTGGTCTTTCTGTGCGTTCACATGGGGGAACAGCGCGACCATGGCCTCTTTAAGCCCTGGTGTACGCTCCAGCCCGTTGTCCACCAGTTTTGCCATGGCCCACAGCAGGTTGGCGATTCCCTGGGCAGTAAATTGGCCTTTCTGTGCGTTCACATGGGGTAACAGCGCCACCACCGCCTCTTTGAGCCCTGGTGTCCGCTCCAGCCCGTTTTCCACCAGTTTTGCCATAGCCCACAGCAGGTTGACAATGCCCTGGGGATTAACTTGGTTTTTCTGTGCGTTCACGAGGGGCAACAGGGCGGCCACGGCCTCTTTGAGCCCTGGTGTCTGCACCTGCCCGTTGTCCACCAGTTTCGCCATGGCCCACAGCAGGTTGGCGATACCCTGGACTTTAAACTGGGCTTTCTGTGCGTTCACGCGCGGTAACAGTGCGGCTACGGTCTCTTTGAGTTCTGGTGTCCGCTCCTGACCGTTGTCCACCAGTTTCGCCATGGCCCACAGCAGGTTGGCGATATGCTGAGGAATAAATTGGTCTTTCTGTGCGTTCACGTGGGGCAACAGCGCAGCCACGGCCTCGTTGAACTCTGGTGTCTGCTCCTGCTTGTTGTCCGCCAGTTTCGCCATGGCCCACAGCAGGTTGCCGATATGCTGAGGAATAAATTGGTCTTTCTGTGCTTTCACGTGGGGCAACAGCGCAGCCACGGCCTCGTTGAACTCTGGTGTTTGCTCCTGCTTGTTGTCCACCAGTTTCGCCATGGCCCACAGCAGGTTGGCGATTTCCTGTGGTTTAAAGTGAGCTTTTTGTGCGTTCACGTGGGGCAACAGCGCAGCCACGGCCTCTTTGAGCCCCGGTGTGTGCTCCTGTCCGTTGTCTACCATTTTTGCCATGGCCCACAGCAGGTTGGCGATAGCCTGAGGAATAAATTGATCTTTCTGTACGTTTACCTGGGGCAACAGCGCGGCCACGGCCTCGTTGAGCTCTTGCGTCCGCTCCTGCCCGCTGTCCAGCAGTTTCGCCATGGCCCACAGCAGGTTAGCGATTTCCTGAGCACCAATATTACTGGCTTCAGGTTTTAGGTTGCAGTTAAATATTATTGCATCAAGTAGCGTTGACAATAAGGCAGCTTGAGTGAGCTTAACATGCTCATTCATGGGTTTATGAGGGGTAAAAACACCTGCTGAAGTAAATGAGTGCAGTGTTGTCGTCAGGCTTCGCCAATTCCAGCTCCGTGTTGGGGTAAAATTTTGCAGCATACGTATCAGCTGGCTTTGTTCAGCTCGATTTAACGGCCTTTTAGCAGCTGACGTGTATTTTTTAATTAAACTGGCATATTGCCCGTGATTTCTCCCATCATAGCGATGACCGAAATGATCCGATTTACTCACCAGATCATCCATTATTTCCTGTTTGATGAGGGCATTAAAATCTTGAGCAGGGTTTACTGAACGGCCCTGGAGATGTTGAGAAGAACGTGTGCCAGAAGAATGGTAAAATTCATTGCGACCCGGGGCATTGCGGGGGGATGATCCCATTGTCTGACTGTGGCATATCTATATCGCCCACGCCTTGAAGAACGGGCATGGTCATTCGGTTGGTTGTAATCATTACCTGATCTTGTGTATTTACCACTGACACCAGCAGATCTGCTATCCATAATCATATTTCATTAATTCATGAGAATATAAAATGCAGACTGCTGTTCTGCTCAGAAGTTCATTTTGCTGAACGGTTTATAAACGCAAATGGTTGGACGAGAATATCTACGCTGAATTGTGAAAACAGGGCGGTAGCATGAGATGTACATATGTACTATTAACATACCTCAGATGTAACCCGAGGTATGACAATGTCCAGCTACACACCAATGGTCGTAAGGATTAAATCACTGGCTGAGCCTCGTAGCGAAGATCACGTTACGTATCCACTTCCGGAAGTCATATTTATCGTTTATGTCAGTATTTTGAATGGTTATACGACATGGCAAGGCATGGAGCGATTCGCCAAGTATAACCATTGCTGGTTTCGTATGTTTTTTCCTTACCAATTTGGTTTTCCTTCCCATTAAACTATTGCAACAGTGTGCAAACTGCTTGATCCAGAAGCTTTTACGCAGTTATTTGTTGATTGGGTAAGCGACACATTATCGGTGATAAATGCTCATAAAATGGGGCCTCATCCAGAAAAAAACGACAATGTTATAGCTATTGATGGCAGGCACTACGTGGCTCTCGCCCAGCTAAAGGCAAGAAGCTGGTTCATATGGTCAGTGCATACAGCTCAGAGCTTAAGCTTATATTAGGATTTACCCCCATTGATACTAAGTCCAATGAGATTACTGCTATCCCCGAAATTCTCGATGTGCTTTAAAGAAGACGCCTCTAAAATCCATACGAACAGCGGCAAAGAACGTTGCGACAGTAAGGCGGTGGTGTTTCAATGCCCACAAACAAAGTAACCGCTTTGAGAAAGAGAGTATGGCAGCCCGGATCCAACTGGCAGGATTAGATCAGGACTATCGAACTGAGCTGGTGCTGGAGAAATTTTATCCTGACTAAACAGTTGGTTTAAATCAAGATAACAGAAGCAACAAATGGTACAAGCTTTGTAAAAGGCCTGTAGATTTTTGTGCAAATTATCCAAGCGTTGGCTTCTTTTTTCAGAATTCGGCCTGAATTGTGTTCTGAATTGTCTGGGAATGTACGGTCAACAACGCTGGCAATCATGAGTAGAACAAAAATATAAACTATCGTACATCAGGTGCAACCGCCCTGCATCTACTCTGAATTGTAAAAACGGTTCTTGAGTCTTGATGGCAGGGAGACGATTACTGGCTGTTTGTTCTCTTCTTTATTCGATCAATAAATGGTTTCATTAAACTCTGGTTCCAAAGCCTGTTAACCGGGATTTCAATGACCTCAAATCCTGATTTCTGCAGCAGTGCGATTTTAAGCAGCGTCGAACCCTTCCTGGTTTTGAAATCACCATTGACGTAATGAGACGATCCCTGAACTTCAATCACCATGTTGTGATCTGGCAGTAGCAGGTCAACCGGAGGTAATGAGTTAAGACTCTTTTCTTCTTCAATCTTCAAAGAGGGTATGCATGATTGGAGTTGATTGCGGAAGTTGGCCTGATGTTTTGAAATGGTTGTCTGGTAATGGGGGTTGAACGGACACGCTCTGCCAAGCCAACTGGCGGCCATGGCCATGGTGGTTTGATCCTCTTCATTATCCGGTGATGTATTTTCCAGGCGAGTCAATAGGTCATCCATGTGCTTTTCAAGCACGTTATTTTTATTGGCATTGGAGTCTGGAGACAACCTGGCACAGCATACCATTACGCCCCATAGAGACATCGATATAACTTGCCTGGAGAGCTGAGGGTTTTCACTGATTCGGTAGACAAGCGATTCGAATGTAGAGGTAACCACATTCAGCTCAACGAGTTCACCCAGTTTCGCCATGGCCCACAGCAGGTTGGCGATACCCTGTGGTTTAAAGTTAGCTTTCTGTGCCCTCACGTGGGGTAACAACGCAGCCACGGCCGCTTGGAACTCTGGTGCCCACTCCTGCCCGTTATCCACCAGTTTCGCCATGGCCCACAGCAGGCTGGCGATGTGCTGAGGAATAAATTGGTCTTTCTGTGCGTTCACGTGAGGCAACAGCGTGGCCACAGCCTCGTTGAGCGCTGGTGTCTGTTCCTGCCCGTTGTCCACCAGTTTCGCCATGGCCCATAGCAGGTTGGCGATCTCTTGTGGTTTAAAGGTAGCTCTCTGTGCATTCACGTGGGGCAAAAGTGCGGTCACGGCCTCGTTGAGTTCTGGTGTCGACTCCTGCCCGTTGTCCACCAGTTTCGCCATGGCCCACAGCAGGTTGGCAATGGCCTGGGCATTAAGTTGGTTTTTCTGTGAGTTTACGAGGGGCAACAGCGCAGCTACGGCCTTGTTGAGTTCTGGTGACCTCTCATGCCCGTTGTCCACCAGTTTCGCCATGGCCCACAGCAGGTTGGTGATACCCTGTGGTTTAAAGTGAGCCTTTTGTGCGTTCACGTGGGGCAACAGGGCGGCCAAAGCCTCTTTGAGCACTGGTGTCTGCTTCTGCCCGCTGTCCACCAGTTTCGCCATGGCCCACAGCAGGTTGGCGATATCCCGGGCTTTAAATTGGTCTTTCTGTACGTTCACGTGGGTCAACAGTGCGGCCACGGCCTCGTTGAGCTCTGGTGTCCGATCCTGCCCGTTGTCCACCAGTTTCGCCATGGCCCACAGCAGGTTGGCGATTCCCTGGGCATTAAATTTATTTTTCTGTACGTTCACGTGGGGCAACAGCGCGGCCACGGCCTCTTTGAGTCCTGGTGTCCACTCCTGCTCGTTGTCCACCAGTTTCGCCATAGCCCACAGCAGGTTGGCGATACCTTGTGGTTTAAAGGTAGCTCTCAGTGCATTCACGTGGGGCAACAGGGCGGCTACGGCCTCGTTGAGTTCTGGTGTCGACTCCTGCCTGTTGTCAATCAGTTTCGCCATGGCCCACAGCAGGTTGGCGATTTGCTGAGGAATAAATTGGTCATTCTGCGCGTTCACGAGAGGCAACAGGGCGGCCACGGCCTCGTTGAGCCCTGGTGTCCGCTTCAGCCCGTTTTCCAGCAGTTTCGTAATGGCCCACAGCAGGTTGGTAATGTCCCGGGCATTAAGTTGGTTTTTCTGTGCGTTCACGAGGGGCAACAGGGCGGCCACGGCCTCGTTGAGCCCTGGTGTCCGCTCCAGCCCGTTGTCCACCAGTTTCGTAATGGCCCACAGCAGGTTGGTAATGCCCTGGGCATTAAGTTGGTCTTTCTGTGCGTTCACGAGGGGCAACAGTGCGGCCATGGCCTCGTTGAACCCTGGTGTCCGCTCCAGCCCGTTGTTCACCAGTTTCGTAATGGCCCACAGCAGGTTGGCAATGTCCCGGGCATTAAGTTGGTTTTTCTGTGCGTTCACGAGGGGCAACAGTGCGGCCACGGCCCCGTTGAGCCCTGGTGTTCGCTCCAGCCCGTTGTCCACCAGTTTCGTGATGGCCCACAGCAGGTTGGTAATGCCCTGGGCATTAAGTCGGTCTTTGTGTGCGTTCACGAGGGGCAACAGGGCGGCCACGGCCTCGTTGAGCCCTGATGTCTGCTCCAGCCCGTTGTCCACCAGTTTCGCAATGGCCCACAGCAGGTTGGCGATACCCTGAGGATTGAATTGGTCTTTCTGTACGTTCACGTGGGGCAGCACGGCGGCCAAGGCCTCGTTGAATTCTGGTGTCTGCTTCTGGCCGTTGTCCACCAGTTTCGCCAGGGCCCACAGCAGATTGGCGATACCCCAGGCATCAATATCCCGGGCTTCAGGTTTTTGGTTGCAGTTAAATATTATTGCATCAAGCAAAGTTGACAATAAGGCAGCTTGAGTCAGCTGAACACGTTCATGCATGGGTTTATAAGGGGTAAAAACACCCGCTGAAGTAAATGAATGAAGTGTTGTCGTCAGGCTTCGCCAATCCCAGCGCCGTGTTGGGGTGAAATTTTGCAGCATACGTATCAGCTGGGTTTGTTCCGCCCGGTTTAACGGTCTTTTAGCAGCTGACGTGTATTTTTTAATTGAAATGGCATATTGACTGTGATTTTTCCCATTATAGCGATGACCGAAACGATCCGATTTACTCAACAGATCATCCATTATTTCCTGTTTGATGAGGGCATTAAAATCCTGAGCAGGGTTTACTGAACGCCCCTGTAGATGTTGAGAAGAGCGTGTGCCTGAAGAATGGTAAAATTCATTGCGATCCGGTGCAGTACGGGGGGGATTATTCCATGGTCTGACTGTGGCATGTCTATATCGCCCACGCCCTGAAGAAGGGGGATGGTTATTCGGTTGGGTG
The DNA here is from genome assembly GCF_017744115.1 of Salinisphaera sp. G21_0. Classification (GTDB taxonomy): domain Bacteria; phylum Pseudomonadota; class Gammaproteobacteria; order Pseudomonadales; family Endozoicomonadaceae; genus Endozoicomonas. Next base: position 49,048 of record NZ_JAGHQW010000014.1, on the reverse strand, counting down.
TAATTATTACCTGATCTTGTGTATTTACCACTGATACCAGCAGATCTTCTATCCATAATTATATTTCATTAATTCATGAGAATTTAAAAAGCAGACTGCGGTTCTGTTCAGAAGTTCATTTTGCTGAACGGTTTATAAACGCAAGTGGTTGGCGAAGAGCATCTACTCTGAATTGTGAAAACGGTTCCTGAGTCACGATGGCAGGGAGGCGATTACTGGCTGTTTGTTCTCTTCTTTATTTGATCAATAAATGGTTTCATTAAATCCTGGTTCCAAAGCCGGTTAACCGGGATTTCAATGACCTCAAATCCTGATTTTTGCAGCAGCGCGATTTTAAGCAGCGTCGAACCCTTCCTGGTTTTGAAATCACCATTGACGTAATGAGACGATCCCTGAACTTCAATCACCATGTTGTGATCTGGCAGTAGCAGGTCAACCGGAGGTAATGAGTTCAGACTCTTTTCTTCTTCAATCTTCAAAGAGGGCATGCATGATTGGAGTTGATTGCGGAAGACGGCCTGATGTTTTGAAATGGTTGTCTGGTAATGGGGGTTGAACGGACTCGCTCTGCCAAGCCAACTTGCGGCCATGACAATGATGGTTTGATCCTCCTCATTATCTGGGAATGTATTTTCCAGGCGAGTCAACAGGATATCCATGTGCTTTTCAAGCACGTTATTTTTATTGGCATTGGAGTTTAGAGCCAACCTTGCACAGCATACCATTACGCCCCAGAGAGACATCGATATATCTTGCCTGCAGAGCTGAGGGTTTTCACTGATTCGGTAGACAAGCGATTCGAATGCAGAGGTAACCACATTCCGCTTAACGAGTTCACCCAGTTTCGCCATGGCCCACAGCAGGTTGGCGATACCCTGTGGTTTAAAGTTAGCTTTCTGTGCGCTCACGTTGGGTAACAGCGCGGCCACAGCCGCTTTGAACTCTGGTGTCCACGCCTGCCCGTTATCCACCAGTTTTGCCATGGCCCACAGCAGGTTGGCGATGTGTTGAGGAATAAATTGGTCTTTCTGTATTTTCACGTGGGGCAACAGAGCGACCACGGCCTTGTTAAGCGCTGGTATCTGCTCCTGCCCGTTGTGCGCCAGTTTCGCCATGGCCCACAGCAGGTTGGCGATCTCTTGTGGTTTAAAGGTAGCTCTCAGATCATTCACGTGGGGCAACAGTGCGGTCACGGCCTCGTTGAGTTCTGGTGTCGACTCCAGCCCGTTGTCCACCAGTTTCGCCATGGCCCACAGCAGGTTGGCAATGGTCTGGGCATTAAGTTGGTTTTTCTGTGAGTTCACGCGGGGCAACAGCGCAGCTACGGCCTTGTTGAGTTCTGGTGACCTCTCATGCCCGTTGTCTATCAGTTTCGCCATGGCCCACAGCAGGTTGGCGATACCTTGTGGTTTAAAGGCAGCTCTCTGTGCATTCACTTGGGGCAACAGTGCGGCCACGGCCTGGTTGAGTTCTGAGGTCGACTCCTGCCCGTTGTCCACCAGTTTTGCCATGGCCCATAGCAGGTTGGCAATACCCTGTGGTGTAAAGTTGGTTTTCTGTGCGCTTACTTGCGGCAACAACGCGGCCATGGCCCCGTTAAGCTCTGGTGTCCGCTTTTGCCCGTTGTCCACCAGTTTCGCCATGGCCCACAGCAGGTTGGTGATTTCCTGTGGTGTAAAGTTAGCTTTCTGTGCGATCACCTGGGGCAATAGCGCGGCCACGGCCTCGTTGAGTCCTGTTGTCCGCTCCAGCCCGTTGCCCACCAGTTTCGCCATGGTCCACAGCAGGTTGGTGATAACCTGGGCATGAAATTGGTTTTTCTGAGCTTTCACCTGGGGCAGCAGTGCGGCCACGGCCTCTTTGAGCCCTGGTGTCCACTTTTGCTCGTTGTCCTCCAGTTTCGCCATGGCCCACAGCAGGTTGGTGATATCCTGGACATTAAATTGGTCTTTCTGTGCGTTCACCCGGGGCAACAGTGCGACCAGGGCATCGTTGAGTCCTGGTGTCCGCTCCAGCCCGTTTTCAACCAGTTTCGCCATGGCCCACAGCAGGTTGGCGATATGCTGAGGAATAAATTGGTCTTTCTGCGCGTTCACGAGAGGCAACAGGACGGCCACGGTCTCGTTGAGCCCTGATGTCTGCTGCTTCGTATTTTCCACCAGTTTCGCCATGGCCCACAGCAGGTTGGCGATACCCTGTGGTTTAAAGTTAGCTTTCAGTGAGTTCACGAGGGGCAACAGGGCGGCTACGGCCTCGTTGAGCCCTGGTGTCCGCTCCAGCCCGTTTTCCAGCAGTTTCACCATTGCCCACAACAGGTTGGCAATGTCCCGGGCACTAAGTTGGTTTTTCTGTGTGTTCACGAGGGGCAACAGGGCGGTCAGGGCCTCGTTGAGTCCTGGTGTCTGCTCAAGCCTGTTGTCCACCAGTTTCGTAATGGCCCACAGCAGGTTGGTAATGCCCTGGTCAGTAAGTTGGTCTTTCTGTGCGTTCACGCGGGGCAACAGGGCGGCCACAGCTTCTTTGAGCTCTGGTGTCCACTCCCCGTTGTCCACCAGTTTCGCCATGGCCCACAGCAGGTTGGCGATAGCCTGGGCGTTGAATTGGTCTTTCAGTACGTTCACGTGGGGCAGCAGGGCGGCCATGGCCCCTTTGAACTCTGGTGTCTGCTTCTGCCCGCTGTGCACCAGTTTCGCCATGGCCCAAAGCAGGTTGGCGATTCCCTGGGCATCAATATCCCTGGCTTCAGGTTTTTGGTTGCAGTTAAATATTATTGCATCAAGCAGAGTTGACAATAGGGCAGCTTGAGTCGACTGAATACGCTCATGCATGGGTTTATAAGGGATGAAAGCACCCGCTGAAGTCAATGAATGAAGTGTTGTCGTCAGGCTTCGCCAATTCCAACTCCGTGTTGGGGTAAAGTTTTGCAGCATACGTATGAGCTGGCTTTGTTCCGCACGGTTTAACGATCTTTTTGCAGCTGACGTGTATTTTTTAATTGAACTGGCAAATTGACTGTGATTTTTTCCATTATAGCGATGACCGAAACGATCCGATCTTCTCACCAGATCATCCATTATTTCCTGTTTGATGAGGGCGTTAAAATCTTCAGCAGGGTTTACCGAACGGCGCTGTAGATGTTGAGAAGAGCGTGTGCCAGAAGAATGGTAACATTCATTGTGATCCGGTGCAGTGCGGGGGGGATGATCCCATTGTCTGACTGTGGCATGTCTGTATCGCCCACGCCCTGAAGAAGGGGCAGGGTTATTCGGTTGGTTGTAATCATTACCCGATCTTGTGTCATTACCACTGATACCAGCTGATCTTCTATCCATAATTATATTTCATTAATTCATGAGAATATAAAAAGCAGACTGCGGTTCTGTTCAGAAGTTCATTTTGCTGAACGGTTTATAAACGCAAGTGGTTGGAGAAGAACATCTACTCTGAATTGTGAAAACGGTTCCTGAGTCATGATGACAGGGAGACGATTACTGGCTGTTTGTTCTCTTCTTTACTTGATCAATAAATGGTTTCATTAAATCCTGGTTACAAAGCTGGTTAACCGGGATTTCAATGACTTCAAACCCTGCTTTTTGCAACAGTGCGATTTTCAGCAGAGTCGAACCTTTCCTGGTTTTGAAATCACCATTCACGTAATGAAACGGCCCCTGAACTTCAATAATAATGTTGTGATCTGGCAGTAGCAGGTCAACGGGAGGCAATGAGTTCAGGCACTTTTCTTCTTCAATCTTCAAAGAGGGCATGCATGACTGGAGTTGATCGCGGAAGAAAGTTTGAGGTTCTGAAATGGTTGTCCGGTAATGGGGGTTGAGCGGACACGCTCTGCCAAGCCAACTGGCGGCCATGATAACAATGTGTCGATCCTTTTCATTGTCCAGGGATGTATTTTCCAGGCGAGTCAACAGGTCATCCATGTGCTTTTCAAACACGTTATTTTTATTGGCATTGGAGACCAGAGACAACCTGGCACAGCATACCATTACGCCCCAGAGAGATATCAATATATCTTGCCTGGAGAACTGAGGATTTTCACTGATTCGGTAGACAAGCGATTCGAATGTAGAGGTAAACACATTCAGCTCAACCAGTTCACCCAGTCTCGCCATGGCCCACAGCAGGTTGGCGATGCCCTGTGGTTTAAAGTTAGCTTTCTGTGCGTTCACGTGGGGTAACAGCGCGGCCATGGCCGCTTTGAACTCGGGTGTCCACTCCAGCCCGTTGTCCACCAGTTTCGCCATGGCCCACAGCAGGTTGGCGATGTGCTGAGGAAGAAATTGGTCTTTCTGTGCGTTCACATGGGGCAACAGCGTGGCCACAGCCTCGTTGAGCGCTGGTGTCCGCTTTTGCCCGTAGTCCACCAGTTTCGCCATGGCCCACAGCAGGTTAGCAATATGCTGGGCATTCAATTGGTCCTTCTGTGCGGTCACGTAGGGCAACAGGGCGGCCACGGCCTCGTTGAGCGCTGGTGTCCGCTCCAGCCCGTTGTCCACCAGTTTTGCCATGGCCCACAGCAGGTTGCTGATCTGCTGAGGAATAAATTGGTCTTTCTTTGCGTTCACGCAGTGCAACAACGTGGCCACGGCCTCGATGAACTCTGGTGTCCGCTCCTGGGCGTAGTCCGACAGTTTCGCCATGGCCCACAGCAGGTTGGCGATAACCAGTGGTTTAAAGTCAGCTTTCTGTGCGTTCACATGGGGCAACAGTGCGGCCACGGCCTCTTTGAGCTCAGGTGTCCGCTCCTGCCCGTTGTTCACCAGTTTCGCCATGGCCCACAGCAGGTTGGTGATATCCTGTGGTTTAAAGTTAGCTTTCTGTACCTTCACGTGGGGCAATAGTGTGGCCACGGCGTCGTTGAGCCCTGGCGTCTGCTTCTGCCCGTTGTTCACCAGTTTCGCCATGGCCCACAGCAGGTTGGCGATATCCTGGACATTAAATTGGTCTTTCTGTGCGTTCACCCGGGACAACAGCGCGACCAGGGCTTCGTTGAGCGCTGGTGTCCGCTCCTGCCCATTGTCCACCAGTTTCGCCATGGCCCACAGCAGGTTGGCGATATGCTGAGCAATAAATTGGTTTTGCTGTGCGTTCACATAGGGCAACAGGGCGGCCACGGCCATGTTGAGCCCTGGTGTCCGCTCCAGCCCGTTGTCCACCAGTTTCGCCATGGCCCACAATAGGTTGGTGATTCCCTGGGCATTAAATTGGTCTTTCTGTGCGTTCACGTAAGGTAGCAGCACAACTACCGCCTCTTTGAGCCCTGGTGTCCGCTCCAGCCCGTTGTCCACCAGTTTCGCCATGGCCCACAACAGGTTGGCAATGCCCTGGGCATTAAGTCGGTTTTTCTGTGTGTTCACGAGGGGCAACAGGGCGGCCACGGCCTCTTTGAGCCCAGGTGTCCGCTCCAGCCTGTTGTCCAACAGTTTCGCCATGGCCCACAGCAGGTTGACCATGCCCTGGGCATTAAACTGGTCTTTCTGTGCGTTAACATGGGGCAACAGGGTGGCCACGGCCTCGTTGAGCACTGGTGTCCGCTCCAGCCCGCTGTCCACCAGTTTCGCGATGGCCCACAGCAGGTTGGCAATTTTCTGGGCATTAAATTGGTCTTTTTGTGCGTTCACGAGGGGCAACAGGACGGCCACGGCCTTGTTGAGCCCTGGTGTCTGCTCCAGCCCGTTGTCCACCAGTTTCGCCATGGCCCACAGCAGGTTGGTAATGCCCTGGGCATTAATTCGGTTTTTCTGTGCGTTCAGGAGGGGCAGCAGGGCGGCCAGGGCCTCTTTGAGCTCTGGTGTCCGCTCCAGCCCGTTGTCCACCAGTTTCACCATGGCCCACAGCAGGTTGGCAATGCCCTGGGCATTAAGTTGGTCTTTCTGTGCGTTCACGAGGGGCAACAGGGCGGCCACGGCCTCGTCGAGCCCAGGTGTCCGCTCCAGCCCGTTGTCCACCAGTTTCGCCATGGCCCACAGCAGGTTGGTAATGCCCTGGGCATTAAGTTGGTTCTTTCGTACGTCCACGAGGGGCAACAGGGCGGCCACGGCCTCTTTGAGCACTAGTGTCCGCTCCAGCCCGTTGTCCACCAGTTTCGCCATGGCCCACAGCAGGTTGGTGATACCCTGGGCCTTAAATTGGTCTTTCTGTGCGTTCACGCGTGGCAACAGCGCGACAACGGCCTCGTTGAACTCTGGTGTCCGCTCCAGCCCGTTGTCCACCAGTTTCGCCAAGGCCCACAGCTGGTTGGCGATACCCCGGGCATCAATATTCCTGGCTTCAGTTTTTTGGTCGCAGTTAAATATTATTGCATCAAGCAGCGTTGACAATAAGTGAGCTTGAGTAAGCTTAACACGCTCATCCATGGGGTTATGAGGGGTAAAAACACCCGCTGAAGTCAATGAATGAATTGTGGTCGTCAGGCTTCGCCAATCCCAACGCCGTGTTGGGGTAAAATTTTGCAGCATACGTATCAACTGGCTTTGTTCCGCCCGGTTTAACGGTCTTTTAGCAGCTGACGTGTATTTTTTAATTGAACTGGCATATCGACTGTGATCTCTCCCATCATAGCGATGACCGAAACGATCCGCTTTTCTCACCAGACCATCCATGATTTCCTGCTTAACGAGGGCATTAAAATCTTGAGAAGGGGTTACTGAACGGCCCTGTAGATGTTGAGAAGAGCGTGTGCCAGAAGAGTGGTAAAAGTCATTGCGACCCGTTGCAGTGCTGGGGGGATTATCCCATTGCCTGACTGTGGCATGTCGGTATCGCCCACGCCCTGAAGAAGGGGCATGGCCATTCGGTCGGTTGTAACCGTTATCTGATCTTGTGTATTGACCACTGATACCCGCAGAACTTTTATCCATAATTATATTTCATTAATTCATGAAAATATAAAAAGCAGACTGCGGTTCTGCTCAGAAGTTCATTTTGCTGAACTATAAACGCAAATGGCTGGAGAAGAACAACTACTCTGGATTGTTAAATGATTCAGAGCCATGCCCTTGTGGCGTGGTGTTTATCCTGGTCTTTATTTTATCAATATATGGTTTCATTAAACCCGGGTTCCAAAGCTGGTTGACCGGGATTTCAATAACCTCAAATCCTGCTTTTTGCAGCAGCGCGATTTTTAGCAGAGTCGAACCATTCCTGATTTTGAAATCATTACTTACGTAATGAGACGGTCCCTGAATTTCAATAACCATGTTGTGATCTGGCAGTAGCAGGTCAGCGGGAGGCAATGAGTTCAGGCTCTTTTCTTCTTCAATCTGCAAAGAGGGCATGCATGATTGGAGTTGATCGCGGAAGTCGGATTGAGGTTTTGAAATGGTTGTCTGGTAATGGGGGACGATCGGACACGGTCTGCCAAGCCAACTGGCGGCCATGGCAATGATACGCTGATCCTTTTCATTGTCCGGGGATGTATTTTCCAGGCGAGTAAACAGGTCATCCATGTGCTTTTCAAGCACGTTATTTGTAGTGGCATTGGAGACCAGAGACAACCTGGCACAGCATACCATTACGCCCCAGAGAGACATAAATATATCTTGCTGAGAGAGCTGAGGGGTTTCACTGATTTTGTGGACAAGCGATTTGAAGATAGAGGTAACCACGTTCAGCTCAACGAGTTCACCCAGTTTCGCCATGGCCCACAGCAGGTTGGCGATACCCTGTGGTTTAAAGTTAGCTTTCTGTGCTCTCACGTTGGGTAACAGCGCGGCCACGGCCGCTTTGCACTCTGGTGTCCACTCTTGCCCGTTGCCCGCCAGTTTCGCCATGCCCCACAGCAGGTTGGCGATGTGCTGAGGAGTAAATTGGTTTTTCTGTGCGTTCACGTGAGGCAACAGCATGGCCACAGCCTCGTTGAGCGCTGGTGTCTGCTCCAGCCCGTTGTCCACCAGTTTCGCCATGGCCCACAGCAGGTTGGCGATACCTTGTGGTTTAAAGTTAGCTTTCTGTGCATTCAGGTGGGGCAACAATGCGCCTAAGGGCTCTTTGAGCTCTGGTGTCTGCTTCTGCCCGTTGTCCACCAGCTTCGCAATGGCCCACAGCAGGTTGGCGATATGCTGAGGAATAAATTGGTCTTTCTGTGTGTTTAAGTGGTGCAACAGCGCGGCTACGGCCTTGTTGAGTTCTGATGACCTCTCTTGCCCGTTGTCCACCAGTTTCACCATTGCCCACAGCAGGTTGGCGATATGCTGTGGGTTAAAGTCAGCTTTTTGTTTGTTTACGTGGGGCAACAGCGCGGCTACGGCCTTGTTGAGTTCTGGTGTCGACTCCTGCCGGTTGTCCACCAGTTTCGCCATGGCCCATAGCAGATTGGCAATACCCTGTGGTGAAAAGTTGGCTTTCTGTGCGCTCACGTGGGGCAATAACGCTGCCATGGCCTCGTTGAGCTCTGGTGTCCGCTCCTGCCCGTTGTCCACCAGTTTAGCCATGGCCCACAGCAGGTTGGTGATTTCCTGTGGTTTAAAGTTAGCTTTCTGTGCGATCACTTGGGGCAATAGCGCTGCCACGGCCTCGTTGAGTCCTGGTGTCCGCTCCAGCCCGTTGCCCACCAGTTTAGCCATGGCCCACAGCAGGTTGGCAATATGCTGAGGAATAAATTGGTTTTTCTGTGCGCTCACATGGGGTAACAGTGTGACCATGATCTCTTTGAGACCCGGTGTCCACTCCTGCCCGTTGTCCAGCAGTTTCGCCATGACCCACAGCAGGTTGGTGATATCCTGGACATTAAATTGGTCTTTCTGTGCGTTCACCCGGGACAACAGCGCGACCAGGGCCTCGTTGAGTCCAGGTGTCCGCTCCAGCCCGTTGTCCAGCAGTTTCGCCATGGCCCACAACAGGTTGGTAATGCTCCGGGCATTAAGTTGGTCTTTCTGTGCGTTCACGAGGGGCAACAGGGCGGCCACGGCCTCGTTGAGCCCTGGTGCCTGTTCCTGGCCGTTGTCCACCAGTTTCGCCATGGCCCACAGCAGGTTGGCGATATCCTGGACATTAAATTGGTCTTTCTGTGCGTTCACCCGGGGCAACAGCGCGACCAGGGCTTCGTTGAGGCCTGGTGTCCGCTCCAGCCCGTTTTCCACCAGTTTCGCCATGGCCCACAACAGGTTGGCAATGTCCCGGGCATTAAGTTGGTTTTTCTGTACGTTCACATGGGGCAACAGCGAGGCCACGGCCTCGTTGAGCCTTGGTGTCCGCTCCAGCCCGCTATCCACCAGTTTCGCCATTGCCCACAGCAGGTTGGCGATTTCCTGTGGTTTAAAGTTAGCTTTTTGTGCGTTCACCCGGGGCAACAACGCGGCCACGGCCTCGTTGAGCTCTGGTGTCTGCTCCTGGCCGTTGTCCACCAGTTTCGCCATGGCCCACAGCAGGTTGGCGATACCCTGCGGTTTAAAGTTAGCTTTTTGTACGTTCACCTGGCGCAGCAGCACGGCTAAGGCCTCGTTGAGCTCTGGTGTCCGCTTTTGCCCGTTGTCCGACAGTTTCGCCATGGCCCACAACAGGTTGGCAATATTCTGGGTATTAAATTGGTCTTTCTGTGCGTTCACATGGGGCAACAGCGTGGCCACAGCTTCTTTGAGCTCCGGTGTCCACTCCCCGTTGTCCACCAGTTTTGCCATGGCCCACAGCAGGTTGGCGATGCCCAGAGGAATAAATCGGTCTTGCTGTGCATTCACGTGGGGCAGCAGGGCGGCCACGCCCTCTTTGAACTCCGGTGTCTGCTTCTGCCCGTTGTCCACCAGTTTCGCCATGGCCCACAGCAGGTTGGAGATTCCCAGGGCATCAATATCCCTGGCTTTAGGTTTTTGGTTGCACTTGAATATTATTACATCAAGTAGCGTGGACAATAAGGCAGTTTGAGTGAGCTTAACACGCGTATCCACGGGTTTATGAGGGGTAAAAACACCCGCTGAAGTAAATGAATGAAGTGTCGTCGTCAGGCTTCGCCAGTTCCAACTCCGTGTTACTGTAAAATTTTGCAGCAAATGTATCAGCTGGCTTTGCTCGGCCCGATTTAAAGGTCTTTTAGAAGTTAACGTGTATTTTTTAATTGAACTGGCATATTGACCGTGATTTCTCCCATCATAGCGATGACCGAAACGACCCGATTTACTCACCAGACCATCCATTATTTCCTGTTTGATGAGTGCATTAAAATCTTGAGCAGGGGTTACTGAACGGCCCTGTAGATGTTGAGAAGAGCTGGCTCCAGAAGAATGGTGAAATTCATTGCGACCCGGTGCAGTGCGGGGGGGATGATTCCATTGTCTGACTGTGGCATGTCTATATCGTCCACGCCTTGAAGAAGCGGCATGGCCACCCGGTTGGTTATAATAATTATCTGATCTTGCGTATTTACCACTGATACCAGCAGATCTTCTATCCATAATTATATTTCATTAATTCATGAAAATATAAAAAGCAGACTGCTGTCCTGCTCAGAAGTTCATTTTGCTGAGCTGTCTATAAACGCAAGTGGTTGGAGAAGAACAACTACTCTGGATTGTGAAATGATTCAGAGCCATGCGCCTTTGGTTGGGTGTTTATCCTGGTCTTTATTTGATCAATACATCGTTTTATTGAATCCGGGCTCCAAAGCTTGTTAATCGGGATTTCAATGACCTCAAACCCTGATTTTTGCAGCAGTGCGATTTTAAGCAGAGTTGAACCATTCCGGGTTTTGAAATCGTTACTCACGTAATGAAACGGTCCCTGAATTTCAATCACCATGTTGTGATCTGGCAGTAGCAGGTCAACTGGCGGTAATGAGTTCAGACTCTTTTCTTCTTTAATCTTCAAAGAGGGCATGCATGATTGGAGTTGATTGCGGACGATGGTTTGAGGTTTTGAAGTCATTGTCTGGTAATGGGGGGCGAATGGACACGCTCTGCCAAGCCAACTGGCGGCCATGGCAATGATGGTTTGATCCTCTTCATTATCGGGGGATGTATTTTCCAGGCGAGTCAACAGGTCATCCATGTGCTTTTCAAGCACGTTATTTTTATTGGCATTGGAGACCAGATACAACCTGGCACAGCATACCATGACTCCCCAGAGAGACATCGATATATCTTGCCTGGAGAGCTGAGGTTTTTCACTGATTTTGTGGACAAGCGATTCGAATGTAGAGGTAACCACATTCAGCTCAACGAGTTCACCCAGTTTCGCCATGGCCCACAGCAGGTTGGCGATATGCTGGGGAATAAACTGGTCTTTCTTTGCGTTCACGTGGGGCAACAGGGTGGTGACGGCCTCTTTAAGCTTCGGTGTCTGGTCATGCACGTCGTCCACCAGTTTCGCCATGGTCCACAACAGGTTGGCGATTTCCTGGGCATTAAATTGGTCTTTCAATGCGTTCACCTGGGGCAACAGCGCAGTGACGGTCTTTTTGAGCTCTGGTGTCGGTTCTTGCACGTCGTCCATTAATTTCACCATGGCCCACAGCAGGTTGGCGATAGCCTGGGCATTAAATTGGTCTTTCTGTGCGTTCACGAGGGGCAACAGGGCAACCACGGCCTTTTTGAGCGCTGGTGTCTGGTCCTGCCCGTTGTCCACCAGTTTCGCCATGGCCCACAGCAGGTTGGCGATATGCTGAGGAATAAATTGGTCTTTCTGTGTGTTTACGTGGGGCAACAGGGCGACTGCGGCTTCCATGAGACCTGTTGCCTGCTCCTGCCCGTTGTCCACCAGTTTCGCCATGGCCCACAGCAGGCTGACAATGCCCTGGGCATTGAATTGATCTTTCCGTGCGTTCACGTTGGGCAACAACGAGGCCACAGCCTCTTTGAGTTCTGGTGTCTGCTCCTGACCGTTGTCCACCAGTTTCGCTATGGACCACAGAAGGTTGGTAATTTCCTGTGGTTTAAAGTTAGCTTTTTGTGCGTTCACGTGGGGTATCTGCGCAGCCACAGCTTCTTTAAGCTCTGGTGTCCACTCCTGCCCGTTGTCCACCAGTTTCGCCATGGCCCACAGCAGGTTGGCAATCCCCTGGGCATTAAATTGGTCTTTCAATGCGTTCACAAGGAGCAACAGGGCGACCACGGCCTCTTTGAGCCCTGGTGTCTGCTCCTGCCCATTGTCCACCAGTTTCGCTATGGCCCACAGCAGGTTGGCGATTTCCTGTGGGTTAAAGTTAGCTTTCTGATTGTTCATGTTGGGCAACAACGCGACCACGGCCTCTTTGAGCCCTGGTGTCTGCTCCTGCCCATTGTCCACCAGTTTCGCTATGGCCCACAGCAGGTTGACGATTTCCTGTGGGTTAAAGCAAGCTTTTTGTGTGTTTACGTGGGGCAGCAGCGCAGCCACCGCCTCTTTGAGTTCTGGTGTCTGCTCCTGAGCGTTGTCCACCAGTTTCGCCATGGCCCACAGCAGTTTGGCAATATGCTGAGGAATAAATTGGTTTTTCTGTGCGCTCACCTGGGGTAACAGTGTGGCCGCGGCCTCTTTGAGACCCGGTGTCCGATCCATCCCGTTGTCCACCAGTTTCGCCATGGCCCACAGCAGGTTGGCGATAGCCTGAGGAATAAATTGGTCTTTCTGTACGTTCACGTGGGGCAGCAGCGCGGCTATGGCCTCGTTGAGCTCTGGTGTCTGCTCCTGCCCATTGTCCACCAGTTTCGCTATGGCCCACAGCAGGTTGACGATAGCCTGGGTATTAAATTGGTCTTTCTGTGATTTCACATGGGGCAACAGCGTGGCCACAGCTTCTTTGAGCTCTGGTGTACACTCCCCATTGTCCACCAGTTTCGCCATGGCCCACAGCAGGTTGGCAATATTCTGGGTATTAAATTGGTCTTTCTGTGCGTTCATATGGGGGAACAGCGTGGCCGCAGCTTCTTTGAGCTCTGGTGTACACTCCCCGTTGTCTACCAGTTTCGCCATGGCCCACAGCAGGTTGGCGATAGCCTGAGGAATAAATTGGTCTTTCTGAGCGTTCACGTGGGGCAACAGGGCGGCCACGGCCTCGTTGAGCCCTGGTGTCCGCTCCTGGCCGTTGTCCACCAGTTTCGCCATGGCCCACAGCAGGTTGGCGATACCCTGCGGTTTAAAGTTAGTTTTTTGCACGTTCACGTGGGGCAGCAGTAAGGCTACGGCCTCGTTGAGCTCTGGTATCCGCTTTTGCCCGTTGTCCACCAGTTTCGCCATGGCCCACAGCAGGTTGGCAATATTCTGGGCATCAAATTGGTCTTTCTGTGCGTTCACATGGGGCAACAGCGCGGCCACAGCTTCTTTGAGCTCCGGTGTCCACTCCCCGTTGTCCACCAGTTTTGCCATGGCCCACAGCAGGTTGGCGATGCCCTGAGGAATAAATTGGTCTTGCTGTGCATTCACGTGGGGCAATAGGGCGGCCACGGCTTCTTTGAACTCTGGTGTCTGCTTCTGCCCATTGTCCACCAGTTTCGCCATGGCCCACAGCAGGTTGGAGGTTCCCAGGGCATCAATATCCCTGGCTTGAGGTTTTTGGTTGCACTTGAATATTATTGCATCAAGTAGCGTGGACAATAAGGCAGCTTGAGTGAGCTTAACACGCTGATTCGCGGGTTTATGAGGGGTAAAAACACCCGCTGAAGTCAATGAATGAAATGTTGTCGTCAGGCTTCGCCAGTTCCAGCTCCGCGTTGCTGTGAAATTTTGCAGCAAACGTATCAGCTGGCTTTGTTCCGCTCGATTTAACGGTCTTTTAGCAGCTGACGTGTATTTTTTAATTGAACTGGCATATTGCCCGTGATTTCTCCCATCATAGCGATGACCGAAACGATCCGATTTTCTCAACAGATCATCCATTATTTCCTGTTTGATGAGGACATTAAAATCCTGAACAGGGTTTACTGAACGGCCCTGTAGATGTTGAGAAGAGCTGGCTCCAGAAGAATGGTAAAATTCATTGCGACCCGGTGCAGTGCGGGGGGGATGATTCCATTGTCTGACTGTGGCATGTCTATATCGTCCTCGCGCTGAAGAAGGGGCATGGCCATTCGGTCGGTTGTAATCATTACCTGATCTTGTGTATTTACCACTGATACCAGCAGAGCTTCTATCCATAATTATATTTCATTAATTCATGAAAATATAAAAAGCAGACTGCTGTTCTGCTCAGAAGTTCATTTTGCTGAGCTGTCTATAAACGCAAGTGGTTGGAGAAGAACAACTACTCTGGATTGTGAAAACGCAAGATGTTTACCCTGGCCTTTATTTGATCAATAAATGGTTTCCTTAAATCCTGGTTACAAAGCTGGTTAGCTGGAATTTCAATGACCTCAAACCCTGCTTTTTGCAGCAGCGCGATTTTCAGCAGCGTCGAACCATTCCGGGTTTTGAAATCACCATTCACGTAATGAGACGACCCCTGAACTTCAATCACCATGTTGTGATCTGGCAGTAGCAGGTCAACCGGAGGTAATGAGTTCAGACTCTTTTCTTCTTCAATCTTCAAAGAGGGCAAGCATGATTTGAGGTGATTGCGGACGACAGTTTGAAGTTTTGAAGTCATTGTCTGGTAATGGGGGGCGAACGGACACGCTCTGCCAAGCCAACTGGCGGCCATGGCAATGATGGTTTGATCCTCTTCATTATCCGGGGATGTATTTTCCAGGCGAGTAAACAGGTCATCCATGTGCTTTTCAAGCACGTTATTTTTATTGGCATTGGAGACCAGAGACAACCTGGCACAGCACACCATTATACCCCAGAGGGACATAGATATGCTTTGCTGAGAGAGCTGAGGGTTTTCACTGATTTTGTGGACAAGCGATTTGAAGATAGAGGTAACCACCTTCAGCTCAACGAGCTCACCCAGTTTCGCCATGGCCCACAGCAGGTTGGCGATACCCTGTGGTTTAAAGTTAGCTTTCTGTGCGTTCACGTGGGGTAACAGCACGGCCACGGCTGTTTTCAACTCTGGTGTCCACTCCTGCCCGTTGTCCACCAGTTTCGCCATGGCCCACAGCAGGTTGGCGATGTGCTGAGGAATAAATTGGTCTTTCTGTGCGTTCACGTGAGGCAATAGCGTGGCCACAGCCTCGTTGAGCGCTGGTGTCTTTTCATGCCCGTTGTCCATCAGTTTCGCCATGGCCCAAAGCAGGTTGGCGATGTGCTGAGGAATAAATTGGTCTTTCTGTGCGTTCACGTGGGGCAACAGTGCGGCCACAGCTTCTTTGAGCTTTGGTGTCCACTCCCCGTTGTCCACCAGTTTTGCCATGGCCCACAGCAGGTTGGCGATGTGCTGAGGATTAAATTGGTCTTTCCGGGCATTAACGCGGGGCAACAGCGCGGCCACCGCCTCGTTGAGCGCTGGTATCTTCTCCTGCCCGTTGTCCACCAGTTTCGCCATAGCCCACAGCAGGTTGGCGATATGCTGAGGAATAAATTGGTCTTTCTGTGTATTCACGTGGGGCAACAGCGCGACCACCGCCTCTTTGAGCCTTGGTGTCCGCTCCAGCCCGTTGTCCACCAGTTTCGCCATGGCCCACAGCAGGTTGGCAATGCCCTGGGCATTAAGTCGGTTTTTCTGTGCGTTCACGAGGGGCAGAAGGGCGGCCACGGCCTCTTTGAGCCCTGGTGTCCGCTCCAGCCGGTTGTCCACCAGTTTCGCTATGGCCCAGAGCAGGTTGACAATGCCCTGGGCTTTAAATTGGTCTTTTGCGTTCACGTGGTGCAAAAGTGCAGCCACCGCCTCGTTGAACGCAGGGGTCGACTCCTGACCGTTGTCTATCAGTTTCGCCATGGCCCACAGCAGGTTGGCAATGCCCTGGGCATTAAGTTGGTTTTTCTGTGCGTCCACAAGGGGCAACAGGGCGGCCACGGCCTCGTTGAGCCCTGGTGTCCGCTCCAGCCCGTTGTCCGCCAGTTTCGCCATGGCCCACAGCAGGTTGGCAATGCCCTGGGCCTTAAATTGGTCTTTCTGTACGTTCACGTGGGGCAACAGCACGACAACGGCCTCGTTGAACTCTGATGTCCGCTCCAGCCCGTTGGCCACCAGTTTTGCCATGGCCCAAAGCAGGTTGGCGATACCCCGGGCATCAATATTCCTGGCTTCAGTTTTTTGGCTGCAGTTAAATATTATTGCATCCAGTAGTGTTGACAATAAGTGAGCTTGAGTAAGCTTAACACGCTCATCCATGGATTTATGGGGGGCAAAAACACCCGCTGATGTAAATGAATGAAGTGTCGTCGTCAGGCTTCGCCAGTTCCAGCTCCGCGTTGCTGTGAAATTTTGCAGGAAACGCATCAGCTGGCTTTGTTCAGCTCGATTTAGCGGTCTTTTAGCAGTTGACGTGTATTTTTTAATTGAACTGGCATATCGACTGTGATCTCTCCCATCATAGCGATGACCGAAATGATCCGATTTACTCACCAGGCCATCCATTATTTCCTGTTTAACGAGGGCATTAAAATCCTGAGCAGGGTTTACTGAACGGCACTGTAGATGTTGAGAAGAGCTTGCTCCAGAAGAATGGTAAAATTCATTGCGACCCGGTGCAGTGCGGGGGGGATTATCCCATTGTTTGACTGTGGCATGTCTATATCGCCCACGCCTTGAAAAAGCAGCCTGGTCATCAGGTCGGTTATTATCTGATCTTGTGTATTTACCACTGATACCAGCAGATCTGCTATCCATAATTATATTTCATTAATTCATGAGAATATAAAAAGCAGACTGCTGTTCTGTTCAGAAGTTCATTTTGCTGAACTGTCTATAAACGCAAATGGTTGGAGAAGAACAACTACTCTGGATTGTGAAATGATTCAGAGCCATGCCCCTTTGGTGGAGTGTTTATCCTGGCCTTTATTTGATTAATCCATCGTATTATGGAATCCCGGTTCCAAAGCTGGTTAATCGGGATTTCAATAACCTCAAATCCTGATTTTTGCAGCAGTGCAATTTTAAGCAGAGTTGAACCATTCCGGGTTTTGAAATCGCCATTCACGTAATGAAATGGTCCCTGAATTTCAATCACTATGTTGTGATCTGGCAGTGACAGGTCAACCGGGGGTAATGAGTTCAAACTCTTTTCTTTTTCAATCTTCAAAGAGGGAATGCATGATTGGAGTTGGTCGCAGAAGTCGGTTTGAGGTTTTGAAATGGTTGTCTGGTAAGGGGGGACGATCGGACACGGTCTGCCAAGCCAACTGGCGGCCATGGCAATGACGCGCTGATCCTTTTCATTGTTCGGCGGTGTATTTTCCAGGCGAGTAAACAGGTCATCCATGTGCTTTTCAAGCACGGTACTGTTATTGGCATTGGAGACCATAGACAACCTGGCACAGCATACCATTACGCCCCAGAGAGACATAAATATATCTTGCTGAGAGGGCTGAGGGTTTTCACTGATTTTGTGGACAAGCGATTTGAAGATAGAGGTAGCCACGTTCAGCTCAACGAGTTCACCCAGTTTCGCCATGGCCCACAGCAGGTTGGAGATAGCCTGAGGAATAAATTGGTCTTTCTGTGCGTTCACGTGGGGCAACAGCGCGGCCACGGGCGCTTTGAACTCTGGAGTCCACTCCTGCCCGTTGTCCAGCAGTTTCGCCATGGCCCACAGCAGGTTGACGATGTGCTGAGGATTAAATTGGTCTTTCTGTGCGTTCACGTGAGGCAACAGCGTGGCAACAGCCTCGTTGAGCGCTGGTGTCCGTTCATGCCCGTTGTCCATCAGTTTCGCTATGGCCCACAGCAGGTTGGCGATATGTTGAGGAATAAATTGGTCTTTCAGTGCGTTCACCCGGGGCAACAGCGCGGCCACAGCTTCTTTGAGCTCTGGTGTCGACTCCCTGTTGTTCACCAGTTTTGCCATGGCCCACAGCAGGTTGGCGATGTGCTGAGGAATGAATTGGTCTTTCCGGGCATTCACGAGGGGCAACAGGGCGGCCACCGCCTCGTTGTGGGCTGGTATCTTCTCCTGCCCGTTGTCCACCAGTTTCGCCATGGCCCACAGCAGGTTGGCGATTTCCTGTGGGTTAAAGTCAGCTTTCTTTGCGTTCACGTGGGGCAACAGCGCGGCCACGGTCTTTTTGATTTCAGGTGTCTGCTCCTGCCCGTTGTCCACCAGTTTCGCCATGGCCCACAGCAGGTTGGCGATTTCCTGTGGGTTAAAGTCAGCTATCTTTGCGTTCACGTGGGGCAACAGCGCGGCCACGGTCTTTTTGATTTCAGGTGTCTGCTCCTGCCCGTTGTCCACCAGTTTCGCCAGGGCCCACAGCTGGTTGGCGATATTCTGAGGAATCAATTGGTCTTTCTGTGCATTCACGACGCGGGGCAACAGCGCGGCCACGGTCTTTTTGATGTCGGGTGTCTGCTCCTGCCCGTTGTCCACCAGTTTCGCCAGGGTCCATAGCAGGTTGGTGATCCCCTGGGCATTAAATTGGTCTCTTTGTACGTTCACGTGGGGCAACAACGCGAACAGAGCCGCTTTGAACTCTGGTGTCCGTTCTTGCCCGTTGTCCACCAGTTTTGCCATGGCCCAGAACAAGTTGGCGATCCCCCGGGCATTAAATTGGTCTTTCCGTGCGTTCACGCGGGATAACAGCGCGGCGACGGTCTTTTTGATTTCAGGTGTCTGTTCCTGCCCGTTGTCCACCAGTTTCGCCATAGCCCATAACAGGTTGGTGATTTCCTGTGATTTAAAGTTAGCTTTTTGTGCGTTCACGGGGGGTAACAATGCGGCCACGACCGCCTTGATTTCGGGTGTCTGCTTCTGCCCGTGGACTACCAGTTTGGCTATGGCCCAAAGCAGGTTGGTGAGACCCTGTGGGTTAAATCTGGTGTTCTGTGCGTTCACCTGTGGCAACAGTGCGGCGATGGCCTCTTTAAACTCTGGTGTTCGCTCCTGGCCATTGTCCACCAGTTTCGCCATGGCCCATAGCAGGTTGGCGGTTTCCTGTGGTTTAAAGTCAGCTTTCTGTACGTTCACCTGTGGCAACAGCGCGACCAGGGCCTCGTTGAGATCTGGTGTTTGCTCCTGGCCATTGTCCACCAGTTTCGCCATGGCCCACAGCAGGTTGGTGATTTCCTGTGGTTTAAAGTTAGCTTTCTGTGCGTTCATGTGAGGCAACAGCGCGGCTAAGGCTTCGTTGAGCTCTGGTGTTCGCTTCTGGCCATTGTCCACCAGTTTCGCCATAGCCCACAGCAAGTTGGCGATTTCCTGTGGTTTAAAGTTGGTTTTCTGTGTGTTTACGTGGGGCCATAGAGCGGCCACGGCCTCTTTGAGCCCTGGTGTACACTCCTGCCCGTTGCCTGCCAGTTTCGCCAGGGCCCACAGCAGGTTGGCGATTCCCCGGGCATCAATATCTCTGGCTTCAGGTTTTTGGTTGCACTTGAATATGATTGCATCAAGTAGCGTCGACAGTAAGGCAGCTTGAGTACGCTTAACACGCTCCTCCATGGTGTTATGCGGGGTAAATACACCCGCTGAAATAAATGAATGGAGTGTTGTCGTCAGACTTCGCCAATTCCAGCTCCGTGTTACGGAAAAATTTTGCAGTAAACGTATCAGCTGACTTTGCTCGGCTCGATTTAATGGTCTTTTAGCAGCTGACGTGTAATTTTTAATTGAACTGGCATATAGACCATGATGTTTCCCATCATAGCGATAACCGAACCGATCAAATTGACTTGCCAGACCAGCCACTATTTCCTGTTGGATGAGGGCACTGAAATCTTGAGCAGGGTATACTGAACGGCAAAGCAGATACTGAGAAGAGGGTACGCCAAAAGAATGGGAAAACTCATTACGCCCGGGGATAGAGCGGGAGTGATTATCCCGCTGTCTGACTGTGGCATGTCTATAATGTCCACGCCCTGAAGAAGGGGCATGGTCATTCGGTTGGTTGTAATGATTACCTGATCTTGTGTATTGACCACTGATACCAGCAGAACTTCTATCCATAATTATATTTCATTAATTCATGAAAATATAAAAAGCAGACTGCGGTTCTGCTCAGAAGTTCATTTTTGTGAAATGTCTATAAAGCCAGGTGTTTGGGGATACACATCGACTCCTGGTGTCACCCATCCGTTATTTGCAAATCATCCGGGGCGAAATTCATGAACAACATGTGTTCAATGCTGGCACGCCATCCCTTGAATGTGGCAACGGTTTTTGAGTCATGATGGAAGGGGGGGGGATTACTGGCATTTTTTCTTCTTTTTTTTGCTTTTTGGTTTGCGTGGTTGCTGTTCTGCAGTTTCTTCGGCGGTGAAGTAACCTTGTTCTTCCCACCCTTCATCGGCAGTAAAGTATTCCCCATCTGTATCCCCGCTGGTAAATGATTCAGAGTCATGCCCCTGTGGCGGGATGTTTACCCTGGTCTTTACTTGATCAATACACAGTTTCATTAAGTCCCGGTTACAAATCTGTTTAAACGGGACTTCAATGACCTCAAATCCTGCTTTTTGCAATAGTGCGATTTTAAGCAGGGTCGAACCATTCCTGGTGTTGAAATCACCATTTACGTAATGAAACGGTCCCTGGATTTCAATCACAATGTTGTGATCTGGCAGTAGCAGGTCGACTGGAGGTAATGAGTTCAGACTCTTTTCTTCTTCAATCTGCAAAGAAGGAATGCATGATTGGAGTTGATTACGGAAGTTGGACTGATGTCTTGACATGATTGTCGGGTAACAGGGAGTCACCGGATAGGCTCTGCCAAGCCAACTGGCGGCCATGGCAATGATGGATTGATCCTCTTGATTGTCTGGGCAGGTATTTTCCAGCCGGGTAAACAGGTCATCCATGTGTTTTTCAAGCACGTTATTTTTATTGGCATTGGAGACCAGAGACAACCTGGCACAGCATACCATGACTCCCCAGAGAGACATAAATATCGTTTGTTGACAGAGCTGAGGATTTTCACTGATTCGGTAGACCAGCGATTCGAACGTAGAGATAACCTCGTTCAGCTCAACAAGCTCACCCATTTTTGCTATGCACCACAGCAGGTTGGCGATATGCTGAGGAATAAACTGGTCTTTCTGTGCGTTCACGCAGGGCAAAAGTGCAGCCACAGCCTCGTTGAGTTCCGGAACCCGCTCCTGGCCGCTGTCCATCAGTTTCGCCATGGCCCACAGGAGGTTGGTGATCCCCTGGGCATTAAATTGGTCTTTATGTGCGTTCATGTGGGGCAACAGTTCGGCCAGGGCTTTTTTGAACCTTGGTGTCAGCTCCTGGCCGTTGTCCACCAGTTTCGCCATGGCCCACAGGAGGTTGACGATTTCCTGTGGTTTAAAGTTACCTTGATATGCGTTCACGTGAGTCAACAGCGTGGCCACAGCAGCTTTGAGATCTGGTGTCCACTCCCCTTTGTCCACCAGTTTCGCAATAGCCCATAGCAGGTTGGCGATCTGCTGAGGAGTAAATTGCTCTTTCTGTGTCTTCACGTTGGGCAACAGCGCGGCCACGGCCTCTTTGAGCATTGGTGTCCGCTCCAGCCCGTTGTCCACCAGTTTCGCCATGGCCCACAGCAGGTTGGCGATATGCTGAGGAGTAAATTGGTCTCTCCGTGTGCTCATGTGGGTCAACAGTGTGGCCACAGCATCGTTGAGCTCTGGTGTCCGCTCCTCCCCGTTGTCCACAAGTTTCGCCATGGCCCACAGCAGGTTGGCGATACCCTGGGCCTTAAATTGGTCTTTCTGTGCATTCACACAGGGCAACAGCCCGGTTATGGCTTCGTTGAGATCTGGTGTCTGCTCAAAGCCGTTGTCCACCAGTTTTGCCATGGCCCACAGCAGGTTGGCTATTTCCTGTGGGTTAAAGTTAGCTGTCTGTACACTCATTTGGGGTAACAGGGCAACCACCGCTTCTTTGAGCCCACGTGTTTGCTCTTGCCCGTTCTCCACCAGTTTCGCCATGGCCCAGAACAGGTTGGCGATGCCCTGGGCACTGAATTGGTCTTTCTGTGCGTTCACGAGGCTCAACAGCACAGCCACAGCTTCTCTGAGCCCTGGTGTCCGTTCCTGCCCGTTGTCCACAAGTTTCGCCATGGCCCACAGCAGGTTGGTGATACCCTGGGCCTTAAATTGGTCTTTTTTTGCGTGCACGCAGGGCAACAGCGTGGCCACGGCCTGTTTGAGCCCGGGGGGCTGCTCAAAGCCGTTGTCCACCAACTTCGCCATGACCCACAGCAGGTTGGCGATATTCTGAGGAATAAACTGGTCTTTTTTTGCCTTCACGTAGGGTAACATCACGGCCACAGCCGCGATCAGGTCTGGTGCCTGCTGCTGGCCGCTGTCCACCAGTTTCCCCATGGCCCAGAGCAGGTTGGCGATCCCCTGGGCACTAAATTGGTCTTTCTTTGCATTCACATGGGGCAACAGTGCGGCCACGGTCTTTTTGAACTCTTGTGTCTGCTTCTGCCCGTTGTCCACCAGTTTCGCCATGGCCCACAGCAGGTTGGCGATTTCCTGTGGAGTAAAGTGAGCCTTCTGTGTGTTCACGCGGGGTATCAGCGCGGCTACGGCCCGGTAGAGCCCTGGTGTTCGCGCCTGCCCGCTGTCCGCCAGTTTCGCCATGGCCCACAGCAGGTTGGCGGTTTCCTGTGGGTTAAAGCGAGTTTTCTCTCCGCTCACATGGGGTACCAGCGCGGCCACAGCCTTTTTGAACGCTGGTGTCCGCTCCAGCCCGTTGTCCACCAGTTTCGCCATGGCCCACAGCAGGTTGGCGATACCCTGACCCTGGTGACTAAATTGGTCTTTCTTTGCGTTCACTTGATGCAAAAGCAGGGTCAGGGCCTCTTTGAGTTCTGGTGTCCGCTCCTGCCCGTTGTTCACCAGTTTCGCCATTGCCCACAGCAGGTTGACGATTTCCTGTGGGTTAAATTGAGTTTTCAGTGGTTTCACTTGGGGCAACAGCGTGGCCACAGTTTCTTTGAGCTTTGGTGCTAACTCCCCGTTGTCTACCAGTTTCGCCATGGCCCACAACAGGTTGGCGATACCCTGGGTATTAAATTGGTCTTTCTGTGCGTTCACATGGGGCAGAAGTACGGCCAGGGCCTCTTTGAGTTCTGGTGTCCGCTCCTGCCCGTTGCTTACCAGTTTCGCCATGGCCCACAGCAGGCTGGCGATTTCCTGTGGATCAAAGTTAGCTTTCTGTGCGTTTACCTGGGGCCACAGCGCGGGCACAGCTTCTTTGAGCTGGGGTGTCCACTCCCAGTTGTTCACCAGTTTCGCTATGGCCCACAGCAGGTTGGCGATTCCCTGGGCATTAAATTGGTCTTTGTTTGCGTTTACGCGGGGCAACAGCACGGCCACAGCCTCTTTGAGCTCTGGTGTCAGCTCCTGCCCTCTGTCCACCAGTTTCGCTATGGCCCACAGCAGATTGGTTATGCCCTGGGGATCAATATTCCTCCTCGCTTCAGTTTTGTGGTTGCAGTTAAATATTATTGCATCAAGTAGCGTTGACAATAAGGCAGCTTGTGTACGTGTAACACGCTCATCCATGGGGTTATGAGGGGTAAAAACACCCGCTGAAGTCAATGAATGAAGTGTTGTCGTCAGGCTTCGCCAATTCCAGCTCCGTGTTGCGGTAAAATTTTGCAGTAAACGTATCAGCTTGACTTGTTCAGCTCGATTTAGAGGTCTTTTAGAAGCTGACGTATATTTTTTAATTGAACTGGCATATTGTCCGTGATATCTCCCATCATAGTGATAACCCATGTGATCCGATTTTCTCACCAGGCTTTCCATTACCTCCTGTTTGATAAGGGCATTATAATCCTGGGCAGGGTTTACTGAACGGCGCTGTAGATCTTGAGAAGAGCTTGCGGCCGAAGAATGGTGAAATTTGTTGACCTCCGGAGTATTGCGGAGGGAATTATCCCACTTTCTGACTGTGCCATGTCTGTATCGCCCACCCATTGAAGAAGCGACACGGTCATCCGGTTGGTTGTAATCATTACCTGATTTTGCGTATTTACCACTGATACCAGCAGAGCTTCTATCCATAATGATATTTCATTAATTCATGAAAATATAAAAGGCAGACTGTTATTCTGTTCAGAAGTTCATTTAACTGAAATGTCGATAAAACCAGGTATTTGGGGATACACATCGACTCCTGATGTTACCCATCCGTTATTGAAAATCATCCGGGGCGAGATTCATGAACAACATGTGTTCTGACACTCATTCCCTTGAATGTGAAAACGGTTCTTGAGTCATGATGGAAGGGGGGAGATTACTGGCTTTTTTTTTCTCTTCCTTGTTCTACTTTTTGGTTTGCCTGGTTGCTCTGCTCTATGTTCTTCGGCGGTTAAGTAACCGTGATCTTGCCATCCTGCATCGGCAGCAAAGTATGCCTCATCTGTCCCTGTGCGTGTAAATGATTCAGAGCCATGCCCCTGTGGCGGGGTGTTCACCCTGGTCTTTATTTGATTAATACATCGTTTGATTAAATCCCGGTTCAAAAGCTGGTTAACCGGGATTTCAATAACCTCAAATCCTGCTTTTTGCAGCAGTGCAATTTTAAGCAGAGTCGAACCATTCCGGGTTTTGAAATCGTTACTCACGTAATGAAAGGGTCCCTGAATTTCAATCACAATGTTGAGATCTGGCAGTAACAGGTCAACCGGAGGTAATGAGTTCAGACTCTTTTCTTCTTCTATCTTCAAAGAGGGAAAGCATGATTGGAGTTGATCGCGAAAGTCAGATTGAAGTTTTGACCTGGTAGTCTGGTAATGAGGGACGACCGGACACGGTCTGCCAAGCCAACTTGAGGCCATGGCAATGATGCGTTGATCTTCTTCATTGTCCGGGCATGCATTCTCCAGGCGAGTAAAGAGATCATCCATGTGCATTTCAAGTACGTTATTTTTATTGGCGTTGGAGAGCAGAGACAACCTGGCACAGCATACCATTACTCCCCAGAGCGACATCAATATATCTTGCCCGGAGAGTAGAGGGTTTTCATGGGTTCTGTAGACAAGAGATTCGAACATAGAGGTAACCACGTTCAACTCAACGAACTCACCCAGTTTCGCTATGGCCCACAGCAGGCTGGCAATATCCACTGGTTTAAAGTTGGCATTCTGTGCGTTTACGTTGGATAACAGCGCGTTGACAGCTTCATTGAGCCCAGGTGTTTGCTCTTGCCCGTTGTCCACCAGTTTTGCAATGGCCCAAAACAGGTTGGCAATTTCCTGGGCATTAAATTTGTTTTTCTGTGTGTTCACGTGGGGCAACAGCGCGGCCACGGCCCCTTTCAGTTCTGCTGTCCGCACCAGCCCCTTGTTCACCATCTTCACTATGGCCCACAGCAGATTGGCGATTTCCTGTGGCTTAAAGTTAGCTTTCTGTGCGTTCACGTGGGGCAACATGCCAACCACGGCCTTGTTGAACCCTGGTAACTGCTCCTGCCCGTTGTCCACCAGTTTCGCCATGGCCCAGAACAGGTTGGCAATAGCCTGGGCATTAAATTGGTCTTTATATGCATTCACGTGGGGTAACAGTGCGGTGACAGCTTCTTTGAGACCTGGCGTCGGATCCAGCCCGTTGTCCACCAGTTTCGCCGTGCCCCACAGCAGGTTGACGATACCTTTTGGCTTAAAGTTTGCAGTCTGTGTGTTTACGCAATGCAACAGCGCGGCTACGGCCGCTTTGAGCTCCGGTGTCTGCTCCTGCCCGTTGTCCACCAGTTTCGCCATGGCCCACAGCATGTTGGCAATATCCCGTGGTTTGTAAGCTTTCTGTGGGTTCACGCTGGGCAACAGCGCGGCTACCGCCTTTTTGAGCTCTGGTGTCCGTTTCTGCCCATTGTCCACCAGTTTTGCCATGGCCCATAGCAGGTTGGCGATTTCCTGTGGTTTAAAGTTAGCTTTCTGTATGTTCACGTGGGGCAACAGCGCGGCCACGGCTTCGTTGAGTTCTGGTGTTTGCTGCTGGTCAAGGTCCACCAGTTTCGCCATGGCCCACAGCAGGTTGGCGATTTCCTGTGAGTTAAAGTCAGCTTTCTGTGCGTTCATGTGAGGTAACAGCGCGGCTAAGGCCTCGTTGAACTCTGGTGTTCGCTCCTGGCCATTGTCCACCAGTTTTGCCATGGCCCACAGCAGGTTGGCGATTTCCTGTGGGTTAAAGTTAGCTTTCTGTGCGTTCATGTGGGGCAACAGAGCGGCCACGGCCCCGTTGAGTTCTGGTGTCCGCTCCAGTCCGCTGTCCACCAGTTTTGCCATGGCCCACAGCAGGTTGGCGATACCCTGGCTCTTAAATCGGTCTTTCAGTGCATTCACGCGGGGCAACAAGGCGGCCATGGCCCCATTGAGTTCTGGTGTCTGCGCCTGCACGTTGTTCACCAGTTTTGCCATAGCCCACAGCAGGTTGGCGATATGCTGAGGAATAAACTGGTCTTTCTGTGCGTTCATGTGGGGCAATAGCGCGGCAATGGCCTCTTTGAGTTCTGGTGTCCGCTCCTGCCCGTTGTCCACCAGTTTCGCCATGGCCCACAGCAGGTTGGCGATGCCCCGGGCATCAATATCCCTGGCTTCAGGTTTTTGGTTGCACTTGAATATTAATGCATCAAGTAGCGTTGACAATAAGACTGCTTGAGTAAGCTGAACCAGCTGATCCATGGGTTTATGAAGGGTAAAAACACCCGCTGAGGTAAATGAATGAAGTGTTGTTGTCAGACTTAGCCAATTCCAGCTCCGCGTTGCTGTAAAATTTTGCAGCACACATATCAGCTGGCGTTGTTCCGCTCGATTTAACGGTCTTTTAGCAGCCGACGTGTATTTTTTAATGGAACTGGCGTATTGGCCATGATGCCTGCCATCATAGCGATGACCGAGCCGATCAGATTTACTCACCAGGCCATCTATTATTTCCTGTTTGATGAGGGGATTAAAATCTTGAGCAGGTTTTACCGAACGGTACTGCATATGTTGTGAGGAGCGTACGGCAGAAGATCGGTAAAATTTATCACGCCCCGGGTTAGTGCGGGGGGGATTATCCCATTTTCTGACTGTGGCATGTCTGTATCGCCCACGCCCTGAATAAGCGGCACGGTCATCCGGTTGGTTGTAATTATTACCTGATCCTGCGTATTGACCACCGATACCAGCAGAGCTTCTATGCATAATTATATTTCATTATTTCATGAAAATATAAAAAGTAGACTGCTGTTCTGATCAGAAGTTCATTTTGCTGAAATGTCGATAACACAAACGGTTGGGGATACTCATCTACCCCTGATGCCATGCCATCAATCCGTTATTTTCAAATCATCCGGGGCGAGCTGCATGGGCAACAGGTGTTCAACGCTGGCACTGCCTTGAATGTGAAAACGGTTCTTGAGTCATGATGGAAGGGAGGAGATTACTGGTTTTTTCTCGTCCTTTTTCTCCTTTTTGATTTACCTGTTTGCTCTTCTGAAGGTTCTTTGGCAGTTAAGTAACCGTGCTCTTGCGGTCTTTTATCGGTAGTAACGTATGCCTCTTCTCTGTTAAGTGATACAGAATGATCCTGTGGCGGGATGCCTGTCCTGGTCTTTATTTGATCAATATATGATTTCATTAAATCCTGATTCCAAAGTATGTTAGCCGGGATTTCAATGACTTCAAATCCTGATTTTTTCAGCAGTGCGATTTTCAGCAGAGTCGAACCATTCCTGGTTTTGAAATCAGCACTTGCGTAATGAGAGGGTCCCTGAATTTCAATAACAATGTTGTGATCTGGCAGTAGCAGGTCAACCGGGGGCAATGAGTTCAGACACTTTTCTTCTTCAATCTTTAAAGAGGGAATGCATGATTGGAGTTGATCACGGAAATTGGATTGAGGTATTGAAATGGTTGTCTGGTAATGGGGGATGATCGGACACGTTCTGCCAAGCCAACTTGCGGCCATGGCAATGACGGATTGATCATCTTCATTGTCGGGGGATGTATTTCCCAGGCGAGTAAACAGGTCATCCATGTGTTTTTCAAGCACATTATTTTTATTGGCAGTGGCGACCAGAGACAACCTGGCGCAGCATACCATGACTCCCCAGAGAGACATCAATATGGTTTGCTGAGAGAGCCGGGGAGTTTCACAGATTCGGAAGACAAGCGATTCGAATGTGGCGGTAAACACGTTCAGCTCAATGAGTTCACCCAGTTTTGCCATGGCCCACAGCAGGTTGGCAATACCCTGAAGGTTAAATTGATCCTTCTGTGCGTTCACGTAAGGCAACAGGGCAGCTACGGACTCGTTGAATTCTGGTGTCTGGCCCTGCTTGCTGTCCACCAGTTTTGCCATGGACCAGAGCAGGTTGGTGATACCCTGAGCATTAAATTGGTCTTTCTGCGCGTTCACGCTGGGCAACAGCAAGGCCACGGCCTCTTTGAGCTCTGGTGCCTGTTCCTGCCCTTTGTCCACCAGTTTCGCCATGGCCCACATCAGGTTGGCGATTTCCTGTGGGTTAAAGTTAGCTTTCTGTGCGTTCATGTGTGGCAACAGCGCGGCCACGGCCTCGTTGAGTTCTGGTGTCTGCTCCTGCCCGTTGTCCACCAGTTTCGCGATGGCCCACAGCAGGTTGGCGATATGTTGAGGAGTCAATTGTTTTTTCTGTGAGTTCATGTGAATCAACAGTGCAGCCACGGCCTCTTTGAGGCTTGGTGTCTGCTCCTGCCCGTTGTCCACCAGTTTTGCCATGGCCCACAGCAGGTTGGCGATATGCTGAGGAATAAGTTGCTCTTTCTGTTCATTCACGTGGGGCAACAGCGCGGCCACGGTCTTTTCGAGTCCTGGTATTCGCCCCTGCCCGTTGTCCACCAGTTTCGCCATGGCCCACAGCAGGTGGGTGATTTCCTTTGGTTTAAATTCAGCTTTCTGTGCCATCACTTGAGGCAACAGCACGGCCAGAGCCCCGTTGAGCTCTGGTGTCCTGTCCTGCCCGTTGTCCACCAGTTTCGCGATGGCCCACAGCAGGTTGGCGATACCCTGCGGTTTGAAATCAGCTTTCTGTACGTTCACGTTGGGCAATAGAGCGGCCTCGGCCTCTTTGAGTTCTGCTGTCTGCTCCAGCCCGTTGTCCACCAGTTTCGCCATGGCCCACATCAGGTTGGTGATATGCTGAGCAATAAACTGGTCTTTCTGTGCTTTTATCCGGGGCAACAGCGCGGCCACAGCCTCGTTGAGCTCTGGTGTCCGCTCATACCTGTTGTCCACCAGTTTCGCGATGGCCCACAGCAGGGTGGCGATTTGCTGAGTAATAAATTGTTCTTTCTTTGCGTTCACGCGGGGCAGCAATGCGGTCACGACTCCGTTGAGGCTTGGTGTCAGCTCCAGCCCGTTGTCCACCAGTTTTGCCATGGCCCACAGCAGGTTGGCGATACCCTGTGGTTTAAAGTTAGTTTTCTGTGCGTTCACGTGGGGCAATAGCGCCGCTACGGCCTCGCTGAGATCTGTTGTCTGCTCCAGCCCGTTGTCCACCAGTTTTGCCATGGCCCACAGCAGGTTGGCGATTTCCTGTGTGTTAAAGTTAGCTTTCTGTACGTTCACCCGGGGCAGTAATGCAACCAGAGCCTCTTTGAGCCCTGGTGTTTGCTCCTGCCAGTTGTCCACCAGTTTTGCCATGGCCCAAAGCAGGTTGGTGATATCCTGCGCATTAAATTGGCCTTTCTGTGTGTTCACAAGGGGCAACAGCGCGGCCACGGCTTCTTTGAGCTCTGGTGTTCGCTCCTGCCAGTTGTCCACCAGTTTTGCCATGGTCCACAACAGGTTGGCAATGTCCCTTGGTTTAAAGTCAGTTTTCAGTGCGTTTACCCGGGGCAACATCGCGGCCACGGCCTTGTTGAGCTCTGGTGTTCGCTCCAGCCCGTGTTCAACCAGTTTTGTGATGGCCCACAGCAGGTTGGCGATTCCCTGTGGTTTAAAGTTCGCTTTCTGTAGGTTCACATGTGGCAACAGCGCAGCCACGGCCCCATTGAGCCCCGGAGTCCGCTCATGCCCGTTGACCGCCAGTTTTGCCATGGCCCACAGCAGGTTGGCGATCCCCAGAGCATTAAATTGATCTTTTTGTTCGTTCACGTGGGGCAGCAGCGCGGCCATAGCCTCGTTGAACCCTGGTGTTCGCTCCTGCCTGCTGTCTACCAGTTTCGCCATGGCCCACAGCAGGTTGGTGATTCCCTGGGCATCAATATCCCATGCTGCAGCTTTTCGGTTGCACTTGAATGTTATTGCATCAAGTAGCATTGACAATAAGGCAACCTGAGTGTGCCTGACACGCTCATCCACGGGTTTATGAGGGGTAAAAACACCCGCTGAAGTAAATGAATGAAGTGTTGTTGTCAGGCTTCGCCAACTCCAACGCCGTGTGGCTGTGTAATTTTGCAAAAAACGCAGCAGCTGGCTTTGTTCCCCTCGGGTTAAGGGGCTTTGAGAAGCTAACGTGTATCTTTTAATGGAGTTGGCATATTGACTGTGATTTTTCCCATCGTAACGATAACCGAAATGATCAGATTTACTCATCAAATCATCCATTACTTCCTGTTTGATGAGGGCATTGAAATCTTGAGCAGGGTTTACTGAACGGCACGGCAGGTTTTGGGTAAAATATGGGCCAGAAGAGTGGTAAAATTCATTACGCTCCGGAGTAGTGCGGGGGATATTATCCCTCTTTCTGACGGTGGCATGTCTATATTGTCCACACTTTGAATAAGCGGCATGGTCATCCGGTTGGTTGTAATTATTACCTGATCCTGCGTATTGACCACCGATACCAGCAGAGCTTCTATGCATAGTTATATTTCATTAATTCATGCAAATATAAAAAACAGACTGCTGTTCTGTTCAGAAGTTCATTTTGCTGAAATGTCGATAAAACCACACGGTTGGGGATACTCATCTACTCCTGATGCCACCAATCCGTTATTTTCAAATCATCCGGGACGAGATGCATGGGCAGCATGTGTTCAACGCTGGCACTGCCTTGAATGTGAAAACGGTTCTTGAGTCATGATGGAAGGGAGGAGATTACTGGTTTTTTTCTCGTCCTTTTTCTCCTTTTTGGTTTACCTGTTTGCTCTTCTGAAGGTTCTTTGGCAGTTAAGTAACCGTGGTCTTGCGGTCTTTTATCGGTAGTAACGTATGCCTCTTCTCTGTTAAGTGATACAGAATGACCCTGTGGCGGGATGCCTGCCCTGGTCTTTATTCGGTCAATATATAATTTCATTGAATCCTGATTCCGAAGCATGTTGGCCGGGATTTCAATGACTTCAAATCCTGATTTTTTCAGCAGTGCGATTTTCAGCAGAGTCGAACCATTCCTGGTTTTGAAATCAGCACTTGCGTAATGAGATGGTCCCTGAATTTCAATCACCATGTTGTGATCTGGCAGTAGCAGGTCAACCGGAGGCAATAAGTTCAGACACTTTTCTTCTTCAATCTTTAAAGAGGGAATGCATGATTGGAGTTGATCACGGAAATTGGATTGAGGTATTGAAATGGTTGTCTGGTAATGGGGGATGACCGGACACGTTCTGCCAAGCCAGCTTGCGGCCATGGCAATGATGGATTGATCATCTTCATTGTCGGGGGATGTGTTTCCCAGCCGAGTAAACAGGTCATCCATGTGTTTTTCAAGCACATCATTTTTATTGGCAGTGGCGACCAGAGACAACCTGGCGCAGCATACCATGACGCCCCAGAGAGACATCAATAGGGTTTGCTGAGAGAGCCGGGGAGTTTCACGGATTTGGTAGACAAGCGATTGGCACGTGGTGGTAAACTCGTTCAGCTCAATGAGTTCACCCAGTTTTGCCACGGCCCACAGCAGGTTGGCGATACCCTGAGGATTAAATTGGTCCTTCAGTGCGTTCACGTGGGGCAACAGCGCAGCCACGGCCTCGTCGAACTCTGGTGTCTGGTCCTGTCTGGTGTCCACCAGTTTTGCCATGGCCCAGAGCAGGTTGGTAATACCCTGAGTATTAAATTGGCCTTTCTGCGCCTTCACATGAGGCAACAGCACGGCCACAGCCTGGTTAAACTCCGGTGTTTGCTCCAGCCCGTTGTCCACCAGTTTCGCCATGGCCCACAGCAGGTTGGTGATATGCTGGGGAGTTAATTGGTCTTTCTGTGCGTTTACCATGGGCAACAGCACGGCCACAGCCTTGAAGAGCCGTGATGTTTGCTCCAGCCCGTTGTCCACCAGTTTCGCCATGGCCCACAGCAGGCTGGCGATATGTTTGGGAATAAATTGTTTTTCCTGTGGGTTCACGTGAATCAACAGTGCCGCCACGGCTTGGGTGAGCTCTGGTGTCCGGTCCTGTCCGTTGTCCACCAGTTTTGCCATGGACCACAGCAGGTTGGCAATATCCTGTGCATTAAATTGGCTTTTCTGAGCGTTCACATAAGGCAACAACGCGGCCACGGTCCTTTCGAGTGCTGTTGTTCGCTCCTGTTTGTTGTCCACCAGTTTCGCCATGGCCCACAGCAGGTTGGCGATTTCCTTTGGTTTAAATTCAGCTTTCTGTGCCATCACGTGAGGCAACAGCGCGGCCAGAGCGCCGTTGAGCTCTGGCGTCCTTTCCTGCCCGTGGTCCACCAGTTTTGCCGTGGCCCACAGCAGGTTGGCGAGACCCTGTGGTTCAAAATCAGCTTTCTTTGCCTTCACGTTGGGCAATAGCGCGGCCACCCCCTCTTTGAGTTCTGCTGTCTGCTCCAGTCCGTTGTCCACCAGTTTTGCCATGGCCCACATCAGGTTGGTGATATGCTGGGCCATAAACTGGTCTTTTTGTCCGTTCACATGGGGCAACAGCGTGGCCACAGCCTCGTTGAGTTCTGGTGTCCATTCCTGCCTGTTGTCCACCAGTTTCGCGATGGCCCATAGCAGGTTGGCGATTTGCTGAGGAATAAATTGTTCTTTCTGTGCGTTCACGCGAAGCAGCAACGCGACCACGGCCTCTTTGAGTTCTGCTGTCTGATCCAGCCCGTTGTCCACCAGTTTTGCCATGGCCCACAGCAGGTTGGCGATACCCTGAGAATTAAATTGGTCCTTCTGTGCGTTCACGTGGGGCAATAGCACGGCTATGGTCTCGCTGAGATCGGTCGTCTGCTCCAGCCCGTTGTCCACCAGTTTTGCCATGGCCCACAGCAGGTTGACGATACCCTGTGGTTTAAAGTTGGTTTTCTGTGCGTTCACGAGGGGCAATAGCGCCGCTACGGCCTCGCTGAGATCTGTTGTCTGCTCCAGCCCGTTGTCCATCAGTTTCACCATGGCCCAGACAAGGTTGGCGATATCCTGCGCATTAAATAGGCCTTTCTGTGCGTTCACACAGGGCAACAGCGCGGCCACAGCTTCTTTAAGCTCTGGTGTCTGCTCCAGCCCGTTGTCCACCAGTTTCGCCATGGCCCACAGCAGGTTGGCAATTTCCCGTGGTTTAAAGTCAGTTTTCTGTGCGTTTACCTGGGGCAACAACGCAGCCAGGGCTTTGTTGAGTTCTGGTGTTCGCTGCTGTCCGTGTTCAACCAGTTTGGTTATGGCCCACAGCAGGCTGGCGATTCCCTGTGGTTTAAAGTTCGCTTTCTGTAGGTTCACATGCGGCAGCAGCGCAGCCACGGCCTCATTGATCCCCGGAGTCCGCTTCTGCCCGTTGACCACCAGTTTCGCCATGGCCCACAGCAGGTTGGTGATCCCCTGAGCATTAAACTGATCTTTTTGTGCGTTCACATGGGGCAACAGCGCGGCCATAGCCTTGATGAGGCCTGGTGTTCGCTCCTGCCCGCTGTCGACCAGTTTGGCCATGGCCCACAGCAGGTTGGTGATTCCCTGGGCATCAATATCCCATGCTGCAGCTTTTCGGTTGCACTTGAATACTATTGCATCAAACAGCGTTGACAATAAGGTGCCCTGAGTGTGTCTGACACGAACATCCACGGGTTTATGAGGGGTAAAAACACCCGCTGAAGTAAATGAATGAAGTGTTGTTGTCAGGCTTCGCCAACTCCAACGCCGTGTGGCGGTATAATCTTGCAAAAAAATCATCAGCTGGCTTTGTTCCGCTCGGGTTAAGGGGCTTCGCGAAGCTAACGTGTATCTCTTAATTGAATTGGCATATTGACTGTGATTTTTCCCATCATAACGATAACCGAAATGATCAGATTTACTCACCAGTTCATCCATTACTTCCTGTTTGATGAGGGCATTGAAATCTTGAGCAGGGTTTATTGAACGGCACGGCAGGTTTTGGGCAAAGTATGGGGCAGAAGAGTGGTAAAATTCATTACGCTCCGGAGTAGTGCGGGGGATATTATCTCTCTTTCTGACGGTGGCATGTCTATACTGTCCACGCTCTGAATAAGCAGCATGGTTTTCCGGTTGGTTGTAATTGTTATCTGATCTTGCGTATCTACCACTGATGACAGCGGAGGTTCTGTGCATAATTATATTTCATTAATTCATGAGAATATAAAAATCAGACTGCTGCTCTATTCAGAAGTTCATTTTGCTGAAATGTCTATAAAACCAGATGTTTGGGAATACACATTGACTCCTGGTGTCTCCGTTATTTTCAAATCATCCGGGGCAGGACGCATGGGCAACAGGTATTCAACGCTGGCACTCTTTCCCGGGAATGTGCAAATGGTTCTTGAGTCATGATCGAAGGGCAGAAATTACTGGCTGTTTTTTCTCTTCCTCTTTGCTGGTTTGCCGTTTTGCTCTTCTGAAGGTTCTTCGCCAGTCAAGTAACCATGATCTGAGGGTTGCCTGCCTTTATCAGCAGTAATGTATGCCTGATCTGCCCACCTTCTTTTGAGAGAGCCATGCTCCTCTGGCAGGATGCCTGCCCTGGTCTTTATTCGATCAATATATGGTTTCATTAACTCCTGATTCAAAAGCCTGTTAACCGGAATTTCAATGACCTCAAATCCTGCTTTTTGCAACAGTGCGATTTTCAGCAGAGTCGAACCCTTCCTGGTGTTGAAATCACCACCCACATAATGAGAGGGGCCTTGAACTTCAATCACCAGGTTGTGATCTGGCAGCAGCAGGTCAACCGGGGGTAATGCGTTCAGACTCTTTTCTTCTTCAATCTGTAAAGAGGGAACGCATGATTGGAGCTGATCGCGAAAGTCGGATTGACGTTTTGATACGGTAGTCTGGTAATGGGGGACGACTGGGGACGCTCTCCCAAGCCAACTTGCGGCCAGGGCAATGATGGATTGATCATCATTATTGTCGGGGGATGTATTTCCCAGGCGAGTAAACAGGTCATCCATGTGTTTTTCAAGCACATTATTTTTATTGGCAGTGGAGACCATAGACAACCTGGCACAGCACACCATTACTCCCCAGAGAGACAACAATATTGTTTGCTGAGAGAGCTGGGGGGTTTCACTGATTTTGTAGACAAGCGATTCGAACGTGGATGTAGCTACGTTCAGCTCAACGAGCTCACCCAGTTTCGCCATGGCCCACAGCAGGTTAGCGATTTCCTGTGGGTTAAAGTTAGCTTTCTGTGCGTTCACCTGGGGCAACAGCACGGTCACGGCCTTGTTGATCTCAGGTGTCTGCTCATGCCCGTTGTCAACCAGTTTCGCCATAGCCCACAGTAGGTTAGCGATTTCCTGTGGAATAAATTGATCTTTCTGTGCACTCACGTGGGGTAATAGCGTGGCCACGGCTTCGTTGAGTTCTGGTGTCCACTCCTGCCCGTTGTCCACCAGTTTCGCCATGGCCCACAGCAGGTTGGCGATATGCTGAGGCGTACATCGGTCTTTCGGTGGGTTCACGTAGGGCAACAGCGCGGCCACGGCCCCTTTGAGACTTGGTGTCTGCTCCTGCCCGTTGTCCACCAGTTTCGCCGTGGCCCACAGCAGGTTGGCAATACCCTGGGCATTAAATTGGTCTTTCTGTGCGTTCACTTGGGACAACAGCGCGGCGACGGACGCTTTGAGTTCTGGTGTCCGCTCCTGCCCGTTGTCCACCAGTTTCGCCATGGCCCACAGCAAGTTGGCGATATCCTGCGCATTAAATTGGCTTTTCTGTGCGTTCACATGAGGCAACAGCGCGGCCACGGCCTCATTGAACTCTGGCGTCTGTTTCTGCCCGTTGTCCACCAGTTTTGCCATGACCCACAGCAAGTTAGCGATTTCCTGTAGTTTAAATTGAGCTTTCTGTGTGTTTACGTATGGTAACAGCGCGGCCACGGCCTTTTTTAGCTCTGATATCCTATCCAGCCCGTTGTCCAGCAGTTTCGCCATGGCCCATAGCAGGTTGGCGATACTCTGGGCATTAAATTGGTGTTTCTGTGCGTTCACGAGGGGCAATAGCGCAGCCACGGCCTCGTTGAGCTGTGGTGTTCGCTCCTGCCCGCTGTCTACCAGTTTCGCCATAGCCCACAGCAGGCTGGTAATGCCCTGGCTATTAAATTGGCTTTTCTGTGCGTTCACGAGGGGCAACAGCTCGGCCATAGCTCCCTTGAAAACAGATGTCCGCTCCTGATTGTTGTCCACCAGCTTCGCCATGGCCCACAGCAGGTTGGCGATATGCTGAGGTATAAATTGGTCTTTCTGTGCACTCACGAGGGGCAACAGCACGGCCACGGCCCCTTTGAGTTCTGGTGTCTGCTCCTGCCCGAGATCCACCAGTTTCGCCATGGCCCACAGCAGGTTGGCGATATGCTGAGGAATAAATTGGTCTTTCTGTGCGTACACGAAAGGCAACAGCGATGCCACGGCCTCGTTGAACTCTGGTGTCTGCTCTTGCCCGTTGCTCACCAGTTTCGCCATGGCCCACAGCAGGTTGGCGATTTCCTGTGGTTTAAAGTCAGCTTTTTTTGCATACACGTGGGGCAACAGCGCAGCCGCGGCCTCTTTGAGCCCTGGTGTCCGCTCGTGCCCGTTGTCCACCTGTTTTGCCATGGCCCACAGCAGGTTAGTGATTTCCTGAGCACCAATATCACTGGCTTCTCGTTTTTGGTTGCCGTTAAATATGATTGCATCAATTAACGTTGACAATAAGGCAGTTTGAGTACGCTTAGCACGCTCATCCAGGGATCTATGAGAGCTAAAAACACCCGCTGAAGTAAATGAATGAAATGTTGTCGTCAGACTTCGCCAATTCCAGCTCCGCGTTGCAGTAAAATTCTGCAGCAAACGCATCAGCTGGCTTTGTTCTATTCGATTTAACGGTCTTTTAGCAGCTAACGTGTATTTTTTAATTGAACTGGCATAATGACCGTGATATCTCCCATCATATTCAGGACCGAAAC
The DNA here is from genome assembly GCF_017744115.1 of Salinisphaera sp. G21_0. Classification (GTDB taxonomy): domain Bacteria; phylum Pseudomonadota; class Gammaproteobacteria; order Pseudomonadales; family Endozoicomonadaceae; genus Endozoicomonas. Next base: position 11,860 of record NZ_JAGHQW010000014.1, on the reverse strand, counting down.
GATTCGATTTATTCACCAGAGTATTGATTGTTTCTTTTTTGATGAGGGAATTAAAATCCTGAGCAAGGTTTACTGAACGGCTCAGTAGATTTTGAGGAGGGCGTGCGCCAGAAGAATGGTGAAATACATTACGCCCCTGGATAGGCCGGGGGGGATTATCCCACTGTCTGACGGTACACTCTCTGTATCGTCCACGCCTTGCAGAAGCGGCATGCTTATCCGGTTGGTTGTCATCACTTCCTGATCTTGCGTATTGTCCACTGATATCTGCAGAGGTTCTATGCATAATTATATTTCATTAATTCATGGCAATATAAAAAGCAGACTGCGGTTCTGTTCAGAAGTTCATTTTACTGAAATGTTTATGAATTTTTTTCCTTTTCTTTTTTCTGTTTTTTGGTTTGTCTGTTTGCTTTTCTAAATGTTCCTCGGCGGCTAAGTAACGTTGATCTGAGGATTGACACTCTTTGTCGGCGGTAACGTTTGTCTCATCTACGCACCCGATTTTAACTGATGCACTGCCATGGCCCTGTTGTGGGGTGTCCACCCTGGTCTTTATTTGATCAATAATTAAATCCGGGTTACAAAGCTGGTTAACCGGGATTTCAATGACCTCAAACCCTGCTTTTTGCAACAGTGCGATTTTCAGCAGAGTCGACCCATTCCTGGTTTTGAAATCACCACTCACGTAATGAAACTTTCCCTGAATTTCAATCACCATGTTGTGATCTGGCAATATCAGGTCAACCGGCGGTAATGAGTTCAGGCTCTTTTCTTCTTCAATCTGCAAAGATGGAATGCATGATTGGAGCTGATCGCGAAAGTCGGATTGATGTTTTGATATGAGAGTCTGGTAATGGGGGACGACCGGGGACGCTCTCCCAAGCCAACTTGCGGCCATGGCAATGATGGTTTGTTCTTCTTCATTGTCCGGGGATGTCTTTTCCAGACGAGTAAACAGGTCAACTATGTGCTTTTCAAGCACGTTATTTTTATTGGCATTGGAGACCATAGACAATCTGGCACAGCATACCATTACTCCCCAGAGAGATATCAATATCCCTTGCTGAGAGAGCTGCGGGATTTCACTGATTTTGTAGACAAGCGATTCGAACGTAGAAGTAACTACGTTCAGCTCAACGAGTTCACCCAGTTTCGCCATGGCCCACAGCAGGTTAGCGATTTCCTGTGGTTTAAAATTAGCTTTCTGTGCGTTCACCTGGGGCAACAGCACGGTCACGGCCCGGTTGAGCTCTGGTGCCTGTTCTTGCCCGTTGTCACCCAGTTTCGCCATGGCCCACAGCAGGTTAGCGATTTCCTGTGGAATAAACTGGTCTTTCTGAGCACTCACGTGGGGTAACAGCGCGGCCACGGCTTCGTTGAGTTCTGGTGTCCGCTCTTGCCCGTGGTCCACCAGTTTCGCCATGGCCCACAGCAGGTTGGCGGTATCCTGGGGATTAAATTGGTATTTCTGTGTGTTCACGAAGGGCAACAGCGCGGCCACGGCCTTTTTGAGTCCCGGTGTCTGCTTCAGCCCGTGGTCCACCAGTTTCGCCATGGCCCACAGCAGGTTGGCGATCCCTTGTGGTTTAAAGTTAGCTTTCTGTGCGTTCACCTGGGGCAACAGGGCGTCCACGGCTGCTTTGAGATTTGGTGTCTGCTCCTGCCCGTTGTCCACCAGTTTCGCCATGGCCCACAGCTGGTTGGCGATGCCTTGTGGTTTAAAGTTTGTTTTCTGTGCGTTCACTTGGGGCAACAGGGCGTCCACGGCTTCTTTGAGATTTGGTGTCTGCTCCTGCATATTGTCCACCAGTTTCGCCATGGCCCACAGCTGGTTGGCGATGCCCTGTGGTTGAAAGTTTGCTTTCTGTGCGTTCACGTGGGGCAACAGCGCGGCCACGGCCTCGTTGAGCACTGGTGTCCACTCCTGTCCGTTGTCCACCAGTTTTGCCATGGCCCACAGCAGGTTGGCGATACCCTGTGGTGTAAAGTTAGCTTGCTGTGCGTTCACGTGGGGCAACAGCGCGGCCACGGCCTCGTTGAGCGCTGGTGTCCGCTCCTTCCCGTTGTCCACCAGTTTCGCCATGGCCCATAGCAGGTTGGTGATACTCTGGGCATTAAATTGGTCTTTCTGTGCGTTCACGCGGGGCAACAGCGCGGCTATGGCCTCGTTGAGCGCAGGTGTCCGCTCCCGCCAGTTGTCCACCAGTTTCGCCATGGCCCACAGCAGGTTGGTGATATTCTGAGGAATAAATTGGTCTTTATGTGCGCTCACCAGGGGTAACAGCGCGGCCACGGCCTCTTTGAGTCCTGGTGTCCGCTCCAGCCCGTTGCCCACCAGTTTCGCCATGGCCCACAGCAGGTTGGCAATTGCCAGGGCTTCAATATCCATGGCTTGAGGTTTTTGGTTGCAATTGAATATTATTGCATCAAGTAACGTTGATAATAAGGCAGCTTGAGTAAGCTTAACACTCTGATCCATGGGGTTATGAGGGGTAAAAACACCCGCTGAAGTCAATGAATGAAGTGTTGCCGTCAGGCTTCGCCAATTCCAACTCCGTGTTGCGGTAAAATTTTGCAGCAAATGTATCAGCTGGCTTTGTTCAGTCCTGTTTAACGGTCTTTTGGCTGCTAACGTGTATTTTTTAATTGAACTGGCATATTGCCCGTGATTTCTCCCATCATAACGATGGCCGAAACGATACGATTTATTCACCAGATCATCCATTATTTCTGGTTTGATGAGCGCATTAAAATCCTGAGCAGGGTTTACTGAACGGCACTGCAGATGTTGAGAAGGGCATGCATCAGAAGAACGGTAGAATTCATTACGCTCCGGGTTTGTGCGGGGGGGATTATGCCACTGTCTGACTGAACAATGTCCATATCGACCACGCTTTGAAGAAACGGCATGATCATTCGGCTGATTATAATCATTATCCGATCTTGCGTATTTATCACTGATGCCAGCAGAGCCTCTGTCCATAATTATATTTCATTAATTCATGAAAATATAAGAAGCAGACTGCTGTGCAGTTCAGAAGTTCATTTTGCTTGAATGTTTATAAATTTAAGCGGTTATTGGCTTTTTTCTTCCTTTTTCTTTTTTTGGGTTTGCCTGTTTGCTTTTCTAAATGTGCTTCGGCGGTTAAGTAACGGTGATCAGAGGATTGCCACCCGGTGTTAAGTGATACACAGCCATGATCCTGTGGCGGGATGTCCACCCTGGTCTTTATTTGATCAATACATCGTTTTATTGAACCCGGTTTCCAAAGCGTGTTAGTCGGGATTTCAAAGACCTCAAATCCTGCTTTTTGCAGCAGTGCGATTTTCAGCAGAGTCGACCCATTCCTGGTTTTGAAATCACCACTCACGTAATGAAACGGCCCCTGAACTTCAATCACAATGTTGTGGTCTGACAGTAGCAGGTCGACTGGAGGTAATGAACTCAGACTCTTTTCTTCTTCAATCTTTAATGATGGAATGCATAATTGGAGTTGATCCCGGACGACGCTTTGGGGTTTTGAAATGATTGCCTGGTAATGGGGGACGACCGGACACGCCCTGCCAAGCCAACTGGCGGCCATGGCAATGGTGCATTGATTCTCTTCATTATTCGGGGAGGTATTTTTCAGGCGAGTAAACAGGTCATCCATATGCTTTTCAAGCACGTTATTTTTAGTATGGGATTCTAGAAACAGCCTGGCACAGCACACCATGACTCCCCAGAGAGACATCCATATCTCTTGCGCAGAGAGCTGAGGGTTGCCACTGATTCGGTAGACAAAAGATTCAAAGGTAGAGGTCACCACACCCAGCTCAACGAACTCACCCAGTTTTGCCATGGCCCACAGCAGGTTGGCGATACCCTGGGTATTAAATTGTTCTTTCTGTGCATTCACGTGGGCAAACATCGCGGCCAGGGCCGCTTTGAGCTCTGGTGTCTGCTCCAGCCCGTTGTCCGCCAGTTTGGTCATGGCCCACAGCAGGTTGGTGATGCCCTGGACACTAAATTGGTCTTTCTGAACGTTCACGCGGGGCAGCAGAGCGACGACCGCCTCGTTGAGCCCCGGGAGCCACTCCTGCCTGCCGTCTATCAGTTTCGCCATGGCCCATAGCAGGTTGGCGATATGCTGAGGAACAAATTGGTCTTTCTGTGCATTCACGTGGGGTAACAGCGCGGTCATGGCCTCTTTAAGCTCTGGTGTCTGCTCCAGCCCGTTGTCCACCAGTTTCCCAATGGCCCACAGCAGGTTGGCGATATGCTGAGGAATAAATTGGTCTTTCTGTGCGTTCACGCAGGGCAACAGTGCGGCTACGGCCTGGTTGAGCCTTGCTGTCCACTCCAGTCCGTTGTCCACCAGTTTCGCCATGGCCCACAGCAGGTTGGCGATTTCCTGGGCATTAAACTGGTATTTCTTTACGTTCACGTGTGGCAACAGCGTGGCCACGGTCTCGTTGAGTTCCGGGGTCCGTTCCTGCCCGCTGTCTACCAGTTTCGCCATGGTCCAAAGCAGGTTGGTAATACCCTGAGGGTTAAAGTTAGCTGCCTGTGCGTTCACATGGGGTAACAGCCTGGCCACGACTTCTTTGAACTTTGGCGTCCGCTCCAGCCCGTTGTCCACCAGTTTCGCCATGGCCCACAGCAGGTTGGCAATACCCTGTGGTGTAAAATTAGCCTTCTGTGCGTTCACGTGAGGCAACAGTCTGGCCACAGTTTTTTTAAGCTCTGGTGTCCACTCCAGCCCGTTATCCACCAGTTTCGCCACAGCCCACAGCAGGTTGGTTATTTCCTGTGGTTTGCTGTTAGCTTTTTGTGCGACCACTTGGGGCAATAGCACGGCCAGGGCCTCTTTGAACTCTGGTGTCCGCTCCAGCCCGTTGTCCACCAGCTTCGCTATGGCCCAGAGCAGGTTGGAGATTTCCTGTGGTTTGTTAGCCTGGGCGTTCACGTGATGCAACAGCCCGGCCACGGCTTTGTTAAGTTCTGGTGTTCGCTCCAGCCCGTTGTCCACCAGTTTCGCCATGGCCCACAGCACGTTGGCGATACCCTGGGGATTGAACTGGTCCTTATGTACGTTGACCTGGGGCAATAGCGTGGCCAGGGTTTCTTTTAGCTCTGGTGTCCGCTCCTGTCCGTTGATCACCAGTTTCGCCATGGCCCACAGCAGGTTGGCGATATCCTGGGCATTAAATTGGTCATGCTGCGCGTTGACGTGGGGCAGCAGCTCGGACACGGCTTCGTTGAGCCCGGGTGTCTGCTCCTGTCCGTTGACTACGAATTTAGCCATGGCCCACAGCAGGTTAGCGATTTCCTGTGGATTAAAGCCAGCTTTTTGTACGCTCACGTGGGGCAACAACGCAACCAGAGCCTCTTTGAGCCTTGGTATCCACTCCTGCCCGTTGTCCACCAGTTTCGCCATGGCCCACAGCAGGTTAGCGATATGCTGAGGAATATATTGATCTTTCTGTGTTTTCACGTGGGGTAACAGTGCAACCACGGCCTCTTTGAGCCCGGGTGTCTGTTCCTGCCCGTTGTTCACCAGTTTCACCATGGCCCACAGCAGGTTAGCGATATGCTGAGGAATAAGTTGCTCTTTCTGTGTGTTCACGTGGGGCAAAAGGGCGGCCACGGCCTTTTTGAACTCTGGTGTCCGTTCCTGCCCGTTGTCCACCAGTTTTGCCATGGCCCACAGCAGGTTGACGATTCCCCGGGCATCGATATCCCAGGCTTGAGGTTTTTGGTTGCACTTGAACGCTATTGCATCAAATAGCATGGACAATAAAGCAGCTTGAGTGAGCTTGGCACGCTGATCCACGGGCTTATGAGGGGTAAAAACACCCGCTGAAGTCAATGAGTGAAATGTTGTCGTCAGGCTTCGCCAATTCCAGCTCCGTGTGACTGTGAAATTTTGCAGCAAATGCATCAGCTGGCTTTGTTCAGCTCGATTTAACGGTCTTTTAGACGTTGACGTGTATTTTTTAATGGAACTGGCATATAGACCGTGATCTCTTCCATCATAGCGATGACCGAAACGAACCGATTTACTCACCAGGCCATCCATTATTTCCTGTTTGGTGAGGGCATTAAAATCTTGAGCAGGGTTTACTGAACGGCGCTGTAGATATTGAGAAGAACATGGGGCAGAAGAATGGTAAAATGCATTACGCCCCGTGGCAGTGTGGGGGGGATTATCCCATTGTTTGACTGTGGCATGTCTATATCGTCCACGGCTTGAAGAAGCGGTCTGGTCATCCGGTTTGTTGTAATTATTGCCTGGTCTTGCGTATTTACCACTGATACCGACAGAGCTTCTGTCCATAATTATATTTCATTAATTCATGAAAATATAAAAAGTAGACTGCTGTTCTGTTCAGAAGTTCATTTTACTGAAATATCTATAAAACCAGGCCGCAGGGGATACACCTCTACTTCTGATGCCACCAATCCGTTATTTTCAAATCATTTTGGGCAACTACTTATGGCCTTTTTTTTCTCTTCCTTTTTCTTTTTTCTGGTTTGCCTGTTTGTTTTTCTAAATGCTCTTCGGCGGTTAAGTAACAGTGATCTGAGGATTGCCACCCTTTATCGGCGGTAACGTTTGCCTCATCTGCCCACCCGATTTTATGTGATACAGAGCCATGGCCCTGTGGCGGGATGTCCACCCTGGTCTTTATTCGATCAATACATCGTTTTATTGAATCCGGGCTCAAAAGCGTGTTAGTCGGGATTTCAATGACCTCAAATCCTGATTTTTGCAGCAATGCGATTTTAAGCAGAGTTGAACCATTCCTGGTATTGAAATTACCACCCACGTAATGCGATGGACCCTGAACTTCAATCACTATGTTGTGATTTGGCAGAAGCAGGTCAACTGGCGGTAATGAGTTCAGGCTCTTTTCTTCTTCGATCTGAAAAGATGGAATAGATGATTTGAGTTGATCACGGAAGTCGGCCTGGGTTTTTGAAATGTTGGTCTGGTAATGGCAAACGACCGGACAGGCTCTGCCAAGCCAACTTGCGGCCATGATCATGATGGATTGTTCCTCTTCATTATCTGGCGAGGTATTTTCCAGGCGAGTGAACAGGTTATCCATGTGCTTTTCAAACACGTTACTTTTATTGGCATTGGAGTCTAGAGCCAACCTGGCACAGCATACCATTACTCCCCAGAGAGATATCGATATCTCTTGCTGAGAAAACTGAGGGTTCTCACTGATTCGATAGACAAGCGACTCGAACGTAGAGGTAACCACGTTCAGCTCAAGGAGTTCACCCAGTTTCGCCATGGCCCACAGCAGGTGGGAGATATGCTGAGGAATAAACTGGTCTTTCCTTGCGTTCACTTGGGACAAAAGCGCGGTCATAGCCTCGTTGAGCTCTGGTGTCTGCTCCTGCCCGCTGATCACCAGTTTCGCCATGGCCCACATCTGGATGGCGATATCCTGGGCATTAAGTTGGTCATTCTGTGCCTTCAAGTGGGGCAACAGCGCGGCTACCGCCGCTTTGAGTTCTGGTATCTGCACCTGCCCGTTGTCCACCAGTTTCGCCATGGCCCACAGCAGGTTAGCGATTTCCTGAGGTTTAAAGTTAGCTTTCAGTACTTTCACGTGGGTCATCAGCGTGGCTACCGCCGCTTCGAGCCCTGGTGTCTCTTTGTCCACCAGTTTCGCCATGGCCCACAGCAGATTGGCGATACCTTGTGGTTTAAAGTTAGCTTTCTGTGCATTCACGTGGGGCAACAATGCGCCTGAGGCTTCTTTGAGCCCTGGTATCTGCTCCAGTCTGTTGTCCACTAGTTTCGCCATGGCCCACAGCAGATTGGCGATATCCTGGGCATTAAATTGGACTGCCTGTGCGTTCACGTGGAGCAACAGAGCGGCCACGGCCTCCTTGAGCCCTGGTGTCTGCTCCAGCCCGTTGTCCACCAGTTTTGCCATGGCCCACAGCAGGTTGGCAGTTTCTTTTGGCGTAAAGTCAGCTTTCTGTGCGTTCACGTGGGGCAACAGCACGGCCACAGCCTCTTTGAACCTTGGTATCTGCTCCAGCCTGTTGTCCACCAGTTTCGCCATGGCCCACAGCAGGTTGGTGATATCCCTGGCATTAAATAGGTCTTTCTGTGCGTTCACGTGGGGCAACAGCACGGCTAAGGCCTCTTTGAGCCCTGGTGTCTGCTCCAGCCCGTTGTCCACCAGTTTTGCCATGGCCCACAGCAGGTTGGCAGTTTCCTGTGGTTTAAAGTTAGCTTTCTGAGCGTTCACGAGAGGCAACAGTATGGCCACGGTCTCTGTGAGCCCCGGTGTCAGCTTCTGCCCGTTGTCCACCAGTTTTGCCATGGCCCACAGGAGGTTGGCGATTTCCTGTGGGTTAAAGTGAGCTTTCTTTGCGTTCACGTGGGGTAACAACGCGGCCACGGCCTTTCTGACAACCCATGTCTGCTCCAGCCCGTTGTCCACCAGTTTCGCTATGGCCCGCAGCAGGTTGACGATTTCCTGTGGGTTAAAGTTAGCTTTCTGAGTATTCACGATGGGCAACAACGCGGCCACGGCCTTTTTGAGTTCTGGTGTCTGCTCCTGGACGCTGTCAACCAGTTTCGCCATGGCCCACAGCAGGTTGGCGATACCCTGAGGAATAAATTTGTTTTTTTGTGCGTTCACGTGGGGCAACAGCGCGGCCACAGCCTCTTTGAGTTCTGGTGTTTGCTTTAGCTCATTGTCCACCAGTTTCGCCATGGCCCACAGCAGGTTGGCGATTTCCTGTGGTTTAAAGTTAGCTTTCTGTGGGTTTACGTGGGATAAAAGTGCGGACACGGCTTCTTTAATCTCTGGTGTCCACTCCTGCCCGTTGGCCATCAGTTTCGCCATGGCCCAGAGCAAGTTGGTAATATGCTGGGCATTAAATTGGGCTTTCTGTGCGTTCACGCGGTGCAACAGCGCGGTCACGGCCTTTTTGAACTCTGGTGCCTGCTCCTGAACGTTGTCCACCAGTTTCGCTATGGCCCACAGCAGGTTGGCGGTACCCTGAGGAATAAATTGGTCTTTTTGTGCGTTCACTTGGGGCAGCAGCGCGGCCACGGCCTCTTTGAGTTCTGGTGTTTGCTCCTGACCATTGTCCACCAATTTTGCCATGGCCCACAGCAGGTTGACGATTTCCTGTGGTTTAAAGTTAGCTTTCTGTGCGTTTACATAGGACAAAAGTACGAATACGCCCTCTTTAAGCTCTGGTGTCCACTCCTGCCCGTTGGCCACCAGTTTCGCCATGGCCCACAGCAAGTTGGTAATATGCTGGGCATTAAATTGGGCTTTCTGTGCGTTCACGTGCTGCAACAGCGTGGTCACAGCCTCTTTGAGTTCTGGTGTTTGCTCCTGCCCTTTGTCCACCAGTTTTGCCATGGCCCACAGCAGGTTGGCAATATGCTGGGCATCAAATTGGGCTTCCTGTGCGTTCACGCGGTGCAACAGCGTGGTCACGGCCTCTTTGATTTCTGGTGTTTGCTCCTGCCCTTTTTCCACCAGTTTTGCCATGGCCCACAGCTGGCTAGCGATTCCCCAGGCATCAATATCCCTGGCTTGGGGTTTTTGGTTGCACTTGAATATTATCGCATCAAGTAGTGTTGACAATAAGGCAGCCTGAGTAAGCTTAACACGCCCATCCATGGGTTTATGAGGGGTAAAAACACCCGCTGAAGTCAATGAATGAAGTGTGGTTGTCAGGCTTCGCCAGTTCCAACGTCGTGTTATGGTAAAATTTTGCAGCAAACCTATCAGCTGGCTTTGTTCAGCTCGATTTAACTGTCTTTTAGCAGTTGATGTGTATTTTTTAATTGAATTGGCATACAGGCCGTGATATCTCCCATCATAGCGATGACCGAAATGATCCGATTTGTTCACCAGATCATCCATTATTTCTGGTTTGATGAGCGCATTAAAATCTTGAGCAGGGTTTACTGAACGGCGCTGTAGATGTTGAGAAGGGCATGCGTCAGAAGAACGGTCAAATGTATTACGCCCCGGGTTATTACGTGGGGTATCATCCCATTGTCTGACCGTGGCATGTCTGTATCGTCCACGCCTTGAAGAAGCGGCATGGCCACCCGGTCGGTTATAATCATTATCTGATCTTGCGTATTGACCACTGATACCGGCAGAGCTTGTATTCATAATTATATTTCATTAATTCATGAAAATATAAAAAGCAGACTGCTGTGCAGTTCAGAAGTTCATTTTGGTGAAATGTTTATAAATTTAAGCGGTTGGGGAAACCCATTTACTCCTGATGCCACCAATCCGCTATGTTCAATCAGGGGCGAGACAATCGGTTACAACCATTGATCAATCTGCCCACGGATCACTTGCGGGTAAGGTCGAAAAGCTGAAAGCCCTCCCCGGAATATGAACACAGTTCTTGAGTCATGGTGAAAGGGAAGAGGTTATTGGCTTTTTTTTCCTCTTCCTTTTTCTTTTTTTGGGTTTGCCTGTTTGCTTTTCTGAATGCTCTTCGGCGGTTAAGTAACAGTGATGTGAGGATTGCCCTCCTTTATCGGCGGTAACGTTTGCCACATCTGCCCATCCGATTTTATGTGATACAGAGCCATGGCCCTGAGGCGGGATATCGACCCTGGTCTTTATTTGATCAATACATCGTTTTATTGAATCCGGGTTCAAAAAGGTGTTAGTCGGGATTTCAATGACCTCAAATCCTGCTTTTGCAGCAGTGCGATTTTCAGCAGAGTCGAACCATTCCTGGTGTTGAAATCACCACTCACGTAATGAGACGGTCCCTGAATTTCAATCACCATGTTGTGGTCTGGCATTAGCAGGTCAACCGGAGGTAATGAGTTCAGACTCTTTTCTTCTTCAATCTTCAAAGATGGAAGGCATGACTGGAGTTGATCGCGGAAGTCGGTTTGAGGTTTTGAAATGCTTGTCTGGTAATGGGGGATGACCGGACACGTTCTCCCAAGCCAACTTGCAGACATGGAAATGATGCGTTGATCCTCTTCATTATCCGGGGATGTATTTTCCAGGCGAGTAAACAGGTCATCCATGTGTTTTTCAAGCACGTTATTTTTATTGGCATTAGAGTCTAGAGACAACCTGGCACAGCATACCATGATTCCCCAGAGAGACATCAATATCGCTTGCTGAGAGAGCTGAGGTTTTTTACTGATTCGGTAGACAAGAGATTCGAACGTGGATTTAACCACGTTCAGCTCTACAAGCTCACCCAGTTTCGCCATGGCCCACAGCAGGTTGGCGATATGCTGAGGAATAAATTGGTCTTTCTGTGCGTTCACGTGAGATAACAGCGCGGCTACAGCCTCTTTGAGACCTGGTGTCTGCTTCTGCCCGTTGTTCAACAGTTTCGCCATGGCCCACACCAGGTTCGCGATTTCCTGTGGTTTAAAGTGAGCTTTCCGTGCGTTCACGAGGGGCAACAGCGCGGCCACGGCCTCTTTGAGCAGCAGTGTCAGCTCCTGCCCGTTGTCCACCAGTTTCGCCATGGCCCAAAGCATGTTGGCGATCCCTTGAGCATTAAATTGGTTTTTCTGAATGTTCACGAGGGGCAACAGAGCAGCCACGGTCTCTTTGAGCCTTGGTGTCTGCTCTTGCCCGTTATCCACCAGTTTCGCCATGGCCCACAGCAGGTTGGCGATTTCCTGTGGTTTAAAGTTCGCTATTTGTGTGTTCACGTGGGGCAACAGCGCGGCCATGGCCTCTTTGAACTCTGGGGTCCGCTCCTGCCCGTTGTCCACCAGTTTCGCCATGGCCCACAGCAGGTTGGCGATATCCTGGGCATTACATTGGTTTTTCTGTGCCTTCACGTGAGGCAACAGCGCAGTCACGGCCTCATTGAACT
>NZ_JAGHQW010000149.1 GCF_017744115.1 Salinisphaera sp. G21_0 | reverse complement strand
GAAAGCACCGGAAAATGCTGGGTTCATGGGATGTCTGTGAGCGGTGCTCTCTACCCTGCCTGATCAACGTATTTTCATTTACTTTAATGTGGCCAGAATTTTCTGAATGCTCTTTCTTATATTGTCTTTACAGTGTCTTCTATCTAGCTGTTGCTGAGTGCTTTTTATACGCTTCCTGTTTGGTATGAATGAGAAATTCTTACAATGATCAATACTATCATTTAAAAAATGAATAAATAACGTACTCTCTTCACTTTTTAAAAAGTGGGTGTCCTTTTTATTTTTCTGGACCTTAAAATGAGCCTGCCCAAAGAGTGGGTCGTGAACTGCAAACACGTCGGTAAAGGATTGCCTGCCCTGAAATACCTGTCCCGCTACCTCTATAAAGGTGTGATCAGCGACAAAAACATACTGACCAGCCAGGGTGGAAAAGTAACTTTCTCCTACATCAACAGCGAAACCGGAAAAACAGAAACCAGAACCTTGCCCGGAGAAGACTTCCTGTGGTTGGTTTTGAAACATGTACTGCCAAGAGGGTTTCGACGATCACGGGACTATGGATTTTTACACAGCAACGCCAAAAAGAAATTATCACTGGTGCAGCTGATTCTAAATGTGATGGTCAAAGCGGTTGAGCCCGTCATTCGACCGCAATTCAAATGCAGGCACTGCGGTGAAGCGATGAAACACATTGCGTTCAGTTTTATGAAACCCACCTGATGCATTGAGTCGGATTACACACCGCCATTTACCAGCAGGGAGGAAAAGCAAACCCGACCATAAAGGGATACAAGGCACTGGACTACTGTAATGCAGTGGTCGGGTGGCTTTCATCCTGAATAAAGAGAGACTGGAAAAAGCAATCTGATTCGAGACCTGCCAGAAAAGCAAACTTCAATAGACCTTCCTCGCCAGAAATCAACCCGGGCTTGTGCAACAACCGGATAAGATTGCGGCTGAGCGCAATCTATCCTTATTCGTTAGCGCAATCTATCCTTATTCGTTAAGTGCCGATTTTTGGATTTTTTAAGATGGAAGGAATTAGGTCAGAAATCTCATCTAATTCAATCATTACCCTTTCATAACGATTATGAATTTCATTCGTCTTTGACCTTGCAGCCTCTAATTTTCCCCTAAGTCTCGCAAGCTCATCTAATAAAGATTCATCAGCCTCAGCTGTAATGAAGTTATGCCCACATGTTAGACACTCTCTACCACGTCTGAACCAGTGAATATCAGGATAATCATTTCTTTTCCATCTCTGGTTCTTTTTTTCCCCAAGCTCAGTCAAACAAATTTTCCTGCACTTTGTGATTTTTTCACAAGATGTGCAGAACATCTTCGTGCCACCAATCGTCATGGAATTTATTTCCAATTGGCACGGAGTGCTTTTGCGAGATCTGGAAATAAATCTCCATATAGTCCAAGGCAAGTATCGGTCCACCCCCCTTGTTCTACGATCATTACTAGGTCATTTGTTTTTAGATCGGTTACTTCTAAAGAAAAATCACTGAATTTAATAGCTCGCCCTCCAACACACCAGTCAACTGGTCGGCCAGGTATTACTGTAAGACCATAGCGGGCATCAGCAAGATTAAAAGTTTCTTTAACATTGCTATTACTTACTTCTATTTCTTTGACAGATGTAAATCTTTTTACTCTAAAACCTTGCTTGGCTAATTCTCTACGGATTTTTGTATCCCAACGAGTACCTGTCATTAAAACCAAGTCTTTTTGTGATGAATCAATTGCTGCAATTTGATCTACACGAAGTCCTGCAGCACATCCGGTCAGTAACAAAATAAGTGGAAAAACAAGAGTACTTCTTAATTTCATTTGATTCTCTAAAGCTGATGAATAACGAATTATTATACCAAGCGACTTAATGTATAGAAATACGTAAATGTTGATGTTGACGTGATGCTAGGCACTTAACGATTAGTTCAGCGAATTCTGCACCGCTACAATCTACCAGATTCTGGCGAATTTAGGCAGAGCATAAAAGAGGTGATGTGCAGCATTCGCTGCAACGGGGGTTGGACGAGCCCTTGCACGGTCT
>NZ_JAGHQW010000148.1 GCF_017744115.1 Salinisphaera sp. G21_0 | reverse complement strand
GGCATCATAGCTGATGCATTGCTGGGCAAGGCTGCTGATGGTCAGGAAGTTATCCCGGAGCAGTTTGTCCATGGCCCGCAGGCCGTGGGCACAACACACGATCCGTTCAAGCGACCATTCAAGATAAATCCCGCCATTGATGGTTATCTCTTCACCATTGTCCTTAATTAACTGCATCGCCTGGACATTGTTATTTTTAATGTTGTTTATCTGCCACCTATAGAGGTCATCAATCACCTGGCCCCGGTCCGCATAAAGTTTCAGCAGTTTTTTGCCCTGCGTGCCCAGCTGCGGCGGGCGGCTGTCTTGTGGCGGGCGACTGTCGGTGACGGAGGAGGTCGGAGTCGCAACGGGTTGGGTGGTGTGCTCCGGCTCAATGGTTGGCGACGATGACTCAGCATCAGCATGATCGTCAATGGCCGACGGGGTCGCCTCAAGGTGAGCTGTTGGCGTTTGGGAAGGGGATAGTTGCGAAGGGGATAGTTGCGAAGTCATCTCCGGTGAGATCCGGGCCATTGTGCTGGATGACAATGTCTGAGTACCTGCCATGCCTGACGGAGTCATTGACTCATCGGTGGTAGTGATCGGCGAACTCATTTCTGGAGAGAACGGAGACGTAGTACTGGATGACAGTGCCTGAGTGCTTGCCATGCCTGACGGAGTCATTGACACATCGGTGGTATTCATCGACGAACTCAGTTCCGGTGAGAACGGAGCCGTCGTATTGGATGACAGTGCCTGAGTGCTTGCCATGCCTGACGGAGTCATTGACACATCGGTGGTATTGATTGACGAACTCAACTCTGGAGAGAACTGAGCTGTCGTGTTGGATGACAGTGTCTGAGTACCTGCCATGCCTGATGGGCTCACTGACGCATCGGTGGAATTCATCGACGAACTGAGTTCTGGTGAGAACGTGGCCGTCGTGTTGGGCGACAGTGTCTGAGTGCCTGCCATGCCTGATGGGCTCACTGACGCATCGGTGGAATTCATCGACGAACTCAACTCAGGAGAGAACGGAGCTGTCGTGTTGGATGACAGTGTCTGAGTACCTGCCATGCCTGACGGAGTCATTGACACATCGGTGGTATTGATCGACGAACTCAACTCTGGAGAGAACGGAGCTGTCGTATTGGATGACAGTGTCTGAGTGCCTGCCATCCCTGATGGAGTCATTGACACATCGGTGGTATTGATCGACGAACTGAGTTCTGGAGAGAACGGAGCCGTCGTGTTGGATGACAGTGTCTGAGTACCTGCCATGCCTGACGGAGTCATTGACACATCGGTGGTATTGATCGACGAACTCAACTCTGGAGAGAACGGAGCCGTCGTGTTGGATGACAGTGTCTGAGTGCCTGCCATGCCTGACGGAGTCAGTGACACATCGGTAGTATTAATTGACGAACTGAGTTTTGGAGAGAACGTAGCCGTCGTGTTGGGTGACAGTGTCTGAGTACCTGCCATGCCTGACGGAGTCATTGACACATCGGTGGTATTGATCGACGAACTGAGTTCTGGAGAGAATGGTGACGTCGTGTTGGGTGACAGTGTCTGAGTACCTGCCATGCCTGACGGAGTCAGTGACACATCGGTGGTATTGATCGACGAACTGAGTTCTGGAGGGAATGGAGACGTCGTGTTGGATGACAGTGTCTGAGTACCTGCCATGCCTGACGGAGTCATTGACACATCGGTGGTATTGATCGACGAACTTAACTCTGGTGAGAACGGAGCCGTCGTGTTGGATGACAGTGTCTGAGTGCCTGCCATGCCTGACGGAGTCAGTGACACATCGGTAGTATTAATTGACGAACTGAGTTCTGGAGAGAACGTAGCCGTCGTGTTGGGTGACAATGCCTGAGTGCTTGCCATGCCTGACGGAGTCATTGACACATCGGTGGTATTCATCGACGAACTCAGCTCTGGTGAGAACGTAGCCGTCGTGTTGGATGACAGTGTCTGAGTACCTGTCATGCCTGACGGAGTCAGTGATGCATCGGTGGTATTCATCGACGAACTCAACTCTGGAGAGAACGGAGCCGTGTTGTTGGATAACAGTGTCTGAGTGCTTGCCATGCCTGACGGAGTCATTGACACA
>NZ_JAGHQW010000147.1 GCF_017744115.1 Salinisphaera sp. G21_0 | reverse complement strand
CATGCCTGACGGAGTCAGTGATGCATCGGTGGTATTCATCGACGAACTCAACTCTGGAGAGAACGGAGCCGTGTTGTTGGATAACAGTGTCTGAGTGCTTGCCATGCCTGACGGAGTCATTGACACATCGGTGGTATTGATCGACGAACTCAGCTCTGGTGAGAACGTAGCCGTCGTGTTGGATGACAGTGTCTGAGTACCTGCCATGCCTGACGGAGTCAGTGACACATCGGTGGTATTCATTGACGAACTCAACTCAGGAGAGAACGGAGCCGTCGTGTTGGATGACAGTGTCTGAGTACCTGCCATGCCTGACGGAGTCAGTGATGCATCGGTGGTATTCATCGACGAACTCAACTCTGGAGAGAACGGAGCCGTGTTGTTGGATAACAGTGTCTGAGTGCTTGCCATGCCTGACGGAGTCATTGACACATCGGTGGTATTGATCGACGAACTCAGTTCTGGAGAGAATGGAGACGTCGTGTTGGATGACAATGTCTGAGTACTTGTCATGCCTGACGGAGTCAGTGATGCATCGGTGGTATTCATCGACGAACTCAACTCTGGAGAGAACGGAGCCGTGTTGTTGGATAACAGTGTCTGAGTGCTTGCCATGCCTGACGGAGTCATTGACACATCGGTGGTATTGATCGACGAACTCAGTTCTGGAGATAACGGAGCCATCGTGTTGGATGACAGTGTCTGAGTGCTTGCCATGCCTGACGGAGTCAGTGACACATCGGTGGAATTGATCGACGAACTCAGTTCTGGAGAGAATGGAGCCGTCGTGTTGGATGACAGTGTCTGAGTGCTTGCCATGCCTGACGGAGTCAGTGACACATCGGTGGTATTGATCGACGAACTCAACTCAGGAGAGAACGGAGTCGTGGTGCTGGATGATAACGTCTGGGTGCCTGCCATCACTGATGGGCTCACTGACACATCGGTGGTATTGATCGACGGACTCAACTCAGGAGAGAACGGAGCCGCCGTGTTGGGTGACAGTGTCTGAGTACCTGCCATGCCTGATGGACTCACTGACGCATCGGTGGTATTGATCGACGAACTCAGCTCTGGTGAGAACGGAGCCGCCGTGTTGGATGACAATGCCTGAGTGCTTGCCATGCCTGACGGAGTCATTGACACATTGGTGGTATTGATCGACGAACTGAACTCAGGAGAGAACGGAGCCATCGTGTTGGATGACAGTGTTTGAGTGCCTGCCATGCCTGACGGAGTCAGTGACACATCGGTGGTATTCATCGACGAACTCAGTTCTGTAGAGAACGGAGCCGTGGTGCTGGATGATAACGTCTGGGTGCCTGCCATGCCTGATGGGCTCAGTGATGCCTCAGCAGTATTGATTAACGAACTCATTTCCGTTGAGATCCGGGCCATCGCGCTGGATGACAATGCCTGAGTGTTTACCGCTCCGGACGGGCTCAATGAATCCTCTGTAGCATTAGCCAACGAACCAGACCCGGATGAGGCTAAAGCGTTGATACCGGACGACACTGCCTGGCTACTTGCCATCTCCGACGAACTCAACCCGGCTGCCAGCGCAGTGGTAGCCGACCATAAAGCCGTCGATAACAATGCTTCTGAGGCGTCCGGTGGTACATGGCTGGAACTGCCCTCAGATACCGCCAGGGATGTTAGCAATCCGGCTTCACTGGTTGCACGATCCATGGCAGCAGATGACATTGCAGGGGTAATATCAGCCCGTTCTGTCACGGTGACAGCCGTGGTTGATACGCTGGTCGATGCCGGTAGCTGCGGGGTGCTGGTCTCCGGCGCGATGGTGGCCAATGCATGCATGTCAGAAGACACCACCGCCAGTGCGCCGGCTGCCGATGCCATCGCAACAACAGGGCTACTGTTGTCAGCAATCACTCCGGGATTGCTGCCTGGCCTGCCCGTGACGGGCGGCTGGCCGGTCGTTAACAGTCCACTGGTGGGCGTGGTTCCTCTGTTACCACTGCCACCGGATGAGTGATGATGACCGGAGTTGTCATTGTCAGATGAATCATCATCACTATCACCCCCGCCTCCCTTATTCTTCTCATGCTCTGCCAGTTCGTAAACTTCATAACCTATCCAACCGGCAACACCGAGTGCCACCGCTGCAGCAGCGACCATAAGTAATC
>NZ_JAGHQW010000146.1 GCF_017744115.1 Salinisphaera sp. G21_0 | reverse complement strand
GTTCGATACCTGAGCCTGGCACACACAGGGAAAAGACACCGGACGAGACTTTGGAAAACACGAAAGACAAAGCCAGAAAAGCCTCACAGAACCTACGACACCAGTATGATAAATCCGCCGCCCCAACGCTACCGGCCAGCCAGTTGCCAAACACACCCTTGGCACTGGGGGCTCTGGTCGGCCTGTCCGCGGTCGGTGCGGCATCAGCATCCGCCCCTGACACTGACCCCTGGACTGAGGTGGGGGATGCCGAGACCCTGGGCAATATCTGCCATGTTGCGAAATTACCATGTAGCAAACAATATCGCCTGATTAAGGATATCGACGGTAGACAATTGTCCCGGTCCATTGGCAATGAAACCAATCCATTCACCGGCAAGTTGGACGGCAATAATCGTATTATTAGCAAATCTTCGAAGTGCCTGGTAAAACACCTGTCCGCTGGGGGCCGTATCGAGAACCTGAACCTTAGTGATGCCACCATAACCTCAACGGAATCGGCCGGGGTAGTGGCTTGCGAAATGTCTGGCAACGCTACGATCGGTAATATTTGGGTTGAACGTGCTAACGTTGCTACCAGCGATAAATCAAACGCATACGCAGCTATTGGCGTGGGCAAAGTATCTGGTGGAGGAACTATTACTAGCATGACTGCGTTGAACTGCAGGGTGAAAACCTCCGCTTGGAAAGCTTATGCCGGTATTGGAGCGGGAAATCTGGCAAGTGGAGCTGTTAACAACATGATTGCGAAAAACTGTAATGTTACAACAGAGTGGAGTTACGGACGTGCCGGTATTGGAGCGGGAAATCTGGAAAGTAGTGGAGCTGTTAACAACATGGTTGCGGTAAACTGTAATGTTACAACAGAGCGGGATTACGGACATGCCGGTATTGGAGCAGGAAATCTGGAAAGTAGTGGAGCTGTTAACAACATGACTGCGGTAAACTGTAATGTTACAGCAGAGGGGCATTACGGATATACCGGTATTGGTGCGGGATCATCGACAGGTGGAATCGTTAACAACACAATGGCGGTGAACTGTCATGTTGAAATGAAGGGAGAATATGCAAATGCCGGTATTGGGGTGGGAAAGCAGAATAGTAAAGGAACGGTTACAGACACGACAGCGTTGAACTGCACGGTGAAAACCCACAAACCTAATGTAAATGCTGGTATTGGGGCTGGATTTTCGGGGAAAAGTACTGTTAACAACACGACAGCGGTTAACTGTGATGTTGTAACAATAGCAAGAAATGCAGATGCCGGTATTGGTGCTGGATTTTCGGATGCAGGTACTGTTGACCACACGACAGCGGTGAACTGCACGGTGACAACCTCAGGCAGCGAGGCAAATGCCGGTATTGGGGCTGGAGTATTGGATGTAGGTACTGTTAACCACACGACAGCGGTGAACTGCACGGTGATAACCTCAGGCGAAAAGGCGAATGCCGGTATTGGCGCAGGACGCTTTTCTGTAGGACAAGAAAGTATCGCCAACACCAGGGTGATCAATAGCGCCGTTAAAAGTGAAAATGCCACTGCGGGTATCTTCGGAGGATATGACCCGGTTATTTGTAATGTCACTGTTAATGGCGTACAACAAAACGACACTGCCAAGGGGTGTCAGTATTGGCAGGATAATCATTTGTGTGCAGTTATTGACCCCGACTTGGCAAAACTAAATCCCCAAATTGCTAATTATTGTCCTGCCCCACCAACCAAAGAGACGGTGGCCAAAACACCAGGCAGCACCATGAACTCTTTCAGTTCGGGTTCTGACACTACGACAACGCCCCCAACCACTATGGACACAGCACCAGACACAACCATGAACTCTTTCAGTTCGGATTCTGTCACCACAACAACGCCCCCAACCACTATGGCCACAGCACCAGACACAACCATGAACTCTTTCAGTTCGGATTCTGTCACCACGACAACGCCCCCAACAACTGGGCCCGAGGTGCAAAAAGTGAACTTCTCTGACCCAGGTTCTGCTACATTTGCCGCACCAAGCCCTGCTATTATAGCTTGTATCGCCACCCTGGGCACGATGATTTTGGTTCTGGTCGGTGTGATCGCCTACCGCTATTACAGCCAAAGGTCATCGACTAATGCTGGTCGTAACCGCGCGGAACCCATGCCGCCCCCACCCAGCAGCCGCCCCCGTGCTGAAGGACAGCTGGTTACTT
>NZ_JAGHQW010000145.1 GCF_017744115.1 Salinisphaera sp. G21_0 | reverse complement strand
CTTCTATCTAGCTGTTGCTGAGTGCTTTTTATACGCTTCCTGTTTGGTATGAATGAGAAATTCTTACAATGATCAATACTATCATTTAAAAAATGAATAAATAACGTACTCTCTTCACTTTTTAAAATAAGGCAGGAATCTCTAAAATGACCAGCCAACCTGCGAAAGGGCCTTAAAAAGTGGGTGTCCTTTTTATTGTTCTTTTTATTGTTTTTATTTTGCCATTCACAAACAGGGAGAAGATGTAAGCTCAGCCAGAAAGATATTACATACGCCGGACTACCGTAATGCAGTGGTCGGGAGACACTCATCCTGAATATATAGCGTTCTGAAAAAACGCTCTGATTCAAGATCAACCAGAAAAGTAAACTTGAATAGACCTTCCTCGCCAGAAATCAACCCGGGCTTGTGCAACAACAGGATAAGATTGCGGCTGGGCGCAATCTATCCTTATTCGTTATGCGCTGGATTGGTTTATATGCGGGAAGCTTGAACGAGTGCTCGTGAAATCCATTGGTTGATACTTAGCCCACTTACCTGGGCAGCGGTAGCAATAGAAGCATGAAGCTCTGGAGGAATACGAAGCATCAGCTTCCCTGAATATGGTTTTTGTGCTTCTTTGCCAACCGAAGCACACGTTTCAAGATAGTCTTCTACTGCTTCATGGAAAGCATCTTTAAGCTCCGATACAGATTCACCATGAAATCCTACACGATCTTTTATTCCTGCAATATGACCAATGAAGCATTCGTCATCATCACTATATTCAATACTGGCAGCATAACCTTTATATGTCATTGTATTCATGGCTTAACTCCAATTCTGGTCAGAAAATCTCTTGCATCTTTCACCTGATATGGCTTTGCCTCTTTTTTTGGGTGTGGTCTATGAAAAGTGCCAATTTCACCATTCTTATGAAATCTGACTCGTGATCCACGACCTTCTATAACTTCAGCTCCAACAGCTATGAGAAGAGCCTCTATAGCCTTCCATTCCAACTGCTTAGGAACTGGTTCTTTGTAGACCGCAATTAGCGTTTTTCGGTGTTTGGCATTCATAGGAAGATACTATACAGGATAGTATCAAATAATGATACTGCAATATTGGCATGCTGAGATGTGAAGCGCATAACGCCTGCATAAGCGGCGGCGCGTCTAGCGCCGTCCGCTGGATGCTCTTGTTGAACCAAGCCGCTAACGCGGCAAAAAATACCATTCATTCCAGCCACCCCACCATTGCCAATACTCCCTGATATCCGTACCACTCCGGCGCGGCTTATATAAGGAAGCAACATGGAACGTTCTGAGCAAATCCGGTTTGACAAACTGTATCAAAAACACCTCACCACCCTGAAACTCCAGGGCAAAAGCCAATCCACCATTGATCTTTACAGCAGACCACTGCGACGGGTGGCAGCCTTCTTTGATCGTTGCCCCGACACGCTCAAACCCGATGACCTGAAAACCTACTTTGCGGCACTGGTAGGATCGCTACGTGGACCTCCCCCTTCGCACCCTGAAGGCCTTGCGGCGCTACTGGGCTACCCACCGGAACCCAACGTTTCTTTTCCCTGAAGGGCAGACAGCCAATCAGCGACACCGGGCAACTCAGCCTATGAGCCGCTCCTGCACCCAGAAAGCCATGAAACATCTTGTGGAAGAGTGCCGGATTCATAAAAAAGTCAGCCCCCACAGTTTACGACACAGCTTTGCTACTCATCTTATGGAGCAGGGAGTGAGCCTCAGGGCCATTCAGGAACTGCTCGGGCACATGTGCCCAAAAACCACAGCCATCTACACCCGGTTAACCGAAACCACCCAACTGAATACCCGCAGGATTATTAATCATCTGATTGATGAGCTGGATTTGAAAGGAGACGACCAATGAACCTCTCCGATATAGCCGATCAATATGCCGACCGTTTCCTGGAGAAATACAGTCAATGTCTTCTACCCAGCCAACTCAAGGCGCTCAATGCCATACGGGGTTGTCGAACCCCGGCTTCCGGCATGACGCTGCTGGAATGCAACGGCTGCCAATTCCGGGAGCAAAAACCCTTATCCTGTGGACATCGTCACTGCAACCGCTGTCAGAACACCGATACCAGCGAATGGTTGCAACGGCGAAGACAGAAACTGTTGCCCGTTGAATACTTTATGGTGACCTTCAACTTACCAGCGCAACTGCGGGCTCTGGCTTGGCAACATCAACGACAGGTGTACGATTTACTGTTCAGAATAGCGGCTGATACCCTGAAACAGTTTGGAGCCAATAGCAAAAAACTGGATGCTGACCTGGGAATGACCGGCGTCCTGCACA
>NZ_JAGHQW010000144.1 GCF_017744115.1 Salinisphaera sp. G21_0 | reverse complement strand
AATGGTTCGACTCTGCTTAAAATCGCACTGTTGCAAAAAGCAGGATTTGAGGTCATTGAAATTCCGGTTAACAGGCTTGGGAATCAGGATTTAATGAAACCATACATTGATCAAATAAAGACCGGGACAGGCATCGCGCCACAGAAGCATGGTTCTGTATCACTTAAAAAAGAGTGGGCAGATGCTGCATACGTTACTGCTGATAAAGGCAGGCAACCCACAGAGCACGGTTACTTAACCGTCGAAAAACAGTTAGAAGAACAAACCGGCAAACCAGCCAAGAGGAAGAGAAAAAACAGCCAGTAATCCCCTCCCTTCGACCCAGGAACCGTTTTCACATTCCAGGAAAGTTCTACCAGCGTTGAAGACCTGTTGCCCCTGAATTTCGCCCCGGATGATTTGAAGATAACGGATGGTTGGCATCAGGAGCAGATGCGTTTCTCTAACTGCTTACATTTGTAACATTCCAATAAAATGAACTTCTGCACAGAACAGCAGTCTGCTTTTTATATTCTCATGAATTAATGAAATATAATTATGGATAGAACCTCTGCTGGTATCAGTGGTCAATACGCAAGATCAGGTAATGATGACAACCAACCGGATGACCAGGCCGCTTCTTCAAGGCGTGGACGATATAGACATGCCACAGTCAGACAGTGGGATAATTCCCCCCGCACGGGGCGTAATGAATTTTACCAATCTTCTGCCGCAAGCCCTTCTCAATATCTACTGCACCGTTCAGTAAACCCTGCTCAAGATTTTAATGCTCTCACCCAACAGGAAATAATGGATGGTCTGGTGAGCAAATCGTATCGTTTCGGTCATCGCTATGATGGAAGAGATCACGGCCTATACGCCAGTTCAATTAAAAAATACACGTCAGCGTCTAAAAGACCTTTAAATAGAGCGGAACAAAGCCAGTTGATGCGTTTGCTGCAAAATTTCACAGCAACGCGGAGCTGGAATTGGCGAAGCCTGACGACAACACTGCACTCATTTACTTCAGCGGGTGTTTTTACCCCTCATAGACCCTTGGATGAGCGTGTCAAGCTTACTCAAACTGCCTTATTGTCAACACTGCTTGATGCAATAATATTCAAGTGCAACCAAAAAACTGAAGCCAGCTATATTGGTGCCCAGGGTGTCGCCAACCTGCTATGGGCTATGGCGAAACTGGTAGACAGCGGGCAGGAGCGAACACCAGGGTTCAACGCGGCTGTGGCCGCACTGTTGCCCCACGTGAACGCACAGAAAGACCAATTTATTCCTCAGCATATTGCCAACCTGCTGTGGGCCATGGCGAAACTGGTGGACAACGGGCAGGAGCGAACACCAGGATTCAATGAGGCCGTGGCCAGGCTATTGCCCGACGTGAACGCACAGAAAGCTCACTTTAAACCACAGGAAATCGCCAACCTGCTGTGGGCCATGGCGAAACTGGTGGACAACGGGCAGGAGCGAACACCAGGGCTCAATGAGGCCTTGGCCAGGCTATTGGCCGACGTGAACGCACAGAAAGCTCACTTTAAACCACAGGAAATCGCCAACCTGCTGTGGGCCATGGCGAAACTGGTGGACAACGGGCAGGAGCAGACAGCAGAGTTCAACGAGGCCGTGGCCACGCTGTTGTCCCGGGTAAACGCACATAAAGACCGATTTAATGCACAGGGTATTACCAACCTGCTGTGGGCCATGGCGAAATTGGTGGACAACGGCCAACAGCGGACACCAGGGCTCAACGAGGCCGTGGCTGCGCTGTTGCCCCTCGTGAACGCAAAGAAAGCTAACTTTAAGCCACGGGAAATCGCCAACCTGCTGTGGGCCATGGCGAAACTGGTGGACAACGGGCAGGAGTGGACACCAGAGCTCAAAGAGACCGTAGCCGCGCTGTTGCCCCTCGTGATCGCACAGAAAGACCAATTTAATGCCCAGGATATCGCCAACCTGCTGTGGGCCGTGGCAAAACTGGTGGACAACGGGCAGGACCGGACACCAGAGTTCAATGAGGCCGTGGCCGCGCTGGTGCCCCTCGTGAACACACAGAAACACCAATTTATTCCTCAGCATATCGCCAACCTGCTGTGGGCCATGGCAAAACTGGTGGACAACGGGCAGGAGCAAACACCAGAACTCAACGAGGCCGTGGCCGCACTGTTGCCCCATGTGAGCACACGGAAAGCTAACTTTACACCACAGGGTATCGCCAACCTGCTGTGGGCCATGGCGAAACTGGTGGACAACGGGCAGAAGCGGACACCGGGGCTCAATGAGGCCGTGGCCAGCCTATTACCCGACGTGAACGCACAGAAAGATAACTTTAAACCACAGGAAATCGCCAACCTGCTATGGGCCACGGCGAAACTGGTGGACAACGGGCAGGAGCGGACACCGCAGCTCAAAGAGGCCGTGGCCGTGCTGTTACAAGTGAACCCAGAGAAAGCTGACTTTAAACCACAGGAAATCGCCAACCTGCTGTGGGCC
>NZ_JAGHQW010000143.1 GCF_017744115.1 Salinisphaera sp. G21_0 | reverse complement strand
GATTACTTATGGTCGCTGCTGCAGCGGTGGCACTCGGTGTTGCCGGTTGGATAGGTTATGAAGTTTACGAACTGGCAGAGCATGAGAAGAATAAGGGAGGCGGGGGTGATAGTGATGATGATTCATCGGACAAAGACAAATCCGATCATGATGACTCATCCGGTGGCAGTGGTAACAGGAGAACCACGCCCACCAGTGGATTGTTAACGACCGGCCAGCCGCCCGTCACGGGCCTGCAACCTGCCACGGGCAGGCCAGGCAGCAATCCCGGAATCGTTACTAACAGCAGTAACCCGATCACACCCCAAATCGCACCGGGTAATTCCAGCCTTGTACCACCGGACGTTACTGCCTCTGAAGCATCATTAACGACGGCTTTATGGTCGGATACCGCGGCACCTGCCCTGGTAGCAGGATTGAGTTCGTCGGCCAGCACTATCGAGGCTGCACCACGCCAGTCTGAGAGCACCCCTACTCAAGCACTATTTGCCAATACCACAGTTCCAATTGGGGCAGAGTCAAGTTCATCGGTTAATACGATCAAGACGTCGTTGAGTCCGTCGGAGATGGCAAGTAACCAGGCAGTGTCGTCCAGTATCACCGCTTTAGCCTCATCCGGGTCTGGTTCGTTCGCTAATGCTACAGCGGGTTCATTGAGCCCGTCCGGAATGGCAAGCACTCAGGCATTGTCATCCAGCACGATGGCCCGGATCTCGACGGAAATGAGTTCGTCGATCAATACTACTGAGGCATCACTGAGCCCAACAGGGATGGCAGGCACCCAGAGGTTATCATCCAGCACGACGTCTACGTTCTCACCAGAGCTGAGTTCGTCGATGAATACCACCGATGTGTCAATGACTTCGTCAGGCATGGCAGGCACTCAGACACTGTCATCCAACACCGTGGTTCCGTTCTCTACAGAACTGAGTTCGTCGATCAATAGCACCGATGTGTCAATGACCCCATCAGGGATGGCAGGCACCCAGACATTATCATCCAGCACCACGGCTCCATTCTCTACAGAACTGAGTTCGTCGATCAATAGCACCGATGCATCACTGGCTCCGTCAGGCATGGCAGGTACTCAGACACTGTCATCCAACACGACGGCTCCGTTCTCTCCAGAGTTGAGTTCGTCGATCAATACCACCGATGTGTCAATGACCCCATCAGGGATGGCAGGCACCCAGACGTTATCATCCAGCACCACGGCTCCGTTCTCTCCGAAACTCAGTTCGTCGATCAATACCACCGATGTGTCAATGACCCCATCAGTGATGGCAGGCACCCAGACATTATCATCCAGCACCACGGCTCCGTTCTCTCCGGAACTCAGTTCGTCGATCAATACCACCGATGTGTCACTGACTCCGTCAGGCATGGCAAGCACTCAGACACTGTCACCCAACACGACGGCTCCGTTCTCTCCTGAGTTGAGTTCGTCAATGAATACCACCGATGTGTCACTGACCCCATCAGTGATGGCAGGCACCCAGACGTTATCATCCAGCACCACGGCTCCGTTCTCTCCGAAACTCAGTTCGTCGATGAATACCACCGATGTGTCACTGACTCCGTCAGGCATGGCAAGCACTCAGACACTGTCACCCAACACGACGGCTCCGTTCTCTCCGGAACTCAGTTCGTCGATCAATACCACCGATGTGTCACTGACTCCGTCAGGCATGGCAGGCACTCAGACACTGTCACCCAACACGACGGCTCCGTTCTCTCCTGAGTTGAGTTCGTCAATTAATACCACCGATGTGTCACTGACTCCGTCAGGCATGGAAAGTACTCAGACATTGTCATCCAACACGACGGCTACGTTCTCTCCAGAACTCAGTTCGTCGATGAATACCACCGATGTGACAATGACTCCGTCAGGCATGGCAAGCACTCAGGCACTGTCATCCAGCACTTCGGCTCCGTTCTCTCCAGAACTGATTTCGCCGATCACTACCACCGATGAGTCAATGACTCCATCAGGCATGGCAGGCACTCAGACATTGTCATCCAGCACCATGGCCCGGATCTCACCGGAGATGACTTCGCAACTATCCACTTCGCAACTATCCACTTCGCAACTATCCCCTTCCCAAACACCAACAGCTCACCTTGAGGCGACTCCGTCGGCCATTGACGATCATGCTGATGCTGAGTCATCGTCGCCAACCATCGAACCGGATCACACCACCCAACCCGTTGCGACTCCGACCCCCTCCGTCACCGACAGTCGCCCGTCGCAGGTGAGCACGCAGGGCAAAAAACTGCTGAAACTTTATGCGGACCGGGGCCAGGTGATCCATGACGACTATATGCGGCAGATAAACGACATCAAAAATAACAATGTCCGGGCGATGCAGGCCATCGAGCGCAGCGGTGAAGAGATAACCATCAACGGCGGGAGTTATCTTGAATGGTCGCTTGAACGGATCGTGTGTTGTGCCCACGGCCTGCGGGCCATGGACAAACTGCTCCGGGATAACTTCCTGACCATCAGCAGCCTTGCCCAGCAATGCATCAGCTATGATGCC
>NZ_JAGHQW010000142.1 GCF_017744115.1 Salinisphaera sp. G21_0 | reverse complement strand
GCATCCGCCACGTCAATCGGCTGGTCGCTGTCAGGGGTGGCCGATGCTGCCAGGCCCACAGCAGCAAGACCGGACAGCGCCCCCAGCACCGCCGTCGCCAGATGACCAGACCCGGGCGCTGTGCTGGTCGGTTTACGATGCTGCTGCGATGAGTTCTGTTGTGTGTCTTTTATTTTATCGCTGTCGTTTTCCTGGGTTCCGTCCAGGGTATTGTCCGGTAAAAACGGTACTACCCCAGACTCCCTGGATACATCCAAACTGCCCCATCGTCCCTGTGGCTCTGTAGACGGTATTGTTGCAAGTCGGGAGTCGCTGGCAGTGCCGCCTCTGGGCACAGTCGGTGGTTGTATAAACATTACTGCCTCATCAATACTTCGAACGCTTTTTCTCAAAAACATCCTGTGTCGTGTAAATCAACGAATAAGATATAAACACCAATATTTACTTGCTGATTCAAATTCTTCGTGAACAACATAGCTCAGAATGCTAAAGACGTTATGCCTATATTGAAAAAGTCACAGAAAATACGACGTTGGTCACGCCCTGATGTGCAGGATTTTCAGAGCCAGAAAACCTCAGGAGAAGTTCAAAAACCTGGCGGAGTGCCACTACCGCCCGGTGATAATTTCAAAAGACACAAAGAGCACAAAGAAGAGCTTTTCTTTTCCTTTGTGCCCTTTGTGCCTTTGTGGTTCAAATTCAAATCTCTCAACCGTTACCAATCCTCATGTTTGCGGAGCTTTTACGCTTAAGTCAGTGCCATTGGGGCAGGCTCCCCCTACTTGTCGAGATCGGCTTTTAATGGGTTAGCGTGGCAGACAGATGATGGGTTGACGTCCTTAAATAAGCGCTTACCAAGCGGTTAATGAAACCACATGCGTTGAGTTTATACCTTCGAGTGCTTGCTCCTGTTTCCATGGGCAGGTGTTTTCTGACTTCGTTGCCTACTCGCTGGCATGGCCTCCAGTTCATAGGTATACGACGCCAGCTCAGACGACGGCGGTAGTACAGATCGATACCCTGGCAACCCATTGCAATCCATAAGCCGGTATGTGCCTGACCTGCGTTGGCAATAGCGGTAAATGCACGCCCCCCCAAAACATGCCAGCACCAGGCCGGCTCCCGCGGCGATACCGATGATGGCACCAGCACTCAGGGAAGATGCCAGCGGTGCCACCGTGACGGTCGACAGCGCTACTGCCGTGGTCATTGGCGCAGAAGCAGGTGCTCTGGAAGAGGTCATGGTGGTTCCTGGTATTGAGGGCACGGTTTCCCAGAACGGTGGCGTGGTAACGGTTGGCTGTGCCGTCGTAAATGGTCCAAAAGGCGGACCGTCCAAGGTTATGGTTTTCCCTGATACCCTGATCACGGTTTCCTTGACCGGTGCCGGCGTGACGGTTGACGGTGCTATCGCTGTGGACAATGTTGCAGAAGAAGTCGGGTCGGAAGCAGGTGTGGCGGTTGACGGTGTCATCGCTGCGGACAATGTTCCAGAAGAAGCCGTTTCGGAAACAGGTATGGTGGTTGACGGTATCATCTCTGTGGACAATGTCGCAGAAGAAGCCGGGTCTGAAGCAGGTGTGGCGGTTGACGGTGTCATCGCTGCGGACAATGTTCCAGAAGAAGCCGTTTCGGAAACAGGTATGGTGGTTGACGGTATCATCTCTGTGGACAATGTCGCAGAAGAAGCCGGGTCGGAAGCAGGTGTGGCGGTTAACGGTGTCATCGCTGTGGACAATGTTCCAGAAGAAGCCGTTTCGGAAACAGGTATGGTGGTTGACGGTACCATCTCTGTGGACAATGTCGCAGAAGAAGGCGGGTCGGAAGCAGGTGTGGCGGTTGACGGTGTCATCGCTGCGGACGATGTTGCAGAAGAAGCCGTTTCGGAAACAGGTATGGTGGTTGACGGTGCCATCGCTGCGGACGATGTTGCAGATGAAGCCGTTTCGGAAACAGGTATGGTGGTTGACGGTGTCATCGCTGCGGACGATGTTGCAGAAGAAGCCGTTTCGGAAACAGGTATGGTGGTTGACGGTGTCATCGCTGTGGCCAGTGTCGCAGAAGAAGAAGCCGTTTCGGAAACAGGTATGGTGGTTGACGGTGTCATTGCTGCGAACAGTGTCGCAGTAGAAGAAACCGTTTCGGAAACAGGTATGGTGGTTGACGGTGTCATCGCTGCGGACAGTGTCGCAGAAGAAGAAGCCGTTTCGGAAACAGGTATGGTGGTTGACGGTGCCATCGCTGCGGACGATGTTGCAGAAGAAGCCGTTTCGGAAACAGGTATGGTGGTTGACGGTGTCATCGCTGCGGACGATGTTGCAGAAGAAGCCGTTTCGAAAACAGGTATGGCAGTTGACGGTGTCATCGCTGTGGCCAGTGTCGCAGAAGAAGCTGTTTCGGAAACAGGTATGGCAGTTGACGGTGTCATCGCTGTGGCCAGTGTCGCAGAAGAAGCCGTTTCGGAAACAGGTATGGTGGTTGACGGTGTCATCGCTGTGGCCAGTGTCGCAGAAGAAGCCGTTTCGGAAACAGGTATGGTGGTTGACGGTGTCATCGCTGTGGCCAGTGTCGCAGAAGAAGCTGTTTCGGAAACAGGTATGGTGG
>NZ_JAGHQW010000141.1 GCF_017744115.1 Salinisphaera sp. G21_0 | reverse complement strand
TACCTTGGGAATTACCTCAGGTTCCCTTCTGGCAGCGGGCGGATTGGGGATTGCCGCCTATTCAACCTATCAATGGATTACCGGTTACCAGGAGGGGTTGCGTGGTCAGGAGCTGGCGATGAAACCACTGACCCGTGGTAAAGAGCTGGCAAGCGCCGCGGTCAACTCAGTATCCCAGGGTATTCAGGGAATCAGAGAACGAATGAACAGGCAGAGTGTTTCTACGCAGGAACCAGCCCATGAAATGAGCCAGGTAAAGACTGACAAAGTGACTGAGCTGGACAAACGTATTAATCAGCTATCACAACCGGAACATCCGGAAAACCTGTTACACGGTTTCAATGCAATTGGTGGGAAACCAGCGTCATGAAACTTGAATGTGTTCAAAAAGAAAGACCGCACTCTGGATTTTTGCCTCCCGTCTTAGGTTAGACATTAAGGAATCCATTGCAGAAAACCAGTTACTTTACTCCGCTGTTATTCCATACAGGGATGTACGAAACCCACCTTGCAGTGAGAACTATCTTGCCGGGCATTCACCTCCCTGTGGAATGGGTCCTGTGCAGGATGACAGCGGAGTGAATCGGTAGATTTTCGCTGCTAATGCTATCACCGGTCAAAGGGCATCCAACAGCCAACCATAACCGATACGTTCCTGTTCCAGACGGAGGTTTTTCCCGTAGGTGTTATCCTTCAGTGCCGCAAACAATGGCAATTCATCCGGGGTAAGTCCCGCCAGTTCACCGGTAAAACGTTTACTGTCCATTTCTTCCGTGCAAAGTTCCAGATGCGCTTGCAGGGTGGCCTGGTCCATCAACAAGAAGCGGGCTTGCGGGAATTGCTGCCGCAGGCGTGAGAGAATGGCAAAACCATGGGTGTCAATATCGCCCCAATAGATAATCTCTTTTTCCTTCAGCCAGCTAATGGAAGACAATGACTGAATACCATAGCCCAGCCCAAAGATTACAATGGCATCCGGTACCGGTGGAAAGGCAAGACCATTGACCTTGTTTTCCGTGATAAACACCTTGCGGGTTCCCGGATCTATGAATTGCGACACCGGAACCGTGATATCCGTCACCGGGCCGGGATGATCCAATAACCGGTATCGCACCAGTGGCTCATCAAACCGTAAGCCAAAGCGGCGCTCAAAACCGTTTTCTGCCAGACCGGCGATGGTTCCATCAAAATCCTCCGGTTCCAGGGCCAGGCTCAGCAATTCCGAGAGAATACCCTTGTTATTTTCAATAAATTTGCTGTCCACTCCCTGAATATCCAATTGTCGGATGTAACGTCCCGGTTTTGGGTTCAACTGAAAATATCGGCAGACCTTCAGTAACCGGGGCCAGCTATCAACCAGCTCCAGGGCTTTTAACGGCTTTTCCTGCAGCCAGGGCATTAATTCTGGTAGCTGTCGTCTGGTTGTGCCCGCCAGTTCATCAAACTGGCGAAAGGCTTTGATCTTGGCGATAAAACCCAGCCAGTCTTCCCGGTGTTCAAACACAATGCGCTGGGGGATGCGCTGGGTACCGAGCTGCTGATGGTTGATGCTGCGATAATCCAGCCGATAACCACTGCCTTTTACCGCTTTGCTATTGTTGTGCAACAGGGCTATCCAGTCCCGAACCTTGACAAACTCCTGGCTGAGCAATTTACCGGACGGTTTGCGAAATGTGATTTCCAGCGGGAACAGGGATTCTCCCTGCAAAACACTTCTCAGAAACGTCCCGGAAATCCAGGGGCGCAGGGATTTTTTCTGTAGTTCGGTGAGAGTAATCATTTAGCTAATGGCTTCTGCCCTGTGCTGGCTTATGGTTTCCTGCAGCAGGCGCTCCTGTTCCTGCTGTTTCTCCTTTTGGCCACCGGATTTGCCACCGGCATCGGAATAAAACTCTTTTTCCGAGTCATCTTCCCGGTAGCGTTTTTCACCCGTCGCCGCTTCGCAACGTTCCAGGCGCTGGCGCAAGGTGCGAAGAATGTCGGAGCCGGTTTCCAGCTGCTGCTTTTCCTGTTCCAGACTGTTGATCTGGATGGCCAGGGGCTGCCAGTTGATTTCGGCAAAATCCGTATATTTCAGCAGCAGCTTTAGATCTAACTGCCGCTGGTTCAGCTGGTTGATCTGCTGGTTAAACTGCATCTCGGAAGGTTTGGGGTCATGTATGGTCCGCCCCGCATTGCAAGGATAAGTTTTCCATCATGACTAAAGAGTAATGCTTCCACTCTATTAATAAAGAATCCTGCCTTTGGGGTGAGGTCTCAATGCCTCTGGCCCTGATGGAATCCGCTCACTCCCACCTCCAGGTCTTCGGCCTCTACGGGCCCTGGCCCTGGTCAGGTTCAAGCGAGTGCAGGCCTTACCTTTTATGCCATTATTTGAACTTTATCCGCGCAACTCGTTGCAGGCTTCTTACACTGATTAACCGCTTTTGCTTTTCTTGTCTAACGACAAATGTTTACTATTTTAGTGCCTATGTTCATGCTGCTGCCTTGTACGGCTCTTTCCTGGTTAACACAGCCCAGGCAATGCCAGCGTTTTTATTGGCAACAGCCACTGCTGATATATTCTTGTCCCTGCGCTGATCAAGCTCTTTAATCCAGTTATTACGTCGATCGTCGTGTTTATCGGCCACCCTGCCAACGGTTCTGCCACCGTGTATCAGCAGGGTTCGCAGGTAGGTATCGCCCCGTTTACTGATCCCCGGCAAGGTGGGTACGCCACCGGTAGACTGCTGTTTGGTTACCAGTCCAAGCCAGG
>NZ_JAGHQW010000140.1 GCF_017744115.1 Salinisphaera sp. G21_0 | reverse complement strand
AAATTGGGCTTGTTTCATTGAAAGACTTATGGATCAGGTTTCACCATCATTGTTGAACCGCCCGGTGCGGACCCGCATGCCGGGTGCTGTGGGGAGGGTTGGAGAAAGACCAGCCCTTACCCGATTTAAGTGCCGGTTGCATATTTTTTATTTATGGCTTTGAATTTGGAGGTTAGTTTGATCTTATAGTTTCTCGAGATTTGGCGGCAGACGAATTTGTTTATCCTTTTTGTACTTATTAGTTGAATAAAAAATGCCAATAATGTGCAAAAGCCTGTAATTAGTGCAAAGTTACTATCTTGTGCAGTTTTACTGAAATATGCAATTAAAGCTGCAGCTACAGGAAAGACTGAATATATTACACTAATAGTGAAGTAATATTTAAATTTCGCTTGTGGTCGCAGAATTTCTTTTGCTTCATTTTTTTCATTGTTCTTAAGTTTGAGGAGTTGGGCATTTGCGGCTTCGCCCTCCTTTGACTTTGTCTCTAAAATTGATTTTTCGCGTAAGGTTTTTTCGATCAAATCACTGCTTAAAAACTCTAATGCAATATCTACTGTGTTATCGTTTAGCTCTTCTGGCTTACTTGGCTTTATTCGTAACTCTGTATTTATTTGAATTGCAATATCACGGCTAATAAGACCTTTTTCTAGCTGACTTTGTAATTTTTTATACTCTTTTGTTACTTGCGAACTTATCTGTGAGGAAAGAGCAAGTTGTGCCTTGGTGACAGCCTTGAATGACGTTGGAATACCTTGGTCTCCACCAAACCCTTTGTTTAGTTTAAACCAAAGTCTTTCGGTCATGAAGTCAATATAAGTTGCAAAAGGGATGTCTCTAGAATCTTTCCTAATTACTTCTGAGAACGCCGAGTTTAATGTTAGACGTTTGGCTGATATAAGTATTGCTTTTACTTTGTCAATTCCAACTGAACTTTCACCCTTTCTTATGTAGTTTATCTTGGTGAATGTCTTTAATATTTTTGAATATTCTTCATCTTCATCTTTGTTATTGAATCTATCTTTGAGAAGATTTATGGTGTCAATGCTTTCTAGGTTATATTCAGGATGTTGATAATAGTTTGTATGATCTTTTTTGGATATTTTTAATCTTTTTAGGGTGTCATAAAAAGCAACTTTTTTGGTTGCAACATCGCTTCTACTTTTGCAGCCATTTAGAATAAGATGCATTGCTGTTTTTGATGGGTCAATGCTTTCATTTCTTTCAAATACTCGTTCTGCAGCATAAAAGAAACTGTTGATTTCATCCTCTGCTTCCGAAAAATAACAGACTTGTATTTTCCCATTTCTTTGTTTGCTGCGATTTGCATCATCGACAAGACCATTAAAGTCATTGAATAGTTTTTGGTAGAGTTCGCCATTTAAACCGGCTGCACTGAACAATATTTCTGTATCTAGGAATATTATTAGGTCATTATCCCATGAGCCTAGCTCATTTATCCCAGCAGTGAACCTGATTCCTGTATATAAAATTAGTCCCTCTTCGATTTTAATAAGAGATTCGTTGAATTCTTTATTTTTTTGATTGGATATGATGAAGTGACTTATCTCATTAGAATACTCGTTTTTATAATTAGGGTTGATAATATATTCATTAAAGCATTTAGAAACTTCTTCAATGTCTATGCTTTCATCGCTTAGTCGTATTTTTTGAATATTTTCTATAAGATCTGTTAGTATTCTATCGTAATCAGAAACAGCCTCGTCGTGTCCTATCAATGTATCGGTTTTATTAAAGTGCTCTGTTACAACAAACTGACCATCTTTTATGTCGAGCTCGCCATTTTTTTTAAGCCGATTTTTTAAACAAGTTTTAACAACGGCTTCTGGTAAATCGAATCCATATGTTTCTCTAAGTAGCCTGGAACATTTGGAGGTGTCTAATGACCAGCATGAGTTTAAGACAATTGCTGATCTTATAAAATTAGTGATTACATCGTAAATATCTTTATTGCAATCATAAAGCTCTCGGAATACAGCAATGGAAGCTAACAATTTATGATCTTTCATGTGAAGCTAAAATTATTCCTATGTTTAATTTGTGAAGTTGAACTCGATGTTTAGGCACTTAACGCCTGCATAAGCGGCGGTGCGTCTAGCACCGTCCGCTGGATGCTCTTGTTATGCGTTTTTGATATCTAGTTTTGATTTGGTGGTGTTGAACTGTGTTCTTTTATATGGGATTAGGCTTTATTGTTAAATCAATCGAACTCTCGAGAATAGTAAAGAGTTTTTCCACATTGCATACAAAAATGTTCTCTATGAAACGTACGATTCTTTAATGCTTTTGTACTAACGCGGTCATTACCACAAACAAAACAATTTATATGATTACCATTTACATTGTCTGGATATGTTTTTTTATACCATTGGTAATTCTTTTCCTGAAGATCTGAGATTAATTTGAATGCTTTTTTATAAGTTTTCCATGATGTGTAGAGCAAAAAAAAACCAATCAAAAATATAATTAAAGGGAAAAATATTGGATATGGCATCGTTAATGCTAGAAGTGATGCAATCACCAAAAAAGCACCAATTAACATAAATGCAAAACAAAAAAATGATGTTGTAATTTTGGAAAATGTATAGTTCATAAATCCTACTAACTATATTTAATTCTTGATAATCTCTATTGATTTTCAAGTCAATTTAACTACGCAAATTATTTCATTAACAAATTTATATTTCGTTGATGAAAATCAAATTTCCAACACTATAGGTATATAGAACAGAACGCATAACGATTAGTTCAGCGAATTCTGCACCGCTACAATCTACCAGATTCTGGCGAATTTAGGCAGAGCATAAAAGAGGTGATGTGCAGCATTCGCTGCAACGGGGGTTGGACGAGCCCTTGCACG
>NZ_JAGHQW010000013.1 GCF_017744115.1 Salinisphaera sp. G21_0 | reverse complement strand
TAATAGCCTGTGCAGGATACCGACATAACCCGGCACATGGCTCTTATGCTGAAGCTTTCCTGATGATCCTTGATAAACTCGAATCTCAGAGACTTTCTCGCGCAAAGAAGGCTGCCGCCTTTTTTAAAATGGCATGCTCCTCTTTCAGTCGGGCATTCTCTTTACGCAAACGTTTCAGTTCATCGTATAAATGCTCATCCTGCTTTTCGGCCTTACCAGATGCCTTAGGGCGATGATACTTACCAATCCAGGTATGCAAGGTGTTAGCGTTAACACCAAGATCTCTAGCGGTATCAGTTACTGGCTGATTGGATTCTACAGCCAGTTTCACAGCAGATTCCTTGAACTCTGCCGTATAGGTTTTGACTTTCTTTTCTGACATCTGGACACACCTTGAGGGGCTTTGATATTACCCGAGTCTGTGTGTCCGGAAAACTATAACCACTTCAGTCTCATGCATTAAGAAGCTGCTGGACTTCTGGGGAGATAATGCGAAACGAGAACACCCTGCGCGGGATGGTTGTTCAAGGCGTACAAGATTAGGCCTTTGTGCGGTGGGTGGGGCTTAATGTCTACCTTAAGAAGAACTACTTATACTCGTGCTCAAGAATATGAGAGATGTGTTTTGATAGCGGAGTGTTACTATGAACTATGTTTATTAGTTTCTTTACTTCCTGAAAACTTCTACCCGAGTAAATAGCTTCAATGTTTACACTGTATGTATTTCCATTAAATAAAACTTTGTTGGGGTTATTAGTATTTGTATCTTCTTCAATACTGGAGGAGTGACGAGGTGCAATAAGAAAAGCATGCCCATTTTCAAATAGTCCTGTATACATTGTATATTTTTCATCTTTGTATTTAGTGGTTGCGTTACCCAGCTCCATAATTGCCAGGAAACATTTAATATCTACCCGTTCTGGATCTTTAACAAGCTCTGAGTGTTGGTCGTATACATATCGTTTAAAAAAATGATCAAATTTTCCTGAATTGTAGATTGATTTTAAACTCTCATATTTGCTCGAATGTACTACTGTTTTCATATTTTTGAATTGAATTCGATGCCTTAAATCTTCGATAATCTTTTGATCAATAGAATTGTTGGCATTATGGCAGGTCTGCTTGAGCCGGAGTGCGTCGGGCAGTGTCAGTTTATTTGCGATATGTTGAATAACCTCAACTGGCAAGCAGTTGAAGTAGCCAGGTTGTAGCTGTTGGTCAGGTGTTGATGCTGCTAATTGCCCTGGAATTCTGGGCGATAACCCTGTTTGATTACTTGGAGCATCGAATGGCATAAGATAGTTCTTATATTTCCTTCTCTTCCAAGCCTTAATAGAACCTGAGTTTGTGAAAAAGTTCCATCTGCGGGCGAGTGTGTGATGCAATGCAAAACCGGGACATCCACAGCGGCAACATGCTCTCAGACCGCCTGATTTTTGGAAAAAACGGCAGTATCCACATGCTGTGAGCCGTCTTGCACTGATAGTCAGAGGTTTCGTTTCCATACATTTGACTAAATGAACTTTTCATCGCCCCTGCTGTCTAATCGAAAAAAAATATAAATTATATTTTTTATTTCTGTTTTTTGTTATCCGGGGGGGCAATACGCACTGAATCAGAAAAAGAGCTACCACCATCATTACCTATGTTACCAACGACAATTTCGACGAATTTTCCAGCCGCCGACAGTAGCAGACCTCTTGAGGATGACCATGCCGTTCAGCGTCGGTATTTCAACCGGGATATCAGCCAAATACTGGGCCTTCCTCCGGTAGTCAACAATACCAGGCTCATTGGTATGGAGTATGAGTCCAACAACGTCACAGTCACAGCTCCTGGCATCGCCCTCAGAAAAGGCACAGTACTGGCGGAAACCCAGGGATGTCACTTTGGCTACCCATTAATGAGTCTGACCATTGATCAAACGGGTGGGGAGCAAATACTGGCAATACTGGAGACGGTGCTGGCACCGCTGCCATCGGAGACGCTGGTCAAATTGCGTTTATGTGAGCTGGTAGAGAAGCTGTTTGAGATGCTGGCAACCATCCCCTCAGAGACCGGGATGGCGCTGGAAGAACTGATCCAACAATACAATCGATGGTTGGCAAGCCTTGATGGGTTTGACGAGCGTACCTGTGCTCTTTTGCAATTAGCGGCAGTCCATGAGCCGACCTCCCTCAGACATGACCAGGGTATTAACTATGGGCTGCTGAATCAAGCGGAGGTCAGCACCTCGACCGGCAAAGGACCTCTGACATTAATAAAGATACCGGATCGGGAGGCCGGCTGGGACTATTACAAACAGACCAGCTTTTTTGTAGAATTCAAAAATATCAGACAACTTGCGAATATACCCCAGCAAACAGAACTCTATTCACTGCTTGATGCAGCCGGTTGGTGTGAAGCAAAAGAGATCGCTACTGCTCTGTTGAGGGAGTTCGGTATAAAAACTGAACATGAAAATACATTGCCTGTCTTAATGCACTGGTCGTACAACTGTCTGAAAATAATTAACTATGGTTTTACGACCAGAACGCGTGGTGG
Organism: Salinisphaera sp. G21_0; assembly: GCF_017744115.1. Lineage (GTDB taxonomy): Bacteria > Pseudomonadota > Gammaproteobacteria > Pseudomonadales > Endozoicomonadaceae > Endozoicomonas. Next base: position 109,494 of record NZ_JAGHQW010000013.1, on the reverse strand, counting down.
TCAAAGAGTTATCCGCCATGTGCCTTTGTGCATCAGAGCTGGCCAGCTTCAGGAGGTGTTGCAACTGCTATCAGATGAGACCGTTAAAGAGCTGGTAACAAGCATTAATAGAGATCGGGACAACGATCTGTACAAGGTCATAATACTGATATTTCTGGACTACGGTGGCTGGAAAGAATTTCCTGAAAAACGTACCGCCTATGAAAAGTTGGAGCAATGGCTGTTTCACGAAGTCCGGGAACTGTTCAAAGTCCTCAAAATAAGGCAACAGCACGGTAAACACCACGTGTATAGCCCTTTTTTATCAACTCCTTATATTGTCACCAGAGATAATGAAAAACTGATATTGCCTGATCCGGGCAAGGCAGCTGGTTACTTGCGAGATTTTGTTCTGCCCAAGCGCAATGACAAATATTATTTCCTCTATGAATTAACAGCAATTAAGGAAGCAAGTTATTGCGTTATCGAGTTCAGAGTGCATCAGGGCAACTGTGGGGAGCTAAGTGTTTTTGATCTTCCATTCAATAATCCGGAAAGACCCTTTGATCCATTACACCTCACCGAAAATGAACAACAGATGATGGATATTCTGTTTGAAAACCGAGTGGTGCAAACCTTAGACGATATCATGTGGCTCCAGAACCTTCGCTCTTTGCTTGAATCTCTACCCGATCTGGGTACTGGACAGATATAAAATTCAAGCTAGCCTCAAGAAAACCTTCCGACAATATGGGCTTGCATTCTGGCGCTATTTAACAAACAGGCTTACAGGTAGCGGAACACTCCCAGGATTGGCTCAGAAAATCGAGAGTGCTGCACAATGGTTGTCGTGTGGCTTAAGTGCGGCTTTTTGTGTGCATACATCAGGGGTCGTTAATTAAAACTCAAATACAGTCATAGAGAAAGTCGTAAAAGGTGGTCAATAAATGTATCAAGCCAATGTCAATGCGACTGGGGTAGGCCCACATACTGGCGATCTGTCTCTCAAGACGACTAAGACTGTTTCGAGGCAAGCAACGCTGGCTTCAAAATCGTTTTGCAGAAAGGTAAGCATTGAAGAAGAGGCCTTAGCCAGGGGAGTCAAACGTCAAGCAGAGTGTGATAATCCTGTCGCTGCAGATCTCAGAGACAAAAGCTGCAAAATGACAGAATCTGGCTTAACTGATCAAAACTCACTGAAAAAAACAGCTCAGAAAATTTTTATAGGTAATAGAGAGTATACTCGTCAGGAACTTGCTGAGACATCAACTAAAGAGCTTAACCTGCTTCTCAAGAAAGAAAATAGCAAGGAATTTAAAAGTTTCGTGAGATATATTAGAAGAGCGGAAAAAAACAGGCGTCATCAAGCAGGATATAGAAAAGAGGTAATGGCTAATAAACAAGCTGTTGCCAATGAAGTGAAAATGTTGAAGTCTGAAAAAAAAAGGCTGGAGTTAGAGAAGAAATCTCTAATAATGGGAAAAAACAAGCTTGAGTTAGAGAACAGGGCTATTGTAGCGTTAAAGAACAGGTTGGAGTTAGAAAACAGATTTCTAATAACGGAAAAAAACAGGTTAGAGATAGAGGTCAGGTCTCAAATAGCGGAAAAAAATAATATTTGGAAAAAATATCAAGCTATCATGCAGGGGATTGCTGTTCAATCAGGGGAAAGGTTTACTCAATAGCTGTTCAACCAAGGAGCAGGCCTCACCGACAGGTAAATAAACATCAGTGTATATCTGGCAAGGTAACAAATGATGCAACCAAACCCAATGCACTACCAACAATATCAGACAACTCAGGATCTATACCCGGCATTCCGGGGAGTTGTTCTAGAGCCGCAAATTCAACCCTATGGACAGGGCAGAATGAAAAGCATGTATGTTTATGCAATAACAGGCCAGTTATTTCTTGAGACAGCGCCACTTGAAAAACCATGGGCGGATCACTATGCAATATATTGTCAAGCCAGAGGTGAGGCTAACTGAGCCGAACATGCCCCCATTCGGCAGGTGGAGCTGTCAGCAGAAAAGCATCCCTACCAGTGTAGTTTGTGTCAACGTAAATCAGCCAGTCTCAAAGGCCTCAAACTTCATTTACACCGCTACCACAATGAACTGTCTTTTATAGAGCGCAGAGGCATAATACAAAGGGCATTGGGAGGCGGGTCAATGGCATAAAACATCACTGTGCTGGTTAACGCTTGAGAAAGTGAATGCTAACAATGAGAGTAGCGATCCATTCCGGCTTCACTGACCTGATGTATGATTTCTGACTGTTTATCCGCACAAAATCAAAGCAGTAATCTAACTGCATCTCAAGCTGATAGGTTTGAGGAGCAGAACATGGATATTCTTGCCAATATTAACCAGGCAGAATGTAAAGCCAATTGTGGGTTTGTTGCTATGAGGGTCTTTCATTACCTGGAGAATAAAACATTTCAGCCCATTCTTTGTGATGAATTTACTGCACCAGCACCACTATCAACACTGACTGTCTATGGCAAACTTGATGACATCTACTTGGGAAAAAAAACACTGAAACTGGAGCTGTTTGAAGGAGAACATGATGATCTGATATTTTCATGTGAGCAGAAATTACTTGAGATGAAGCAAAATGAACACGCCATTGTCAGTTTTTCATATCAAGTGTCTGGTGAGGAAAAAGGGCATTTTTTCAATATTTACCGGAACAAGTCCACCTACAAAATCATTGACGCTATTAGCGCCATGGCCTTTGATAGATATGCCATTTGCAAGAATTTGAGTGAATACTTTCATATTAAACTACCTCGGGTTGGTGCTGATACATTGACAAAAATACAGCTTATACACTGACTGCACGGATTATATTGTATTGCATAAGCTCATTCTTAAAATGGCTGCATTTTACAGGATTAAGATAAGTCCAAAGATTAAGTGCTAATTAACGGATAGCATTTTGGAGTCACTGTTGTTTGTGCCAGATTTTATGCCGGATGCATCAGCACAAGCAGTGATTTGATAAAATCCTTCTTTTTGATTTCATAATCGCTCACATACTGATTGGTTGACAACCAGTTGTTAATTCTGTGCTCGAAATCACCACGGCAAACATGGCCAGCCAATTTTGTTTGAAGATGTGCCGTAAGCGTATGCAGGCGTTGTCGTTGTTCTTGGAGATATTCCGGCAGACAGTCAGGTTTTCCGGGTTTGCCTTCAGAGTGCAGATCAATAAACTGCCCGGCTTTATTCAGGGTAAGCAGTGAGCGAATAAGCAAGCCATAAATACGCTCCTCAATATTTTGGGGGTCGTTAAAAAGAATGGTTCGAGGCAGGTCAAATACTGCCCCTCTTTGTAGTTGCCTGGTCAGCGGGTCCAGGTTTTCAGCGAGGTATTCCAGCGTATCGTTCAGTAACTTTGTTTCATCAGCAAACGACAAACACAGTACCGGCCTCGCAACACCGGGAACGTGGACGGCCAATGGTGCTGTATTGTCATGGGTTAATCGGGCGTCAACACTGACCTGAAGCCCCATGGCTTTCATACACAGATCCGCGTCCCTGAGATGAATATTGTAGGTTTTTGGTAGTTTAATCTCCGGACATCCCGGGAGTTGCCAGATGGTGATGCTTTTGGGAATTCCTGAGTCTGTGGTGTTCAGTGCCTCTAGCTTTGCAAAGAGTATTCTGGCGGGCTCCTCTGTTGAGCAGATAATGTCAATATCATTAAATAATGAGCAGTGGTCCTGTAAAAAACGCGCATAAGAACCGGTAATCAGAATGGGGGTATTGCTATAAGAAACATTGATTTCCTGGATAATCTCCAGTGTTTTCAGTGTTAGCGCATTTAACCGCAGAACCGGATTTTCCGGGAAATCCAGTCTGCCAGTTGTTGACCATTGCTTCACAGTTTGCGCCCCATTGGTGGTAATGCCGTGAGTGGCGAATGTATGGCCTGTTTCACCCCGGTGTTTCGTTGTTTGGCCGACGTTCTCTATATTGGGAATCAGGTCGGGGAGGTTATCTCTGTGTCGATGTCCGGTGTTATTTACACAACGGGCTTCGTAGCTGTGTTGTTCAAACCAGAAGCCTAGATCATGGTGCAGTTTGCTTCCTTCCGGAAAACTCTGAAGACAGCCAAGTACCTGGTCCTTGTGGACTTTCAGTCCATCAATAGACTGCCTCGTGATATAGCAGTGTGCCAGGAAGAAGAAATGTACGCGTGAATTCTGAAATGAGTTCCTCAGTTTTTTGATGGATTGCAACACTTGTTCTGCTGACACTTCCTGATGATCGATAGTCAATTCATTCTGCATAGCCATGAATTTCAAGATACATTGCAGCCGATGTTGCTCATCTTTGAGCGATACGTTGTTTAATAGTTGCCAGGCTGTTTGAATGATATCCTGAGCTTCGCAGGTTTCATCATATTCCTGAGATTGATTCAGCCTTTGAATCAGATACATCGCCTGTCGTGAAGAATGATCGCCAGGTACTTCATTAAACGTTTCTAACACTTTCTGGTTATCCAGATAGTTGCCATTCAACTCTCTGGCATGCAATGCCAGTAGAGAATAAAAAATAGCTCTTTCGAGCAACCAGCCACCGCGTTCATAATCTTTAACCACTGCTTCCGGTGTGACCTGCTGGCCATTCAATAGCAGCCCCTTCAGGCAACATTCTTCTTTGAAGCGTGCGATCTCAAGTGTCGCTTTGGCCGTCTGAAAATTCTTATACACCTCATCCGGGGTAACCAGCTGGCCATTCAGTACCAGTTTCCTCAGGCAGCATTCCTGCTTAAAGCGCGCTATTCCCAGCCTGCCTTCTGAACTATTCGGGAACGCTTTAACCACCGCATCCGCTGTCACCTGCTGGCCATTCAGTACCAGTCTCTTCAGGCAGCATTCCTGCATAAAGCGCGCTATTCCGAGCCTGCCTTCTGTCGTATCCGGGAAAGCCTTAACCACTGCATCCGGTGTCGCCTTCTGGCCATTTAACGCCAGGCCTCTCAGGCAACATTCTTCCTGAAAGCGCGCTATTCCAAGTTTGCCTTCCGGACTATCCGGGAAATCCTTAACCACCAAATCCGGTCTGACCTGCTGGCCATTCACCAGCAGTCCTCTCAGGCAACATTGTACCATGAAGAGTGCTCTGCCCAATTTGCCTTCGAGACTGTCCGGGAAAACCGTGATCACCGCATCCGGTGCAACTTGCTGGCCGTTTAATTCCAGGCCCTTCAGGCAGCATTCCGCTTTGAAACGGGCGAGTTCCAGAGTTGCACCGGATGTCTGATAATCCTTAACCACCTCATCCGTTGTTATCTGCTGGCCGTTCAATAACAGGCCCCTCAGGCAACATTCCGCTTTGAAACGGGACTGCTCCAGTGTGGTTCCGGCTTTCTGAAAATCCTCAATCACCTCCTCCGGTGTGACCTTCTGGCCATTCAACGCCAGGCCTCTCAGGCAACATTCTTCCTTAAAGCGTGCCAGCGACAATGTTGCATTGGCTACCTGACAATCCTTAACTACTGTATCCGGTGAGATCTGCTGGCCACTCAACGGCAAGCCCTTAAGGCAACAATTCGCTTTGAAGCGTGCCAGCTCCAGGTAGGCTCCGGCTGACTGATATTCCCTGACCACCGTAGCTGGTGTGACCCGCTGGCCATTGAGTGGCAGCCCTCTGATGCAGCATTGTTCAATAAAGCGCCCCAGCTCAAGTGTTGCTTTGTTGGCCTGATAACCCTTAACTACCATATCCGGTGTGACCTGTCGGCCATTCAATAGCCGACCCATCAGGCAGCATTGTTCCTTAAACCGGGCTAACCCCAACTTGCCCTCCGGACTATCCGGGAAATGCTCAACCACAGCGTCCGTTGTGACCAGCTGGTCATTCAACAGCAATCCCCTGAGGCAACATTCTGCCTTAAAGCGCGCCAGCTCCAGTGTTGCCCTGACTGCCTTAAAACCATTAATCACCGCATCTGGTGAGACCTGTCGTCCATTTAACAGCAGGCCCTTCAGGCAACATTCCGCTTTGAAGCGAACTATCGCTATTTTGCACTTTTTGTCACCATCTGGTTTCCGGTTGAATTCCTGAATGACCTGGTCCGGGGACACTTTTCTATTGCCGTGTAGAATGTTCTGTAAGCAGAGCTTTTGCAGGAAGAAGCCACCTCTGAGAGACGTTTTATCATTTCTATAGGTGCCAAGCACCGCGGCCGAGGAGATTTGACGTCCCTTTAATGGGTTTTTATTCCAAAAGGCGTCCTCAACACTTTTGCCGACATCCTGGGTGGGGGCTCTACCTCTATAAGACGGATGGTTTGATACTCTTTTACCGTTAAATGTACTTCTTGAGCGATCAGGAATCCCCCTTGAACCAGCTGCTTGGGCAACACGGCCAGCAGGCTTTGGGCGGGAGTAGGTTGATGCGGTTGCTTTCAGAATAAAACCCTGTCTGGACAGTTGATGTTGAGAAGGTGAATTCGGTACAAATATTCCTTCAGTCAGTCGAATTAACAGTGGCAAGAGGCAGCACTGATGATAATTCTGCTCTTTTTGCATTAGCTGCCAACTCTCCTTTCTCCCTGGCCAATTTTTCGCTAAAGCCTTTTCTTATGGCAGATTTATAGGCGTTTGATCTGGCGTTTCTGATGGCTCTGTAAGCCTTGGCTTTATCGGATAAGTTGTACTTGGCTTTGTTCGCCAGGCCTTTATCGGATGAAGCGTATCTGGCTTTGGACGCCTTGCCTTTTTCGGATCTGAAGTATCTGGCTCTGCTCGCCTTGCCTTTTTCGGATGCGACGTATTTGGCCTGGTTTTTGGCTTTGTTCGTCTTGCGTTTTTCAGAAGCACTTGCCACCTCAGGCGCAGGTGGCTGAGGGTCACCAGAACAGGAAGATTCAGTGACTGTAAATCCAGAAGTTACGGTATGCCCCGGCTGTTGTGTATTTTTATTCAATGGGCCAACTACAGCAACCAGAAGGGTTGATGGCAGAGAAAAATGAGTTGATGCATTTTCAGCAAATGGTAAATGAGAAATTGAAAAGTCATTCAGTGATCGTGGAGAAGGTGGCTCCTGATTTGTGACTTCCTGATTGAAATATTCGTCAAGGGAAGAATCATGTATGTCTACAGAATAACCAGCCATGCATGGCGATGAGCTAAAAGTGTCGTTTAGTGTTAAAAAATTATCTGGAAAACCCTGTAAATTGGCATAAAAAAGATCAGGATCAAGGTTCAGTTTGAATGTGTCCATTAGAATTATTGAACTGTTGAATTACAGCCAAAGACCACTGATTCTTATAAAAGTTCCCCATTTCAGCATTGGTCGCTGATTCGATGAAAAATCGATGCGGCTGGTGTAAAAAAACATGCCTTGAAATGCCCTGTTTGCCCTCTCCAAAGCAGCCAATAACACTATGACATTGACGACCTCGGATAACTGATGTGCTGTAAAGTTCCATTCTGTACCTGAAATTCCTTAGGTGTACGCTACGACTACTCACTGCTGTCGGGGTCATGGAGGCATGAATTATTTCAAGATAAGGTAATCACTGATGAGTTTTCTGACGAGAGTCTGTATGATAGGGACCGTTAAAAGTGATATTAGTTTTTTTATGAAAAGATTTGATGTTCCGAGCGTAGTCTCTCTGCATATCCTTCATAAACAAAAATAAAACTTCTAGCTAAACGGCTTTGCCAGCAAAGTCACCCTATAGTATTTGAATATCAGGATATGAGTATGTCTACCTCTACAGGAACCGTTAAGTGGTTTAATGACGAGAAAGGTTTCGGTTTTATCAGCCAGGAAAACGGTGGACCTGACGTGTTTGCCCACTTCCGTCAGATTGCTACCGAAGGCTTTAAAACCCTGACTGAAGGTCAGCGCGTTGAGTTTCGTGTTACTCAGGGCCAGAAAGGTCTGCAGGCTGAAGATATCCGTCCTCTGTAAAACTCAGTTTTCATTTGGGCGACCCATAAAAAAGGCAGTGCTTTACAGTACTGCCTTTTTTATTGCCTGCCACAAAGGAGGCGGGAAGAGCCGATTATGCCCCTTGTGATTCACGTACTTGCTCAACATTCGCCTGGCATCGCCCAAAATTTCCTATTCTTCAGTACCCTTCTTATGATTGGTACGGTTTGTTGATAAATTACACTTTTATGGCGGGGCTGAATCCGTCATTATAGTGCTCCCGCTGGCTCAGGCTGGTTTGGTGTTGGTTTTCAAGGGCGTCTCAGGAGAGTGGTGGCACTGCTTATTATTTCCCCGGGATGCCGAGTGTTATTTGGGCAAGGCAGTCGATGACAGCAGAAGACAGTAATATTTCTGACCAGGGTATCCAGAAACAGGAACAGCAGTTGGCCTCTGAACAGGATGTTTCCGGTTCCCCTATGAATCAAGCACTTCCGGAAGAGGCCAGGAAAATTCTTGATAGGCTGCATAACCGGCCTGAAAGTGACGTTATGAACTCTGAGGCGCTGCGTCTGGTTCGAGTTATCTGGCCCAGTGCCTTCAATGTTTCGGATCCAAGGCCCCTTAAGATTGGTATTCACAAAGAGATGGCAGAGGCAAACCTGCTGCCTGCACATATTATTCCGGTTGCATTGCGGTTTTTTACGTCCATGGAACGCTACCTTGAGAAGATTAAGCCCGGTGCTACCCGGATTAACCTTCAGGGGCAGGCGGCAGGCCGGGTGAAACTTCGTGAAGCAGTGGATGCAGAAATCAAGCTGTATACCCAGAGCAGTGATTTTGTCATGACACGGGATCGGGTCATTATTAAGAAGATTCGTTTATTGTCCGTGAATAAACAGACTTGAACGGATGCCAGTAAGTCGGTCTGATTGTTTTTTGATCAATCTGTCCGAACGGCCTGAATTGAAAGGCGTTTGTGAACTATCCCGAATGTTGTCACAAGTTTATCCACAAAAGCTGTGGATAAACTATGTGAGCCTGTCAGCGGGTAATAATCATCAGATAGCGCAGTTGCTCCCGGTGAAGCATCCAGCGAATAAACCAGACCTGCAGTCGCAGCCTGATCCACATCTTCGAACGAGTAAATGCTGAAAGGCTCTGGTAGTGCTGACCAAACCAGAAACAGAAACCGGAAAGAACATCATCGGTAATATCCAGAATCTCAACCTGATCAAACCCATGCTGGTGAAGCAGGTTTTCGTAGGTCTCTTTGACCGGCATATCTTCAACCAGGAGTCCTGATATACGACCAAGCTTGTTTACCAGGCGTTGCTCCCGACGGTCCTGAAATGGCCGGGACAGCACCATATCGGTAAACGCCAGAGTGCCTCCCGGCCTTAGCGCTTTCCTGGCATGACTGAAAAAATGAGAGCGGGACTCCAGATGGTAAACGCAGTCCAGGCCGATTAACTTGTCGCAGCTATTTTCTGGCCGTTCTGCCAGCGACTTGTCACCCCCCCCCCCCCGCACCAGTTTAAGCGTACTGAAATGTCCGCAATGCTCCAGTGCCCGAACCATCTGTTGCTCATCACTGGCGATTGCCGTCAGGTGCTGAACCTGGTAATAATCCAGCCAGACCAGCAACTGATCATGGCTGGTGAAAGCGACATCAAGGACTTTATCCTGACTGGAAAGACAGGCTTTGTCGGCCAGTAACCCCGCCATTTCCGAGCAGGCCTGCCGGTATTGTGACGTGTCTCTCCAGTAACCCAGCAAGCGCCAGCCGGAGGAGGGCTGTACCGGGTTATTCAACAGCCACTGATCAACCTTCAACTCGCGCTCGCGGCTTGACGATGGCCACCAGATACGTATCAACAGTGCCAGACCCTGAGCCATCAGGCCTGACATAAACAACCATGTCAGGAGCACTCCGAGAAGAAATGAAAGAATTGGCATAAGCTGACTTTTAGTTTTATCCATGCTTTTTAATTGAGTACGGATAATAGAGAGATCATTGTGCTTTTGCCAGAGTTGTGCTTTTGCCAGCGTTGCCGTTTTTCCAGAAACCCAGGCTGTTTTTTGGGTATTAGATTTAAGCAATCTATCCGGTTGCCGTGATGAATGGGTATTCGGTGACAAACTTTATGATTCTGAAAACATCGGGTTTCCAGACAAAATCTGAAAACCCGGGGGTGTTACAAAACAGTTATCGTATTAAATTCAAACCTGCGTAATCTTAATCAGCAGTGCACTTTCCGGCTGCATCACCGGCATCATCAGACCAACCTGTTCAAGCAGGGCAGCGCTCATAATGGCAGGCTCGGTCATCCAGGGCGGACACTGTTTCATGTAAATATCGGAAGAGCTTTTTTCCAATACCTGAACCTTATAGTCTTTTTCCGGATTCAGGCCGGGAATTTGCAGAGTGGCTGACATGGCATACTCAGGCATATCCAGCTGGGCGAACATCACCACGGCTTCCTGTTTATCGGTGCTAACAACCCCCCAGCCCTGTGACGCTTTATGGGCGGTGTCACAGCGGAAATGATCACCGGTATGCAACAGGTGTCTTAAGGACTTGTGAAGGGCAATGTATTTGGCAAAGGAGCGCTTCTCTTCCTCTGAAGCACTGGCCGGGTCCAGCTCTACCCCCATATGACCAAACAGGGCGGTAATACCCCGGAAGTCATGGTTATGCTGGCGACCCGTGGTGTGGCAAAGCGTTGCCCCGATATGGGCTCCGGTAATTTCCAGCGGGAAGAAGTAGCTGGCACCCTTCTGAATGGTTTGTCTTTCCAGGGCATCATTACAGTCCGATGCCCAGAAGCGGTGGGTGCGCTTCAGTACTTCAAAGTCAACCCGGCCGCCGCCACCGGAACAGGTTTCAATTTCCACCAGCGGGTGTCGTCTGCGCACTTCATCCACCAGTCGGTAATAAGCCTGAACGTGGCCGTGGAAGGCAGCACGATTATGGTGTGTCGGTTGTACCAGTTCTCGGTTCATATCCCATTTGATGTAGCGGATATCATAGTCACTGAGCATGCTGTCGAGACGTTCCAGAACGTAGTCGAAGGCTTCCGGAATTTGCAGATTCAGTACGTACTGGTTACGGATGGTGACCTGATCGTACCCTTCAGTACAGAGCATCCAATCCGGATGGCCCCGATAGAGGTCAGAGTTAGGGCTGATCATCTCCGGTTCAAACCAGAGGCCAAACTCCATATTGTGCTCTTTCACACAATCGATAATGGGCTGCAGACCCTGAGGGTATTTTAGTTGGTCAAGGTACCAGTCACCCAGCGCGGCTTTGTCATCACTACGGCCGCGGAACCAGCCGTCATCAATAATAAAACGCTCCACGCCGATTTCTGCCGCTGAGCGCACCATTTTCAGAATGTAGTCCGGGTTGTGGTCGAAGTAGATACCTTCCCAGGTATTCAGATGGACAGGACGAACTTTTTCCGGCTCGGGGAAGCGGATGATTTCAGTGCGAACGTGGCAGTGGAAATTCTGGCTGATGCCGTTCAGACCTTTGTTGCTGTAGGTGCTGTATAGGGTGGGTGTCGTATAGCTTGCACCGGGTGCCAGCTCGACTTCTCCCGGCATCAACAGTTCACCGGCCTGCAGGTAGCGGCGTCCATCACTCATCGCTTCGGCATGAAAGCGGTGGTTACCACTCCATCCCAGGTGAAAGCCATAGACTTTACCGGCGGTTTCGCAGAAGTTGGGCTGGCCAATCATCATGCCCGGGAAGTGCTCGTGAGAAGTTCTGCCCCGACGGTTTTCCAGGATAAAACCGCTGCGATCCAGCAGTTTGCGTTCAGTTTGAAACTCGTGGGTCCAGCGACCATGAAAGTACATGATTTCCCTGGCGTGGGTGGGCAGTAGCAGGGTATTGGACAGTTTATTCAGCTGGTAAGGTGTGTCCCCTTCATTGGTGAGTTCCAGCGATGTTTCCAGCACATGTGAGGCGGTATTCAGGCCCATGCGGATCACCAGTTTTAAGCCGGCACGGGTATCCCTGCTGGAAAACAACACCTGATTATTAATCAGTGTCGTCTCTTCCAGGGTGAATTCCGGTGACCAGCTGTCACCCTGACGGCTGCCTTCAAGACCTGGCGACGTGAACAGTCCCCGGGCGTGTTCCGGGCAGAGAGAGACCAGGGTGTCGGTATCAATTCGGGCCTGGGGTACCGGGTGGTGGTTAGCGGTAAAGAAGCCTTCCAGATCAATGCCATCGGGCAGGCGCTTGCCCCAGTAAAGCATCACCGGAAGGGATGTGCCTGCCTTGATCACCAGGCTGGTGGTGTCTGTGAAAAGGTGAATTAATGGTTTGCTCATCACTTTGTACTCTTGAAAAAGTGCTCTTGAGAATGTGCTCGTAAGAAATGGTTCTGACTATTCAACAAAAATACCCCCACATAAGGGGGGCAAAAAACAGGTTATTTGTTAACTACCGGTCTTCAGACAATAGCAGCTACAGCACTTTCATCCTTGCTAAAGCGGGCATCCAGACGATACGTCTTTTTGTAGATAATGGCGCTCAGGGCAATCAGTACTGCGGGAATCAGGATCATCAGCACTTTCAGTCCGACAATGGTTTCCGGTGTCTGAACAACGTTGGGCACATAGCCGATAAACGTCAGACCAAAACCGATCAGGAAACCTGCCATGGCACCGGCACATTTCACCAGCATGGTTTGCACTGAAAAGATAATGCTCTCACTGCGCAAGCCGGTTTTGGCTTCGCCGTAGTCCACCACATCAGCCAGCATAACCGTAGAGAGACCATTGAACAGACCGTTGCCAAATTTCAGGGCAGCACCGGCCAGACCCACCAGAATGGCACTTTCCGGGGCAATCACGCTGGAAAAGTAGAGTACGGAGCTGCACAGAATCGGAAAGCCGCAGGCCAGGGGCCACATCAAACGACGATTGACTACTTTAGCAATCCAGGGGAACAGGAAGATGCCTGAGAATTCGGCAACCCCGGCCACCAGTGAGAACATTGGGAACAGTTCCGGTTTACCAATGGCGTAGGTGAAGTAATAGATGGCAAAGCCACCCACTAACTGAATGGCAATATTAAAGGACAGTACAAAGCCGATCAGTGACTTCAGCTGATCATTATCACCAATGATCTTTTTGACATCGGCAATATTGAATTTCTCACCGGACACTTTTTGATCCACGACTTTTTCCTTGACCTGGAAAAAGGTGATCAGCGCACTGGCGATAAATGAAATAACAATGGCGATGCTCAGGTAGAAAAAGCCCTGACCTTTATTCTCGCCGCCAAATACACCAACCACATAAAGACCATAGGTTCCCATGACCGTCCAGGCGATGCTGGCAAAAATACGTGGCCAGACCACCAGGTGCTCACGCTCTTCCCGTTTGCTGGAAAGCGACGGAATCATCGACCAGTAAGGAATATCCATAATGGTGTAGGTGACTCCCCATAGGATATAGGTTACCGCTGCATAAAAATAAACAAAGGTGCCTTCAAATTGATGGGTGTTGAATACCATCAATAACACCACCGAGTTAATCAGCGTACCGATGAGAATCCATGGGCGGAATTTACCGAACCGGGAGCGGGTATTATCAACGATCATGCCCATCAAAGGATCAGTAAATGCATCAATAAAACGGGCAACGAAGAACAGGGAACCGACGAAGGCGGCAGAGAGGCCAACGACATCGGTGTAATAGAACATTAAAAAGATATAGATAATAGAACAGGCAAAATCTTTTCCCAGGGCACCCAGGCCATAAGATGCTTTGGTTTTCAGCGTTATATGCTGACTATCTGCATGAGCATTCATTGTCATTTTCGCCAATTGAGAATTGCATCTGAATTAACCCTCCATTTAATGAAGAGTTAACCTCCCCTGTTTAGAAACAGCAATAAAATGTAGTGAATCCCGGCAGCCGGTTAATTCTGAACCGTTAACCGTCTCAGGGTATTTCAAAGCTTGCTGGTAATAACCCTGTATCACTGTGGATTCAGGGTTATGAATATGTGATCACGACAGTTCGAACGACCACTGGTACATCGGTTGAGTCAACAGGTATTCAGGCCGAACGCTCGGCGTCCAGGAATCATCGCCACCGATACCCATGTGGAAGCCATCCAGATAGACAAAAATGCCTTCTTCTTCCTGAAGCTCGTGGGTATGCGTTGCCCTGGCCAATTGTGCCTGACCGTATGGGGTGACACTGAAATGGAACTGTCCTGTTACCCGGATATCGCCCAGCATAAGCGCCTGGGTATCGCACCGCAGACCATTGTCGCTTGGGAAAATGTAAGGCGTGTGCATGGCCTTGAGGGACTGTTCCCAGTGTCCGATATCTGCGCTTAACTTACGGTCCGGATAATTTTCGTGGGGCCCACGGCCAAACCAGTTCACCTGTGCCGGTTGTTCCTTCAGTCTCAGGCAGGCACCGATGCGGGGCATAGGCGGCATATCACCATCAACAGTGACCTCAATATCGATACGGGCACTGCCGCTGGCGGCAAACTGGTAGGTCCATACGCTGCGCAGAATCTCTTTTTCCGGTTGTTCCGGGTGGAAATAGCCATGGTGAGACAGAATCAGCCCTTTCTCAGCATCACATTCTACCAGCAGGCAGCGGTGTTGCAGGTTGTTTAATCCGGCCCGCTCCCAGCGTGGCATCCAGGCATTAGGGTCCGGACGGTCAACTTCACTGACACCAATATCGTTATCCAGCGGTGCGCGGTAGAAATTGTCTGCCAACGGGGTAAGCAGTTGTTCTTTGCCGTCTTTTACCCAGCTCACCAGCTGGCCATTGTTACGATCAATGGTCCAGGTGTTTCCTGCCGCATTGACGGTAAAGTTGCATTCGGCTTCATTGATGACCGCAGATGTCGGCAAGCGAGGAGTAACCGCTTGATTGGCCAGCGATCCCGTCAACATAAACTGTTGGCGTGCGACTTCGTGGCCGACTTCGGACCAGTCGGTTGCCTCAGGCTGGATAATAGAGAGATCCAGTCGTGGCAGTTTGCCGCTGATGGTCAGTGGCTGCTCAGACAGTACCAGCAGTTCTGAGGAGCGGGGCGCAATATTCAGCGTGACTTCACCAGCAAGCAGGGCCTCTTCGCCCGCCATCAGCTGCCACACCAGTTGATGGTTGTCGGTGGCGCAGAAGCAGGCTTCGCTGGTGACTTTCACGGTGAGCGGTTGGGTTGCCACTAATTCGAAAGTAAACGGCTGCTGTGCTCTTTTGGCTTCAAACAGTGCCGGGTGCGGTGTTTTATCCGGGAATACCAGCCCATTGATGCAAAACTGGCGATCGTTGATCTGGTCACCAAAATCACCGCCGTATGCCCAGAAGTGCTGGCCATTGTCGTCGAACTTGTCCAGTCCCTGATCCACCCAGTCCCAGATGAAACCGCCTTGCAGGCGGGGGTGCTTTCTGAACGCATCCCAATACTCGGCAAAACCGCCCAGACTATTGCCCATGGCATGGGCATATTCACACAGAATGATTGGTCGGGTTTCGTTGGGCATGCCGATCCATTTGGTCAGCGCCCATTTGTTTTTGCCCAGGAACTGCTGTGGCTGATCCTGATCAGTACGGCCATACATTGGGCAGATGATGTCTGTTGCGGGGGTATCGGAACAACCACCTTCATACTGTATCGGGCGAGACGGGTCGGTGCGTTTGGTCCATTGGTACATGGCATCATGGGCTGCACCGTAGCCTGATTCATTACCCAGTGACCAGATGATGATGGATGGGTGGTTAAAGTCCCGCGCCACCATGCGCATCATCCGCTCCAGGAACGCATTGGCCCACATCGGGTCGTCGGCCAGTTTGCGCATGGGAGTCATGCCGTGGGTTTCAATATTGGCTTCGTCAACCACATAGAGACCAAGGCGGTCACACAGTTGATAGAATGCCGGTTGGTGCGGGTAGTGAGAACAGCGAACAGCATTGAAATTATGCTGCTTCATCAGTATCAGGTGTTCACGAACATCGTCTACGGTTTCAAAATGACCGGTCGCCGGGTTGTGCTCGTGCTTGTTCACACCACGAATCATTAATGGCTGACCGTTTAATTGCAGCAGGCCGTCTTTGATTTCTACCTTACGGAATCCAACGTCGTAGGCTTCGCTTTCAATATCGCTGTTTGACTGCGGATCCGTCAGCGTGACCACAACGCGATAAAGGTTGGGTGCCTCTGCGCTCCACTTTTGCGGATTGTTGATATCCAGCTGCAGGCATGTGCGATCGTTATAACCCCCCTTTTCATCCATCGGTGCGGTACCAATGGCGGATGTGGTGGTGGCAATGGCGTCTTTAGCCAAATACAACGTTGCCCGAATGGCCAGATCATCGGCATTCCTGGTGTCGGCAACAATGGTGAGTTTGCCGTGTTCGTAGCGGTCATCGAGATCAGGTGTGACGCGAATATCCACCAGACGCTGGTGTGGCTTATTGAGCAAGCGGACTGAACGATAAATGCCGCTTAGCCACCACATATCCTGATCTTCCAGGTAGCTGCCATCGGACCAGCGGATAACCATTGCGCATAACCGGTTCTCTCCGGCCCGAAGGTATGGGGTCAGGTCAAACTCGGCGGCCAGTCGGCTGTCCTGTGAATAGCCCACGGACTTGCCGTTGCACCAGAGATAGAAGGCACTGTTTACGCCATCAAAGATCACCCGGGTCTGGCTATCTTCCTGCCACTGCGCAGGCAGGGTGAACGTGGTGGAGTAGCAGCCAGTCGGGTTCGCCACAGGCACCCGGGGTGGGTTGCAGGGGAACGGGTACTTGACGTTGGTATAGATGGGCTTATCAAAGCCCTGTAGCTGCCAGTTACCGGGAACGGTAATGGTCTGTGTCGGGTCAGCACCCTCCCTTGAAAATGTTTCAGGCACCTGTTCCGGAGAGTCATACAGTGCAAAAGCCCACTGGCCATCCAGACTTAATACCGAATCACTCCCAGTGTCTGTCAGAGCTTGTGGCTCACTGCGCCAGCTGCTCATAGGGGTATGGCTTGCCAGTCGGCTGCGTGCGGTGATTTGTGGGCTTTCCCAGTCGCGCTGCATGAATTTACTCATAGGTTGGCTAAATCATTTTCCTGTCTCTGGAGTCACAGATCATTTCACCTGGTAGTGACATTTTTGACGACAGTTATCCAGAATTTTCATACTTCAACATGATGTATCTTATCTGTGAAGGCGGGAAAAAGTGTTGATCCAGCTCAAACTTATGTAACTGTTACATTTTTCTGGTGTCAGCCTGTTTGTTGATAAATGTTTGGTGCTTGCACACTGTTGCGTTCAACAAAAGCCGGCATCATTATCTGGCCTGTTACCTTTCCCCTGTTCTTATCGCTCAGGCTGATAGCCAGTCGTGCCGCCTGTTCAGCCATAACGGCAATGGGGTAACGGACAGTGGACAGTTTCGGGTGCAGATAACGGGCAATGACCAGATCATCATAGCCAACAACAGAGATATCCTGCGGACAGTTCAGGCTGTTTTCCTGCAGGCCAAACAGCGCGCCAGCGGCCATGATATCGTTGTAGGTGATGATGGCTGTCAGTGGTAAGCCTTTTGCCAGTAAGTCATAAACCCCCAGTCGTCCGCCATCTTCGGTAGGTGGGCAGGCGGCAATATAACGTTCATCAACAGGAATGCCCGCTTCGGTCATGGCTTTGTGGTGACCTTTAAGACGATCTTGCGCGTCATCGATAAATTGGTCTGAACATAAATAGCCAATCTGTTGATGACCTTTATTCAGCAGATGTCGGGTAGCAATGTAGCCTCCCTGAACATTGTTCAGGGCGATGCAGCGCTCCGCAATGGGTTCAATGTAACGATTAATCAGCACTAAACCGGGGATTTGGCTGGCAAAGTCTATCAGTGTTTCATCGGACAACCATTTGCTGTGCACAATGGCCGACTCGCAGTGACCGATCAGTCGCTCAATGGCCTGATGCTCGGTTGGTTCGCTGTAGTGGCCATTGTGGATCAACAACTGTTTGTTATGGTTTCTGGCAACCTGATCAATGCCTTTCAACATCTGCCCAAAGAAGGGTTCTGAAACATCAGACACCACTGCGCCGATAGTAGTTGCCGACTGTCGGCCAATCTCCGGGCGATAACCCAGCTTCCGAATGGTTTGCCAGACCCGTTGCACCACTTCATCACTGGTGTTTGGCGAGCGATTGACTACCCGTGAAACGGTTGCCGTAGAAACATTGGCTTCCCTGGCGACATCTTTTATTGAAACCATAAATAATTCATGTGTTTATGACCTTGGCTGGCGATATCGTAGCGGCAGAGGCCGGGAGGTGGGAAGTGGAAATTAAGGTCACGTATATCCGGGTTCAGTTTTGGGAGGGGTGGGGCCAGTTTCCGGGAGTCATTGCCAGTCAGGTTGAGCGTGTCTCGTTCCATGCGTAGGATAATTACCGTTTTATGCAGTCGGGTACTTATTGCCAGCATCGTATATCCACCTGATAATCCACGCCGCTTATGGTGATCAAAGCCATATTGCCATGACCAGAGACTGACGATAAGTGTGTAATGGTTGGTTTGCATCGCTCAGGTCTCTGCGTTATTGACGTTCAGTTTTTTGACAATGAGTGGGCAACTGGAATGAGCCAAGCTGGCGAATATATCGATTCCTATTATCAGGTCACCGGGCATTCACTGGAACTTCAGCCGGTGCTGAGTGGAGATATCACTGCGGATGTGTGCATCATCGGTGGTGGCATGACCGGATTTAATGCGGCCATTGAACTGCGCAAGCGTGGCTTTGATGTGGTGCTGCTGGAATCTGGCCGTATTTCCTGGGCCGCTTCCGGGCGCAATGGCGGGCAGTGTCTGGCGGGTTACTGTCTGGGGTTGCGTGAGGTGGATGAAACCTTTGGTCCGCAGTGGGGAAAGCAGCTGTGGGATCTTTCCTGTGAGTCGCTGGATATCGTTCGTGATCGTATCCGTGAGTTCAACATCGACTGTGATTTCCAGCAGAACTATATCGAATTGGCGATCAAGCCAAGTCAGGTAAAAGAGCTGAAGTCCTGGCTGGAGCTGAAGCAGACCCGTTATGATTACCCCAGTGTGACCTGGTGGGATCAGGACAAAATCCGGGAAGTGACCTCAACCGAGAAGTATCTGGGTGGACTGTTCGATACCAACAGTGGCCATATGCACCCCCTTAACTACACCCTGGGCCTGGCCCGCGCAGCGATTGCGCTGGGTACTCGCGTATTTGAGCAGAGCAAGGCGATCAAACTGGTGAAAGGCAGTCCAAACCGGATACTGACGGAGCAGGGCAGTGTGAAGGCGAAGCAGGTTCTGCTGGCCTGTAACGCTTACATTGACGGTCTTAACCGGAAAGCGGAAAGCAAAGTATTACCGGTGGCCTCGTATATTGCCGTTACCGAACCGTTGGGTAAACGACAGCCTATTAGCAACAAAATGGCCATGTCTGACTTAAACAACAGCCTTGACTATTTCCGTCCTACTGCCGATGGCCGAATCCTGTTTGGCGGCGTTAATCACCCGTTCAATGGCGAATACAGTGACTCCAAAGAGCGTCTGCGTCAGCGGATGCTGAAGGTCTTTCCACAGCTTGATGATGTGAAAATGGAGTACCACTGGGGTGGTTTGTTTGCGGTTACCCGGGAATATATGCCACATATTGAGCATCTGGGAAATGATATTTACACGGCACATGGCTATACGGGGCATGGTGTCGCACTGACCAATATTGCCGGGCGTGTGGTTGCGGAAGCAATGGCGGGGATGTCAGAGCGATTTGATGTGTTTTCCCGTATTCGCCACAAGTGGATACCAACGCCAAAAGTCCTTCGTGTACCGGCATTGGCCATGGCCATCTGGAAAGCAGAGCTTGAAGATTCCCTGAGTGCCTGATGGATTTTACGTCAGTCAGCGTTTTTTTGTTGGCTGATGTGAAATAATTCTTATGATGAAGTGAACAAAATGGATGTTTCTTTGTCTATTTGCGGGCGACACCATGTTTTCATGTTTTTGTTTTCATAAACAGGAGGTCTTCCGTGACTGCAATTATTAACTGGGGCTTTGGCTTCTTTCTAACGGACTATGCAGGCATCTCAGGATCCGTGTTCCGGTCCATCATGTCGATGCTCTGATATTTCAGGGGCAAGGAAGAGTACACCCTTTCTTGCCCTTGCAGCTTTTATTGACCGGATGTCAGTTTGGTAAACAGGCGGTTAACCAGACGGTTAATTCTGGGAGGCAGAACCTTAAAGACAAATAACCGTTTTTTTGCCTCAGTGGTTGGATAGATGCCAGGGTTCTCACGAATGTCGTCGTCCACTAATGCTGTGGCGGATTTATTCGGGTTGGCATAAGCCACATAGTCAGTGATGTTGGCGATCACATCCGGACGCAGCAGGTAGTTCAGAAAGATATGGGCCTCTTCAGGGTTTCTGGCATCCTTGGGAATGGCTACGGTATCAAACCACAGGCCAGCACCTTCATCAGGGATCATATACTTTACAGTTACACCATTGTCTGCTTCGGCAGCACGGTCTGCTGCCTGCAGAATATCCCCGGACCAGCCCATGGCGACACAGATATCACCATTGGCCAGGTCAGAAATGGAGCGGGAAGAGTGAAAGTAAGTGACGTAGGGACGAACTTTCATCAGCAGTGCTTCGGCTTTGGCGTAATCCGCTCTGTTGGTCGAGTTCGGGTCAAGACCCAGATAACTCAGGGCCGCTGGAATCACATCGGTTGGTGCATTCAGGAACGCAACACCACACTGACTGAGCTTGCTGATATGCTTTTCATCAAAGATCAGGCTCCAGCTGTTGACAGGGGCATCTTTCCCCAACTGCGCTTTCACCCGCTCCGGGTTATAGCCGATGCCCGTGGTGCCCCACAGATAGGGAAACGAGTACCGGTTATCCGGGTCGTAGGTTTCCATCAAGGCCATCAACTCAGCGTCCAGGTGCTTCCAGTTGGGAAGCTTCTCTTTATCCAGTGGCTGGTATACCCCGGCTTTGATCTGGTGAAGCAGAAAGTCTGCTGTTGGTGCGACAATGTCATAGCCGGTTTTTCCTGAAAGTAATTTGGCTTCCAGGACTTCATTGCTGTCAAAGACATCATAATGAACCTTAATGCCAGTCTCTTTCTCAAAGTTGGCTATGGTGTCTTCGGCGATATAATCCGACCAGTTATAGATATTAAGCGTTCTCTGCCCTTCATCGGCCGTTGTGGCAAATGCAGGCGCTATGGTGAGAGAAGCAGCGATTACAAGAGTGGATACAGATTTCCCCAGATGTCTGATCATGGTGAATCCTTACAGCAAGCCATGGGGGAGCAGCCTGGTACTCCGGTCAGTTGGAGCCAGTTACTCTTCGATGGCATTTTTTCAATAGTCAGTAGTGACTCAACGGAGTCGCTACACCCCCAGTCATCAGGTTGATGAAAATGAAGCTGCGGAAGATAGCAACAAGGTTATGGGAAATCCATCGTTGCTGTATGAAATAGCGGTAAAAACCTATGATTGAGTGAACCTGAACAGGCTCCCGGAACCTATCGCTGATGTGCATAGATTGCAACGGCTGCTCTGGAGGTGTTAGATTCTGCCACCCCATGGCTTATTTCTTTTGCACTGATGTCTACCCCGCTATTTCTTCTTGCTTCTGATCACCCTGCCATTCAGGCTTTGCTTGAAGGCCTTGCCGCACAACTGGATACCGGCTTTAGTCACAGTCTTCAATACGTTGATGAAGGCGCTTTGGTGGCTTTTGATGCATCCGGAGAGCTGGCGGTTCAGCGTGCAGGATCGAAAGAGAAGCCGATTGTCGTTGATTTTGTCGGTGGCAAGGCAGGGCATCGACGCAAGTTTGGTGGTGGCAAAGGGCAGGATATCGCCAAGGCCGTGGGTCTGAATAAAGGCGTCAAACCATCGGTGCTCGATGCAACCGGCGGATTGGGTCGGGATGCATTTGTGCTGGCCAGCCTGGGGTGCAATGTCACCCTGATTGAACGGTCACCGGTGGTGGCAGCCCTTCTGGCAGATGGTTTGCGCCGGGCACTTGAGGATAGTGATGTCGCACCCATTGCACAACAGATGTCCCTTTTGCCTGGTAATGCCATTGAGCTGATGGGGGCATCAGATAATCAATACGATGTTGTTTATCTGGATCCGATGTTTCCTCACCGGGAAAAGTCGGCTTTGGTCAAAAAAGAGATGCGGCTGTTTCAGGATCTGCTGGGGGATGATCCGGATGCGAATCAGTTGCTGCAACCGGCACTGGATCTTGCACGGTATCGGGTTGTTGTGAAAAGGCCAAGGTTGGCACCGGATCTTAATGGTCAGGCTCCCACCTACCGGCTGGAAGGGAAAGCCTGTCGCTATGATATTTATGCCCTGAAGGCATTTTCCGGGTAATCTGTCTAACTATAATGGTGGTTATGGTATGGCCAGCTTATCGTGTGCTCTACCCGCTATGGCACTGTCCCGAAATAACTGCCGCATTTCGATGTTATCCCGTAAAGAAAAAACCTTGCCACAGAGACACGGAGTCACGGAGAAAAAAAATCTTTTCCTCCGTGACTCCGTGTCTCTGTGGCAAAAAGAGAAAGTTATTCAGGGCGTAGATTTTTCTCCTGAACCGTTACTGACTCCGTATCGACTGGTCTGGTTGATACTGTGTCGTATTTCAGTGGTTAATAGGGTGTGCGCCTGATCAGCCACTTTCTGAATATCATCGCCAAACACCAGTTTATTGGTTTGCGTGATCTCCAATACACCGTGATAGCGCATCTGGGCAATAAAGCCACGGAACAGTGATTTATCAAAAAACTCCGGCGCATTAAGACCATGAATGATCGACAGGCGCTGTGCCAGCACCCCACTCTGATGTTCCAGGGCTTCCGCTTCAATATTGCCACTGCCATTGCGCAAGAGCAGGCTGATCACCATATAGAAGCGTTCCAGTGTCTGGACAATGGAGCGTGAGAAAACATTCAACATGATGTATTCGGCGGTGGCAGGGTCCGGCTGGAAATAACACGCTTCGCCATCATCATCCTGGCCATGGGTAATCAGTCCTTCTGCAACCAGACAATCCAGCCATTTTTGCACCACGGCCAGCGCTTCGTGTTGCGTCCACTGCAGGAACAGCTCCGCCTGCAGGTAAGGGTAGAGAACCGCACTGATGCGCAGAATCTCTTTTCTGGTGATGCTGGCGCAGTTCACAAAGAAACAGCTGATCAGGGACGGGATGGCAAAAATATGCAGCACATTGTTGCGATAATAGGTCATGGCAATGGCTGTTTTCTCATCCATGCTGATGATATCGCCCAGCGCATCGGTCTTTCTCTGGATCAGCTGCAGGTTTTCCACATAGTGAATCATGCTGCGGGCATCCAGATCAGTCATTGCCGTCCGGTCACTGTAGGGAGCCATGGACAGTAGACGTGTATAGCCATCCAGCTGGCGAATCAGCTCCTCTTCACCCAGTGCATGCCTGGGTGAGGAGAGCAGGGCAATGGCGACCAGGTTAACCGGATTGATGACCGCTGCCGCATTGATTCTGCCAGCCAGCATATCGCCCAGATTCGACGTGGTTTTTTCCAGCCATGCCGGTTTGTCATTGGAACCTGAGCTTTCTTTCCAGTTGGGTGCCTGTGAATTCAGGAACGAGCCCAGGTCCAGTGGCTCCCCAAACGTGATCCACGCCTTGCCAAACTCATTTCTCAGGGCCGCCAGTGTGCGGACTATATCCAGGGGTGACTCACTTTTCTTGGCTTCACCCCGGAGTTCGCCCAGATAGCTGGCCATTTCCAACAGCTTTTCATAACCGATATAGACCGGAACAAACGCCAGCGGCTTGCGATGGTCACGAAGGAAACTGCGGACGGTGATGGAGAGCATGCCGGTTTTTGGTGTCAGCGTACGGCCGGTTCTTGAGCGGCCGCCTTCAATGAAATACTCGGTAGCAAAGCCTTTACTGGTCAGTGTGTACATGTATTCATGGAAGACCATGCTGTAAAGCGGGTTGCCACGGAACGTTCTGCGCATGAAGAAGGCACCGCCCTTGCGCAGAATGGTGCCAACCACCGGCATATTCAGGTTAATGCCCGCAGCAATATGGGGCGGCGGCAAACCTTCATAGTACAGAACGTACGACAGCAGCAGATAATCGATATGGCTTCGATGGCAGGGCACATAAACAATTGTATGGCTCTGTGCCAGCGCCTTCAGGGGCTCGATATGATTGACTTTTACGCCGCTGTAAAGCTTATTCCAGAACCAGGTCAGGATAATATCCAGGAAGCGGATAACGGGCATGGAGAAGTCAGAAGCGATTTCATTGGCATACTTTCTGGCTTTTGCCTCGGCTTCTACCAGAGTGATTTCCTGAGCCGCAGCTTCTGCTGCAATGGCTTTCTGAATCCCGGGCGTATGAATCAGGCTGTTGACCAGCATACGACGGTGGGAGAGATCCGGCCCCAGAACCGATGCTTTTTTCTGGCGGAAATGCACCCGGAGAATCCGGTTGACCTTGCGCACACTGCGGGCATGGTTGTTACTGTCACCCATGATTTCCTGCAGTGATAAGGCAGGGCTGAAAGACACCATGGTCTGTCGGCCGTGCAGCAGGGTTGCCAGAAACTTCCGGAAACGTCCGCCAAGGCTGAAGTTCCAGTCAAACAGCAGTTTAAAGGCGGACTGTTCTTTTTCCGGTGAGCGTCCCCAGATAATAGTAACGGGAACGAGCTGGACATCCTGATGCTTTGCTTCAACCTGCCTGACCAGCGCTTCCAGCAGTTCCGGTGGTTCTGGCCGTTCTCTCTGGAGAATCAGGCCTTCGTGCTGGCTAAGGAAAAAGTGCGCTTTGCTCTGTGGCTGATCAGCGACAATGGGTTTGTAAGGGCGGGGCAGGCCTGCTTTTATGCACTCACCTTCCAGCACCATCAGGTCCGTCAGGGAGCGCTGGTGCATAACATAGACCACCGGTTTTCCGGTCTGCAGGTGCAAAGCTTCAGGATTGTTGTTTTCAACCGTGGTACGCACCCACGTGGAGAGGAGTTTTCTCAGGCTATGAAAAACATAGCGATTCAGGGTAATGGGCTTCAGCATGGAACTGGCTCTTGGCCTGCATCCGTCAGTAAAGGAGATAATAAACGTCAGAAGACTGGTACCGATAAGCCGGTACAGGCCTCATGGCTTGAGATTAAATGATAGCTCTCAAGTCGCTGATGAGTTAATCGGCCATTCTAGCCTGATTAAGTGGTGTTGCGCAAAAGTTACGGAGCTTCAGTGTCAGGAAGAAACCACTCTCCGTTAGATAGTATGGCTCATTAGAAGGTTATCCTGTTTTCTCCCCTGAAAAGCAGCCAGGCTGCTTTTTGGTTATGAAGCGTTAGGCCACTTGATCAGCTTTTCCTGGCCGTGTTCATCCAGTTGCCACCATTCATCCATATCAGCTCCTTCCTGCCAAGGGCCGGAGTTACAGCGAACCCGGCATTGACCATAGGCCTGAAGGCTTCTTGCGCACTGGGTGTCATCCTGCCAGGGGGTGCCTTTGGTTTTAAACCAGATGCTGGTCCAGGCTTTGCCAACAGCGTTTTCAACAATCATTACTGGAATGGTGTTGCCCAGACGGGTGACTTCCATGTCATGCACTACTTTGCCGCTGTTCACTGTCACAACGGTATCAAAGGTATCGTTCAGCCAGTCGGTAATAGCCTCCAGAGAGAGACCGCTGGCATACACTTCAATATCGTCCACTTCGGTTGCGTCAGCTTTTGATGGATCAAGACTGCTCATTTGGAAAAACGTCACTTTTCAGCTAGCAAATGCTTAAGTATACCCGTATAGATTTCCTGCAGGGTATCAAGATCTTCCGCGTTAACGCACTCATTCACTTTATGGATGGTGGCATTAACCGGGCCAAGCTCTACCACCTGGGCACCAGTAGGCGCGATAAAACGACCATCGGAGGTGCCGCCGGAGGTTGATAACTCCACCTCCATGCCGGTAACGTCCCGTATGGCTTGCTGAGCGGCATTGACCAGGGCCCCTGGGCGGGTTAAAAACGGCTGACCGCTCAGATGCCAGTCAATATCGTACTCCAGCTGATGATGGTCCAGAATCGCGGTGACTCTTTCCTGAAGCTGCTCAGCCGTCAGTTCTGAAGAAAACCGGAAGTTGAAATTCACCTGGCACTCTCCGGGGATGACATTGCTGGCACCGGTGCCGGCATGGATCTGCCAGATCTGGAAGCTGGTGGGGGGAAAGAATTCATTGCCTTCATCCCAGACTTCTCCGGTCAGATCGGCAATGGCCAGGGCTACTTCATGTACCGGGTTTCTGGCCAGGTGAGGGTAGGCTACATGCCCTTGAATACCTTTGATCGTAAGGTGGCCATGGAGTGAGCCACGGCGGCCATTTTTCACCACATCACCCACCCGGTTGCTGCTGGATGGCTCGCCAATCAGGCACCAGTCAATTTTCTCGTTTCGGGCTTCAAGGTACTCAATCACTTTTACCGTACCGTTTTTGGCGGGGCCTTCTTCATCGCTGGTAATCAGAAAGGCAATGGACCCTTTATGGTCAGCGTGTTCTGCCAGAAAGTCTTCGCAGGCGGTGACCATGGCTGCAAGGCTGCCTTTCATATCGGCGGCTCCACGGCCGTGCAGCATGCCGTCGATGATTGCCGGCTGAAACGGTGGGTTGTCCCACATCCCTTCCGGGCCGGTGGGCACTACATCGGTATGTCCGGCAAAGGCGAGCACCGGGCTCTGGTCGCCTCTGCGCAGCCAGATATTATCGACCTCACCGAAGCGGAGTCGCTCAACCTTGAAGCCCAATGGCTCAAGTCGGCTGATCATCAGTTCCTGACAGCCCGCATCTTCAGGAGTGACGGAAGTGCGGCTGATCAGGTCCATGGCCAGTTGCAGGGTTTTGGAGGTCATAGTCAGGGAATCGGTCATTTATTGTTCTGGAAAGAAATGGATAGTTGGCAGCAATTGCAGTGCATTCTAGCATTTTTCACCGGACTGCAACCATTTGAGAATTTCCTGGAAGTAAGGCTGCACTGTGTCGGACTGAAACGCCGAAAAGGTGTTTTCCAGGCGTTTGCGGGTGAAACCGGAAAAGTTCAACGTGCCTTCTTCGGTAAAATAGAGCAGGTTGTCTTCGATGGCCGATGCCAGCGATTGACCGCAAAGATCAACCACTGCCTTCCTGAAGCTGGCATGGCCATCAAACCGGTCTTGTTGCTGGTAAAGGTCTGCCAGAGTGGCCAGCGGTATCATGGATAGCCAGGGCTGGATCATCGGGTTGACGGCATGACCACGGCACCAGTCACTGATTTGCCACGGGCGGCCGGTGAAGGTATAGAGTCTGAGCCGGTGTTTCAGCCATTCGGTATCATTGACCGGGTAGTTGTCCCAAAGAAAGGGTTTGCGTTGGAAGTGGTCAGTCATTTCCTGTAAGCCTGACTGATCATAGCCAAGGGAAATAACGTGGTCGCCTGTCCAGAAAATATCAAACTGTGGGTCCAGGTATTGCCCCAGGTCAGACCAGTAGCCTTCGGGCATTGTGCCGTAGACTCTCTGCAATAACGGGTCTTTTGAGTAGTAGGTGCCTGCGACAATAAATTGGGCCGCGGTGCTTTCTGCGGCAATAAATTCGGCAATGTCAGCCTGGGTTTTTGCCAGGTCATCAATGTCGTTACTGAAATCATCAAAGAGAATACAGAGAATCTGTGGATTCAGTTGATTGATGCTGGCGATTTTCTGTTTCAGCTGTTGGCGACTTTTCTGGTTCAGTTCCCGTACATTAAACGGCGTGAGTCCGATACCAAAACGCACATTGTTCTGTTTAAGCGACAAACTAAGTGTGTTCAGGTGGCTGAAATCCTGTTCTGGCCAGGGCTGATCCCATTGCTCGCGCAGATAAGGATCATTCTTTGGTGCGTAGATATAGAAATTGAAACCTTTCCTTGCACAGAAGCTGGCATAGGCATTCCTGGACTCCCAGGACCATTGGTTTTCCTGATCATACAGCCCTTCTATTACTCCATAATGGAATGCCATGAGCAGATATTTCCTTGTTCAAAGTGAGTCAGACTAAGACGTTTTCTGCTTGAACTCACAAAGGTCTTCAATAATGCAGCTACCACATTGTGGCTTTCTTGCTTTACACACATAACGGCCATGGAGGATCAGCCAGTGGTGGGCATCCATCAGAAACTCTTTGGGAACCAGCCTGACCAGCCGTTTTTCCACTTCCAGCACATCCTTGCCGGGGGCAATGCCTGTTCGGTTGGATACCCGGAAAATATGGGTGTCCACGGCCATGGCGGGCTGATGAAAGGCGGTATTTAAAACGACGTTAGCCGTTTTTCGTCCAACGCCGGGAAGTGCTTCAAGATCTTTCCGGTTATCGGGTACCACGCTATTGTGCTTATCAATCAGCATCTGACAGGTTTTGATAACGTTTTCTGCCTTGGCATTAAATAACCCGATGGTTTTGATGTATTCCTTCAGGCCATCCACACCCAGGGCAAGCATTGCCTCAGGGGTATTGGCAACAGGATAAAGCTTATCGGTGGCTTTGTTGACCCCTACATCGGTGGCCTGGGCAGACAGTATCACCGCGACAAGCAGCTCAAAAGGTGTACTGTAGTTTAGCTCGGTCGTTGGGTTGGGGTTAGCGTCCCGAAGCCGGGTAAAAATCTGTGTGCGCTTTTCCTTGTTCATCCTTTGACCAGTAAAAAGTATAAAAATCAGTTTGTGCTTATTTTACTGCAAAACAGGGCTGGAGTGCCCTGTTTATAAAAGGAAATAGCAGGTATTTGAGCGGGTTACATCCGGAATGTCATGACCAGGCCGAAATAGTTCTGGTCTTCATCCTGATTCTCTACCTGATAAAAGGTTGGAGCAAATGCCAGACGGATATCAAAGTCTTCCACAACGGGCTGTTCACGGTCACCATTGATCCACTGGTCAATACTGTCGACCGGATCCAGGAAAAACAACGCCGTGGAGCCCAGACCGGCAGAGCCCCATACCAGGCCATCATTGTCGACAATCGAGCGCTTCTGCTGGTAAGCCCACTCACCGTATAGCCAGCCACCAATGGGCGTTACGATAATATCCTGAATGGAAGGCACTTCAGCGATGGCTTCGATACCGTACTCCCAGTAGAAGGTGGACATCAGGAAGGAGTAGACAAAGGAGTTCCACTGGTTGTAACCAGACTCTCGTGCAACGATGTAGTACACACCACCGAAGTAAGGGTGTGCTACGTAGTTCAGGAAAAAGTCATCTTCATCCATAACCGGGCCTGAACTGACATTATCCCACCATTTTTTGTGGAACTGTTTCAAGTCAGACTTATCCCAGTTGGTAAAGGACTCAGGCATAACGGCCAGGGCACCAATCACACCAACGCCCAGACCGAACATGAGTTTTGTCTGGGACCAGAGGCGTGCCTGATTCTCCTGAGGATTGTCATCGAACAGGGTTATCGCCCATGGGGAGCGCTCTTCCTGAAGAGGGAGGGTGAACTCAGCGTCTGGCTCCGCCACTGATGGGGCAGCAGGAGCTGTGGCGTTGGCCTGGACAAAGCCGGAAAGCATGATCAGGCCAGATAAAAAAACTGGCAATATCTGGTTAAGCATCGTCTTTTATTCATGAGATGGCTGGGGGGAGGCGCAGAAACCACCCAAAAACGGGTTATCCATTCAGGTCATTACCCCTGTTCTGGACAAAAGAGGGCGATTCTATAGCGAATTCGGTCAATAATCGATTGAGGTTTATCATTATTTCCAGTTTTATCGGGCTGATAAATCAGGCTCTTATTTTGTTATGCCGGATTTCTGACTTTGTTCAGAGTAGTGGTTCAGGTAGCCTGAACACGAATAAGGTTGCACATGCTACATTGAAATAAAAAAGCAGTATAGGGATGTATCGTGTTTAATAAGCAGTTATACCTGTCAGTCGTTACAGGTTTATTAATGATCGGTGGACTATTTCCTTCAACCAGGTTGCTGGCAGTATCCTCACCGGAATATGAGCCTGTTCCATTTACTCAATATTGGAATGTTATAGCCAACCAACTTGCCGAGAGCCTCATCGCCAGAGGACGCCTTGGATCAGATTCCGTTTATGTTGATAAAAAACATACCGCTTCAGATGTTGCCCGATATCTGGAAAAACAGCTGTCAGTTTCATTGAAAAAATCCGGTGCAAACGTGAAGGCTCCAACCAATGCCCTTAACATGATTGAGCTTGATGTTGAGGTTCGAACCCGGTCGAATGGCAGGGGAACCGTGTACGCTGAGGGAGGGGATATCGACCAGTTGTGGGAGATAAAGGAATTTGGTTCTGTCTATTCAGATCAGCTTGCTCATTTAAAAATGGAACCCCTGGCAATGAATCGACCAATAACCATAAATCCGATTCCAGATACCGATACAGAAGTTGTTATCACCGCTCGGGTTATGGATAGAGGCTCGATTCTGGTATCGCAAACCTATGCGTTCTATTTTTCTGCTGAACGGGCAAGTCGTGAATATAATCCTCTGTATAACGGATTAACCAGGGCAGAAGCCTTTTATGCTGATAGTGATGGCCTGTTAACAGAGCATCAGAATAGGCAGGGTGCCTTTATAAGTCATCAGAAAAAAATGGATAATCAAATTCAGCAATTGATTGACAGCTATCATCTTGATGTGGATTTTTAGGGACGTTCGCAGGTTGGCATAACATTAGCAGGCCATCCTGCGAAGAAAGCCTAAACCAGCCGTTCCACTGGCGGGTGCTCAGGCTTATAGAGATGCCATTCACCGGCTTTCCTGGATTCAAATAGCTTCCATTCCGGAGCTTTATCCCAATTGGTTGTCACATGATAATCCGGATTTAACAACTGGATTGCCTTTCTGGCTGAGTCGATGGCAAGGAACAAATCTTTAGAGCTTGTCAGCGAACACTCGTCACCACAGGCACGGATGGTTATTGGAGAGTAGTCATTGTTGTACCCTCTATTGGCAACCACGCGTTCTGTGGCAATTTGCTGGGCACGTATATGGGGCTGGTTGCTGACCAGAACGATGTCTCCGGGAGTGGGTCCAGGCAGTAGTTCCAGGGCATTTAAGGCAGACACCATCGTTGCTTCGGTGTTTGGTCTGCCAGTGATGATATTTTCCTCATTGAGGTTGAGCGTGTATTTGCCATCTTCCTGAAGAGATTGCTGAAAGAATTGAACTTCTCCGGTATAAGTTACATAGATGGTTTGTTTGTTCAGAAAGCATGTCTGCTGACTTTTCTGGTCGCTTATCTCCTCACTTATCTCCTCACTTATCTCCTCACTTATCTCCTCACTTTTCTGATCGCTTTTCTGGTCAGCCATACGGAGCATGTCCATAAGAGCCATTTGGGCGTGAGCTTCTGTGGCAGTGGATCCCAGGGTAGTTTCAAACTCTTCAACCAGCTCATCTATGCGCTTAAACAGACGATCATTGCTAGTAACATCCTGAAGCTCGTCAACGTCGCCCAAAGTCCTTGAAGAACCGTTACAGAGCAGCAGTCCGGGCAATTTATTGTCACTGTTTTGTGCAATAGCGAACTTAGGGCGAAGGTGCATTCGAGGGATAGCCGCTCCTGGAAAAAGAAGAACTGATTGATCAGTAAACTCAAGGGGCTCTGAATCAGCAGTCCTTAAGGGCTTAAGTGCTGACCGTAGATCTTCTTTGGCAGCGTCACTCAGGTTTTCAATGGCTCCAGTTTGCTCTTTGGCATTCCAGCGCTCCACTATTTTTCCCTGTTCTTCCCTGTGAATGGGGCTTTGGTGGAAATAGACATCAAGTTGCCTGACAAGCTGAGTCAGACTTTCGTACTTTTCTGACTCCGGCAGTGCATCGAAATTGTCTGGCATTCGTAGCGAAGCGTCTGGTTCCTTTTTACCAAAGACTTTGTTCATAACTTCAACCAGATTTACTGTATCGAGGATAAAGCGCTGGTTGCCCAGAATGCATTTCTGGAGTTGTGTCAGTTCAACAGGCTGAGTGGATCTGCTCACCTCCACGTCTTCAACCGCTTTTTCATTGCCTGTTGGTGTTGATCGCAAGAGTGGGGGAGTAGGTTGAACAGATAACATTACAGAATTTTCCTCTGGTTTAACGGGGGCCTGTCTGACAAATCAAAATAGATTTACCGATTCTGATTCAATAGACAGGAAATCAGAGAATAAGTTCCAATATAAGCGTTAAGAATAATCAAACATTACCCGTAACCCTGACCCGCTTACTTACTTTTGCTGTTACCGGCTGCAGGTTTTTCCTTCTTTCTTCCAGGCGACGATCAACAATATTTTTAATGGCAATCAAAAAGCCCATAAAGACAAAGGCACCCGGGGGAAGAATGGCAAACAGGAACTGTTTGTAGTTGGCAATCACCGTAATGGTCCAGTCAGCGGCAATGGGGCCCAGCAGCAGGTCCATGCCGGAGAACAGCGTGCCCTGGCCAATCAGCTCCCGCAGTGCCCCCAGCAATACCAGAATCACGGCAAAGCCCGTACCCATCATCAAACCATCAAAAGCGGCAGGCAGTACCGGGTTTCGGGAGGCAAAGGCATCGGCCCGGCCCAGGATGATGCAGTTGGTGACAATCAACGGAATAAAAATACCCAGTATCCGATAGAGTTCGTAGGTATAAGCCTGCATCAGCAGTTCGATACAGGTGGTGAAGGAAGCAATAATCATCACAAATACCGGCAGGCGAATGGCATCGGTTACCTGGTGCCGTATCAGAGAGACGGCAACGTTGGAGCCCATCACCACCAGCATGGTGGCTATGCCCAGACCAAGCGCATTGACGACACTGCTGGATACCCCCAGCAGAGGGCACAGGCCCAGCAGCTGGACCAGTGCCGGGTTGTTTTTCCAGAGACCGTCCAGGGCAATCTTTGCGGCCTGGCTGCCAGCGGTACTCTTGTTCGCCACAGTGTCATTTGTCATCTTGAATCTCCTCGCGGACACCGGCGAGTGGGTCCAGCAATAGCTTGCGGTTTGCCTCAAAGTATTGCAGTGCGCGGTAAACTGCGGCAACAACCGCTCTTGGCGTTATGGTGGCACCGGTAAACTGGTCAAATTCACCACCGTCTTTTTTCACCCCCCAGCCTTCGCTTGCGGGGTTGCCCAGGGATTTGCCGGCAAAACCGAGAATCCAGTCGGTGACATTGCTGTTAATTTTGTCGCCAAGCCCGGGTGTCTCTTTGTGGGTGATGGCCCTGACGCCTGCCAGCGTGCCATTGTGGTTGATGCCCACCAAAAGCTCAATTCGCCCGCTATACCCGTCAGGTGCGGTGACCGGCAGTATAACGGCAGAGACCGCCCCATCATTCAGGGCAATATAGGCCTCACGTTGATCCTGGCTGGAAAGCAGGGGGGATGGTTCCAGAACAATTTTGGAATCTACCAGCACATTGTCGTGAGTATCTGCCGGTAAAATCTCCATCAATGCTTTGGCTTCATAGGCTCGAACCTGTGTCTCTATTTGTTCCTGAGTCATGATCCAGGTCACGGAAATCAGGCCTACGGTAAATACGGCAAACAGGCCAAGGCCCAGGCTATTGCGAAAAATGCTTTGAAGCAGATCATTCCTGTCGGGAGCCTTGCTGTCGGTGGTGTCTTTTAAAGGAATCTGGCCGTCACTCATGATTCAGTCCTTCTTTGGCAGGCCTTTATTGGCCTTGTGGTGGCCATAAGTGCGTGGCTGAGTGTAATAGTCGATGGTGGGGGCAGCCATATTCATCAGCAGCGTGGCAAAGGCGACACCATCCGGGTATCCACCCCAGGCACGGATGACGTAGACCATAACGCCAACACCCGCACCAAAAATCAGACGTCCTCGGTTGCTGGTTGCACCGCTGACCGGATCCGTAATGATAAAAAAAGCACCCAGCATGGTGGCACCACTGAGCAGGTGGAACAGCGGGGAACCATGACTGTCTGACCCGTTACCACTCCAGAAGAGGGTCGCCATAATGGCAATGGCAGCGAGCATCCCCACAGGGCCATGCCAGGTAAATACTTTGCGCCAGATCAGAAAGACGCCGCTGACCAGATAGGCCAGGTTGACCCACATCCAGCCACGACCAGCCATGCCATCAAATACCGGGTTGGCTTCCCACAGTTCATTGATGGTCAGGCTTTTGTTTTCGCGCAACACATCCAGCGGGGTGGCCATACTGATGGCATCAACACTCTGACCCAGGGGGAAAATAGTGAACAGGGCATCGGTCAGGCTGTTGTTATGACCTTCCAGCCCCAGTGGTGGCAGCCAGGTGGTCATTTCCTGTGGGAATGAAATCAGTACCACAACATAGCCCAGCATGGCCGGGTTAAAGGGGTTCTGACCCAGGCCTCCATAGAGATGTTTGCCAATAACCATGCCGAAGGACACAGCGACCAGTGATAGCCACCAGGGGGCAAAGGGCGGCAATGCCAACCCCAGCAGTACGCCGGTCAACAGGGCGCTGCAATCACTCAGGTAGAAGCTCACGGACCGCTTGCGCAGTGATACCACGGCCGCTTCGCAGCCCATCGCAACCAGGGAGCACCAGATAACATTGATCAGTGTACCCCAGCCAAAAAAGACCGTTTGTGCCATCAGACCGGGGATGGTGGCCATGATCACCAGACTCATGACCCGCTGAGTGCTGTTTTGTCCCAGCGCATGGGGTGAGGTCTCTCTTCCCCTCTGGCTGATGGACGATCTGCTATTAATCAAAGCCATTCAACGATTCCGCTCTGTTGTGTCTTTATCATGCTTCCCGGGTTTCCTCCCACGCAGAGCATGGGAACAAGGTGGCTGTAGCTGCAAGTCACGAGAGACTCTCCAGACCCTGTTTCAGCTCAGCCGCCTTTTGTTCCGCTGCCACCAGCTGTTGTTTCAGCGTATCCAGTTCATCTTCACCGGCATTGGCGATTGCTCGCTGAAGTTTTTTCACCGCAGCGTTGGCCATGGCCGACTCGATTTTCAGCTTTTTCGCTTCATCACTTAATGGTGCTTTGGCCTTTTTTGCTGATGGTTTGGCATCCGCAGAAGGGGTTATCGCCGTTTCCGCCGGAGGCTCTGAAGCTTCAGTTTCGAGGCGCTTGATGTTGGCCTGGCACGCTTCGACGGCCTGCTTGAATGACTCGGTGTTCCCATTGTTGCTCTCAACCGCTGCTGCCAGTGCGCGCTCTGCTTTTTTCAAGGCCGCTTTGGCCATGGCCAGTTCAACCTTGCGTTTCTTCTCATTGTCTGAGAGTGCCGGTTTGGCAGCTTTAACGGGCTTCTCTGCACTGTCTTTGCTGGCAGAATACTGACTGTTTTCATCAAACGCCTGCTGAAGTTTACTTACCTGCTCATTCAGCATTGCCAGATTAGACTTCAGTTGTTCAATATCTCCCTTGTCGCCTTTAAGCTCAGCAGAAGCTTCGGCGGCAGCCAGTGCTCTTTCTGTCTTTTTGGCCTGAGCTTTGGCCATGGACAGCTGAACTTTCAGCTCTTTCTGTTTGGCAGAAAGCGGTCTATCAGACGCTTGCCTGGCTGACGCAGGCTCGGAGTTCCCTGCAGCAGCCGCTGCTTTTCTTGCCTTGGCCCGGGCGATAGCGGCCTGGATCGGGTCCTCTTCGGCGTTGGCGTTGCTTTCGGTTTGTTCCGTTGTTTTGGCGGCCTTCAGTTTTGCTGCCCGTTCGGCATTGGCTTTTCGTTTGGCCTCTTTCTCGGTTTTTTCCTGCTCCAGTCTGGCCAGGCGATCTTCGTAGCGCTGTTTGGAGCGCTCGGACTTGGCGTGTTTGGCTTCCTGGGTGCGAATAGCGCCTTTGGATGCCCGGTAATACTGAACCAGCGGAATAGACGACGGGCAGACAAAGGAGCAGGCACCGCACTCGATACAGTCAAAGAGATTGTGGTGCATAAGTTGCTCATGGTTCTCAGCCCTGGCGTGCCAGTAAAGCTGCTGGGGCAGCAATGACGATGGACACGCTTCGGCACAGTGCCCGCAACGGATACAGGCCTGGGCATCCGGTGCTGCCGGAAACTCATCCTCCGTCGCGGCAATCAGACAGTTGGAGGTTTTGATCACCGGGATATCCATGCGATCAACACTGAAGCCCATCATGGGGCCGCCAAACACCAGCGTTGATAATTCGGACGTTTTGAGCGCCGCGTATTGCAGCAGGTCCTGAGCCAGTGTACCGATCAATACGTCTACATTTTGTGGCGCTGCCAGGGCATCACCGGTGAGGGTGGTGATGCGAGAGATCAGTGGCTTGCCGTCCACAATGGCGTCTTTGACGGCAACGGCTGTTCCCACGTTCTGAACCACCATGCCCAGATCCGCAGGCAGTTTTCCGGAAGGCACTTCCTGACCGGTAAGAATCTGGATCAGCTGTTTTTCACCACCGGAAGGGTAGATGGTGGGGAAAACGACAATGTCTATATTTTTGCCAGCCGCCGCCCTGCGCATCGCGGTGATGGCTTCCGGTTTATTATTTTCAATACCCACCAGGCACTCTTGGGCCCCCAGCATATATTGGAGGATTTCTGCGCCCTGAATCACCGCATCAGCCTTTTCCCGCATCAACATATCGTCGGCGGTAATATAGGGCTCACACTCCGTACCATTGATAATCAGGGTATTAATTGCTGTGCCGGGTGCCAGTTTGATGGCGGTAGGGAAGCCAGCGCCACCCATACCGCTGATGCCTGCATCGCGCACTTTTTCTACCAGTTCAGCAGGCGACAGTTGACGATAATCCGCTACGGGGGCCAGTGGACACCATTGCTCCTGACCATCGGTTTCGAGAATGATGCACAGGTCATAAAAGCCGGAGGCATGGGGAATCGGACGGTTCTCAATGGCGGTAACAGTGCCCGAGGTGGGGGCATGCAACGCGGCGCTGACAAAGCCGGACGCTTTGGCAATCATCTGGCCTTTGAGTACTTTGTCCCCCACGCGGATCAGCGGATCAGCAGGCAAACCGGCGTGTTGCGACAATGGCAGCACCAGTGTTTCAGGCAGAGGCGGAACACTAACAGGGCGGCTGGTTGACTGATGCTTGTTTTCTTCCGGGTGAACCCCGCCGGTCAGTGGCCAGATTTTGCGTTCAGAACTTGCTATCACCTGGCTCCCGGCCACAGGGCTCTGTAGGTCCTGGTGTGGGCTTTTTGCGATTGCGTTCATACGGTCTGCCCCCTGAGGTCAGTGGCAATCAAACCAGCCTTGCCATGATTCGGCTGGGGCAGCGCCCAGCTCCATGTCCTGACCGTGATATCCACAGGACGCATTTCGATACAGTCAACAGGGCAGGGCTCAACACAGAGATCGCAACCGGTACACTCATCGGAAATCACCGTATGCATCTGTTTGGCGGCACCCAGGATGGCGTCCACCGGGCAGGCCTGAATGCACTTGGTACAACCGATACACTCCGCTTCCCGGATAAAGGCAACTTTGGTGACCGACTCCTGCCCATGTTCCGCATCCAGCGGCTCAGGCTCTACATCCAGCAGGTCCGCCAGTGTGTTGATGGTTGCCTGACCACCGGGCGGGCACTTATTGATGGCATCGCCATTGGCAATGGCTTCCGCATAAGGGCGACATCCGGGATAACCGCACTGGCCACACTGGGTCTGGGGCAGAATTTCATTAATCTGGTCAACAATCGGGTTGCCTTCCACCTTAAAGCGGATAGCGGCAAAACCGAGAATAGCCCCGAAAATCAGGGCGAGAGCCAGCAGGGCTCCTATAGCGTAAAGAACAATGTCCATGGACTAACGCAACCGCTCCTTCAGCTTTTTATCACGTCTGGCATTTATCATCATGGTTTGAAATCCTGCACTCACAGTTTGATCAGCCCGGTAAAACCCATAAATGCCAACGACATCAGACCGGCGCTGATCATACCGATGGCGGCCCCTCTGAATGGTGTTGGTACATCCGCAGCGGCGATACGCTCACGCATGGCGGAGAACAGCACCAGTACCAGGGAAAAACCGGCCGCCGCACCAAAACCGTAGGTGGCGGAATCCACCAGGGAGCTGTCCATGCGGTTGGTGTTCAGCAGGGCAACCCCGAGTACCGCACAGTTTGTGGTAATCAGTGGCAGGAACACGCCCAGTACCTTATGCAGCAGCGGGCTGGTTTTGCGCACCACCATCTCGGTGAATTGCACCACCACGGCAATCACCAGAATGAATGAGATGGTTTTCAAAAACTCCAGGTTAAGTGGCAATAGAATGTACTTATACGTTAAATAGCTGCAGATAGAGGCCAGTGTCAGCACAAAGGTGGTGGCCATTGACATACCCATGGCTGATTCCAGCTTGTTGGACACGCCCATAAAAGGACACAACCCAAGGAATTGGACCAGTACAAAGTTGTTGACCAGTATGGCGCTGACCAGAATCAGTATCAGTTCGCTCATTGGTTTTCCTGCTGCAATGCCTGGCTCTTAAGAGGCTGTCTGAGAATAGCGCCCGTAGCGAGGATGGCAGAAAATTGAGGATAAAAATTCCGTTTTGTGAGGTGGATAGTGGTTCTATTTGCCGAACAAAACGGAATTTTTAGACCAATTTTCTGCCACCGCAGTAGGGCAGTCTATTCTCAGACAGCCTCTTAGAGCCAGCCGATCAAAAATGCGGTTGGATACCTGATGGAAGGCGTCAAGTATATATTTCCGGAAAAAGCAGATAAATCATGTTTAAAGATGCAAATCGAATAACGATAGGCCGGTAACCGGTTTGGATGCTTTTTTCGGAGGACTCATTGAGTCTTAAATGAACAGCCTCCTGGCTCAGGAGTCGGGGATTATAACGCCACAACAGGCCGGATGCATGTAGTGATGCCTCTAATGGGGCTGACGAATACCGAATAACAGTCAACGAATGCTGTTTTCTCATCAATAAGCCTTTTCAGATCAGCTATCATAATTATCTGCACGTCAATACACCCGCACCCGGTTCACCACAAGTCGGTGGACTGAAATCCCAACATATACTCCATCAGGAGTCCTGCCATGAATAAACCATTGGTCGTTATTACCGGAGCCAGCTCTGGTATTGGTGAAGCCGTTGCCAGGGCCATGAGTCAGCTTGGACATCCATTGTTATTACTGGCCAGAAGGGCCGAGCGCCTGGAGGCCCTTGATCTGACTGACGCACTTTGCCGACGAGTGGATGTGACGGATCGTGATGCCCTGAAACTGGTTATCGAAGAAGCCGAGTCTCGCTATGGACCGACAGACTGTCTTATCAACAATGCCGGGCTAATGCAGCTGGGTCGTGCCGATGAACAGGATCCTGCCGAGTGGGATAACATGGTTGATGTGAATATCAAAGGTGTTTTGAATGGCATCCATGCCGTTGCCGGTCAGATGAAAGCCAGAAAAGGGGGTACCATCTTCAATATCAGTTCAGTGGCCGGTATCAAAAGTTTTCCAAACCATATGGCCTATTGTGGCACCAAGTTTGCCGTGCACGGTTTATCTGAAACCCTGAGAGAAGAGCTGGCTGACGACAGTGTACGGGTGGTAACCATCGCACCGGGAGCGGTAGAAACTGAGCTGCTGAGCCATACAACATCCAGTGAAATCAAGGAGGGCTATGAACAGTGGAAGCACGGCATGGGAGGCGTTATTACGGCAGAGGATATTGCCCGTTGTATAACCTTTGTGTATCAGCAGCCACAAAATGTCTGTATCCGTGAACTGGTAGTGACGGCTACCCGACAAACAGCGTAGAGAATTTACGCTCTGACAGGCACCTGACTCCGACGCCCCCGGGGTTGCCGCGAACATGTTGCAAATGGTCTTGATAAAAGTCGGCTTGCATGTGCATTCATAATGCATGCA
Source organism: Salinisphaera sp. G21_0 (assembly GCF_017744115.1). GTDB lineage: Bacteria > Pseudomonadota > Gammaproteobacteria > Pseudomonadales > Endozoicomonadaceae > Endozoicomonas. Next base: position 69,719 of record NZ_JAGHQW010000013.1, on the reverse strand, counting down.
AGCCAACTCGAGTCCTCAAATGAGGTTACGTAGTTAACCAAATGGAATCCTATTTTGTGACTTAGTGGACAGGTAATTGAAACTGTCCAGTGTTGTACTGTTCTTGAAGTCTACGGGCGATCTCTGCATCCTCACCCTCTTGTTCAGCCTTGATTCTTATTTGCCTTTGCAGATTTACTTGCTCAAAGAGTGCAATGCGCTCATTTTTCAACTGGACAATTAGCCGTTGCTCTTCTTTTAATGCTTTTAATTGATCCTGGTATTCATTGTATTCCTGCTCGTACTTTCTACAGGATTCAGCTATGGCAGCCTTGTCATGGTTCCGGGGATTAAGCAGGTTTAGAATACAGGAAGCGTACAAAGTGCTATTTCCAGAGAGATTTTCAGTATAATGCCAATGAATAAAGGCTTGTTCGACCTTTTTCATTTCTTTCGGAAGATCTTTAAGGTTTTTATTGTAAATCTGTTCAAGTTGTTGGTAAGGCCAGCTCAGTCTGAATTTTAAAAGCGTATTATAAGGATCATCTTTTACAGGAGTGTGTTGATCGCAGTACTGTTTTAATTGTTTTTCCACATCAAATGACTCTTTAATAGCTTTGATAAATGATTGACCCATTTCCCACTTCACGATCGCGCAGTCTGGCGACAGGCGAGTATGTTCAACCCATGGGATATCATCAGGTTTCCAGTTGCCAATATGCTTATCACACCGATCACAATAAACTGAGTCACTATGTTTACTGTAGGAAAATCCCGCATCAGCCAATTCCCTCGGAGTATGATGGGGGAAGTTCTTCTCAAAGCCCTTGAATGTGGCTGCTTTGGCCATCAGCATATCAGCTCGTTGAGAAGGGCTTGGCGTGTTCTCGTGGGGAAGCCGGGTATGAACATGCTCGGAAGGTGCATGGTGTGATTTGCGGGTATGCAGATATCTTGGCTCAAACGGCGTGCCGGGAGGCGTGTGAATTACCAGTAATTCCGGCACCGGTACATAACAACGAAGCCTGGTAAATGAGTTGCCCGCCAGGGGGTTACGAACGTGAGCCGGTGGATGGCTCTCTTCCCAGGGTTCACTCTGTAGAAGAAGGTATTCACGCTGTTGGGCTCGAAGAACATTCGGGTTAAGCCAATGACATTCCATATTCAGATCCGTCCGGAAGTATATTTGTTTATATCTCTCTGACCAGTTTCTTACAGGAAAGTTCCCTCAGCTAATTCAATTGCTCCCGGCGTTGGGGCGCGCCGGCGCAGCCCTGCGTTGATCAATAAGGTGTTGAATGGTCAGAACGGGATGTTTAAGTAGCATGCGAGGGCCAGCCCATTTCATCACTTCGCGAATTTGTCGGCGTTGCTCCGGTTTGTAGCAGTGGATTTGGCAGTTAGCGCAGGTGGGCTTTTCGACCCCATAAATACAGCGTTCAAGCCGTCGCTTGCTGAATGCCAGCAGAGAGAGGCATTCATTGCACAAGGTGGGGTGCTGGTGATGGTGGTGGCAGTAAAGCTCAATCATGCGAGTGACGGTAAAATATTCACGGGTCAGCCTGGGGTGATCTTTCAGGCGGCCTTTGAGAGCGAGGGGCATAAACAACGTAACCTTCTCTGTTTATAGGAGGCCATCCTCCCATAATCCGCCTTGATTGCCAAATCAGGCCTTCGAAAATAGCACTGACGAGGTCTGATGGCCATTGAGAACCAGCCCATACGTGTCATTTATACCAGTCGACCTGTGACAAAACTGAACTTTTCCCAAGAAATTATTTCTATTACTCAAGTACTGAACAAATTTGCTCAGCCCATTAAAATATTCACTTGAGTCAGTAATTATGCAAACCACTATCAGTAGCTGCCACAATACCCCTTCTACACCAGAGCCTCAGGCTGCAGGCCAGTCATTACCAGAGAACATTACTGTTAACCCCAGCGCTGTAAAGGAGACTGTTTCACGATATATCATCGAACATCAAAAAATCCCCTTGTCCTTAAGAACTGTATTAAAACTGACAAACGAAGCCTGCCTCTCGCTGCTCAAAAAAATTCCTTCAGGTGGAACAGAGTCAGAAAAAAAAGAAGCAATTCATCGTATGGTTGAAGAAATGATCTATCCCGGCCTGCCCAGTGTTAAGCTTCAGGCAATTGATGATTTATTTAAGCGCCTCTCCCTGGTAGCAAAGAAGCTTGAATATAAAGATATCCATACCAGTGAGTTTATCCATCGACGGGAAGTATCGGAGGCAAGCAATGAATCACTAACCTGTGTTAAATTGGGGTACCTGAGTTTTAATGTTTATGACGAAATTGACAGCATAAAATCCCGTATAAAGGTGATCAACAAGGTTACTCAATGGGTGTGCGACTATCTGCAAAAACTGCCGGACAGTCGGGTAACTTTTATATCCATGGGGGCTGGAGCATTGTTGATGGAGCAGCTGATTCACCAGCAAATCACCAAGAGCGGGGTATCAGATAAAAAAATTGCCTGGCGCTGTATAGATATTGATTACGACGAGGGTTCTTCTCGTTCCCCGGTGACTTCACCGACCCTTAAAAATGTCAGAAAACAGTTTATAGAGGGAAAAAATGTCCGGTTTTTTACTACAGCAACCACCTACCTGAACAAAACGTTAAATGGTCAGCAACTCCGGACCACAGATAAAGAAAATAGTGCGATTGTCATTTTAGAATTTAACCCGCCCACACCCACTCATGGCAACAGTCAAGAAACATCTTGTAATACTGGCGGATATATAGTGTCAGGCGCACGCTGTGAGATTGCCAAGGCAAATTCTGTTTTCTTATTAATTGGAGCAGAAGATCAACATTCAGATCTTGAAGAGTTTGTTCGTAAACTTGATTCTTCAAAGGTATGGATGAGTTCATCAATGCAATTCATTAAAGTTTCAATAAATGTCTCAGGTGAGCCGGAAGTTTACCTTTCAGAATTCTATAAAGAGAAATGTGAAGCACTCGGTTTGCAGTTCAAAAGCATTGTGTTATCTCATTTGAATCAACAAAAGACTACCGATTCCCCAATCATCAGGGCTGAAAAGGCACTCAATGAACTAAAAGAATTCATTCTCCATACTGGCTGGTCTGCACAGATGTTTCCATATTCAGAATACAGTGACAGCGTTGATCAACTCACCAGACACTTTTACAGCGGGCAACAAGACAGTATTGATCGGTCTCCCGGGACGTTGTTCAAACTGCAAAACAAACAGATAACCATTACCGATAGTGCAGGTTTCGCAGCTTTGAGCAGTCAAGTTTCCGTATAGAAGAGAACCGGGGCTTCTCTCCATTAAAGACAAAGTCAGCTCAACCGGGCCTGTTGACGCGTTGCGAGTACGCAACGAAACGTCAACAGGCCCTTTTGAGCGTTTTCACTTTAGTGTTATGTGCTGTTATGCTCCCGCCCACCGTTATAAAAAAATTGTCGGTTTGTACAATTTCTGTGCAATTAAATGGGAAGCAAAAGATGTCTGAGACGGTTAGCCGTGAATTGCTTGAAAAGGCCAAATTAAATCAGGAAACCTCATTAATAGCCTGGTCTGAACTGCTGCGTTACTTTGCCCGGGGGGTTGTGCTGCAAGTGGATGATTCGCTGGACCTGATTGATGTTGGCTATCAGATCTCGGAAGACAATAAATCAGCGGTAGAAGCCTGGGTTGAACAGGGTGTCCTGGGGGCGGTCAGCGATGAGCAGGCCCAGTCCTGGGTTACCGATAATCGTGATCTGTGGGCGGTTGTGGTTCGCCCCTGGGTACTGGTGCAGGAAAGAGAGCAGGAAAGACGGTAGGTGCTGTGTCGAAAAAAAGGGATCAGCAACCTTTCACTGAAAGCTGTCTTGTTGATACCTTTTTCATTTTTTTTGCTGACAGCTTTTGCTGGCCTCTGTTGAACTTAATTGCTGATTGATGGTCTTAACAAGGAGATTGCCTCGAAAGGAACTTCCAAAATGAACCCTACCCTTGGATCGTCATTCAGTCTTCCCCTTGCGCAAATGGTTGCCAAAAAAGACGCTGCTTGCCAAACCAAATGTTGTGGCCAGGTGCCAACGGCCAACGGCAGGGCTGTCGATTTCGCACAACCCAGCGAATCGGTCTGTCCGGACATTGGCGCGGAAAATAATATCACGACAGAGAAATCCCTGTCTGATTACGGCGTACAGTTTGTCAGTAAGACCCTGCAGGGCAGCAATATGTTGTTTCGCAGTGTGGCCGGGTTCGCCTCTCACCATGCTCCGGTCATAGGGCAGGGGCTGATGTTTCTGGCGACAATGCCTGCCCAGGCCGGTGCATACCCAGTGAGTACCAGCCCGGCATACAACAATGGGGCAAACGCCGCAGGTACCCCGTACACGCCATCCTTAGCGTACCCAACGACAAACCTGACCACGACCTCTAACCCTACCCCCGATTCCGATGACGTTCATTTAATCTTGGGTCTTATGTTCGGTGCAATACCCCTTACTTGTGTCCTTATGGGTGTTTATGGCTACTGTAGCGGGGCCTATAGCAGCTATAAGCAACTCAAGAGTGACAACCCGCATGCATTAAAACGCCATGCCCTTCAAGCTGCACTCAAAGACCCATGGTATGCCCACGGAGCTGAGCATCGCCAAGCGTGTGACAGGCTTGTCCTTCCTGACCCGAACCAAAGCCCCCCTGAGCCAGCTACCCGTGAGAAAGCAACACAAACAATCTGTGAGAAGGGAACACAGACGGAACCCGTAATTGATGAATCAGCACCACAAGGTTATCAACCACCAACCTATGCAGAAGCAATAACTTTCTCGGTTAGATAAGATGGGCAACTGACCAGGTGATCGTTCACCAGCCCCATTGCCTGCATATAGGCATAACAGATCGTGCTGCCAACAAAACTAAAACCGCGTTTTTTCAGACCGTCACTCATGCGGTCTGAAATATCGCTGGTGGCTGGTACGTCACTCATGGATTGTCGCTGGTTGATGATGGGCTGATGGTTTACAAACGACCACAGATAATGGCTGAAGCTGCCAAATTCCTCCTGCACCCGGATAAACGCCCTGGCATTGTTAATGGCGCTCCGAATTTTCAGCCGGTTGCGGATAATGCCTTTGTCCTGCATCAGCTTTTCAATATCCAGGTCTGTCATTCTGGCCACTTGTTGAACGTCAAATTGATGAAATGCTTTCCGGTAGCCTTCTCGGCGCTTCAGGATGGTGATCCAGCTCAGACCTGCCTGGGCACCTTCAAGAATCAGGAATTCAAAGAGTTTCTGGTCGTTATGACAGGGAACGCCCCACTCTTCGTCATGGTATCGGGTGTAGAGTTCATTGCCATGACACCAGCTGCATCGAGAATCACTCAAGATAAAAAACTCCTTTTGTCAGGCGCTTGCCAACAGGGCTAGTTTGCCAATTACATCAGATAGTGCATTTATTTGCAGTTTTCTGGCTACCAGCAACAATGGCAGTTAAGATAGTTGTTTACTTTATTAAAGGCATAAACAGATGAAGATAGCCAAAGAGAAAGTGGCTCTGTTCCATTACACTCTGAAAAATGATGCGGGAGAAGTTCTCGACAGTTCGGAAGGCGAGTCACCTATGGCTTATCTTCACGGTGAGAACAATATTGTCGAAGGGCTGGAAAATGCCCTGGAAGGCAAGCAGGCTGGGGACAAGTTTGATGTGGTGGTTGAGCCTGCTGAAGGCTACGGCGAGTACGACGAAAGTCTGGTGCAGCCGGTACCGAAAGAGCAGTTTGGTGACCATCCTGTAGAGGTGGGTAACCAGTTCCATGCCGATACCGCCATTGGCCCACGTATTGTCACCGTGGTAGCTATTGATGATGAAGAGGACCAGGTGGTGATCGACGCTAACCATTCCTTGGCGGGTGAGAATCTGCACTTTAGCGTTGAAGTGGTTGAGGTTCGTGAAGCCACCAAGGAAGAGCTGGACCATGGTCATGTGCATGGGCCTGGCGGACATGTTCACTGAGTCCATCAAAACCCACAGTATGAAGTGTTGAGCAGAACGTTGATCTCATAAAGAAGCCGGATACCTCCGACTTCTTTGTGGCAACTATATCGTGATATAAACCGCATGCCGGGTTTTATGGTGAGTGAGAAGCTGAATATTGCTAAGCACGCCACTTTCCACCATGGAGCGAAAAGCCAGGGCTATTCTCATTTTCTGCAGATCATCCTGATGTTCCCACAGGCCAAGCTCCTCCATCAGCACCCGGATCTTGAAGGTTTTACCCTTATGCATGGTATCGATTACCTGTTGTAAAGGTGCTAACAGAAGGTTCAGGCGCATACATCTCTCCTTACCAATTCAGAATCCCAGGCTGCTTAGCCCAGTTTTTTAAAAGCTATGGGTGTTATAAGCTTTCTGCTTATATCCGTAGAATCTTAAATATGGCTCCGGAAATGATTTTTGACCGTTAGACCTTGGTTTGAGTCACTTGATCGAGATCTGGAGGGAGATGTTATTGCGGATACTGTTTTTGCCAGTCCCAAGCGAAAAAACAAACAATCAACTCATCAGATGAGTTGATTGTTTGTTCTGGTTGTTAACCAATAAAAGGACTGAGCAGCAGGTAAAGGTAACGGGCAGCGATACCGGCACAGATACCACCAATCGTGTGAGCCAGAATGGCTTTTGAGGTTAGCTGGCGAAAGCCAAGAGAGTCCAGCATGGCGGTATGGGTGCTCAGATAACCACTCCAGCACATACCCATAGCAGTAAACACGGCAATATCACTGCCGCCAATAATGCCCTGGCTGATAAAGTTTGGTACCAGCGACATGGCGGCACCAACCGCGCCCAGCGAGGTAATGGGGAAGGCAACCAGTTCGGCATGATCAAAACCAAACAGCAGCTCAAACAGCCAGGTAACATGGCTGGCCAGTTTTGGCAGCAGGGCCACTCCCTCAAACGCTCCACCGGTGTAGCCGGTTACTGGTGCGCCAAAGGTCAGCACCATAACAAACGTACTGATGATTAATACTCCGGGAATAATCGCTACCCCCATTTTGACACCGCCTTTACCGCCATCCAGCAGAGCGTTGAGGAATCTCAACCAGACCGGATCTGTAGAGCTGTGGTCATCCAGAAGTTCACTGTGAGTATCTTTAATACTTAGCTCATGCAGTCGGGGATCATTCCGGATAAGGCGCTGCATCAGCCGTGTGGATATGATGGCTCCAACAAGGGCACCGCCCAGGCCAATCATGGCCGGCAGGAAATAGGTTGCGCCAGTCTCATTGTTCTGCAGGGTTGCCATAAAGGTGATGACAATGAGTCCCATACCGAAAGAGGTACCGAAATTGGTCAGTGAGATGATTTCGGGCACTTTAAAGGAGTGGTTGAAACGCCTGTCTTTTGCCAGACCAATGATGGCCGGGTTATCTGAGAAAAAGGTCATCATGGCCGCCATGGCAGCACGGCCGGGGAGATTGAACACAGGTCTCATTAATGGGACCAGCAGCCGTTCAATCAGGGAAATAACATGGAACTCCATCAGCAGACGGCCTGCGGCACCGGTCAATACGGTGATTCCCATCAGGAACAATACAGTGTTTAACAACAGCTGGTGTGCGGTGTTGAAGAGGGTGTTGAACATGTGGGTAACACCCATGGTCTGGCCAATGTAGCCAAACAACAGCCCTGCCAGAAGAAGCAGGACTAACGGCTCTACGATTTGACGTACACCCGTTGAGGTTTCCGATTTGGTCGAGACTGCATCACTCATAGAAATACCAGAAAGAAAGGAACCTTCAGATTAGACAATATTTTTTGGTCCCGCAGTATCGGTATTAGTCAGAAAAGGAATAAGTGCAGGCGAGATAGATTATTGATTTGAACGTCGGAACTAATCAAAGTGACAGGCAGTCAAAGCTTATTTGCCTGTCACTTTATATCCGGGATTATCGGTTGCGATCAATGCTCCCGGGTCGTTCGGAAAGTCACATCCGGGTAGCGCTCTTCTGCCAGGGAAAGGTTGACCCGGGTGGGTGCCAGATAAGTCAGGTGGCCACCGCCATCCATGGCCAGGTTATCAGCGCACTTGCGCTCGAACTCTTCCAGCTTTTTCTGGTCACTGCAGTCAATCCAGCGCGCGGTGTTGACGTTAACCGGCTCATAGATCGCTTCAACCTTGTATTCATCTTTCAGTCGGCGCATGACCACATCGAACTGCAGTACACCCACTGCCCCCAGGATCAGGTCATTATTGTTCACTGGCATGAATAGCTGGGTAGCACCCTCTTCTGAGAGCTGTTGCAGGCCCTTTTGCAGTTGCTTGAGCTTTAATGGGTCTTTCAGGCGGACGCGGCGGAACAGCTCGGGCGCAAAGTGAGGGATGCCCATAAACTTGAGCATTTCACCCTGGGTAAAGGTGTCACCAATCTGGATAGTCCCGTGGTTGTGCAGACCGATGATATCACCGGAGGTCGCTTCATCCACATGGGAACGGTCGCCCGCCAGGAACGTCACGGCATCGGCAATTTTTACATCCTTACCGATACGAACATGTTTCATTTTCATATTCCGCGTGTATTTGCCGGAACAGATTCTCAGAAAGGCAATGCGGTCACGGTGTTTGGGGTCCATATTGGCCTGGATTTTAAAGACGAACCCTGAGAAGTTCCCTTCATTGGCGACCACCGTGCGTTCATTGGTTTCCCGGGGCATGGGGGAGGGAGCCCACTTGACAAAATCATCCAGCATTTCCCGAACGCCGAAGTTGGCCAGTGCGGTACCAAAGAAGACCGGAGTCATCCGACCGGCAAGGTACTCTTCCAGGTCAAACTCATGGCTGGCACCTTTCACCAGCTCAATTTCCTCCATCAACTCTTCATGGAGATCACCCAGCAGGGTTCTGGCTTCTGCTGATTCCAGACCTTTGATCCGGATATCTTCCGGAATCACACTGGCCTGACCGGGTTTGAACACATGAATGGTATCGGTATAGAGGTTATAAACCCCTTTGAACTGTTTACCCATGCCGATAGGCCAGGTGATAGGTGCACACTGGATTTTCAGAATATCTTCAATTTCATCCAGTACTTCAATCTGGTCACGGACTTCACGGTCCATTTTATTGACGAAGGTAAATATTGGCGTGTCCCGTAGACGGCAGACTTCCATCAGTTTGATGGTGCGATCTTCAACACCTTTGGCTCCATCGATGACCATAAGGCAGCTGTCAACAGCGGTCAGTGTCCGGTAGGTGTCCTCGGAGAAGTCTTCGTGTCCGGGCGTATCCAGAAGGTTTACCGTACGACCGTCATAGGGAAACTGCATCACCGAGGTGGTGATGGAGATACCACGCTCCTGTTCCATCTTCATCCAGTCAGAGGTGGCCATACGCCCGCTCTTGCGGCCTTTTACCGTACCGGCAAGCTGAATGGCACCGCCGAGCAGCAGGAGCTTTTCGGTAATTGTGGTTTTACCGGCATCGGGGTGGGAGATGATAGCAAAAGTGCGTCTGGCTTCAACTTCCCGGAGAAGTGGTGACGTTGTTGGAGGCATGAGCGGGTTCCAGATTGTGTACGTATCTCTGTACACAGGTGCCTACCGCAAAGAAGGGATGTGTACAAAATAAGAAAATAATCAAAATTTGGGTGAATTATCCAAATCGGGGGGATGACTGCAAGTAGGCTGGCGGTCAGTCCGGTGATTCTGTGGTTTAAAAAACGAATACCGGACTGGATTTTCAACTCGCTGAATTGGCAAGAGATGGTAATTAATCGTGAGGTGTCTAGGAGGCTGTCCGAGAATAGCGCCCGTAGCGAGGATGGCAGAAAATTGAGGATAAAAAGTCGGAAATTTTTAGTGAATAGTGGTTCTATTTGCTAAAAATTTCCGACTTTTTAGACCAATTTGCTGCCACCGCAGTAGGGCAGTCTATTCTCGGACAGCCTCCTAGGGGCCAGAGGGCTTGAAATCAATCATTATTCGAGCTGGCTGATGATACCAGTTGGAAAAATTGAACCATGCCGGATAATCCATTCTGGTGGTCAGTTGATACTTCTGCTGGTTTTGAGTCCTGTGGACAACCCGTGGCAAAATGGTTCCGGCTTTCATGCCGTTGGTGACTTTACGTTGCACATTCACCGTTACCTGTTCAGTGACTTCGCCTGAAACGTCATCAAAGTGGGTGAAGGTTACGTCAACGTCTACAGGGTAATCGACAATACCCCACCAGTTCTCCTGGTCAACGAGAAGAAAGCGGCCTTGCTTCATTTGCTGCCGGTCGAACATTTCCTGTTCTCTGGCGTTGATCATGGCGTCTTCGTTGAAGGCTAAATCTGAGTACCGTATCGCTCCACCATGTGCAACTTTATAATCCGTAATCTTCCAGGGTGAGTCTTCCGGGAGTTCAATCGATGTCAGGCTGGCAGCGCCCAGATAGGGCGAGGTTGCATGGACCACTGAGTAGATGGTTGCTGCGGCAACAGCGATGACTGTCAGCACCACCGCGACCCCAATCAGCCCGTCTGACACCCGTTCACTGAAGGAAGAATCGTTGTCAATGGTATAGCCTCTCCCGAAAAACGGGCCATCCCACCATCCCAGGTGTGAATGATGATGGGTGTGTTCAATATGTATATTGTCGGGGTTACCTGAACGGGAAGGGTAGTAGTAACGATTGAGCTTAAGCTGAAACAACGCCATATGCCGGTAGTCGATCGGCAGAGAGTAGCTGCTATAACTTAGCCTGGGAAATCCGGTATGGCTACTGGCATAATCAAGCTGCGGATAAGTGACAAAAATGGTCAGAACCAGAAGTAAGGCTATGTTTGGTAGCCTGTTGACAACTTGTGCGGGCATTCTAACACTCCGGGTGGAAATTTCTCCGCTAATCAATTCGGAATGAAATCTTCCAACGTGTTTGGTAAATACTATGTTTAACTCCATTAGATCCGGGTTGTATGGAAAAGTTCCATTTATTGCCTTCCCAGCTTAGCGATATTAACCGGGTTAATTTATTAACCATTTTATCAGGAAAAAATCAGCGGTATGGGCTGACAGCATTGCACTGGCAATGAAACCCAGGACAAGAGCACCGGAGATAATTAACAAAGGCTCAAGCAGGGCCATAACAATGATGCAGGTCTGGCTCATTCCCAGCGTCTGATAAAGCTGTATTTCCTGTTTTCGTTCCTGGAGGTTGCGGGTCAATGCATAAAAAAGGGTCAGCAGGCACAACCCGAGCGTGACAAACGATATGAATATCAGACTGACCGCTGCCCTGTTCAGATAGTTATAAAGTAGCTCCAGTTCTCTGGCTGGCATCGCGGCGGTTATCGCCAGGCCTTGTTCCGTGGCTGATTGAGTCAGGCTTTTTTCAAGCGCCAGAAGGGCCATACGGTCCTGCAGTTTGATATCGATAAAAGAGATATCATCAGGACTTGACCAGCTCGGCGTATTGCCTTTTACGTATGATTTTCTTGCGGTTATCAAACCTTCAATCGGGATATAGATACTGTCATCCTGATGGGTATTCTGCCGTGGCAAAACACCAGCGATGGTAAATAGCTCTTTGTACTCTTGTTCTGGCCCTGGTTCGCTGCCATCGCCAATGGTTATCTGATCGTTGACTTGGTAACCAAGGGTATTGGCGATGTTTATCCCGATATAAGCAGCCATCGGGTGATTTGCAGGGTTGGCTGAATGTCGAGTCAATCGCGCAATCCCTTTGGCGCTGGTACCAATAACGGTGATTCCCCGATGGGTTTCGCCATAGGCATAAGGAATGGCGTATTCAATCTCCGGGTGGCTTATCAGCTTATTCAGCAGGCTCAGGCTCATTTGTGGTGGTGGTGAGCCCACATGGAATAGCGAGAACAGAACCAGGGGCATGGCCGGTGTTTCTTTACTGATGATAAGGTCGCTTTCCAGTGAATAGCGATCAATACTTTCAATCATTTGTTGCTTGATACCTTTAAACAGAAACACAAGGTAAAAGCCAAAGGCCAGAACCAGCAGCATGGTCAGCGTGTTTTTTTTCCGATAGTTCATGCTCTTCATGGCATGCTGAAAGGTCAGTAATGCAGTACTGAGCCAGTTGATGTTTACCATAGCCTGGCCACCTGTTGTGAATGGTTGATGTCTGACATATCAATACAGCGGTCAAATCCCGGGTAAGGGGTATGGTCAACACAGATCAATGTCTGTTCATGTTCTCTGGTGCTTTTCAGCAGCATGTCATACAGGGTTGTTCGCGCCTGCGGGTCCAGTGCTGATGCGGCTTCATCGGCCAGAATCAGCGGGGGGGAGCCTATCAGAGCCCGGGCAATAGCGACCCGTTGTTGTTGACCAGTGCTCAGCATACCGGTGCTTTGGCGCAGGAGTTCGGGGTTCTCCATGTTGAGTGCGGCCATCAGCTGGTAGGCCTCGTAATTCGCCGTGGTTTTCCGGTCTGCCAGTCGCTGCTGGCGCCACCTGGATAAACGACAGGGTAGTAAAATATTTTCCAGCGGATTCAGATAGGGAATCAATGTTGGCTGCTGGAAAATATAACCCACCTGCCCGGCTCGAAAGGTTTCCCGTTCGGATCTGGACAGGCTGTCAATTTGCTGGCCAAGTATGTCAATTCTGCCACTGTCGGGTAGGAGTAACCCGGTCAGCAGTTGCAGTAGCGTGGTCTTGCCAGAGCCGTTCAACCCGGTAATCTGCAGGCGTTCACCGTTCTTTACCGTAAACAGTGGTATCGACAGGCAGCTTTGCTTTCCTCTGCTTAATTCAAGCTTTTCTACGGTAACTGCCTGACTCATACATGGCCCTCTTTCAATACACCGCTTTTTTTAATCGTTAAAAAAATCCGGAAGGAAATCACTCTTTGCTGGTTGCTTCTGCAACTGAACCTCCTGCTGTTTCTGACTTAGCTGCTGTTTACTTTGCCAGTTGTCACTGACCAGCCAGACGCTGGTGTGCTTTAAATCAGGTATTGCTTCGAAAGCCAGGAATGTGAAGTGAGACAGGTTTTCCGGGTGCTGACATTCATATTCGAGATAGCCGTTGATTTCACTGAGCTGTGCTGCCAGCAATTCCGCCTTGAGATCAGGGCTGTCTTCCGGTTCAACAAGAAACTGCTTTTGCGTTTGCCGACACTGCGCATCGTCCGGGAGGGTAACCAGAGGGGTAAATTCTTGCAGAGACCGGGCCAGAGCACCGGGCGGTAGTGTTGTGATCGTGCTCGCGGCCTCCGGGGAGATGGAGAGGAACAGGTTAAGGGTATCCTGTTGCAGGTTAACATCCAGCAGCATGGATGCTGGTTCATAAGCCCGATGGATATTTTGTCCAATGGCGCGGTCTTTCCCATGGCTTGACGTTATCGCGACGGTCAGGCTCAGTATAAGGCAGGCAGTCACTGCTTTGTGGTGAATGTTCATGGGCAGCGTTCCTGAAGGTATCGCTTTCCAGCATCAATCAGTCCGGTATCGTTGAGAAAGTTGCGACCAATCAATAACTGTTGAGGAAAATTGCTGCGACTGATTAAGGACATTTCTACAATCCGGGTAATCCGGCCTACTTTTACGGTGTTTCGGACAACCGCTCGCTCACTGGGCGCACCTTTATGGGTGATTATTCTGGCTACCCGGCTGACCGGTTGATGCATGGGGGTTTTCTGGCGGCTTTCCCGGTGAACGAAATCGTAGTAAACCCAGCGATAGCCATTTCTTTTAATATGCATGCGGATATTACGGGCATCCAGGGCCGTGGTTGTCGCACCACTGTCAACCAATGATGCGACCTTATGTTGATTTATATTGACCAGCGTGGCGTTTTCCAGATAGCCAAACAGCGGCCGACCGTTAGCGGTGCAGGGTTGGCTGGCTACCGGGGTCGACAGCGACAAACCTGAAAAGAAGACCACGGTAATGAACCGTAACAGCCGTCCTGATGGCTGCGTGGATGGGGATTTGATGGTCCTGTTCATAGCTCTGATAACCGCTTTGCTCTGTTCAGCATTTATCTGAAAGCTATCGGCTATTTAGGTGACGATTTGATGGGTGGCTTTCTCCACAAAGGCTTTGTGATTGATGTATTGCCTTGTCGTTTAACATGCAGGCATTTTTTATCCGACACAGTTTGTCTATTTAAGGGAATTCGTAGTTAAATACAGACTTTTAATTTCCGTTGCGACCGAGAAATGACCAAGCTTCCCTGCTTCAAGGCATACGATATCCGTGGCCGCCTGCCGGATGAACTTAATGAAGATATTGCTTACCGCATAGGGCGGGCCTATGGCGAGCACCTTAAACCGAAGGATGTCGTTGTTGGTGGCGATAGCCGCCTGACCAGTGAAGCCCTGAAACACTCATTGTCTGAAGGCCTGCGTGATGCCGGGGTCAATGTGCTGGATATTGGCCTGTCCGGTACCGAAGAGATCTATTTTGCCACATTCCACCTGGGGGTTGATGGCGGAGTTCAGGTGACGGCCAGTCACAACCCCATTGACTACAACGGTATGAAACTGGTGCAGGCCGGTGCGCAACCCATCAGTGGCGATAACGGCTTGCGGGAGATTCAGCAACGGGCAGAAGAGAACCGGTTTGGGGAGCCTGCGGCACGACGGGGCGGCTACAAGAAAATCTCTGTTCTGGATGATTATATCAGCCACGTTCTGGAGTATATCCAGGCTGACAGTCTCAAGCCAATGAAACTGGTGGTCAATGCCGGTAACGGTGCAGCAGGGCATGTGGTGGATGCTATCGAGGAACGATTCCGGGCGGCCGGTGTGCCGGTAGAGTTTATCAAAGTCCTGCACGAGCCGGATGGTCGCTTTCCCCGGGGTATTCCTAATCCTTTACTGCCAGAGTGTCGTCAGACGACGGTAGACGCCGTTCTGGAACATCAGGCCGATATGGGCATCGCCTGGGATGGCGACTTCGATCGCTGCTTCCTGTTTGATGAACAGGGACAGTTTATCGAAGGGTATTATATTGTCGGGTTATTGGGGGAGGCATTCCTGGCCCACAACCCTGCGGCAAAAATCATCCATGACCCCAGGCTGACCTGGAACACCATCGATCAGGTAAAAGCGGCAGGTGGTGAACCGGTGCTGTGCAAAACCGGTCACGCCTTTATCAAGCAGCGGATGCGCCGGGAAGATGCGGTTTATGGTGGCGAGATGAGTGCCCATCATTATTTCCGCGACTTTGCCTATTGTGACTCCGGCATGATTCCCTGGCTGCTGGTCGCTGAGTTGATTTCCAGAAAGGGTCAGCCTTTGTCAGCGCTGGTCAGTGAGCGGATCGCCATGTTCCCGTCGTCTGGTGAAATTAACAGCCAATTGACAGATCCTCAGGCCGCTATAGAGCGTGTGCTGGCGCATTATCAGCAAGATGCGCTGGAAATTGATAACACCGATGGCATCTCCCTGGATATGGGGCAATGGCGCTTTAACCTGCGACTGTCCAATACCGAGCCAGTGATTCGTCTGAATGTAGAAAGTCGTGGCGATGAGGTGTTGATGCAGGAAAAAACTGCCGAGCTGCTGAAGCTGATTCGTGACTGATATTTTCAAGAGACTGCTCATTAAGGAGCAGTCTCTTCATTTGAGTTGGATAAATAAAGAGCCTTAAATGATCAAGAAATGCCTTTTTCCGGCAGCAGGCTATGGTACCCGGTTCCTGCCAGCCACCAAGTCCATGCCCAAGGAGATGATGCCCATCGTCAGCAAACCGCTGATTGAGTATGGCGTTGAAGAGGCACTGCAGGCCGGTATGTCGGATATCTGCATTGTCACCGGACGGGGCAAGCGCTCGCTGGAAGATCACTTTGATGTGAACTACGAGCTGGAGCATCAGATTTCCGGTACGGACAAGGAAAGCCTGCTGTCCGATATCCGCAGCGTGATCGATCAGTGTACCTTCTCCTACACCCGTCAGCGTGAGATGAAGGGACTTGGCCATGCGGTATTAACCGGGCAGACGCTGATTGGCGACCAGCCATTCGGCATGGTGCTGGCGGATGATCTCTGCATCAATCTCGGAGGGCCCGGCGTTCTGGCCCAGATGGCGCAACTCTATAAGCAGTTCCGTTGCAGTATTGTTGCGGTGCAGGAAGTGCCGGAAGATGAAGTGCATAAATATGGGGTGATCGCTGGCCAGCACATTTCAGAAGATCTGATCCGGGTTGAGAATATGGTGGAAAAACCCGCCAGAGAAGATGCGCCCAGTAATCTTGCTATCATTGGCCGCTATATTCTTACACCGGACATCTTTGACCTGATTCATGATACCCAGCCGGGTAAGGGTGGCGAGATTCAGATTACCGATGCTTTGATGGCTCAGGCGCAGCGAGGCTGTGTCATGGCTTATAAGTTCAAGGGTGAGCGTTTTGACTGTGGCAGTATTGAGGGCTTTATTGAGGCTACCAACTATTGTTACGACCATTTGTACCGTTAAAAAAGGTTCGCTCAATCTCCTCTTTGGTCAGCTGAATCACACCACACCGGCAATTCCAGCCATTGGGTGGATAGTGGGTCTGTCAGAGTGGGGCGTCTACCGGGCGGTGCTGCTGATGCTCTGCCCGGGTGTGGTGCTCTTCCACGGTGCCATACATCAAATAGGGGGCAGTTTTGCTGTTGGCTCTGGAGGAAACTTTGAAAACATGAAATCAGCCAGCCGCATTGGCGTAAGCCCAGATTTTCGGCTATCGATTACCAGAGCCAAATTCCGGATCTGGAAAAAGTGGAGTCAGCAGTCTTTCGCACTCTGCATGGCCTTCTTTGCGGGCGTCGTCCCGGGGCGTCAAGCCGCCGTTACTTTTTATACTGATGATAATGCCGGGAGCTTTAAGTAACGCTTTGATGGACCCTGCCTGGCCAAATTGGGCAGCGCAGTGCAGGGGCGTGAAACCCTTGGTTGTTTTCGCATTGACGTCAATGCCTGTGGCGTTCAATAAAAGCGCGATGCACTCTACGTTGTCTTTTATGGCGGCCCAGTGCAGGGCCGTAAAGCCCCCAGATGGTGCCATATTGACATCAATGCCTTTGGCGTCCAATAACACCATGGCGCATTCTGTATGGCCAAATTGGACAGCGCAGCTCAGGGGCGTGAAGCCTTCTTCAGTCGTCACATTGATGTCAATGCGGTCATCGGTCAATAACGCCGAGATGCACCCTGCATGACCTTGTATGGCAGCCCAGTGCAGGGGCGTAAAATCTGAAGACGATTTCACATTGACGTCAATGTCTTCGGCGGTCAGTAATGCCTTGATGCACTCTGCGTGGCCTTGTGCGACAGCACAGTACAGGGGCGTATAGCCATCGTCATTCTGCACATTGACGTC
This sequence comes from Salinisphaera sp. G21_0, assembly GCF_017744115.1. Taxonomy (GTDB): domain Bacteria; phylum Pseudomonadota; class Gammaproteobacteria; order Pseudomonadales; family Endozoicomonadaceae; genus Endozoicomonas. The sequence goes on along the minus strand of NZ_JAGHQW010000013.1, from coordinate 52,426 downwards.
AATGCCATCGGCGGTCAATAACGGCCTGACACACACTACGTGGCCTTGTGAGGCAGCACAGTGCAGGGGCGTCAAGCCATAGTTATCCTTCACATTGACGTCAATGCCATCGGCGGTCAATAACGGCCTGACACACACTACGTGGCCTTGTGAGGCAGCACAGTGCAGGGGCGTCAAGCCATCGTTATCCTTCACATTGACGTCAATGCCATCGGCGGTCAATAACGGCCTGACACACACTACGTAGCCTTGTGAGGCAGCACAGTGCAGGGGCGTCAAGCCATCGTTATCCTTCACATTGACGTCAATGCCGTCGATGGCCAGTAACGCCCTGACGAACGCTACATGCCCGTTTTCGGCAGCGATGTGCAGGGGCGTCGAGCCATCGATATTTTTCTGGTTAACCTGCGGGTTGCCGAGTTTCAACAGGTATTCCAATCCAGGCAAATTACCGGAACTTGCAAAGCACGCCAGGGGGCTGCCCAGTTCATCGTTCAAGAAGCTGGTCAATTGATCACAATGACCGGTTAACAGAAGATTGGACAGGGTTTCTGCCTGCCTCAGAATAAGTGCCTTTTTGAACAGTCGCCGACAATCATTGGGTGTCAGTAACTTTTTGATATCCTCGTGGGAAAAATCAGAGACCTGCCAGCTGGCCAGGCGTGATGTGATTGACAAAACATTTATTCCCTGTTGTTGAAGTCCCAATAAAACCGGTTTCAGCAGAGGTGTATCGATCAGCCAGTCCAGTACGCCTGGAGTAATGAAAGTTGTACCAGAGGCAAAATGATCAACTACACATTGGTATAACGTTTCTTTAAAAGTGTCATCGTGTTTAATCAGCTTGTCACTGAGTTGGTTGGCAAGTGCCCTGGTCACCATCGCTGGTATTTTACCAAGCTGTTCGATGGTGGTGTGTTGCAGGAAAAACGAGGCAATATGCCAGGCCTTATCGGTTTGCTCCATTGCCTGGGTGAGCAGGGCATAAATGGTGGTTTCAGGCCAGGTTGAGAAATCAATGGACATTAAATGAGGCAATGTCAGGGTGGTGTGATTACTCGCATCAAAAGTACACGACAGCCCCGTTGGCAAGTACTGGTCATGATTAAATACCCAGAAGAAAAGCTGGTTGATGGTGCCGATATGCCAGGCCGAATCGACAGCTGAAGGGATAGTGGCGAACACCTGGGCTGATGATTCACAGAAATGGTTGGCTACCCAGGCCAGTAACTTTTCCCGATACCGGCCAAGGTAATAGTTGCCATTGCCTGTTTCTTCGATGACGGCCCTGAGATCAAGGGACTGTTCTCCGCTTGTTTGCAGTAGATGATTGACTGGTTTAAAGAGCGTGCTTTCAAGCGTACCCGTTCTGTCTGAAGTCAGTTCAAAGGGAGCAATAACGTCGGTTTCCCATGCCTGTACACCCAGTTTTTTCAGGGTTGCACTGAGCTGGTCAGACCACCCGGACGAGAGTTTACGCAGGATGGTACAGGCATTGACTGACAGTGGTGCAGCAGCAAGAAATCGCCGGGTAAGGTCATCACCCAGATTGGTCGGTGCCAGTGGGTCAACGATATGAGGAAGCCCCAGAGGCTCACAGAAAAGATTGTGCAAGCTGTGTTCCCAGTGAACCTCGATGCCTGGTGATATATCAACCAACCTCTCCCGTTGCAGCTCAAGCAGGAAAGACTGGATAAATTGATCAAACAGCTCACTCCTGACCTTGAAGAGCTTCCCGCCCAGCCCTCCCCGGGAGGCTTCCAAATTAAGAAAACTCCGGGTAAAGCGGCCGTGAATACCGGGAGGGCACTCCTGAATATCGCTCAGGCAGTCATGAAGTATCCCTGCGATGTAATTTTGGTTGTCAACATTTGGATCGTGTTGTTGATCCCTGAGCTGAATGACTAGCTGTCGAATCTGGAAGCGTGTCTCACGATACAGGGCGAGCAGGCTGTTTTTAAGATGTTCAGGCGGTGATTCCAGTTTCTCATGAAAAATATCTATTGATATATCGTATTGATGATTAACGTAGGGGTGTACCAGTTGTTTCATCTCCTCAATATCATTCAGGAAACGGGTTTTTATCTCAGGAAAGGCAGCATGGGTTTCCAGTTCCTCGTAACAATGAACCCCGGGCAATTCAATATATTCTGGCTGCTGGGCAGCCGTTGGTATTGGTGGCTTTTCAGAAGCAGTATCTGGTTGCCAGGGTTGGAAAAGTATCGAGTTGATTTCTGTATTTAACGAAAGCATGAATTTATCCATGTCCTATTTATTTTGGACATATTTGATTGCAAAATAGTGGAAAAGTTGCATGTAAATGGTTTGCATTGATCTGATTGATGATCACCCCTGAGCCATGGCCGCAGGGATAGCTTTCGTTGGATGCGACACCAATCCTGAAAACCGGGGCCATATCTTTCTGAAGGTGGCGGCGAACCTGCCCAGCCATAAAAAAAGGGGCCGGTATTCACAAAATACCGGCCCCTTCGCTTGCAAGGGTTTGTCTTGTAATAAATGCTGCCTAACAGCTTCTGACAACCGCAAAGTCCGCAAGGTCCGCCATAGCATTGCGATACTCGCCTTCAGGTAGCAGGTTCAGGCAGCGTTTTGCCTTGGCTGTGTATTCCCGGGCTTTAGCCGCAGTGTACTGAAGTGCTCCACAGCTGCGAACCGCTTCCACAACGGCTGCAATATTGTCCCGGCCACCTTGCTCAATCGCTTCCCTAACCAGCGCTTTCTGTTCGCTGGTACCATGTTTCAGGGTGTAAATCAGCGGCAATGTCGGTTTGCCTTCTGCCAGATCATCCCCGAGGTTTTTACCCATGGTTTCAGAATCGCCCTCATAGTCCAGCAGATCATCCACCAGCTGGAAGGCAATGCCGAGGTAATTACCGTAGTTAGCCATATCTTTTTCCAGTTCCGGGCTGGCTTTGCTCAGCACGGCAGCCGTCTGGCTGGAGGCCTGGAACAGCATGGCGGTTTTGCAGCGAATGACTTCCATGTAGTCATCTTCGGTAACATCAGCATCATTGATGTTCATCAGCTGCATAACCTCACCCTCGGCAATGACATTGGTGGCGTCCGCCAGAATATGCAGCAGCTTGAAGCTCTCCAGCCCTACCATCATCTGGAATGCGCGGGAATAGAGAAAATCACCCACCAGAACGCTGGGCGCGTTGCCCCACAGGGCATTCGCCGTGTCTCTGCCACGGCGCAGGTCTGACTGATCCACTACATCGTCATGCAGCAGGGTGGCGGTGTGCAGGAATTCAATAATGGCGGCCAGTGGCACATGGTTGTAGTCATTGTAACCGCAGGCCCGGGCAGTCAGCAGTACCAGCAATGGGCGTAGCCGCTTGCCACCGGACTTAATGATGTATTCACTGATTTTGCTGACCAGGGCGACGTCAGAGTGCAACTGCTCGTGAATGCACTCGTTCACCCTGCGGAAATCGTCGTGGACTGCGATCTGAAAAGAGGCTTGTTGTTTGTCCGGCATCTGGCTTATTTGGTGGGGCGAAATTGGGCATCGTATTTAGTGCTACTGCAACTGTCAATAGCAGCCGGTGATGAAGGCACTTATACAGGGTCTTTGCAGGGTGCTTACTTATTTCGGCGAAACAGGCAGCAGGCCTCCTGACCCCTTTCACCGGGCAGGGCAGGATAAAATGCCAACAGGTCTTGCCAGTGAGGCTTGACTCCCTTAAAATTTGCGCCCCTATCTGAGAATCCGGTGCGGTGTGCCGCTTTGTCATGGATTGCTGATCAATAGCTGGTTTCAGCTGCCCTTCAGCTCATGAGGTGCCGCCCATCCCTGATGGTAACTGAAAGGCCGTACTGGTCTTGTTGGAGCCGTCAGCTTCTTTAATAGCCGTCAGCTTCAAAAGAAGTGGTTTTTAGATAGCTAAAAATTCCACCATGCCTTTCCAGGGTCGGTGGATGCCTTTGACAAAGAGGCTCTTAAGGATTTTCGGAGATCAAATCATGTACGCAGTTATCAGAACTGGTGGTAAGCAGTACCGCGTTACCGAAGGAGAAATCCTGAAGGTAGAAAAACTGAGCAACGCCGCTGGCGAAAGTCTGGAAATCAACGACGTTCTGATGATCGCCAATGGCGAAGAACTGAAAGTTGGTGCTCCAGTGGTTGAAGGTGCCAAGGTTACTGCTGAAGTTGTCAGCCATGGCCGTGGTCCAAAAATCAAGATCATCAAGTTCAAGCGTCGTAAGCATCACCGCAAGCAGATGGGCCATCGTCAGTGGTTCACTGAGCTGAAGATCACCGGAATTGCCGGTTAATTATTGCTGACAGGTTTTTTTTAAACCTGTTGAATACTTCTGGAGGCTGTCCGAGAATAGCGCCCGTAGCGAGGACGGCAGAAAATTGAGGATAAAAATTCGGTTTTGTGAGGTGAATAGCGGGGCTATTTGCCGAACAAAAGCGAATTTTTAGACCAATTTGCTGTCGCCGCAGTAGGGCAGTCTATTCTCGGACAGCCTCCTGGGACGGTCTCTGGTGTGGTAGCCGGCGACAGGTCCGGGATAAAAGGAGAGCAAGATGGCTCACAAAAAAGCTGGCGGTAGTACCCGCAACGGTCGCGATTCAGAAAGTAAACGCCTTGGTGTCAAAATCTTTGGTGGTCAGGCTATCCAGGCGGGTGCCATCATCGTTCGTCAGCGTGGTACCAAGTTCCACGCTGGTGCTAACGTAGGCATCGGTAAGGACCACACCCTGTTCGCCAAGGCCGACGGTAAAGTCGTGTTTGAAGTGAAGGGTCCTAAAAAGCGTAAGTATGTCAGCGTAGCTGCTGCATAATGGCGTTCGGGTTGTCAGTGATTATCTGATGATTGCTGACGGCTCACCCTGAAAGCCCCGCTATCGCGGGGCTTTTGTTTATCTATTGGCCGGACAGTGCCTACAGGTAAGCCCTGAAATCTATTAAGGGTTTACCTGCAGGCATTGGCAGATGACTGGTTACGCTGCAATTATGGTTGCAGGAGAGTGGCGCAATGAAGTTTGTAGATGAAGCGACAATCACGGTTCAGGCGGGTAAAGGTGGTAATGGCTGCCTGAGCTTTCGCCGTGAAAAATTTATTGAAAAAGGCGGCCCCGATGGTGGCGACGGTGGTGATGGTGGCAGCATCTATGTGATTGCTGACAATGACCTGAATACCCTGGTGGATTACCGCTACCAGAAGCACTACCAGGCACAGAACGGTGAGCCGGGTCGGGGCCGTAACTGTACCGGTGCCAAAGGTGCGGATATCGAGCTGAAAGTGCCGGTGGGCACCACGGTTGTGGATAACGAGACGGAAGAAGTTATCTGCGATCTGACCCATGTTGGTGAGCGCGTCAAGGTCGCCCAGGGTGGCTTCCATGGGTTGGGGAATACCCGTTACAAATCCAGTGTCAACCGTGCGCCGAGACAGACCAGCCCGGGTTCTGAAGGCGAGCGCCGGGATCTGCGCCTTGAGCTTAAGGTGATTGCCGATATAGGTCTGCTGGGTATGCCCAATGCGGGCAAGTCTACGTTTATTCGTGCCGTATCCCAGGCTCGGCCAAAGGTGGCTGATTATCCATTTACTACCTTGGTTCCAAATCTGGGTGTGGTGGCGGTGGATCGTCATCGTGGCTTTGTTATTGCCGATATTCCCGGTCTGATTGAGGGCGCTGCTGAGGGGGCTGGCCTCGGTATTCGCTTCCTCAAGCATTTGGCCCGATGCCGTATTCTGCTGCACCTTGTTGATGTGGCACCTTATGATGACACCGATCCGGCGGAGTCTGCCAAGGCGATCATTCATGAATTAGAACAGTTCAGTGAAACCCTGGCGAACCGGGATCGCTGGCTGGTGTTGAATAAAGTCGATTTGCTGCCCGAAGATCAGCGTGAAGCTGTCTGCCAGCATATTATCAAGGAGCTGAACTGGACTGGCCCTGTTTACCAGACATCCGCTATTGCTGGTCTGGGCACCGGGATTCTTTGTCAGAACATCATGAGCTTTATCGAAGAGCGAACGCTGGAACAAAGTGAAGATGCAGAGCTGGCCAGACAGGAAGAAGAGCGGCTGAGCAAGATGGAATCGGAGGCTCGCATGCGTATGCGGGAGCTGGCCGAAGAGCGTCGTGCTCGTCGGGCGGCAAAAAAAGCGGCGGATAACGATGACGACGACGATGATGACGATCATGATGTCGAGGTGTTCTACGTATGAGTGAACGCAACCGCTTGCAGGCAGCCCGGCGCTGGGTGATCAAAATTGGCAGTGCGCTGTTAACCAATGAAGGTCAGGGTCTGGATCTTGATCGCATGGACGCCTGGGTGACGCAGATGTGTCAACTGCGTGATCAGGGCGTGGAGGTCGTGCTGGTCTCTTCCGGTGCGGTTGCTGCGGGCATGGAAAAGCTGGGCTGGATGGAGCGGCCAACAGCGCTGCATCAGCTGCAGGCGGCGGCGGCGGTGGGTCAGGCACGCCTGGTGCAGGCCTGGGAGGCTGGTTTTCAGAAGTATGGTGTGCAGCCTGCTCAGGTACTGTTGACTCACGATGACCACAGTAATCGCCGACGTTATCTGAATGCCCGGAGTACCCTGAAAACCCTGTTGGAAATGGGGGTGGTACCGGTCATCAATGAAAATGACACGGTTGTGACTGATGAACTTCGCTTTGGCGATAACGATACGCTGGCAGCGCTGGTGGCCAACCAGGTGGAAGCGGATGTTCTGGTGATTCTGACGGATCAGGACGGCCTGTTTACCGCCGACCCAAGAACCAACCCTGATGCCAGGCTGATGCATGAAGTGCGTGCCGGGGATGAGTCCCTGGATGCCATGGCGGGTGGTGGCAGTGGTCGCCTGGGGCGTGGCGGCATGCAAACCAAGTTGCGCGCATCCCGCCAGGCGGCTGCCTCCGGCTGTGCGACGGTGATTGTTGGTGGTCGTGCGGACAGTGTGATTACCCGGGTGTTTGCCGGTGAAGAGCTGGGGACCCTGCTGCTTCCGGATCAGGAACCAATGGCGGCACGCAAGCAGTGGCTCCAGGGGCATCTGAAAACCGCCGGTGAACTGGTGCTGGATGCCGGTGCTGTCCGGGTATTGAAGGAGCAGGGTAAGAGCCTGTTGCCGGTAGGGGTAAAAGCGCTGAGAGGCCGCTTCCAGCGTGGTGAGATGGTTACCTGCCTGGATGAAAACGGCAATGAAGTGGCTCGTGGGTTGATCAATTACGGTGCCAGTGAAGCGGAACGCATTATTGGCAAGCCCAGTCATCAGATTAAGGCGTTGTTAGGCTATCAGCGAGAGCCTGAGTTGCTGCACCGGGATAATATGGTGCTTGCGTCTTGATCGTATAGATACAAAAAAACCGGCAAATGCCGGTTTTTTTGTATCCTGACAACGCGCAGTGGTTGTCTGTCTCAGCGAGGCTCAGGCAGTTGCCAGGGCCTTGATCTGAGCGTTCAAACGGCTCTTGTGACGAGCAGCCTTGTTCTTGTGGATGATGCCCTTGTCGGCCATACGGTCGATCACAGGTACCGCTGCAGTGAAGGCAGCTTTAGCGGCTTCAACGTCTCTGGTGTCGATCGCCTTGATCACCTTCTTGATAGAAGTGCGAACCATGGAACGCAGGCTGGCGTTGTGCTGACGACGGTTTTCAGCCTGACGGGCGCGCTTGCGTGCAGAAGGAGAGTTTGCCATTTCGGTGCTCCTGGAAATTCAATTTCGTTCGGGTTGTCTCAGGGCGGCTTTGGGGCACCCTGCATGGAATAGGTTGTTTGCCGCAGTTACTGGCAATGCCCCGGGTAAGACATTGTCAGCCCATATCCCACTTTCATTTAGCTCAGGGCTTTATCCAGCTCAGGGCTATACCTGGCTCAAGGCTGTATCTGGGCTCAAGGCTATTTAGCCGCCGAACTATGCCGACTCAGGCCGGTCTTGTCAATACGGCATACTGCCTGCAGGGCTTTAAATCTGCCGGACTGTGGCGTTTTTTGACGGTCCGGAAGGTGACACTGTTTTTGGGCAAAACCAGCGATTTTCACAATATATGTGGCAATCGCAATTACCTTGGATATGATTGGCTGTTTATTCTTATGCTTTTACATTCAATTGCAACATGAGTGATTCCGATAACAGCCCGCCAGCCAATCAGCCTGAATCGAAAAAATCCGGATTGCTGAGATCCAGCCTGGTGGTGGGGATAATGACCATGCTCTCCCGGGTACTCGGTCTGGCCAGGGATGTGGTGGTTGCTGGCTACTTTGGTTCGACAGCCTCAGCGGATGCCTTTTTTGTGGCGTTCAAAATCCCGAATTTTCTTCGTCGCCTGTTTGCTGAAGGGGCGTTTTCTCAGGCCTTTGTGCCGGTGTTGTCGGAATATCGTTCTAAACGAACCTTTGACGATGTCCGCGAACTGGTCAGCCGCGTAAGTGGAACCCTGGCAGGGATATTGCTGCTGGTGACGGTTGTGGGTGTTTTGGCGGCTCCGATATTGATCCGGCTGTTTGCTCCGGGCTTTATCAATGAACCGGCAAAACTGGCACTTGCCGGTGACATGCTGCGGATTACTTTTCCTTACCTGCTGTTGATTTCCCTGACCGCGCTGGCGGGCTCAATCCTGAATACCTATGGGCGATTTGCAGTACCGGCATTTACTCCCGTGTTGCTGAATCTGAGTTTGATTGGCTCAACGCTTCTGCTAACGCCCTATTTTGATCAGCCGGTTATGGCGCTGGCCTGGGGAGTAGCGATTGCGGGTATTTCCCAACTGTTGCTGCAGATGCCATTTCTATTGCAGATTCGCCTTCTGCCCATGCCTCAATGGGGGCCTCAACATGAGGGCAGCCGTAGAATCATGACACTGATGGTGCCGGCGCTGTTCGGGGTTTCTGTCAGTCAGATCAACCTGCTGCTGGATACGGTGCTGGCCTCTTTCCTGCAAACGGGCAGTGTCTCCTGGCTGTATTACTCTGACCGCTTATCCGAGCTGCCACTGGGCGTGTTTGGTATCGCCATTGCCACGGTGATTCTGCCCAGCCTCTCGGCCAGGCATGCGGAAGCAAACGATGGGCATTTCTCCAGAACACTGGATTGGGCTATTCGTCTGGTATTGCTGATTGGTGTACCGGCGGCAGTTGCGCTGTTTATTCTGGCCGGGCCATTAATCGCGACCCTGTTTGACTATGGCGAGATGACGGACCGTGATGTACTGATGTCCGCCATGAGTTTGCAGGCCTACTCTCTTGGCTTGATTGCTTTCATGTTGATCAAAGTGCTGGCACCTGGTTATTTTGCCCGTCAGGACACCAAAACGCCGGTAAAAATTGCCATTATCGCGATGGTTGCGAATATGGTGTTTAACCTGATTCTGGTATTCCCCCTGCAACATGCCGGGCTGGCACTGGCCACAACTATGTCGGCTTTTCTGAATGCGGGCTTGCTGTATCGTGGTTTGCGACGGTCCCGGGTTTATCAGCCTGCCAGTGGCTGGCTGGTTTATTTTGCCCGGCTGCTGGCTGCTAACCTGGTGATGGCGGCTGCGCTGATCTGGCTGGCCGAAGATATTGGACAATGGCTGGCCTGGTCACTATGGGAGCGAGTATCCCAGACTGGCCTGCTGGTCCTGTCCGGAATGGCGGTTTACATCGGTGTGCTTTTGCTCAGTGGTGTCAGGCCCGGGCAATTCAGGCATTAACTGTTTTTCCATAATTTTCCCGGCTGCTTTCCCAACTCAGTGACCCATGGAACCGGCTGGGGTATACTGCCCGGCTTCATCGTCAACATTTTTTCAACAATGGTTGAATACAGGAAGTAAGGGAGTCCGAGCCCCTCCATGCAGTTGATCCGCGGGTTGCACAATATCAGGCCAGAACATCAGAGATGCGTGGCCACCATCGGGAATTTTGATGGTGTGCATGTGGGCCACAGGACAATTCTTGAGGCCCTGAAACAACAGGCGTTTGAGCTGGACGCCAGGGTATGCGTTATCACCTTTGAGCCCCAGCCCAGGGAGTATTTTCAGGTTGATGCACCCGCGAGGCTGTCCAGCCTGCGGGAGAAACTGGCGCTGCTGGCGGAAAATCATGTGGATCAGGTGCTCTGTCTGCCTTTCAATGACCGGCTGCGCGGCCTCAGTGCTGATGATTTTGTCTTCCGGGCACTGGTTGAAGGTCTGGATATTCGCTACCTGATTGTGGGTGATGACTTTCGCTACGGCTGTGACCGCAAAGGCGATTTTACCCATCTGGAACTGATGGGTGAGCGCTACGGTTTTGAAGTCTGTGATACCCAGACCGTATTAATGCAGCAAGGGCGTATCAGCAGTACCCGCATTCGTGATGCGCTGGCGGAAAATAAGTTTTCCGAAGCGGAACATATGCTGGGCAGACCATTTACCATGATTGGCCGGGTAGTAAAGGGGCAGCAGCTGGGCAGAACCCTGGGCTTCCCCACGGCGAACATCAGGGTATGTCGTCGACGTCTGCCTTTGCGGGGTGTGTTTGCTGTTCGTACACTGGTGGATGGACATCGTTTTAATGCGGTTGCCAACCTGGGCGTCAGGCCATCGGTATCCGGCGTTAAACCGCTGCTGGAAGTCCATATGCTCGACTTCAAGGGGGATCTGTATGATCAGACCCTGCGGGTAGAGTTTGTTGAAAAGATCAGGGATGAACAGAAATTTGAATCGCTTGAAGCCTTGCGGGCAGCGATTGCCAATGATATTGAAACAGCCCGCAAGCTTTTTTAAATAACCCGCAGGCTTTTTAAATAAATAGCTGTGATGAATCGTCCGTAGAGGTTCCGGTAAACAACTTATGTCTTCTGAAAAGTCCGACTACAAGCATACATTGAATTTGCCGCAGACCGATTTTCCGATGCGCGGCAATTTGGCCCAGCGTGAGCCACAAATGCTCAAGCGCTGGTATGACATGGATCTCTACGAAGAAATTCGCAAGATCAGCCAGGGACGGGAAAAGTTTATTCTCCATGATGGCCCTCCCTATGCCAATGGTGATATCCACATCGGCCATGCCGTTAACAAGATCCTGAAGGATATTATCGTTAAAGCCAAAACACTCGATGGCTACGATGCTCCTTACGTTCCGGGCTGGGACTGCCATGGCCTGCCGATTGAGCATAAGGTCGAAGGTATGCTCGGCAAGGCCGGCGATAAAGTGGATTTCAAAACCTTCCGCAAAAAGTGCCGTGAATACGCCGCCAAGCAGGTGGATGGCCAGCGTGAAGACTTCAAGCGCATGGGGGTGTTTGGTGATTGGGACAAGCCATACCTGACCATGGACTTTCAGACCGAAGCTGACATCATCCGTTCCCTTGGCAAAATTGCTGCCAATGGCCACCTGGTCAAAGGCTATAAACCGGTTTACTGGAGTGTTGTCGGTGGCTCTGCTCTGGCGGAAGCAGAAGTTGAGTATCAGGATAAAACCTCTACCCAGATTGACGTGCGTTACGCTGCCATTGATGAAGCCGATCTGTTAAGCGCGTTTACTTTTGAAGGTGGCTCTTCAGTAGAGAAAGGTGAAGGCGAAGTTGCCGTTGTTATCTGGACGACAACGCCATGGACTCTGCCATCCTCCCAGGCGGTCAGCATGGGGGGCGAGTTGGATTATGCCCTGGTGCAGTGTCAGGTGAATGGTGAACCTGCCCGTCTGGTTCTTGCTGAAGCCCTGGTAGCCAGTGCCATGCAGCGTTATGGCATTGAAGACTACACGATCATTGCCCGGGCAAAGGGCGCAGCGTTTGAAAACAAGAAAGTTGCCCATCCATTCTATGACCGGGAACTGCCGCTGATACTGGGTGACCACGTCACCATTGACGCGGGTACCGGTAATGTTCATACGGCACCTGACCACGGTGTTGATGACTTTAATGTGGGGCGTCACTACGGTATCGGTACCCTGAACTATCTGGACGACAGTGGTTATTACCGTGCCAACGTAGAACTGTTTGCCGGTGAGCACGTTTACAAGGTTGACCCGAAAGTGGTTGAGGTTCTGGTTGAGAAAGGTCGACTGCTGGCTCAGGAGAAACTGACGCACAGCTACCCTCACTGCTGGCGTACCAAAACACCGCTGATTTTCCGTGCCACGCCTCAGTGGTTTATCAGCATGACCAAAGAACACCTGCTGGATACCGCTATGGATTCCCTGAAAGGTGTCGTGTTTACCCCCGAGTGGGGCCGTAACCGGATGGAAGCCATGCTGGGCCAGAGCCCGGACTGGTGTATCTCCCGTCAGCGTACCTGGGGTGTACCGATCGCGCTGTTTATCCATAAAGAGACCGAAGAGCTGCATCCGGAAACTCAGGCACTGATCGAACAAGTCGCGCTGAAAGTTGAGCAGGAGGGGATGGACGCCTGGTTTGATCTGGAACCTGCGGATATGCTCGGTGCTGAAGATGCTGAGCAGTATGTGAAAGTGACCGATACTCTGGATGTCTGGTTTGATTCCGGTGTTACTCACTATTCGGTGATCGAGCGACGTGATGGGCTGCAATTCCCCGCAGACCTCTATCTGGAAGGTTCTGACCAGCACCGTGGCTGGTTCCAGTCGTCCCTGAAAACCAGTATTGCCATGCAGGGTGTGCCACCCTACAAAGGCCTGCTGACCCATGGCTTCACCGTGGATGCCAATGGCCGGAAGATGTCCAAGTCGCTGGGTAATGTGATTGCTCCCCAGAAGGTCTTCAAGTCTCTGGGCGCGGATATCCTGCGTCTCTGGGTCTCTGCCACAGACTATACCTCAGAAATGACCGTTTCTGATGATATCCTCAAGCGCACGGCAGACAGCTATCGTCGTATTCGTAATACCGCACGCTTCCTGTTGTCCAACCTCACCGGTTTCAACCCAGAAACCGATGCGGTTGCCTGGGAGGATATGCTGTCACTGGATAAGTGGGCTGTGGATCGTACCCTGAGACTGCAAAATGAAGTGGTGGATGCGTACAACAGCTACAACTTCCTTTCGGTCTACCAGAAAGTTCACAATTTCTGCTCACTGGATCTGGGTGGTTTCTATCTGGATATCATCAAGGACCGTCAGTATACCACTGCGCAGAACAGTCTGGCCCGTCGCAGCTGTCAAACTGCGATGTACCGTATCATCGAGGCCTTTGTCCGCTGGATGGCACCCATCACCAGCTTTACCGCCGACGAAATCTGGGAAGCGATGCCCGGGCAGCGTGGAGCATCTGTTTTCCTGGAAACCTGGTACGAAGGGCTGAACAGTCTGGAGGGTGATGAGCTGGGCCGTGAGTTCTGGAATACGATTCTGGACGTGAAGACGGCAGTGAACAAAGCCCTCGAAGATGCCCGTGTGGCTGGAACCATCGGTGGCTCTCTGGAAGCGGAAGTGACTCTGTTTGCCGATGAGGCGCTGACAGAAAAACTGAACCGTCTGGGTAATGAGTTGCGGTTTGTGCTAATTACCTCTGCGGCTACCGTTAAGCCTCTGGCGGATGCGGGTGATGCTGCGGCTACTGAACTGGCAGGACTCAAAGTGCTGGTTGAGAAGTCCGGGCACAAGAAGTGCGAGCGTTGCTGGCATCGCCGCGAAGATGTCGGGACCATTGCTGAACATCCGGAGCTTTGTGGCCGTTGTGTCGCAAACGTAGAAGGCAGTGGCGAACAGCGGCAATTTGCCTGATACCAGGAGGCTGTTCGAGAATAGACTGCCCTACTGCGGTGGCAGCAAATTGGTCTAAAAATTCCGTTTTGTTCGGCAAATAGCCCCGCTATTCACCTCACAAAACGGAATTTTTATCCTCAATTTTCTGCCATCCTCGCTACGGGCGCTATTCTCGGGTAGCCTCCTGGCTTTTGCCATAAAAAATACCCGGTCAGTGCCGGGTATTTTTTTGGGTAGAAGTCCATTTTATGACCTGTTGTTTAACGTTGGGGTGTTGTAACTTGTTAAATTCTTATGGATTTCGGTAATTCGCACTATCCCCCAGCGGTTCAAGACACTTAGTATTGACAGGACTCACTGAATAATATGGATTTTTTAGCAGGAACCGGCCATGCAGAGTAATACTTCAGGAAAGCTTCACTGGCTCTGGCTCAGTGCCATCGTGTTCGCCCTTGACCAACTGATAAAATGGTGGGTTATAGAGGAGTTTTCCCTTTACCAGCAATTACCGGTATTGCCCTTCTTTTCCCTGACCCTTGCCTACAATACCGGTGCTGCATTCAGTTTTCTCAGTGATGCGTCCGGTTGGCAGCGCTGGTTTCTCAGTAGTGTGGCCATTATCGTCAGCATCATGCTGGTGGGGTGGTTGAAGCAGCTTCGCTCAGGGGAAAACTGGCAGGCCTGCTCTCTGTCATTAATACTGGGCGGTGCGTTGGGGAATTTGATTGACCGGTTGTTGCACGGTCATGTCACCGACTTTCTGTTGTTTTACTACAAAAACTGGTATTTTCCAGCGTTCAATCTGGCGGATACGGCCATTACGGTGGGAGCCGGCATGTTGATTCTGGATATGTTCCGGAGTAATCCTTCGGTGGAAAGTAGCAGCAACGATAAATAGAAGAGCAGGAGCGAGTCACTGTGTCAGCAGTAATTGAGAAAGGCAGCAAGGTCACTCTGCATTTTTCCCTGAAGCTGGATGATGGGAGTGTGGTGGACAGCACACCAGCGGAGAAACCGGCATCCCTGATCATCGGTGATGGTAATCTCCCGGAAGGATTTGAAGAAACGCTGTATGGCTTGGCGTCGGGTGAAGACCGGGTGTCCCGGATTCCTCCGGAAAAAGCGTTTGGTATGCCGAATCCCAATAATCTGCAGCGCATCCCAAGGGGCAGTTTTGCCAGTGGGGTTGAGCTGGAGGAAGGGCTGGTGATGTCCTTTTCTGACGCGGCTAACAGTGAGCTTCCCGGCGTGGTCAGAAATTTTGATGATGAAATGGTTGAAGTTGACTTCAATCACCCTCTGGCAGGTCGGCACCTGACCTTTGAGGTACAGATTCTGGATGTAGAGACGCCTTGAGCGATAACCAGAGCCATAAAGCAGTGACAGAAAAGGTTGGTGATTCCCCTATGAAAATCAAACTGGCTAATCCCCGTGGCTTTTGTGCAGGTGTGGACCGTGCCATTGAGATCGTCAGCCGGGCGCTTGATGTTTTCGGTCCTCCTATTTACGTCCGTCATGAGGTGGTCCACAACAAGTTTGTGGTGGAAAACCTGAAAGAGCGTGGGGCAATCTTTGTCGATGAGCTGGATCAGGTACCGGATGACGTCATCGTTATTTTCAGTGCCCACGGTGTTTCCCGGGCGGTAGAAGATGAGGCACAACGTCGAGGCCTGAAAGTGTTTGATGCCTCCTGCCCGCTGGTAAAAAAAGTTCATATGGAAGTGGTGCGTTATTCCCGGGATGGCATGGAGTGTGTACTGATTGGTCACCATGGACACCCTGAAGTGGAAGGCACCATGGGGCAGTATGACTCGCGAAACGGTGGTGCGATGTATCTGGTTGAGAACGAAGGCGATGTTCGTGCTCTTGAGGTAGCAGACCCTTCCAGACTGGCCTATGTCACCCAGACAACCCTCTCCATGGATGACACTGCTAAAGTGATTGAAGCCCTGCGTCTCAAGTTCCCTGAGATACAGGGACCAAGAAAAGATGATATTTGCTATGCCACGCAGAACCGGCAGGATGCGGTAAAAATTCTGGCGGGACAGTGTGACCTGGTGTTGGTAGTCGGTTCAGTGAACAGCTCAAACTCCAACCGACTGCGGGAACTGGCCGAGCGCTCGGGGGCTGAAGCTTATCTGGTGGATAATGCCGAAGATATCAAACCGGGATGGCTGGTGGACAAGGCATCCATTGGTATCACAGCAGGCGCTTCGGCACCGGATATTCTGGTTCAGGGCGTTATCACGCGGTTAAAAGAACTGGGCGCAGAATTACCGGAAGAGCTGGCTGGCAAAGAAGAGAATATTGTCTTTACCATGCCGAAAGAGCTGCGTTTGAAAGCGGTTTCTGATTAATTCATTTTGCTAATTTTTGCGAACAATTGGTCAAAGTAAACGTTATTCGTTGAATAAAACCGGATCAATGGCCATGAATAACGATAAGCTGTAAAGGTTGGTTAACGCACCTCTTGGCATTTTAAACCGGGTTTTGGGTTTTCTGCTGATTGCTGACCCATTGATCAAAGGAAAGGAACCTTTAATAGATTAAATCCTGGTACTTCAGTTTTCGGGTTTAAAATTGGGTAAAAGATGCAATGTCTTCTCACCAGAAAGCCTGATGCAGATTCAGTTGGCATGACAGCATCTGGCAATTGGATACCGCAAATCATCAAAAAAACTGAGTGCCAGGGATTGGGCAATGAAGTACAAGGTTGGGCATCGTTTCTCAGCAAATCATGTTGCTTGCTCTCATACAGCCTGTGAGAGCAATCGTCATTTCCCGTCTGAATATTTTCCACAAACACCTTTAAAAACACTGGGTGTTTCTCTGGTTGAGTTGCTGGTCTCCCTGTCCGTTGCGGCTATTTTGATCGCAGCGTCTGCACCCGGCATGAAAACCCTTATTGTCAATAACCGGATAGATAATGTGGCAGATGAACTGTATGGCAGTTTGATGCTGGCCAGATCTGAGGCTGTCAAGCGACAACGGACCATTTCATTGTGCAGCACTGTGGATGACCTGACCTGCGATGAAAGTAACGCTGGCTGGCATCACGGCTGGCTTATTTTTACTGATGAACGTGATGATGGTCTGTTGAACGACAGTGATCAGGTGATTCGTCGTGTTACAGGGCAGTCAGAGCTTATCTCAATCCTGTGGAACCGTGGTTACAGCCTTCGCTTCAATAGCCGTGGCCAGACCAGTCAGGCAGGCACTTTTCAGGTTTGTGACCAGGACAGTAACAGCGATGCCAAAGCAATTATCATCAGCATGACAGGCCGTCTCCGGACGGAGGAGCGGAGCGCATGCGGTTGAAGAATGTTCATAGTGGTGACAAAAGCCCTGAGAAAAAAAACCGAGGTGCAGGGTTGATTGAAGTATTGATCAGCCTGCTGGTGATCACAATCGGCATTCTTGGTATGGCAGGGGTGCATAGCAGCAGTTTGCAGTATAACCAGTCAGCCTATGTGCAATCACAGGCTACCTTTTTAGCGACGGATATGCTGGATCGTATTCAGGCCAACAGCAGCCTGGCCAGAAGTGGTAACAGTTATCAGGCAGGTTTGAATGATCTTGAATACAGCCAATGCATTGACAGCGGCTATCCCAACAGTTGTGAAGCTGGAAGCTGCACTCCTCAGGAGATGGCAGTCTACGATATTTTGCAATGGAAGTTTCAGCTGACCTGCCAGATTCCGGGGAGCAAGGGTTCAATTAGCTACCAGGACAGCGATGGTGTTCGAACGTATATTATTCGTCTCAGTTTCCCGGATATGGGCAACAGGGCCCCCCTCAGTGATGTGGTATTAAGGGGGATACTATGAAGCGGATTGAGCAAGGATTCTCTCTGGTTGAAATGATGATTGCTCTGGTCCTTGGGTTGGTTCTTTTTACCGGGGTTGGTCACCTGGTGCTGGCATCCAGCCGATCGTGGGTATTGCAGGATGAGCTGGCACGGGTTCAGGAAAATGGTCGGCTGGCCCTGGATATTCTGGGGCAAAGTATCAGTACTGCGGGATATACCGGCTGTCCTGCCCAGACAAAGCTGGCCAATTTAGTTTACTCCAACAATGATAATCGTCAGTGGATGATGCATTTTGATAAGGGTGTTCTGGGTATTCCTTCCGGTAACAGTGTTGAGCAACAGCTGGACAGCAATGCTATCTCTGAAGCCATTATTATCCACAGTGTTGATAGCAATCAGTCCACCCTGGTCAGTGGCCATAATACTGGCAATGCTTCGGTAACACTGGCACAAAGCCGTAGCCATGATGAAGGTGATCTTCTGGCGCTGATTTCATCAGACTGTGGGCAGGTTTCCATTTTCCGGGCAGGGGCTGCAACAACCAATAGTGTGGTGACGCATCCGGCAGCAGGCAGTAGCAGCCTTTACAACTGTATCAGTCAGTTACAGGGTAACTTCAGTTGTCATGACAGCGCTGTTGGTTCCGGCAATATCAGTCACCAGGGATCACGACTGGCACCTTTGCAGTCTTATGCCTTCTATCTGAGGGAAAGCAATAACGTACCGACACTGTACCGGAAACTGGCGGGTGAATACGCCAGTGGCAATAGCATCAATACAGAAGCGCTGGTTGAAGGCATTGAAGGGCTGAGTATTCGTTATGGACTGGACAGTGATAATGACGGGGTTGCCAACCGGTATATGACCGCTGGTGAAATAACACCTTACAGCGATGAATGGCGGCGCATTATTACGGTCAAGCTTGAACTGCTGGTTCGGAGTTTCACTGAAGTGGCTCCGGAAGCTCAGGTCTATTTCTTTGCTGGCCAGCGAGTGTTGCCTGATGATCTCTATGTTCGTCGAAGCTTTATGAAAACCATTAAGCTCAGGAACCGGGGGCTGTGATGGAAATCATTTTAACTGCATCAGGTATCAGGCAACGTACTGAATCTTTCTGGAAAAGCCGTTTATTGAATCCGGAAGCAGGTGAGAGAGGAAGTATATTGCTGGTCAGCCTGGTGATGTTGCTGGTTATTACGGTTGCTGGTTTGACCGCTGTAAAAATGGCAACGCTTGAAGAGAAAATGAGTGGTAATTATCAGGATCAGCAGATGGCATTTTATGCGGCAGAGGCGGCGTTAAAAGAGGCGGAAAATTTTATTGCCAACAATGAACTGGCCTTATCAAACTTTGGTGTGAATTGTGACAATGGGTACTGTTTTGCCGGTAGCGATATTGACGATATTGGCAGCTGTGACCCGGGTGTTTCCGAGCCCTGGTTAATGGGCACCTTGTGGAGTGCGAGCGATCGGCACAGAGTGACGACAGTTACCATCAGCGGTATATCAGCCCGGGCCAAATACATTATTGAATTTCGCTGCTATATCGCCAAAGAGGCATCAGGGCCTTTACCAGACCCCGCCAACCGTGGGGACTGGGCCAGGTTCTATCGGATTACCGCCCTGGCTACGGGCGGTTCCGGCGATTCGCGGGTAATGCTTCAATCGTCGTATAAAAAAAGCAGCTGATGTTGAGTTAGCGTTTGAATATTAACAGGGAAGTGGAGGTGATCATGGATCGATATACCTCACATGGTGTTACTTTCAGGCAGGTCATGTTGTTCGGACTGCTGGTGCTGTTATCTTTCAGGGCCAATGCTGAAGCGGTATCCAGTGATTATGCAGCAACGCCCCCCTTGATCAGTAATACATCGGAACCACTGGTTATGCTGGTGATGTCCGTTGACCATGAACTTTTTAAAAAAGCGTATAGCGATTATACGGACCTGGATTCGGATGGACGACTGGATACCAGCTATGTGGACAGTTTTGACTATCTCGGGTATTTCGACAGTGACTGGTGCTATCAATACGCTTCCGGACGCTATTCTCCGGTAGCCCAAGCCACCGGTGATCACGGGCATTATTGCACCACCTCTCAGGCTCCCTGGAGTGGTAACTTTCTGAACTGGGCCACCATGACACGGATGGACATCCTCAGAACGGTGCTTTTTGGCGGAAAGCGATCCACGGATACCGATAATCAAACGATACTGGAACGGGCTTATATCCCCAGGGATGTACATGCATTTGTTAAGGTATACAGAAGCAGCGTTTCTGGTATTCCAACAGAAAATTTTACGCCCTTTAGCAACAGTGAGATCAGCCTTTGCAGTGTTGCCGGTTCTGAAAATGGCACCCCTGAAGTCAGGGTTGCCAGGGAAGCTTGGCCGCGATGGGCTTCAACTGAAGAAAGACAGTGTCAGTGGGGTAGAGTAAACAGTCCTTCTACCTGGTACAGATTGACAACGAATGACGTTTATATTGAGGCTTGTGTCACAGATAAAGACGCTGTTAATACCGATCGCTGTAAGCTGTACAGCACCGGCAAGAGCAAACCCATAGGCTTGCTTCAGCAGTATGGTGAGTCAGGGGATATTCGCTTTGGCTTAATCAGTGGCTCTTATGATAAAAATATTTCCGGTGGCATATTGCGACGAAATATCAGCAAAATTGCTGGCAATACGCTGGGTGCTGATGATGAGATAGACTTGGCTACCGGCCGTTTCAACAGTGTTGCAGGCATTATTCATAACATCAATAAGTTCAGACTGGCGAAGTACAGTTTTTCCAAGAATAGATATACAGACTGCGATACTTTCGGGATTCCTGTTTCGTACTTTAAAACCAGCAGAAGTACTTATTCCTCAAAGCATTGCAGCATGTGGGGCAATCCGCTGGCTGAACTTTATTTAGAGGCACTTCGCTATTTTGCCGGAAATTCAGCGGCTACCAGTAGTTTTGATACCACTAATGACCGTGCTTTTGTCAGTGACTTATCCAGAGAAAGCTGGGCCAACCCCATGTCATCAGAGAGTGCCTGTGCCAACTGCTCCATCATTGTGTTATCCACAGGCCTGAATTCTTTCGATACCGATCAGCTATCCAGCAGTTCGGACCTGCCTGGAATGACAGGAACCAGCTCCGTTAATAGCAAAACAGATGAAGTGGGCAACCATGAGTATGGCGGTAATTTTGCCGGTAACTACCTGGTTGGCGGAACCGGAAGTAAACGTCAATGCACTTCAAAGTATTTGTCAGGACTTTCTAAAGCCGTTGGCCTGTGTCCGGAAATTCCTCAGCTGGAAGGTGGGTATCAGGCCGCAGGACTCGCTTTTTATGGCAATACCAGCGACTTGCGTACTGATTTTGACGGTTCTCAGAAAGTGAAAACTTATGCCATTGAAATGGCCGAATCCTTGCCGGGTTTTACCTTGGATGTGAACGGTAAATCATTTACTTTTCAGCCGTTTTGCCAGAGCAGCTCTAACTTCAATGGTAACAATATCAGTGACTGCTCTTTAACCGATGTGGTGATTGAAGAGCAGATACTGAACGCCACCGGACAGGTTGTTCAGGGCTCTCTCCTGTTTACCTGGGAGGATTCGCTCTGGGGAAATGACTACGACTATGACGCTTCTTCCAGAATCAAGTTCTGTGTTGGGGATCAATGCAATCAGACAGCAGACAATACTCTGAAGACAACCAGGTTTAATGCCAATGAAGTCAGGGTGGCTGTGCAGGTGGATGGCGTGTTTGCCGGTTTGAATATGCGCTTCTCTTATACCGTCACCGGGAGTTCGGGGAGTGATGGACTGCAAAGTAATTATGCCTATAAGGGAACAACCGCATTTCAGGTTACTGATTTTACCGCTTCCGGAGCGGCTGCTGGCGTGTTACCCAAACCGTTGTTTCTTGCAGCAAAATACGGTGGTTTTATCGATCTCGATGGTGATGGCAGTCCCAATCATGATGCTGATGGGGATGGCAGCCCTGATAGCGACGATCACCGCGAGTGGGACAATAGAAATAATGTGACGGGAGCCCTGGGCTCGGATGGCTTGCCAGATAACTATTTTTTCGCCAGAAACCCAGCCTTGCTTGCCAGTCAGTTGGGGCAGGTACTGGAGGATATTTCCAGTCGGGTCTCTTCGGCAACGAATGCGGCGCTGTTTGCCAATAGCTCTACAGGCACTGGTGCGATCTATCAGGCACTGTTTCAGCCAAGCCTGGATATTAATGGGAAGTCGGTGACCTGGGGCGGTATTCTCCATTCACTGTTTATCGATAGCAAAGGCTATATCCGGGAAGATGGTAATGGGAATGCCCAGCTGGATGACTACCGCTCAGATAAAATCGTTGAACTGTTTTTTGATCCGAATGCGGGTCAGACAATGGTCCAGCGCTACACCTCTGACGATTTTGGTGTCACCAGGGTAGCCGATGGTCCCCTGAAATCACTCGCTTCCCTGGAGACGATCTGGGATGCCAGAGAACAGCTGGCCTTGTTGAGTAATCTGACCAATCAGAGAACCTATGATGCGCTCGCCTCCGGTGGCCGACATATGCTGACCTGGCTGGATATCAATAATAACCAGCAGGTGGATGGTGACGAACAGCTGCCGTTTATATCTTCAACCTTTACTGGATATGAAGGGTATCTGGGTATTTCTGCCAGTGAAGTCGCTACTGTCGTTAACTATGTTCGGGGAGAAGAGCAGGCTGGTACCCGTTCCCGTACCATCGATTTTGATGAAGATGGTATTGATGAAGTCTGGCGTCTTGGGGACATCGTTCACTCAACCCCCAGACTGGTGGCAGCACCCGATAGCCGTTACGACGCCTATTACAACGACAGCAGCTATCGAACCTTCCGTAATCAATACCTGAATCGGCGGCATGTGCTCTACGTCGGAGCCAACGATGGTTTGATTCATGCCTTTAATGGCGGGTTCTGGGAAGAGAGTTCCTACCGTTATGAGCGCACAGCCAGTAATGGTGAGGTACAGCATCCGCTGGGTTCAGAGCTTTGGAGTTACGCACCAATGAATCTGTTACCTCACCTTCGCTGGCTCACTGAGACCGATTACCCCCATGTTTATTACATGGATTCGGAACCGATGGTCTTTGATGCCAATATCTTCGCTGATGACAGTACTCATCCTGGTGGTTGGGGAACGGTTCTGGTGGTGGGTATGAGACTGGGTGGGGGCAATATTGATGTCACCATCGACAGCGAAAGTCGCACCATGCGCTCTGCCTGGGTGGTGTTGGATATCACTGATCCCGAGCAGCCACCGGCGTTGCTGGCTGAAATTACCCATGCTGATCTGGGTTTTACCACCTCACAGCCTGCGCTGGTTAAAAGGCGGGAAGCCGGTACGGATGTTAATGGCGAGACCGATTGGAGTAACCCGGTGCAAAACGAATGGTACCTGGTGTTTGGCTCCGGGCCAGCAGGCAGCGGTTCTTCAGCCCTGAGATCAGCCCTGGAGCAGGGAACGTCGGATCAGAATCTTCGAGTATTTGTTTATGATCTGAATAATAAGAATTTTGTTGCCGGTTTTGATCCCCTGGTGACCTCCTATTCCACGGCTTATGCAGGCGATATGGTGGCTGAAGACTGGGACCGGGATTACCAGGATGATGCCATTTACTTTGGCACGGTTGAGACTGGAGGTGTCAGTTTGAGTGGAAAGCTGATGAGGCTAAGGCTGACATCAGCACTGGAGAACTCCAGCCTGAATGTGTTGATGGATGCCGGACAGCCGATTATGGCCCCCCCCATGACCGTGACCGATGACAACAGCTTCTGGGTATACTCTGGAACAGGACGGCTGCTGACCAATGGTGATAATCGCAGTACTGAGGCCAACTATTTCTACGGTGTTCAGGAACCGTTGAACAGCTCCAGGCAGTTTACTTATGCATCCGTCAGCCAGAGTAACCTGGTCAATGTGGGGGATGTGGTTGTATTTACCAATGGTGATGTCCTGAAGAAGTCAGACTCCTCCTATACGCCATTTACGGTAGGCTCTCGAACCATCAATAGTTTCGGCACCTTACAGGCGGTGGTCGCTGAGCAGGGGGGGTGGAAGCTGCCTCTCAGTGTTGATGGCTCTGGCCCAGCCGGGCGAAGTGTGAACAGCGCTGCCAGGTTGTTCTCCCAAATCCTGTTTACTGAATACCGTCCACCTGCGGACAGTTGTTCCATTGATGGCACAAGCTCACTTTATGCTGTTCATTACCTGACCGGTACCGCATCGCCTGATGCCGTTCTGGGCAGTTTTCCTGTGGATAGTCTGGAGCTGGAGCGTTCCCTGAAAAAGGTGAGTCTGGGGATCGGTTATGCTTCTTCACCGGTGGCCCATCAGGGGGAAGGAGGGAAACTGACTGCGGTGACCCAGGGGGCCGGTGGCAGTATTACAGCAACAAACCTTGATTACAGTTTCAGCTCGGAAGGACGGCAGAGCTGGTGGCAGATTTTCAGCATTCCATGGGTTGATTGATATGAATACAGATAAACCAGTGAAAAATAGTCATGAAAAGGGTTTTTCATTACCCGAGCTGATCATTGTTGTTGCCATTATTGGTCTTCTGGCAGGTATCGTCTATCCCTCCTACAGCCAGTATATGTATGAAGTTCGACGCAGCGATGCCTGGGCCGCCCTGACCGCCGCTATGGCTGCCCAGGAGCGCTGGTACTCCGTTAACCATACCTATACAGACTCTATGGATATGCTCGGTGGAAGCAGTTCTCCCGAGGGGTATTACACCCTGAGCGTTGAAGCCGACAACTCCTCATTTACCCTGACAGCCACTGCGCTGGGCAATGGTGTTCAGGCAACGGACTCAGGTTGTACACAGTTTACTGTGGATCATTTAGGCGTTTTGGCCCCGGAAGCGTGCTGGAAATAAACGGACGACTTCCAGTTTTTATCCTTGTTTTTGTACCGTCTATCGACTTCTGAACGTCGGTTTAACTCACACACCTAGATTTAAAGAAAGGTGTCCTCGACAGGGAAGTAGGTGGGTTTGTTATTTCTTCAAACAACGTTAAACCATAAATACAACCGTGGCTTCACGCTTGTAGAGATGATGATCACCATTGTTCTGATCGCCATTATGGTCAATCTGGTGGTCCCCTTGGGGCAGATTGCTGAAAAGTTCAAGCTTGAGTACGTAAATCAGCGGCTCTACGCTAGTGCCGTTCTGGCCAGAAGTGAAGCGATCAAGCGTGCTGAAACCGTCAGCGTCTGTCGCTCCACAACTGGCGATGGCTGTCAGCCCGGGGTGAACTGGGCAGATGGCTGGATTGTTTTCGTTAACCGCAATGGCAACAACCATGTTGACTGGGGTGAAGACATTATTCGGGTGTATAACCCGGTCAGTAGTCCGGTTGAAATTCTTTGGCACAGCAATGCTGAGGTGCTCAGTTTCAGACCCAGGGGCAGCACATTTCATCAGGGTGCCTTCACTGTGTGTTCAGTGCCAAAAAGACCAACGTTGCAGCAGTTGGTGAATATTTCAGGATCCGGGTTGATTCGCAAGCGGGAGGGGGGGCAGTGTTTATGACCAATTCTGTCAGACCCATAAATACTGAACCGGGTTTACTTTCGCTGGCTGCTGTTCACAAGACAGGGTGGCAGAGCGGACCTGTGCGGCAAAAAGGTATTGGTCTGGTTGAAGTCATGATCGGCGTGCTGATTTTTGCCGGGGGGGTCATGGCGGTTACCGGTATGCAAAGTCAGGCCATTCGAGCGAATCATGACGCAATTCAGCGATCTCAGGCCGTATGGATGGCCAATGCCGCTGCTGAGTTAATGAGGTTAAACCCGGCCGGGCTGCCAACTTATGTTAGAGAATCATCAGTAGCCTCCGCTAATTTGGATGCCTTCTGCCAGGGTTCTCCTCCCTATTGTATTGGTACGACATGTGCTGCTGATCTAATGGCGTCGTTTGATATGTATGGTTTGATGTGTAGCAGTGCAAATACCATGATCGAACCGAAAATGGACATTCAGTGTGATGGTTCCTGCGGGCCGACGGATAAAGTCAGAATCCTGGTTTCCTGGGGTGCAAGGGGATCGGAAAAAGGTGTTCTGGCAGATCGTCAGCAGGTTGAACTAAGGTACAACAGGAATTGAATAATGCCAGTGAGGATAAGGAATCATCAACAGGGGTTCAGCATTGTAGAAATGATGCTGGCCTTTGTTTTGGGGCTGATTGTCGCAGGCAGTGCTTTACAGTTAATGGTGAATAATAGTCGCTCCGCCGGGGTGAATGAGTTTATTGCCACGGCTCAGGAAAATGGACGTCATAGTCTGTATATCATGAGTACTGAGTTTCGCAGAGCCGGCTTCAGATCCACGATCGGAGCAGATCCAACTCAACCTTTCTACCTGGGCAGATGTGAAGGGGGGGCGATTTGCACCATTGACGGTGGTGGTACCAACAGTGATCGGGTGGCCATTCAATATGAGCCGATGCCGAATCGTGACAATGGTCAGCTTCAGGACTGTACCGGAGCAACCGTTGTCCCGGGTGCCTTGACAGCAGATGTGTATTTTGTCGCCCGGGATCATGCCAACAATAACATCAATACTTTGTTTTGCCGTGGTTATGATCCATTAACGGGAAATCCGCGGGGGCATGCCCAGGCACTGGTTCAGGGTGTCGATCGGTTGCAGGCACTTTATGGGATTGCCCCGGCGGGGGAAACATACATTAACCAGTATGTGACCGCCTCAGGGGTGGCAGACTGGAAACAGGTTATAGGTATACGGTTGGGTGTGTTGGTCAGTGCTGGAGAGCAATCACGTGTTTTTGAGAAAAGGTCCAGAACCTACAACCTGCTCAATAGTGGGAACCTGACACTGGATGACCGGACGCCAAGGTACATCTACAGCACAGCCATCCGTTTGAATAATACTGGATTGTAATTTTCTCAAAAAAAGCAGACGGGTTCTTTTTACTGATTAAGAAGCATTGACTCCATACCCGTTATCTGACAGTTCCGGAGAAAACCGATGAATAAGGTTAATAAAGGTTTCAGCTTGATTGAACTGATGATTGTGGTGTCCATTATTGGTATTTTGGCAGCCATTATGATGCCCAGTTATCATCAATATGCCACTGAAACAAGAAGAAGTGAGGGCGCTGCCATGCTGATGAACGTCATGCAGCAGCAGGAACGATACTACACCGAGATGTTGAGATACACGGCTAATCTGGCTGATTTGGGATTTGCGAGCCCTGTAGAGTCTGAAAGTGGTAATTACCAGATAGAGGCCGCTCAGTGTGGCTCAGACCCCCTTGAGCGCTGCGTGCAGTTAACCGCTGTTGCCCAGGGTTTGCAGGCAGCAGATGGCAATATGACTTTGGACAGCCGCGGAGCACGAACACCTCAAAGCCACTGGCGTTAGCAAGATGTCAGCAGGCAGATGATTTGAAATTACATGGCGCAGGATGGATAGAGTAAAGTGCTGTTATAACTCACACAAAGCAGTCAGAAAACAAAGCTAACACTTTGCCTACCGTTTCATATGGTTAAATCTTAAAAAACCGTCTTTCCCGCTCAGAACAAATGCATGTCAACGTTTTCAGTGAGTTCCTCTTTTGTCTTATGAGGAGGGCAATAACCCGTTTGGAATTTCACTGATGAAAAAGCCCGATGGATATTATGTAGCAGAATGATCAGTCGATAGCACCATCTGAAGACCACATTAATACGGGCTGTCATTATGGAAAGCTGTTCAGAGCAACGCAAGCAGACGGGTTCTTTTTTATTGATCGTTATGGTTGTCATGCTTGTTATGACGTTTTCCGGTCTTATGGTTATGGAAACAGCATTGCTGGAAGAAGTAACAGTAGGCAATGAACAGCGAACCAGTGAGGTATATCAGGTTGCCTTCAATGAGTTGGAAAGCCAATTTTCCTACCTGGATGCCCATCCCGTACACTTCCGTAATGCCTTCTCCGGGAAGCAGGAAACTCTGTCTCCTATTGTTAATCCGAATGGGTGTAACAATGCAGGTGGAATATGTCAGAGGGTTACACTCAGGTATATTTCTAATACCCTTCCTCCCCCCGGATTTGACATTGCTAAATTCATTGGCCGTGTTTACGAATTAGACAGTGTCGCAATACTGAATGGCAGCGGTGCCAGCTCAAGTCAGACGTTGGGGATTATCTTCGTTGATACACTACCAGGGAGCTAGACATCATGTTTTGACCTGCCCAACCTCAAGCTCGTGGATTATCAATGACTGAATTCATCCTTGTATTACAGGCTTTTCACTTTGCTCTATTACCTGATCGCGTAGTTTGAAACGTCAGCAGCCCGTGACGATGCTCTTTGCGCTATATAATTCAGCAGGTAACCGCCGATAGCTTTCTAAGATCAACAGGGAAAGCATAACCATGGCATTGGGCGACAACGACTTAATTCGCTTTTTAATCATTGACTCATCAACCAGGGAAGCAGAATCGCTCTTGAATGTTTTCCGTGAGTCTGGTTATTCCACTCGGGCAAAACAGATCAACTCTTTGGATGATCTCACGGAAGCCACGACCGGACAGCAGCACTGGGATCTATTGTTGATGGCAGAGCCTCCCGAGCCATTAACTTATTCCCAAATCTTTGATGATGTTAATCAGAAAGGCATTGATCTACCGGGTATCGTCCTGATAAACCCGGATGATGAAATCGATGAACTGTCGCTTATTCAAATGGGTGCCCGTGCAGTGATTCCACCGGGGCATGACGAATATCTTTTGACGGTTGCCCAGAAGGAGTTCGAAGACCTGAAGGTCAGGCGACACCATCGACGCATGAGCGTCGCCTTGCATGAATCAGAAAAGCAGCGTCAATTATTGCTCGATGACCAGGTTGATGCGGTTGTATACATTAATTATGGGCGTATCCGGTTTGCTAACACGGCATTTATCAACCTGCTGGGGCTTGCGGAAGAGGAGTCTCTGGATGGAAATTTGTTCAGGGATTTGATCATTACCAAAGATCAGCAGGACGTTGACGCGTTTCTCATGGGAATTGAAGAAAGCGGTCAGGCACTGGCGGCCATTCAATGTCCTTTAGTCGCTCACAATGGCTCAGAAGTGCCTGTGTCCATAGTGATCTCACCGACGTCATTTAATGGTGAGTTTACTCTCAGTCTGCAGATTAAGCCCTGTGAGAAAGAAGGTGAGCAGAACGAAGTTGATAAAACCCTCGAAAAGTCAGCGCCGGACGCCGAAACAGGGCTATTTGACCGAAAACTGTTCGATCAGGCATTGGATATTGCTATCCAGAGAGCAGTAGAGGGCAAAGCAAAGTCAACATTATGTTATCTCCATCTGGAAACCCTGAAAGCCGCCCATGAACAGCATGGGAAAGAGGTTAGCCAGAAGCTGTTTAAATCGGTTGCGCAAAAGATAACGTCACATCTTGACGCCACGCATCATGTATCCAGTCGGGGGGGGGCAAACTTTGCCGTTCTGCTTCGGGAAGGGGAAGAACAGGACGTTAACGAACTTATGGAAAGTTTACTGGCAGCTGTTACCGGTGAGGATATTGTCATTGATCAACATCCGTTGCCGGTCAAGCTGTCAATAGGTGCTGTTATTCTCAGTGATACCGCCAGCGATGCTGAAACATTGACTGGTCAAAGTCGTCAGGCCACCGTGTTGGCGCAAAAGCAAGGTGGCAACCAACTGTGCTTTTACCAGAAGCGTAAAGCCAGCTCGGTTCATTCCGTTGAAAAGCAGCTGGCCGGAATGGTCAGCCAGGCGATAAAGAACAAAACATTCAGGTTGAGTTATCAACCCGTTATCTCCCTTGCAGGATCGCCATCTGAGTATTATGAAGTCTCTTTTGTCCTGACCGACACGGAAGGAAAGGAGCATGAGGCTTCGGAATTCAGGCCCAAACTGGAAAAAATCAGTTTGTGGAACAAGCTGGATCGGTGGCAACTGATTGAAGCCAGTAAAGCATTGATGGCCAAAAGAAAAGAAGGGAGTGATACCCGGCTGTTGCTGCATGTCGGTGGCTGTTCTGCAACAGATGATACGTTTATTCCATGGATGAAGGTTGCTCTGAAAACGGCGGGCATTCCTACGGATGCCGTTGCTATTGAATTGAGTGAACAGAACCTGGCCCGTTACTCAGAAGTGATACCGGATTTTTTCAGCACTCTGAAAGCGATGGGATGTCAGACAGTGATCAGTGAATTCGGTTGCAGCCTTAACCCACTGGAAGGGATTGCTCATCTTGATATTGACCTGGTAAAGCTTGACCAATCCTTCACAGAAGACCTCAGCAGTGGCGGTAATGCCCAAGAGTTACAGAAAATGATCCAGGACCTCAGTCAAAGTGGGCGGAAAGTGATTGTGCCTGGTATTGAGACAGCAGAAGAAATGACCCCTGTCTGGCAATTTGGTGCTGATTATATTCAGGGTAGCTATATGCAACCCCCTTCAGAGCGCATGGATTTTGATTTCGGGGCGGATGGGTAACACCGCCTTTTCGTTAGTGTGTCAACCTGCACCTTTAAATGCCTGTTCCCCCTCCTCCCATGATTCGAGGCTGTTTCTCCGGGTCTCGATTTATGGGTTTATCCCTTTCATTGGGTATTTCAATTTACAGACACCATTACTTACCAGACAATACCGCCCCTGATAGATGTGTTTAAACAAGGGATAGACAGGTATTTCCATGTCAGCAAAGCTCAATATGGTCATGGCCCAGCTGAATCTGGTGGTGGGCGACATTGACGGGAACACGTCCCGTGTCATTGAGGCTGCCGAGCAGGCCCGGGATCAGCTGGATGCGGATGTTGTTGTCTTTCCGGAGCTGACCCTCTGCGGTTATCCGCCAGAAGACCTGCTGTTGCGGCCCAGTCTCATTGTACGGGTAGAACAGGCACTGAACCGACTCAGGGTGGTTAAGGGTATTGACTTGATTATCGGTGTCCCGCTGATGGGGCCACATGGTCTGGAAAACCAGGCGCTGGTGCTGCGTGATGGTGAGATTGTCGCCCGCTACGGGAAACAGCATCTGCCCAATTATCAGGTTTTTGATGAAAAACGCTATTTTGTGAAAGGTCAGAACACGGTTATTTATGCCTGCAAAGGTGTCAATATTGCCCTGTTGATTTGCGAAGACCTCTGGTACCAGGGGCCGGTTCGCCGGGCTAAAGAAGCCGGAGCAGACCTGATTATCAGTCTCAATGCATCACCCTTCCATATGAACAAACAGTCACTGCGTCAGCAGGTGGTTCGTGAGCGCTGTCTGGAGTCGGGCCTTCCTGTCCTTTATACCAACCTGGTGGGTGGTCAGGATGAGCTGGTGTTTGACGGGGGCTCCTTTGCCATGAACGGTAATGGTGAAGTAGCTGTTGGGGCAACCTGGTTTACCGAAGAGTTGTTCTGCGTTGCCTTTGATAAAGGCTCTATGACATTTGAACAGGGAGAGGTTGCTGAAATCCCCGACGTTTGCTCAAGGGTTTATGATGCCCTGGTGACTGGTGTCAGGGATTATGTCAATAAGAATGGTTTTAAGGGCATCGTTCTGGGGTTGTCCGGAGGCATTGACTCTGCCCTGACTCTGGCCGTGGCTACCGATGCCCTGGGTAAAGACCGGGTTCAG
This sequence comes from Salinisphaera sp. G21_0, assembly GCF_017744115.1. Classification (GTDB taxonomy): domain Bacteria; phylum Pseudomonadota; class Gammaproteobacteria; order Pseudomonadales; family Endozoicomonadaceae; genus Endozoicomonas. The sequence continues at coordinate 21,344 of NZ_JAGHQW010000013.1, read as the reverse complement.
GCGGTCATGATGCCCTACCGTTACACCTCCGATATGAGCCTTGAGGATGCGGCAGAAGAGGCGAAAATTCTGGGCATTGACTATAAAGTGCTGCCGATTGAACCGATGTTTGATGCCTTTATGGACACTCTGAATACCGAGTTTGCCGGTTATGGTCGGGATACCACCGAAGAAAACCTGCAGTCCCGGTGCCGGGGTGTCATGCTGATGGCGATCTCCAATAAGAAGGGTTACCTGGTGCTGACTACGGGTAATAAAAGTGAAATGGCAGTCGGATACTGCACGCTCTACGGCGATATGGCCGGTGGTTTTGATGTTCTGAAAGATGTACCGAAAACACTGGTGTTTAAACTTTCCGAATATCGCAATACCCGGGGCTATGTGATTCCCCAGCGAGTGATAGACCGTCCGCCCTCCGCTGAACTTGCCCCGGATCAGGTGGATGAAGATAGCCTGCCGCCCTATGATGAGCTGGATCGCATTCTTGAACTCTATATTGAACAGGATCATAGTGCCGAATCCATCGTGAAAGAAGGGTTTGACCGGGATACGGTTTATCGGGTTCTGAGGCTGGTGGATATCAATGAGTACAAACGTCGCCAGTCAGCTATTGGGGTCAGAATTACCCCGAGAGGGTTTGGCCGGGATCGTCGCTATCCGATAACTAATGGCTGGAGACCAGGTGTTTAACCAGCCTCAAAGCACCTGAGCCTCAAGCGAGGCTCAGGTAATAATGATGCAGTTTATCCAATGACCGGTGTAACTGGATTATAGAGCCACTGTTATCAACGATATCATCGGCTCTGCCAACTCTCTGTTGCCGTTCCATCTGGCTACTGAGGATCTGCCGGGTCTGATCCTCTGTCATCTGGTCACGGGCCATGGTGCGGGATAGCTGAATACTCTCTGGCACATCCACGACCAGCACACGATCCACCAATTCATGCTGACTGGTTTCCAGCATCAACGGCGAAACCAGTACGGCATAACGTGATTCAGCATGGGTCAGCTCAAGGATTATCTGATCCCGTATCAGGGGGTGTAGCAGACCTTCCAGCCACTTTCGCTCATCAGCATCAGCAAAGATGATGGTTCTCAGCTTTCTTCGGTCAAGACTGCCATCGAGCAAGATCTCCGGTCCATAGCGCCGTTCAATGTCAGCCAGTGCCGGTTTTCCCGGCTCTACCACCACGCGGGAAGCAATATCCGCATCAACAATACAAATTCCCTTGTTGGCAAAAAAGTCGGTCACTGCCGTCTTGCCGCTGCCAATACCGCCGGTGACTCCAACCGTAAAAGGGCGCTTTTGTCGAACTCGGGGTTGCTGTGAGCCTACAGTGTTCATCCGTTCAAACCCGAAAAGCTCAGATAAGCCGCAATCAGTTGATCGCCCCAGACCAGGGCAACAAAGCCGGCAATGGCCAGATAAGGGCCAAAGGGAATCGGGTTGGATCGTTCCTGCCGTTTACTGACGATCAACAATATCGCTGCTATGGTGCCAACCAGTGATGAGAGCAGGATGATCAGGGGCAGCTTCATCCAGCCCAGCCAGGCCCCCAGCGCCGCCAGCAGTTTAAAGTCACCGTAGCCCATGCCTTCCTTGCCGGTCACCAGTTTGAATACCCAGTAAACACTCCACAGGGAAAGATAACCGGCGATGGCTCCCCACAGCGCCTGTTCGAGGGTGACCACCAGTCCAAAGCTGTTGACGATCAGGCCTGCCCAGAGGAGTGGCAGAGTAATATCGTCAGGCAGTAGCTGGGTATCGTAGTCAATCATGGTCAGGGTCAGCAGTGACCAGCCAAACAGACAGAAAATCAGCGTATGTAATGTAACGCCGTAGGTCAGGCCAATCATTATCGTCATAAGGGCGCTGAGTATCTCGATGGCCGGATATCGCAATGAAATCGGGGTCCGGCAGGCTGAGCATTTACCTCTCAGGAACAGATAGCTGATCACCGGAATATTCTCCCAGGCACGGATTTTATGCTGACAGGAAGGACAGGTAGATGCAGGCACCACAAGGTTAAAAGCAGGCAAAGGGTCCGGTGTCTTTTCCGGGTGTAAAATAGCTTCACTCTGCTGCTGCCACTGCCTTTCCATCATTATGGGCAACCGGTGGATCACCACATTGAGAAAACTACCGACAATCAAGCCAAAGATGGTCAGCACAAAGGTCAGGTAAGGGGTTGAGGTCTCTATAAGTTCTATAATCGGTGACATTCACACAGTTCCCTGATGGTGATCAGTATGGCTGGCCAGTCCTCCCCGCCAGTACCTGATCGTTTGATAGTCCAATATTGGCATGCCTGTTGCCGTTATCAAACCTCTGAAGCGAAAGGAAAACAACGGCTGAACCGTAAATTAGGATTTGAGCAGGTTCTTAATTCAACGGTTGAATTCTGGCTAAGTTTGCCAGCTATGCCTTGATAGGGGAACTTTTCAATGAACGATCAGTCAGAAAAACAAATTTGAATATAAATTGCTGTGAAAATGCACGGTCTGACTCTACCCGGTCCATTTTGCACTTTGCCCGACATGATGTGACTGCCGTTTTTATCCAGTGAAGAGTCCAAAAATGTATCTGACAAATTACTGAGGTCCAACAACAATGAACTGCAATAATTCAAATAATTCATTAGTCCCTTCCGCACAGCCCATAGCAAATATCCCGGAAAAACCGTCGGATAATACGGTTGCAGCGGGCGTTCCTCTGATTCCCCGCGAACATCCTGGTCCCCCTGCACCTGAGACCGAGACTGTACCGTTAACAGATTTCACCATAACCAGGGTTGATGTTAACCCTGAGCCCGCTGCTAAAAAAGCACGGCTTGAAATCCCCAATGTTCTCTCACAACCTGGTACAATAGCTCAGATAACACCGGAGGCTTTAACCTCTTGCTTTCAAGTGTCGTGTAACTCGGATGATGGTGAGAAGCTTGCTCGTCTATTATCGGATACTGATGAAAAAACACGGAAAGAATGGTTCAGTTGCCCACTGTCGTTCAGCGATAAAAAAGACACTCCGATAATATATGCTGCCCGGCGTGGTCATGCAGCAGTTGTTGAGACATTAATCGACCATCAGGCAAATCCCTGTGAAAACAATCCATTTTCTTCCCTTCAGAGTAGTGCTCTGACTATTGCTGCGCAGGAAAATCAAGCGAAGGTCATTCAGGTCATGACCAAATCCAAACAGTTTGATCCTGACAACCCCAGGAAAGATGGCATCACCGGATTGATCATGGCCATAAAAAAGGGTTACGCCGAGACCACGAAAATCCTTTTGGAGCACAAGGCTAACCCCAACTACAAAATTCGTTGCGCTGGGGATGATAAGATTGGATTCAGATCCATTGGCAACTTTGGCGAGGGTGAATCAATACCACCAGGGCGGGCTTGGTATACTCCTGTTATGTCTGCAATTGAATTTGGAAACCACATTATTCTGGAGCAACTGCTCGCAAATGGTGGAGATCCAAATAATATTGATCCGGCTAATCCCATTCAACAATCACCATTATTTATGGCAAGTTTTTCCAGGACTCCTGCAGCAGCAAAGATGATCAGGCTTTTATTAAACTGCGGAGCTAATATGCACGAACGGATAGCTCCTCGTGATGAGACTATCAGGAATTTAACTCAAGAAAAAACTCAACTCCATCATACGCTGCTTGAACTCACATGTTTTTGCTCTGCAAAAGAGTCTGATCCTGAATCTCAATTACATCACAATGCTCAAATTTTATGTGATCATTTTCGAACAACTGGAGGTCAATCAGTTGAAAGGTCAATTCTGAAGTGGTTTTATACTGGTCAAGGTTTCTTGAAAAGTGTAGTTTTGAGCAGTGACTGTTGTGAGAAAGCCCTGACCAGACCATCTCTGACAGAGTATCTCATACGCAATTTAAGTTTATTAACTTCATTGTTAGATGTGTTTGGTAATGAAGAATCTTCCGAATCCCAAGATGACAAGTATCAAAGAGCAATCAATTGTGCCGAAGAAACAAGATTAAGTTTGCACGAAGATTTAAAAAGTACTGATTCAGCTCAGCTTCGGCAAATGGTAGAAGAAGTGCTGGATAAATTTAATGACTATAATATGGATTTTAATGATGAAGTGATAAAGAAGTTTCTCAAAGCAAATGAGAAAATTGAAGTTGAAGACCCCGCCCTGAAAAAAATAGAGTATCGAATTGAAATTTTTTCTGTGCTATTAGTTAATCCCATGGAAGTTATTAACTACATTTTTCGTCTATTATTTTAACCAGATGATTCTTACGAAGGAGTGTTACAGCAGGGTTTGGGCTATTTGTTGTTCTTAGGGTGGACATTAAGCTTACCCCTCCATTTTCAATGGCTTTTGAATGGAACCACGAAGGACACAAAGAGCACGAAGGAAAAGAAAATCTCTTCTTTGTGCTCTTCGTGTCCTTCGTGGTTCCATCTTTAACTTCCCGAAGAGGGGAGTAGACGCTTAATGTCTACCCTAAGATTTGTTGTTAGCCCTTGCTGTGCTGCTGTCAGTGTTCCAGATCTGGCAGGGCGTGACCTCAACCATTTATGCAGCGTACTTCAGGCCAGCTCACCTGACTTGGCTGATGGTACTGATTTTTCTGCATTATCCACTCATTAAAAACGCCGGGAATAAACAAGAAGGCAGCCCGATAATGGTGACTGGCCGATTGGTAGACCTTGGGTTCTGTGCTCTGGCCCTGTTTGCTGGATACCAGATCATCCAGTTTGACTATAACGATATTAACTATCTTCTGTTTGGCCTGGCCAATATGGATTTGCTGGCGGGTGTCGTTTTTACGCTGTTATTGCCGTGCCTTTATTATGTGATTTCGGGTTACTGGTCGCCCCGCAATGGCGAATGGGGGCAAAGCAAAGCCCACGAATCACAAGCGAGTGAACCTAATAACCGTTTTGAGGTCAAACAGCGGTGTTTATAGTTCAACTGCGCAGGGTTTTATTCTGAAAACAATGGCATCAACCTATACCCGTCCAAAGCCTGATGGCCGGGTCGAACAGCAAGCCGGTTCAAGTGGGACGTCTAACCACTACATAAGTCTATTTAATGGTAAAAGAGTCTCTTGCCATCAGTCCTCTGGTGGTACAGCCAAGAATCTGGACGATAGCAGACGTATTGAAGATGCTTTTTGGCAACAAAAAATGTTGCAAGGGCGTCAAATCACCACGGCTTGTGTGATTACAGCTTACGGCAATGATAGAACGTCTCTTAGAAGCGGTTTCTTCCTGCAAAAACTCTGCTTAAGGAACATTCTCCATAACAATAGAAACATCACCCCGGATCAGGTTGTCCGGGCGTTTAACCTGAAACCAGATCGGAATAAGAGCGAATTAGCGATAGCGTGCTTCAAAGCGGAATGTTGCCTGAAGGGGCTGCCAATGAACGACCAACGGCTCACACCGGAGGCAGTGGTTAAGGATTTCCCGGATAGCCCGGAGGGCAGAATGGCACTGGCGCACTTCAAGGAAAAATGTTGCCTGAGTGGCCTGGCGTTGAATGACCGGCAGTTCACACCGGATGTCGTGGTTAAGGATTTCCCGGATAGCCCGAAGGGCAGACTGGCCCTGGCGCACTTTAAGGAACACTGTTACCTGAAGAAGGTGATGTTGAATGGCCAGCAAGTCACAACGGAGGCGGTGGTTAAGGATTTTCAGGCAGTCGGGGCAACAAGTGCGCTGGGGCGTTTTAAGGAACATTGTTGCCTGAAGGGAGTGAAATTGAATGGCCAACTGGTCACAGCGGAGGCGGTGGTTAAGGATTTTCAGGCAGCCAACGCAAAACTGGAGCTGGCACGCTTTAAGCAGCAATGTTGCCTGATGGGGCTGACGTTGAATGACCGGCAGGTGACACCGGAGGCCGTCGTTAAGGATTTTCAGGCAGCCAAATCAATACTGGGGCTGGCGCGCTTTAAAGCGGAATGTTGCCTGAGAGGTGTGCCACTGAACGGCCAGCAGGTGACACCGGATGAGGTGGTCAGGGATTTTAAGGCAGCCAAAGCGGCACTGGCACTGGCGCGCTTTAAAGAGCAATGTTGTCTGAATGGGCTGATGTTGAATGGCCAGCAGGTAACACCGGATATGGTGGTCAGGGATTATCAGGCAGCCAACGCAACACTGGAGCAGGCACGCTTAAAGGCGGAATGTTGTCTGAGAGGGCTCCCATTGAATGGCCGACAGGTGACACCAGAGGCAGTGGTCAGGGACTTTCAGGCACTCAGGGCAACACGGGAGCTGGCGCGCTTTAAAGCAGAATGTTGCCTGAGGGGCCTGACGTTGAATGGCCGGCAGGTGGCACCGGATGTGGTGGTTAAGGATTATGCGCGGGGTGGATGGCTGCTTGAAAGTGCAATTTTTTATGCTCAGCTGGCATTGAGTGCCAGGGCATTGAATGGCCGGTATCTGGATAACAAGGAAGTATTGGCCGCGTTTCATCAAGCTCCGGGGGATCATTCTTCAAAGCAGGTCAGGTATCTGATTCAAAGGCTGAGACAATCCTGGCAGTACGATGAAACCAAAGAAGTTCAGGATTTTCTGCAAGCGGCCTGGCGAATCTTGAACAACGTATCGATCAAAGGTGATGAACAACACCGGCTGCAATGCATATTGAAATTCATGGCTATGCATCATGAGTTGCTAATTGATCATAAGCGGGTGTCCGCAGAGCAGGTATTGCATTCCATCAAAATACTGAGGCGTTCATTTCAGAATTCACGCCTTCATTTCTTTTTCCTGGCATACTGCTATATCAACAGCCAGTCTGTTAATAGACGACAGATCCATAAAGATCAGGTTATGGCGTGTCTTCAGAGTTTTCCTGAAGCCAGCAAGCTCCGCCACGCTTTAAGCTGCTGGTTTGAACAATGCAGCCCGGCATCCAATATCATGGATGAGTTGCTGTTCAAATCGGATTTCCTTTCCGAGGTGATACCCGATACAGAGAACTCTGGCCGAAGAGCAACATCGGTAGAGGTATCCGTTGCCAATCCTGACAGGGAGGAACTATTCCCTTATCAGGCCAGGGAATACCGGGATGAAACAGAACCTGTGTCTGTTACCTGGGCAATGATCGTCAGTGGGTATCAACCCCTGAAACAATGGCCACGAACAGGCGCAACGAGTGTCCGGGGAGTTCCACAGTTAAATGCGCTAACGCTGAAAACACTGGAGGTTATTCAGGAAATCAATAGTGCCAATACCGCTCCAACCATTCTGATTACCGGTTCATACTCACGTTTTTTACAGAACCTCTGCCCGGTATTTAATGATATTGATATTATCTGCACGACAGAAGGGGTCGCCAGAGCGCTTTTTGACAAGCTGCAGGCACTGAAAACCGACAGGGATTCAGAAATTCCAACAAACATCATCATCTCATCAATCCCGGGATGTCAGGCGATTAAACTGCCAAAAGCCTACAATATTCATCTTACAGACGATGATTTGGGTGTGAAAGCAATGGAGTTTCAGGTCAGTGTTGATGACAGAGTCATCCATGAGAATGCAGAGCGATCTGCCGTTCGCGTTCCCGGCGTTGAGAGGCCGGTATGGTATTTGTCGTTTGCTGAAGAAACCAGGCTTATGAACGATACGCTAGAACACCTCGCTGAGAACCTCGACCCGTTGACAGAGCAATTGCAACAAGGGGCGGTATTTGACTTACCCCGAACGCTTCTTTTTAACAACCCTATGAACACCGGGGAACGCATTTATGGCTTGCTGATGCGCTCCCTGCTTACTCTGAATAAAGCCAGGCAATTTATCGCTCTTTACTCTGAGCAGCAAACCGGAAGATCAGACTTTCGGACTGACCAGCTGCAAGAACAACTGCAAGAACAACAACAACGCCTGCATACACTGACTGCGAAGCTTCAAACGAAATTGAATGGCCATGTTTGCCGTCATGATTTTGAGCACCGGGTAAATGGCTGTCTATCGACCATGCATAATGATTACCAGATCAAGAGGAAGGGCTTTATCAAAGCGCTGCTGGCGATGATGAACCCTGAATATGATCAGATAAATGTGACCACCGGCTGCTCCTCCCCCGAACACTCCATACTGGAACCTAACCATTATTTTTAGGTCTGACAGTGGTATTTATGGTTAAAGTGCGCCGGGTTTTATTCTGAAAGCAACAGCATCAACCTACTCATCTCCACATTCTGCTGGTCGGTTTGGTCAACAAGCCGGTTCAGGCGGGGTTCCTGATTGTTCAAAAAGCACCTGTAACCGCAAAAGCGTTGCAAGTCATCCGTCTTATAGAGCCACAGCCACCCCCTCAGATATTGGCAAATGTACTGAGGATGCCTTTTGGCAAAAAAAAACATTAGAAGGGCGTCAGATAACCACGGCTGTAGTGCTTGCTACCTATGGAAATGAGAAAACGTCTCTCAGAAGCGGGTTCTTCCTGCAAAAGCTCTGTTTACAGAACATTTTACATAGCAATAGAAAAGTTACCCCGGATCAGGTCATTCAGGCATTCAACCGGCAGCCGGACCGAAAGAATAAGTACAAATTAGCAATAGCACGCTTCAAGGCCGAATGTTGCCTGAAGTGTCTGCCGTTATATGGCTATCAGGTTACACCGGGTGAAGTGGTTAAGGATTTCCCGGGTAGCCCGGAAGGCAAACTGGGGATAGCGCGTTTTAAGGAACAATGCTGCCTGAAGGGCCTGATGTTGAATGGTCGGCAGATTTCACCGAATGCGGTGGTTAAGGATTATCAGGCAGCCAACGCAAAACTGGAGTTGGTGCGCTTTCAGGAACAATGTTGCCTGAGGGGACTGTTGTTGAATGGTCGGCAGTTCACACCGGATGCGGTGGTTAGGGGCTATCAGGCATTAAAGGCGACACTGTCGCTAGCGCGTTTTCAGGAACAATGCTGCCTGAAGGGGCTGTTGTTGAATGGCCAGCAGGTGACACCGGATGCTGTGGTTAAGAATTATCAGGCAATCAAAGCAACACTGGAGGAGGCACGCTTCAAAGCGGAGTGTTGCCTCAGGGGGCTGACATTGAATGGTCGGCAGGTCACAGTGGATGAAGTGGTTGAGGGCTACCAGATAGCCAACGCACCACTGGAGCTGGCACGTTTTAAGGAACAATGTTGCCTGTGGGGTCTGGTGTTGAATGGTCAGCTGGTTACACCGGATTCTGTGGTCAGGGATTTTCCTGATAGCCCGGAAGGTAGACTGGGCATAGCACGTTTCCAGGCGGAATGTTGCCTGAGGGGGCTGTTATTGAATGGCCAGCAGGTCACACCGGCGGCAGTAGTCAAGGATTATGAGCGTGGTGGCTGGTTGCTCGAGAGAGCTATTTTTTATGCTCAGCTGGCATTGAATACAAAAGTATTGGATAGAGCCTGTCTGGATGATCAGAAAGTATTAGAAGCATTTAATGACGTTCCCGGGGATCATTCTTCAAGGCAAGCCAGGTATTTGATGCAAAGCCTGAAACCTCCTCAGCGGTACGATGACGCCAATGAAGCTCAGGATGTACTTCAAAAGGCCTGGCAAATCTTAAGCAACGTATCGGTCCAGGACGATGAGCAACTCCGACTGCAATGTATATTGCAATTCATGGCGATGCAGTATGAATTGACCATTGATCATCTGAGAATAACCGCAGAACAGGTACTGCAATCAATTTCAACACTGAGATGCTCATATCAGAATTCACGCCTGTATTTCTTCTTTCTGGCACAGTGCCATATCGCGAGACAGCCTGTTAATGGACGGCAAATCCGTAGGGAGCTGGTTCAGGAATGCCTTCAGAGTTTTCCCGAGGGAAGCAGGCTGCGCAATGCGTTAGGCTGCTGGTTTGAACAATGCAGCCTCGCAGCCAATATAACGGATTCTTTACTGGTTAAACGGGTAAGTGCCGTTACCTCGGGTAGTGATAATTCTGACGGATATAAAGATTCTGTCGTACAAAAGGAGGCTTCTGTTGCTATTGCCGCTGGTGCAGTTCAAACCCGGAAGCACTTGCCAAAAGAATGGACAGCAACAGGCGGGCCGGGGGCTCCGAACCATCAGATTCCGCAGTTAAATGCGCTAACGCTGCAAACCCTGGAGATTATTCAGGAAATCAATGGTGCCAGTAACGATCCAGCCATTCTGATTACCGGTTCATACTCCCGTTTTTTACAGAACCTCTGCCCAGTATTTAATGACATTGACATTATCTGCACGACAGAAGCGTCTGCCAAAGCACTCTTTGATACGCTGCAGTCACTGAATACCGACAGGGACTTTGAAATCCCCAAAAACATCACCATCAGGCTAATACCGGGATGTCCGGCAATTAAACTACCAAACGCTTATAATATTGAGCTTGAATACGGTGATTTGGGTACCAGGGCAATGGGGGTTCAGGTCAGTGTTGATGACAGAGTCATCCATGACAATGCAGAACGATTGGCCGTTCACATTCCCGGTGTTGAGAGGCCGGTATGGTATTTGTCGTTTGCTGAAGAAACCAGGCTACTGAACGATACGCTGGAACACCTCGCTGAGAACCTTGATGCGCTGACAGGGCAATTGCAACAAGGGGCGGTATTTGACCTGCCGCGAACCATTCTTTTTAATTTTCCGAAAAGCCCTGATGAGCGTATCTATGGCCTGCTTATGCGCGCTCTGCTTACCCTGAATAAAGCCAGACAGTTTATCGCTCTGCACTCTGAACAAAACCCCGGGAGTTCTAACTGCCTGGCCGGCCAGCTTCAACAAGAGCAACATCGCCTTCATGTGCTTAGTGCGAATCTTCAAGCCAAATTGCATAGCCATGTTTGCCTTGATGCTTTTGAGCAAAGAGTTAACGACTGGCTAACGACAACTCACCATGTTAATGATTACGAGATCAAGAGGAAGGATTTTGTCAAAGCGCTGCTTGCGATGATACATCCTGAATAAGTGCAAGTGTGCGCTAGTCCTTTTTCACCGCATTCACTTTCATTTAGACGTCAGCAGCGTCGCCTTAATCGCTGCCGTATGATATCAATGTCTGTCGCTCGACACCTTTTGGTTCATAATCGGCAACGTTAATGGGTGAGTTTTTTTCGATGTACTCACGAATCACTTCTGCGTCCAGAAAGCCAGTATCTACAAAGCCCGGATAGGAACTCACATCAGGATACTTATCACCTCCCCTTGCAGAGAAACTCAGAGTTGCCATCTTATAAGTTTTATTCCTATCCAGTGGTTTCCCGCCAATACGAACATGTTCAATTCCCGATGCGGTGATCACCATCTCAACACCAGAGAAGTGAGCAAATGCACCGCTATTAGCGGGCATTTGACCAACAACCTCCAGGTAATCGAGAACTTGCTGACCAGACATATCAACAGTAGTCAGTGTGTAGCCGAATGGAAATACGATCAGAGCATCTTTATAAGTAATCTCCCCGGCATTGATGCTGGCACGAATCCCGCCTCCATTGGTTACCGAAAAGTCAGCACCGGTTTTGTCCATAAAAGCCCGGGTCAGTAACGTGCCCAGATTGGTTGGCTGGAACCGCACTTCATTACGTTCGCCCATTAAGCGTTGGTCGACACTGCCAATTTTAACATCAACCAGTTTTGCTCCGGCCTCCTGATAAGGAGAAAGAAGCCTCATCATTGCTTCATGATAAGGAATTCTGGTTTCACTTCCCTTGTGGTTAACAGGGATCAGCTGGTAATCAATAAGTTCGAGATCCCCCTGTTGATAAACGAAGTCTGCGCGCCCAACGTATTTGCCCCACTCATGGGCCTGTACGATCCAGGTGTCATTTTGCAGATCAGGCTCAAACAATGGATCCTGGGAGTGACCGCCAACAATCAGGTCGATGCCGTTTACGGTTCGAGCAAGCGTTACATCACCGGGAGCCTTAACACCATGATTGCCATTGGGGTAGTGACCCATGTGCGTTGAAGCAATGATCACATCGGCCTTCTCTTCCAGTTTGGGCAGTAATTCACGCGCTACCTCAATCGGGCTTGCAAATGTCAGACCTTGCACATTCTCAGGATTAGACGTTTTAGGGGTATCGTCTGTGGTTAAACCCATAACCGCGACACGAAGACCATCAAGATTGAACATGGTGTAAGGCGCAAACAATGGCTCCCCACTTTCCTGATCGACAATATTGGCTGACAGGAATGGAAACTCTGCCAGTTCTTCCTGCATCGTCAATATATCTCGCGGGTTATCAAATTCATGGTTGCCAACAGCCATTGCATCGTACCCAAGCATATTCATGCCTTTGAAGTCAGGGACAGCGTCCTGCAGGTCTGACTCGGGTACACCTGTATTAATGTCGCCCCCGGACAGTAGCAGCACATGTCCACCTTCTTCAGATACTTCTTTGCGAATCTCCTCAATCAAAGTCATGCGGGCTGCCATCCCGAACTGATCTTGCCTGTCATGCCAGAACCGACCATGATGGTCATTAGTGTGCAGTACCGTGAACTGGTAAGTTTTATCCGGGTCGAAGGCGGTGCCCGTTTGTTTTTCCGGAATAAGGGAGTATGCGCTAACCATAACAGCAATAGCAGCGACGGTCAGGGGAGCTGGTTTTGATAATTTAAATGCCATTTAAATGATGTCCTAAAGAATAAAAAGAAAAAATTGTTTTATTTGTATGAGTGAGTTGCATAAATCTCGTTATATCAAGAGAGGTTAACTGCTTAACAGCTGTAGCTCAAATCGTCAGAGATATTAGAGGCTGGTGTAAAAGTTACACCTATTTCCGGATCTGGAAAAAAGATGGCACATGGAAGAAGGTACATGATGCGCTTCGTGATCAGGTACGAATTCAGGCGGGAAAGAGCCACAACCAACAGCAGCAAGCATTGACTCCCAATCCGTGAAAACATCGGTAAAAGGGGGGATCGAGGCTATGATGGTGGAAAGAAAATAAAAGGCAGAAAACGCCATATAGCATTCGCATAATGCTGAGAAGGCTTAAGTGGTTTTAAAACACCGCTCTTAGGTTGGACATTAAGCTTATCCCTTCATTTTTATTGGGGTTTCGGATGGAACCACGAAGGACACGAAGAGCACAAAGAAGAGCTATTCTTTTCCTTCGTGCTCTTCGTGTCCTTCGTGGTTCCATCTTTAACTTGCAGAGGAGTAGGCGCTTAATGTCTACCCTAAGAACAGCCGCTAAGTGATATAGAGCCTTGACCCTGTGGCGGGATGTTTACCCTGGCTTTTATTTGATCAATACATGGTTTCATTGAATCCTGGCTCCCAAGCTGGTTAACCGGGATTTCAATGACCTCAAATCCTGATTTTTGCAGCAGTGCGATTTTAAGCAGAGTGGAACCATTTCTGGTTTTGAAATCACCGCCCACATAATGAGACGATCCCTGAACTTCAATCACCATGTTGTGATCTGGCAGTAGCAGGTCAACCGGCGGTAATGCATGCAGACTCTTTTCTTCTTCAATCTTCAAGGATGGAATGCATGATTGGAGTTGATCGCGGAAGTCGGTTTGAGGTGTTGAAATGGTTGTCTGGTAGTGGGGGACGACCGGACAGGCTCTCCCAAGCCAACTGGCGGCCATGGCAATGATGGAATGTTCCTCCTGATTATCCGGGGAGGTATTTTCCATGCGTGTAAACAGGACATTCATTTGCTTTTCAAGCACGTTATTTTTATTGCCATTGCCGTCCAGAGTCAACCTGGCACAGCAAACCATCACTCCCCATAGAGACATCAATATCGTTTGCCGGGAGAGCTGAGGGTTTTCACTGATTCGGTAGACAAGTGATTCGAACGTAGAGGTAACTGCGTTCAGCTCAACGAACTCACCCAGTTTCGCCATGGCCCACAGCAGGTTGGCGATACCTTTGGCATGAAATTGGTCTTTCTGTGCGATTACGTGGGGTAACAGTACGGCCACGGCCTCTTGGAGCTCTGGTGTCTTCTCCTGCCCGTTGTCCACCAGTTTCGCCATGGCCCACAGCAGACTGGTGATTTCCAGTGGTTTAAAGTTAGCTTTCTGTATATTCACCATGGGCAACAGAATAGCCACGGTAGCTTTGATCCCTGGTGCCTGCCCCTGCCCGTTGTCCAACAGTTTCGCCATGGCCCATAGCAGGTTGGCGATAGCCTGGGCAGCAAATTGATCTTTCTGTGTGTTCACCTGGTGCAACAGCGCGACAACTGCCTCATTAAGTTTTGGAGTCTGCTCCTGCCCGTTGTCCACCAGTTTTGCCATGGCCCACAGCAGGTTGGAAATTCCCTGTGGTTTAAAGTTAGCTTTCTGTCCGTTCACATGGGGCAACAGCGCGGCCACGGCCTCGTTGAGCCCTGGTATCCGGTCCTGCCCATTGTCCACCAGTTTCGCCATGGCCCACAGCAGGTTGGCGATTTCCTTTGGATTAAAGTTAGCCTTCTGTGTCACGTGGGGTAACAGGGCGGTCACAGTCTCTATGATCTCTGGTGGCTGTTCCTGTTCGTTGTCCGCCAGTTTCGCCATGGCCCACAGCAGGTTGGCGATTTCCTGCAGTTTAAAGCTGGCTTTCTGTATATTCACCAGGGGCAACAGAACGGTCGCAGCTTTGTTGAGTTCTGGTGTCCGCTCCTGCCCGCTGTCCACCAGTTTCGCCATGGACCACAGCAGATTGACGATATGCTGGGGAATAAATTGGTCTTTCTGTGTTTCCACGTGGGGCAACAGCGCGGCCACGGCCTCTTTGAGCCCCGGTGTTAGCTCCAGTCCGTTGTTCACCAGTTTCGCCATGGCCCACAGCAGGTTGGCGATATCCTGAGCATTAACCCGGTTTTTCTGTGTGTTCACGTGGGGCAACAGCGCGACTACGGCCTCTTTGAACTCTGGTGTTTGCTCCTGGCCATTGTCCACCAGTTTCGCCATGGCCCACAGCAGATTGGCGATACCCTGTGGTTTAAAGTCAGCTTTCTGTGCGTTCACGTGGGGCAACAGCGCAGCCACGGCCTCGTTGAGTCTTGATGTCCGCTCCTGCCCGTAGTCCACCAGTTTAGCCATGGCCCACAGCAGGTTGACGATACCCTGTGGTCTAAAGTCAGCTTTCTGTGCGTTCACCCGGGGTAACAGCGCAGCCACGGCCTCGTTGAGTCTTGGTGTCCGCTCTTGCCCATTGTCCACCAGTTTCGCCATGGCCCACAGCAGGTTGGCGATTTCCTGTGGTTTAAAGTCAGCTTTCTGTGCGTTCACGTGGGGCAACAGTGCGGCCATGGTCTCTTTGAACCCCGGTGTCCGCTTCTGCCCGTTTTCCACCAGTTTCGCCATGGCCCAGAGGAGGTTGACGATAGCCCGGGCCTTAAATTGGTCCTTCTGCGCTTTCACCCGGTGCAACAGCACGGCCACAGCCTCGTTGAACTCTGGTGTCTGCTCCTGCCCGTTGTCCACCAGTTTGGCCATGGCCCACAGCAGGTTGACGGTACCCTGGGCATTAAATTGGTTTTTCTTTACCTGCACGAGGGGTAACAGCGCGGCTACCGCCTCGTTGAGCCCTGGTGTCCACTCCTGTCCGTTGTCCACCAGTTTGGCCATGGCCCACAGCAGGTTGGTGATATTCTGGGCATTAAATTGGTTTTTCTGCAGGTTCACGTGGGGCCACAGCGCTGCCAGAGCCTCGTTGAACTCTGGTGTCCGCTCCTGCCCATTGTTCACCAGTTTCGCCATAGCCCACAGCAGGTTGGCGATATGCTGAGGAATAAATTGGTCTTTCTGTGCGTTCACGTGGGGCAACAGCGCGACGGCTGTCGCTTTGAGGCCTGTTGTCTGCTCCTGCCCGTTGTCCACCAGTTTCGCTATGGCCCACAGCAAGTTGGCGATATCCTGGGTATTAAATTGGTCTTTCTTTTCGTTCAGGTGGGACAATAGGGCGGCTACGGCCTCGTTGAACTCTGGTGTCTGCTCCTGCCCGTTGTCCACCAGTTTCGCCATGGCCCACAGCAGGTTGGCGATTCCCCGGGTATCAATATCTCTGGCTTGAGGTTTTTGGTTGCAGTTAAATATTATTGCATCAAGTAGCGTTGACAATAAGGCAGCTTGAGTCAGCTTCACACGCTCATCCATGGGTTTATGAGGGGTAAAAACACCCGCTGAAGTCAATGAATGAAGTGTTGTCGTCAGGCTTCGCCAATTCCAATGCCGTGTTGCAGTAAAATTTTGCAGCAGACGTATCAGCTGGCCTTGTTCCGCTCGATTTAACGGTCTTTTAGCAGCTGTCGTGTATTTTTTAATTGAACTGGCATATTGGCCGTGATATCTCCCGTCATAGCGATGACCGAAGCGACCGGATTTTCTCAACAGGTCATCCATTATTTCCTGTTTGATGAGGGCATTAAAATCTTGAGCAGGGTTTACTGAACGGCGCTGCAGATATTGAGAAGAGTATGGGCCAGAAGAATGGTGACATTCATGACGTCTCGGGGTCGTTCGGGGGGGATTATCCCAATGTGTGACTGTACCCTGTCGATATCGCCCACGCCTTGAAGAAGCGGCACGGTTATCCGGTTGGTTCTCATCATTACCCGGTCTTGGGTATTGACCACCAATACCAGCAGAGGTTGGATACATAATTATATTTCATTAATTCATGAGAATATAAAAACAGACTGCTCTTTTGTTCAGAAGTTCATTTTGATCAAATGTCTATAAACACAAGCAATTGGGGAAACCCATCTACCAAACAGTGACAACCATTGATCAATCTGGATCACCTGTGGGTATGGTCGAAAAGCTGGAAGCTCTCCTGGCATGTGAAAACGGTTCTTGAGTCATGATGGAAGGGAGGAGATTACTGGCTTTTTTCTTCTCTTCCTTTTCTTTTTTCTTTTTGGTTTGCTTGTTTGATCTTCTAAATGTTCTTCGGTGGTTAAGTCACAGTGATCTTTAACTGATACAGAGCCATAACCCTGTGGTGATATGTCTGTCCTGGTCTTTATTTGATCAATGCATAGTTTCATTAAATCCTGGCTCCAAAGTTGGTAAACCGGGATTTCAATGACCTCAAATCCTGATTTTTTCAGCAGTGCGAGTTTAAGCAGAGTCGAACCATTCCTGGTTTTAAAATCATCAATCACGAAATGAGAAGGACCCTGAATTTCAATAATCATGTTGTAATCTGGCAGTAGCAGGTCAACGGGAGGTAATGAGTTCAGACTCTTTTCTTCTTCAATCTTCAAAGATGGAATGCATGATTGGAGTTGATCGCGGAAGAAGGTTTGAGGTTTTGAAATGATCGTCCGGTAATGGGGGACGACCGGACACGTTCTCCCAAGCCAGCTTGCGGCCATGGCCATGATGGATTGATCCTCTTCATTGTCCAGGGATATATTTTCCAGAAGAGTAAACAGGTCGTCCATGTGCTTTTCAAGCCAGTTATTTTTATTGGCCTTGGAAACCAGAAACCACCTGGCACAGCATACCATTATTCCCCAGAGAGACATCAATATATCTTGCTGAGAGAAGTGTGGGTTTTCACTGATTTTGTAGACAAGCGATTCGAACGTGGATGTACTCACATCCAGCTCAATGAGTTCACCCAGCCTTCCCATGGCCCACAGCAGGTTGGCGATACCCTGGGCGTGAAACTGGTCTTTCTGCGCGTTCACGTGCGGCAACAGCGCGAACACAGCTTGTTTAAGCCCCGGTGTCTGCTCCTGCCCGTTGTTCACCAGTTTCGCCATGGCCCACAGCAGGTTGGCGATATCCTGGGCATTAAATTGGTCTTTCTCTACGCTCACATGGGGCAACAGCACAGCCACGGCCTCGTTGAGCCCTGGTGTCTGCTCCAGACCATTGTCCACCAGTTTTGCCATGGCCCACAGCAGGTTGGCGATCTGCTGAGGAATAAATTGGTCTTTCTGAACGCTCACACGGGGCAACAGCACGGCCACGGCCTCGTTGAGCCCGGGTGTCTGCTCCAGACCATTGCCCACCAGTTTCGCCATGGCCCACAGTAGGTTGGCGATCTGCTGAGGAGTAAATTGGTCTTTCTGAACGCTCACGTGGGGCAACAGCACGGCCATGGCCTCGTTGAGCCCTGGTATCTGCTTCAGCCCATTGTCCACCAGTTTCGCCATGGCCCACAGCAGGTTGGCGATACCCTGGGCATTAAATTGGTCTCTCTGTGCGTTCACGTGGGGCAACAGCGCGGCCACAGCCGCGTTGAACTCTGGTGTTTGCTCCTGGCCATTGTCCACGAGTTTCGCCATGGCCCACAGCAGGTTGGTGATCTGCTGAGGAATAAATTGGTCTTTCTGTATGTTCACGTGGGGCAACAGCGCGGCCACGGCCTGTTTGAGTTCTGCTGTTCGCTTCTGCCCGTTGTCCACCAGTTTCGCCATGGCCCACAGCAGGTTGGCGATACCCTGAGGAATAAATTTGTTTTTCCCTGCGTTCACGCAGGGCAACAACGCGGCCACGGCCTCTTTGAGCTCCGGTGTCTGCTCCTGCCCGTTGTCCGCCAGCTTCGCCATGGCCCACAGCAGGTTGACGATATCCTGGGCATTAAATTGGTTTTTCTGTGCGTTTACGTGGGACAACAGCCCGGCCAAGGCTTTGTTGAGGCCTGGTGTCTGTACCAGCCCGTTGTCCAACAGTTTCACCATGGCCCACAGCAGGTTGGCGATATGCTGAGGAATAAATTGGTCTTTTTGTGCGTACACGTGGGGCAACAGCGCAGCCACGGTCTCTTTGAATTCTGGTGTCAGCTCCTGACCGTTGTCCACCAGTTTCACCATGGCCCACAGCAGGTTGGCGATATGCTGAGGAATAAATTGGTCTTTGTGTGCGTTCACATGGGGCAACAGCAGGGCCACAGTCTTTTTCAGCCCCGGTGTCTGCTTCTGCCCGTTGTTCGACAGTTTCGCCATGGCCCACAATAGGTTGGAGATTTCCTGTGATTTAAAGCTAGCTTTCTGTGCGTTCACGTGTGGCAACAGCGCGGCCACGGTCTCTTTAATCTCTGGTGTCCGCTCTTGCCCCCTGTCCACCAGTTTCGCCACGGCCCACAGCAAGTTGGCGACTCCCTGGGCATCAATATCCCAGGCTTCAGGTTTTTGGTTGCACTTGAACGTTATTGCATCAAGTAGCGTTGACAATACCTTAGCTTGAGTAGACTTGACACGCTCATCGATGGGTGGATGTGGGGTAAACACGCCCGCTGCAGCCAATGAGTGAAGTGTTGTCGTCATGCTCCGCCAATTCCAGCTTCTCGTTGCGGTAAAATTTTGCAGCAAACGTATCAGTTGGTTTTGTTCCGTTCGATTTAACGGTCTTTTAGCAGCTGACGTGTATTTTTTAATTGAACTGGCATATTGACCGTGATACCTCCCATCATAGCGATGACCGAAACGATCGGATTTATTCACCAGACCATCCATTTTTTCTTGTTGGATGAGGGCATTAAAATCTTGAGTTTGGTTTACTGAACGGCGCTGCAGATATTGAGAAGAGTATGGGCCAGAAGAATGGTGACATTCATGACGTCTCGGGGTTGTGCGGGGGGGATTATCCCAATGTGTGACTGTACCCTGTCGATATCGCCCACGCCTTGAAGAAGCGGCACGGTTATCCGATTGGTTCTCATCATTATCTGGTCTTGGGTATTGACCACCAACACCAGCAGAGGTTGGATGCATAATTATATTTCATTAATTCATGAGAATATAAAAAGCAGACTGCTCTTTTGTTCAGAAGTTCATTTTGCTCAAGTGTCTATAAACACAAGCAATTGGGGAAACCCATCTACCAAACAGTGACAACCATTGATCAATCTGGATCACCTGTGGGTATGGTCGAAAAGCTGAAAGCTCTCCTGGCATGTGAAAACGGTTCTTGAGTCATGATGGAAGGGAGGAAATGATTTGCTCTTCTGAATGTTCTTCGGTGATTATGTAACAGTGATCTGAGGGTTGCCATTCTTTATCTGCAGTAACGCTTACCTCATCTGACCCCCCTTTTTTATGTGATACAGAGCCATGACCCTGTGGCGGGATGTCTACCCTGGTCTTTATTTGATTAATGTATGGTTTCATTAAATCCTGACTCAAAAGCATGTTAACCGGAATTTCAATGACCTCAAATCCTGCTTTTTGCAGCAGTGCGATTTTAAGCAGAGTGGAACCATTCCTGGTTTTGAAATCACCGCCCACATAATGAGACGATCCCTGAACTTCAATCACAATGTTGTGATCTGGCAGTAGCAGGTCAACCGGCGGTAATGCGTTCAGACTCTTTTCTTCTTCAATCTTCAAGGATGGAATGCATGATTGGAGTTGATCGCGGAAGTCGGTTTGAGGTTTTGAAATGTTTGTCTGGTAATGGGGGACGACCGGACACGCTCTCCCAAGCCAACTGGCGGCCATGGCAATGATGGATTGTTCCTCCTCATTATCCGGGGAGGTATTTTCCATGCGTGTAAACAGGTCATTCATTTGCTTTTCAAGCACGTTATTTTTATTGCCATTGTCGTCCAGAGTCAACCTGGCACAGCACACCATCACTCCCCATAGAGACATCAACATCGCTTGCCGGGAGAGCTGAGGGCTTTCACTGATTCGGTAGACAAGTGATTCGAACGTAGAGGTAACTACGTTCAGCTCAACGAACTCACCCAGTTTCGCCATGGCCCACAGCAGATTGGCGATATTTTTGGCATTAAATTGGTCTTTCTGTGCGATTACGTGGGGTAACAGTACGGCCACGGCCTCTTGGAGCCCTGGTGTCTTCTCCTGCCCGTTGTCCACCAGTTTCGCCATGGCCCACAGCAGATTGGTGATTTCCAGTGGTTTAAAGTTAGCTTTCTGTATATTCACCAGGGGCAACAGAATAGCCACGGTAGCTTTGATCCCTGGTGCCTGCTCCTGCCCGTTGTCCAACAGTTTCGCCATGGCCCACAGCAGGTTGGCAATACCTTGGGCATCAAATTGATCTTTCTGTGTGTTCACCTGGTGCAACAGCGCGACAACTGCCTCATTAAGTTCTGGAGTCTGCTCCTGCCCGTTGTCCACCAGTTTCGCCATGGCCCACAGCAGGTTGGCGATATGCTGAGGAATAAATTGGTCTTTCTGTGCATTCACGTGGGGCAACAGCGCGACCACGGCCTCGTTGAACTCTGGTGTTTGCTCCTGGCCATTGTCCACCAGTTTCGCCATGGCCCACAGCAGGTTGACGATATGCTGAGGAATAAATTGGTCTTTCTGTGCATTCACGTGGGGCAACAGCGCGACCACGGCCTCGTTGAACTCTGGTGTTTGCTCCTGGCCATTGTCCACCAGTTTCGCCATGGCCCACAGCAGATTGGCGATACCCTGTGGTTTAAAGTCAGCTTTCT
>NZ_JAGHQW010000139.1 GCF_017744115.1 Salinisphaera sp. G21_0 | reverse complement strand
CTGTGTACCATGTACTGACCAAACATGGGACTGACTCTGACGATAGCCATGGTGAACCGGTGGCGGACGGACAGCCCGGTATAGCAACAGGCAGCAACTCCGTGGCGAACACTGGAAAACCCACCCGGCCAGGCAGCCCTGTGTACCATGTACTGACCAAACATGGGACTGACTCTGACGATAACCATGGTGAAAAGTTGGCGGACGGGCAGCCAGGTATAGCAACAGGCAGCAACTCCGTGGCGAACACTGGAAAACCCACCCGACCAGGCAGCCCTGTGTACCATGTACTGACCAAACATGGGTCTGACTCTGACGATAACCATGGTGAACCGTTGGCGGACGGGACGGGCAGGTCGGTATAGCAACACAGGGCAGCAACTCCATGGCGAAAACTGGAAAACCCACCCCACCAGGCAGCCCTGTGTACCATGTACTGACCAAACATGGGACTGACTCTGACGATAGCCATGGTGAACCGGTAGGTAGGCAACAGATAGCAGCAGCCCCATGGCGAACACTGGGAAAGAGATAAAAAGTCCCCTGCTCACAGCCATGTCATGAACCCAGCCTTTTCCAATGCTTTCTACATAGTTCTCGTCCAAAAACGCATCAGGCAATCATAACCGGACTGTACGTACGTTTTAATATTTCCTGAAATTCCAGAGAGCCAGGAAAACTCCTCCCTTTTTTTCTCTAATCTGGAACGGATATTGGAGAAAAACGCAAAAAGCAGGCAGAAAACATCCTCCCACCAAGCTGGAAAGGTACTGCCATGTAGAATGGAGTTGGCTATCAGGATGGTGCCGGGTGCCTGGCCAGAATCACCAGGTTGTAACAGACCACCGATAACCAGCAATGAGAGTCAAAACGCTCAGAACCCTTGCAGTGGCAACGTGATAACCCAAAACATCTTTTTAGTTACGAAATTCCTGCTTCAATACCTGCCCGGAAGCGAAAGAGCGTTTTATGCACATACTGACTTTTAGTCATCTCTTCGACTTCAAGTCCGCGCTTCTTATTAAAAGCCACATCGCTGATACCCATGGCCTTGGCTTTTTCCAAATTAGCGCGACACGCATATCAGCCGTCACTGCTTGTCTGGCGAGGTACACGACCATAAATTTCTTTTTGTCTTTCCATCATCGGAATGAATCGGTCCGAATCCGCTGGGTTACCTTCCTCAATAACCAGGTCCAGGATCAATCGACTTTTTCCCTGAACCAGGTTCAGTTTATGGCCGTACTGCACTTGCCGCCTGTCTTTTACGATGATATCCGTATGGGGTTCATACAGGCTAACCACTTTCTCCTGGGCTGGCACCTTTTCACCCTTAAAGACCCTGCGCTCTGTCTGGGAGACTATTGCATCCACCAGGGGTAACAGGTGATCCACATCGGCCTGCCACTTGTCGGCATCATCAGCCAGGAGACACTGCCCCTGCTGACGGGCGTCTGCAAGCTTGACAGTGGCTTCGACAAGCACCTTCCGGGATTTTCGGGTCAACTGCAGCAGTTTTTTATAATGCTGATGCCGCTCTTCTTTACCAGCGTAGATGCATTTTCTGGCCGCATCTTTTACGGCTCGGTTGTGATGGGTATATTCATAAAGCGATGTCGCTGTCAGTGCTTGTCCCCCAGCAGCCGACAAATTTCTTTAACGGAACTGGCTAAAAGATCACTGTCGCAAGGAGGTTTGATATCCGATTCGGTGACTGTGCCGTCAATAGCCACAGTGCGTCCCTTCTCAATGCCCTGATCTTTAGCGGTCGTGCCGCACGAAGAACGGATTCTGCTGATAGTCCGTTCCGCCCAGTGTTCTGTTTATCACCAGAACTTAAGTCCTCATAAATCCAGTCATTGAACTGTGGATGGGCATCAAGCCATTGCGAGATACCGGAAAGCTAAGAGCAGATTTCATGAGGTACGTAATGGAGTTCCATACTACACTACTGCGGGTTGCGTTTTTTACGCATTTGGGGCCCTCTCTGCTTGGCTTTCCCTGATGTTTATTGGCCTTGGGAAGTTTAGATGCCGAATAGCAGTAGGGCTCCACTTAATTTTTCAGGATAAAATCTCCAGTTTTCAATTGGTTGTGTTTTTGGACGGGAACCAGCTAATACCCATTAACCCGGATATTTCATAAACTGCCCCGAATCTCGACGACCACATGGATATGGGAGGTAGGGCGACGCAGAGTGCCCATTCAGTCAGAGCGAGTTGAAGCAGAGGCCTGCTGGCAGGCAGGAAGAGCATGATATTATCAGCTACTGTCTGCGGATTTTACTCCTCCGCTCGGGTCGCTGATTGAGCTTGACCAGGTTATTTCGGCAATAGCTTGTGGTGGTTATCCAAAAGCAATGCAGCCTTATTTCAAATCGAAGGACACGCTGGTTCAGATCTTATACTGATGCGATTATCCGGCGGGATATCAAAGAAGTTTTTCAGCTGCAAAAGCTGGACGAAATGGCGCAGCTGCTTAAATTATTGTCTTCTGTTTCTTCTGAGGCGCTGAATTATGTGACAAGAGTCAGCGGGAAGTGGACTTTATTCTGTCAGGGCATAATGGCCATGCCACAGGCATTGAGGTCAAGGCAGGCATGACGATCAGGAAAGAGATGTTCGCAACTCTGGAAATGCTTATTGCAACTAGTATTCAGCGGGGGGGTAATTGTTTACAACGGTGATAAGGTGCTCCCCTTTTTAGAAAAACTGGTGGCTTTGCCGGTAGGGCACCTGTTTTGAATATAAGTTGTCTGTCGTGCAAAAAACAGTGAAGGCAAAATCATATCGCAGCATTAAGAAATCTTGATTGTTCAGCACCGTTCTACCGTCTCCAATCACAGAGACGATGGCCACAGTACCAGGCATGACCTTTTCTGGCCCGGGTTCTGTCACATTTGTCGCACCAACAGCGCTAATCGGCTGTCCGGGAATTGCATTTTCATAGCAAAAAAAGCCCCATGTAATTCAAACTATTCTTACCACTGCCATAAAACTGGCTACCGTTACCAAACCCCTATTAACGCTTTTACCGATGTAGAAAAAA
>NZ_JAGHQW010000138.1 GCF_017744115.1 Salinisphaera sp. G21_0 | reverse complement strand
GTCTGGGCAAACTCCTCCGCTTCGATTTGCAGCCGCGCTGCTATTTCCGCCTGCCGTTGCCCGGCAGGCTTGCCATGCACGGCCCCCAAACTGTCCAGCGCCACCTGGGTAATGATCTCTTCTTGCAGGTCACTGTCCAGCTTGTGGTCGATAAAATACTGCGGCAACTGCCCGGCGACTTCTGCCTTGATGGTTTTATAAGCATTGAGCATGCCGTTTATTGTGTCCCGGTCGTACTGGTGCTGCTGGAACACTGGCGGCCGGGCGCACTCTGCCGTCTCCCGGCAGGATCGCTGGCTGGCATTGTCCCGGGTTGGCAGCAGGTCAATAATGTGTTCCACCAGTTGTTGCGCCTCGTCGTATTGCCCGGTTACCTTGCCGGCACTGACCATCGACATCAGCTTCAGGCGGTTCATCGCCTCTTCCTGAACCCCCATCTTGCTGTCGTACAGGGCAGTGAAGCGTTGCCAGGCACTCTGGCTGTCCCTGGGAGCCGGATCGTCCCACTGAGGTTCCAGTCCAAAACAGTCGGGCATCCTTGTCAGTGACTGGATGGCCTGTTGCTGCTGCCGGTCCGACAGCGCGAAGAAGGATGCCCGGGCCGAACCATAATCACCCGCTTCCAGCTGGCTGAGGCAGGTATTACCCGCCCGAACGGCCCCCGGGCTGGTGACCGGGGTCAGCCGTTGGTCCAGTCGCTGGCACAGCCGGTCGCGGCGGCTACTGTAGTTACCACTGCTGGTGCCCAGCCAGTCTGGCAGCTGGCTGAACAACCCCCTCGAATGCTGGGCAGACACAATCCCTCGTTGCAGTTCCTGAAACTGGCTGGCCCGGTCAACAATGGCATTGCGCATTGCACTACTGAGTAGCGGGCCGGCGTCAGCGGACCGGGATTCTGCGGTCATTTGTTCCAGTTGACGGTCTGCCATGGCGTTCAGCATGCACTGGCCAAGATCTCTGGCCGGGCCTGACTGGCACGGCTGGGTTTGCTCCCCGCCAAAGAAGATGGCACCGCCACCGGTGCCCCGGACCCGTCCGCCGCTGTCGAAAATATTGGCGGCGCGCTCATGTTCAACCCCCAGTCTGGGCGAGAGCAACACTTCCAGCAGAAACTCCTCGGTGCAGCGGGTCGGTTGCGCCTCATTGGTGACCATGGCGATGGCCATATTCAGCAGGTCATCGGTTTGCCAGGCCGCATCCGGCTGTATTCGCTGCAGCCTGAGCTGCTGCAGGAAAGCCGACACTTCGTTGTGCAGTTGCCGGGCAACCCGCATGCTGCCGGTGAGCAGCCGCATGCCCGGCAGGCAGTCAAAGGGCTGTGCCGCCGTATCAGTCCGGTGCCTCTCACCATGAACCAGTGTGTCAGGTTGGATGGGACGGTCCGTGGCCCGGGACACCAGCAGCCCGGCCAGAGTCAGGCTGTTGTGGACGCTGTGCGCCACCGGCCTGACTCTGCTGGCCGGCTGGTTGTCGGCACCATTAGTAGACTCTTGTTGTTGATGGCTTTGCCCGGCAGTGATCTGCGCTGCTCCCTGCGGTTGGTCAGCGCTAGCCCGGGTGCCGCCGGTCAGCCAGGACAGGCCATGACGCAGCACCGACAGCAGCCCCCCATGGCGGGTGGCGCCGGCAGTGGCCGCGGCATGGTGGTCATTGACAATAGCCGGCTCGTCCCGGGGAGGTGCCGACTTGCCGACAGGCTTGCCCGGGAGATGGCTGTCCAGCTGGCGACGCTTGCGTGAGTCACCCCGGCACGACGACGGGATCTCCCCCTCCAGGAAAAGCTCCGTAAAGGCATCGGGCTCTTGGAATATATCGGCAAAATCAGCGGGGAAACGCTCCCGGTCCTCCAGTTCCCCCATCCTGGCCAGATAGCCAACTTTCTCACCCTGGATGAGCCGGTTGACAGCGTTCATATCGCCACGGACCTGCGTGGCTGGCGGCAAGGTGTACTCATCATCGACGGCGGTGGTATGGTCGATGATCTGCAACAGGTGACGATCGGCCTGTGGTGGGCGCAGATCATTATCGCCGTCATCGGTGACCCGGTTATCCAGATAGTCCGCAACTCCCTGCAGAACGTCCCGCAACGGTGCGGACAACCCGGACGTGGTACCCAACAGATCATTGACCGTGGTTTTCATGCCCCGGGCGCTCAATCCCCGTAACACCGGTAACTCTTCCTCCTCCAGGGCGAACCCGGTGGCTTTGATCATATTGAAACGGGCTTCTCCGTACTGTGCATACATGTTCAGGAACTGGTTGACCAGATCATCAATCATGGCCTCCCGGGTGGGGTTCTCACCGCTCGCATCCGGCCCCATGGTCAGGTTTTGGGAAGCATCATGGCGAATGCACTGATCGGCCAGGCTGAGGTCCGACAGGAACGTGTTCCTGAGTGCCCGGTCCATTGCCTGCAGGCCCTGTGCACAGCACACCAGCCGTGCCAGCGACCATTGCGGGTATTCCCGGCCCTCGTGGATGAGGGTGCTATCACTCTCCCGGATGTCCTGCACTGCCCGGGTGTTGGCACTCTGGATAGTGCCGATGCGCTGGCCATAGGCACGGTAGGACTGGGTGGCACGGTCAGCATACAGTTTCAGCAGTTGTTTCCCGGCGGCCGTGATGCCGGGTGTCTGGTCTGCAGTCCGCGCCAGCAGTTCGCTCAGCGCCGAGGTGTCGGCCAGCCCCTGCTCGCTGGTCGGGCAGGGAAGCTGCTCGCCATACAATTGATTTTGCAAATCAGTCGTATCGGCGAACACATCGCTGAACATCACGAAACGCTCATCCCTCAGAGGTTGCGTGTTCTGAAAGTAGGCTTCACGCTCGGCCAGGATAATTTCATTGATCACCGTCACATCCCGGGCGTCCAGCATGGGTGGCGATAGGTCAAACTCACCATCCGCTACCCGGACATTTTCCAGCGTCTGCTGCAGTGCGGTATCCGGCTGCGGGAGACGCCTGTCGTTGGCGCGGAGATCCTCATGGTCATGGGCCAGAGCATTCCCAAGTGTCCGCAGCACCTCCCGGATGGGGGCCGACATTCTGGCCGATCT